>NZ_SSWO01000002.1:0-699033 GCF_004803625.1 Burkholderia sp. LS-044
CGGGCCACGCGATGGGCGGCACGGCGGGCGGGCTCGTGGGCGCGGCCGTCGGCGGCGGCGCGGGGGCGGCGCTGGGCGGCCACGTGTCGCGCAACAACTCGCGCTCCGACGATTACTACCGCGGCGGCAAGCACAAGAAAAAGAAGCACCACAAGCACAACGACTGACCGGCGGTTCCCGGCGGCCTCCGATGGCGCCGGGTTACCGTGCGCGAACGGCAACGGCGGCGCTCAGGCCGCCGTTGCCGTTTTCGGTGATCAGCGCCCTGAGCACCAGGTCCGAGATCGTGCGATAGGCCGCGTCGAAATCGTCGCTCCCCAGCGCGCGCTTGCCGAGCACCAGCAGCATCTGCGACGCGAAATCCGCATACGACTGCGTCGCTGCCCAGATCAGGAAGAACAGGTGCTCGGCATCGACCTGCCGGACCTTGCCTTCGTCGATCCAGCGCTCGAGCACCCGGATGTCGTCCCGCAGCACCGGGATCAGTTGCTTGCGGATCTCCTTTCCGTAGGTCTTCGCGCCGCCGATGATCTCCAGCGCGAACACCCGTGATCCATGCGGGCGGTTCCGGGAAAATTCGAGTTTGGCGCGGATATAGGCCGACATCGCTTCCGCCGGCTCGCGCTCGGGCGCCGCGAACTCCCGCATCCTGCCGAGCCAGTCCCGCAGGACGTCGTCCAGCACGCGTCTGTAGAGCGCCAGCTTCGTCGGGAAGTAGTACATCAGGTTCTGCTTCGACAGGCCGGCCGCTGCCGCGATCGCCGCAACGGAGCTCCCTTCGAATCCATACGTGGAAAACGATTCCTCGGCGGCGGCGAGAATGGCCGCCTCGAGGGTATCGCGCAGCGCTTCCCGCCGGCCGGGTGGCCGGGCGGGCGGTTCTGCGGTCGGCGCGGACGGGTTCATCGCTCGATCCTCCACCGGCATGTCGGGCCGGAGCCGCCGTCCGCTCAACGCGCGTTCGCTTCGGGATAGGTGATGTGTTCCGGCGCGCGCTGCATGATGACCTTCCCGCCGCGCAGCGACGTACGCACCCTGGCCTGCTTGCGAATCACTTCGTAGTCGCTATCGGCGTCGAGGATCAGCAGATTGGCCGGCCGCCCGACGGCGAGGCCGTACCGGTCGCCGAGGGACATCGCGTTCGCGCTGTGCTCGGTGACGAAATCGAGGCACCGCTGCAGGTCTTCGTATCCGAGCATGTGGCACACGTGCAGGCCCACGTCGAGAATGCGCAGGATGTTGCCGTTGCCGACGGGGTACCACGGGTCCTTGATCGAATCCTGTCCGAAGCACACGTTGATGCCGGCGCGATCGAGCTCCGCCACACGCGTGATGCCGCGCCGCTTCGGGTAGGTGTCGAAACGCCCCTGCAGGTGGATGCTTTCGGTCGGACACGAAATGAAATGAATCTCCGAGCGCTTCAGCAGCCGGAACAGCTTCGAGCAATAAGCGTTGTCGTAGGAGCCCATCGCGGTCGTGTGGCTCGCGGTGACGCGCTTGCCCATCCCGCGTACCCGCGCTTCCTCGGCGAGCACTTCCAGGAAGCGCGATTGCGGATCGTCGGTTTCGTCGCAATGGACGTCGACGAGGCAGCCCTTGCGCTCCGCGAGATCCATCAGGAACTTGATGGAGCTCACGCCCTGGTCGCGCGTGTTCTCGAAATGCGGAATGCCGCCAACGACGTCGGCGCCCATCTCGATCGCGCGCTCCATCAACGCGCGGCCGTTGTCGAACGACTCGATGCCTTCCTGCGGAAACGCGACGATCTGCAGGTCGATGAGATCGCGCGCCTCTTCCCTGACTTCGACCATCGCCTTCAACGCGGCGAGCGTGGGATCGGTGACGTCCACGTGCGTGCGCACGTGCTGGATGCCGTTGTCGCGCAGCATCCCGATCGTCGTGTGCGCGCGGGCTTTCGTATCGTCGTGCGTGATCGTGGCCTTGCGCTGCCCCCATCGCTCGATGCCTTCGAACAGCGTGCCGCTCATGTTCCATTCGGGTTCGCCGGCGGTCAGCGTCGCATCGAGATGGATATGCGGCTCGACCAGCGGCGGGATGACGAGATTGCTGCCGGCATCGATGACGTCGTTCCCTTGCGGCGTCAGCGGCGACGGCTGGAGGTCGATCGCACGGATCGTGTCCGCATCGAGGTCGATCGTGAAGAGGCCGCTACGGCCGCGCAATCTGGCGTTGATGATCTTCATGTGGGTTCCTGTCGTTCGAGTGGGGCCGGAAGGGCGCGCAGCGGAATCATTCGCCCTGGACGGACGGCTCGCGCGAGAACGCGCGGGCAACCTGCAGCAGCACGATGTACGCGGCGGCGGACGCCGCGATGCCGACGATCGGCGCGATCCACGGCGAGGTGTAGGCGAGTATCGCACCGATCGCATAGGCGGCCAGGCCGACCAGGTTGAAGCGCGGCAGGCGGGCGGTCGCAAGCGACGGGTAGGTGCCGCGATGGCGGTACCAGTAGTCCGCCATGATCACGCCGCCGACGGGCGGAATGATCGAGCCGAGCAGTACGAGGAACGGAATCAGCAGCTCGTACATCCCGCCGACCGCGAGCACGATGCCGATCGCCGCCCCCACGAGGACGAGCGTGCGCCGCCGCTCGGTGCGCAGCAGGTGGCAGCCGGCGGCCGCCACGTTGTACATCGTCGGCCCCTGGATGGTCCAGAGATTCAGGCACAGCATCACGACCGCCGCGATCGACAGGCCCTGCAGCATCATCACCTCGACGATGTCGGCCTGCTGATAGACGATCGCGCAGTACGCGCCCGCGACGATCATCAGGCCGTTGCCCGCGAAGAACCCGATCATGCTGGCGGACACGGCGCTGCGCGCGCTGCGGGCGAGGCGCGTCCAGTTGGTCGCCTGCGTGGCGCCGCTCGCGAAGGTGCCGATGACCATCGTCACCGCGGCCGAGAACTGCATCGGATGCGTCGGCACGACGTGCTTGAGGCCGGCCCACCCGCCGATATCGCGGGTGGCGATCCACATCGACGTCATCAGCAGCACGAACATCAACGGCACGGACACGCGCGACAGCACGTCCATGCCGCGATAGCCGATGATGGCCGTGATCGAGAATCCGAAGCCGAACAGGATCATCAACGGCGTGGTCACCGACGCGGGCCAGCCGAGCAGCTTGACCAGCACGATGGCGACCGTCGCGGTGCCCCACGCGTACCAGCCGAGTTCCGCGAAGCCGAGCAGGAAATCGGACAGCTTGCTGCCGACTTCGCCGAAGCAGAAGCGCCCCATCAGCACCGCATTCAGGCCGCTGCGCGCGGCGATCAGCGCAAGCGACGCCGCGTAGGCGGCGAGCAGCAGGTTACCGATCACGGCGATCTGGATCATGCTGACGACATCGAAGGCGACGCCGATTTTGCCGCCGGCGAACATCGTCCCGGTGAAGAACGTGAAGCTCAGCAGCACCATCGTGATCGATAGAAAGCCGGTGCGTTTCTCGAGCGGGACTTCGCTCAGCGCGAATTCCCCGTGGTTCGACCCGGCAGTCGGGCGTGCATCCTGGTTCGTGGGCATCTCGTTTTCCGTGGGCGATCGGGTTGTGGGCTGAAGGAGGTCGCGCAGGCCCGTGCACGGGCAGCGGACGGGCTGTTTCTGTTTCTGTTTTCAGCGCGTCATTCTCTCTGGCCAAAATTTTTACAAGCGTAAAAATTTGGTGTGCGCGTGGCGGTCGCGAAGCGGCTGCCGGGAAAGCGTGCCGCGGTTGACCGCCCGGGGGCGCTTGGGGCGTTGTGACTGCGGGAACCGGCTTATCCGGGATTGACGTGACCCGCGCATTGATCGGGGCGAGGCCCCGATCCCGGCGAATCGCTGGATTCGACCGGGAAAGAACGTGGCCTCGATTCAGGCCGACGAACTAAAGCTGCCCTATTTTGGAATGCTGGGGAAGGCAGGCGTATCAAGCTTCGCCGGTGCCGCACACTTCCTGAGAGCGCAACTTTAGTTCCAAAATTTCGGAACTGAAGTTTGGACAACGTTGATGCGTGAACTAAAGTCGCGCGATTTCTGCCATGCAGGTGAATGTGTTTGGCGGGAACTGGATTGTCTTGTGTGACGACATGTATCAGTTGAGGACACCGGCAACTGCGTTCACATTCGGTGAACGGTCCCTTGGTAGTTGGATTGGGAACATCCTATTTGTCTGATTAGTGGGTGCAACGTCTTGCGACGAAACGAGTCAGTCAGGGCCGTCTGACTACTGACATTGGTCTAGTTGACAGTTGCGGCGCGACTCGCGGAATCGACTTGGAGGTGGCGGCGGGCGATATCGATGCCGCTGAGGCTGTGGACTTTGCGGCCCCAAAGATCAATCTCTAAGCTAAGCCTCCGGAATGCAGGCGGGATATTTCAATTTCCCTTCGTCATAGCAGTGGTCTGGCCACCGTGTCTGCTCCACTAACGACATTTCGCTTTCCTCTAGTTGATGCACTTTCTGCATCACAAGGAGGTCCATAGAGGCGAATTGGTGGCAACTGCGGATCGCGTTGATTCGAATTATTCACGGAGCAGACTTTGCTCTGACTTTGTAGAACAAAGGAAAAATAAAGCCGTGGCGTCAACTAAAGTTGGATAGCGTGTGCATTGCAGACGCATCGGTTCCTGAATGGACACAATTAGCAGTATCTACGAACTTCAACAAATACATGGACTACCTCCAAAGTAGTCCAAGATTTTGTCCGCATCCCCTCCGGACGCAGGGCCGCAATCCTGACCTTCAAACCGTCGTGCAAACGAAGGTTTGGCACCCCGGAGGCGTCCATGCGCGCTCGACGGAAGGCGAGCAGGACCTCAAGGCCGCACGGACGGCGCAAGCGCCAGGGCGGTTTCGAGCACGGCCCGTCCGAATGTGCGGGCGTATGCGGTCGCATCGGCGTCGTCACGCGGTCGGTCGGCGCTCTCCTTGAACGGCAATTCGATGGTCATCGCCAGCGCATCGAATTGCTCCGCGACCCACGGGATGCACTTCCTTGGGCTCGCGTGGTCAGGTCGGTCGACGGAATAGCCGCGGGCTGTCTGGAACACGGGGGAGCGTCGCAGCAGGTCCTCGTCGAACGTGCGGCGCAGGGCCTGCAAGCGTGGCGTCCAGGCGGGGCTGCCGTCGGCGCCCACCGAGAAGACGTGGGGCAGGACCTCGTCGCCATGGAAGTCGACGAGCAGGTCGAGTCCGAGCGCTTGCATGCGACGGCGCACGGCGGCCGTCTCGGGCGCATCAGGATACTCACGGTCCCAGCAGCGGTTGAGGTTGGCGCCGCGCGCGTTCGTGCGCAGGTTGCCCAGGCGCACGCCGTCCGGATTGGCATTGACGATGACATGCACGGCTGAGCCACCGTTCTCCCAAACAGGACGCAGCTCGCCGCACAGCCCCTGCACGAGGCCCTCGAGGCAATAACCGCCCTGCGATTCGCCCGGATGCTGGCGAGCCATGAACCAGAGGCGAGTGCGTGGCGCATCGCCCTCGAACGAGAGCATGCGGATCGGCTCGCCGAGCGCGGAGGTCCCGAGGGTCTCCAGCGTTGCGCCTGCCTGCGTCGCCTGAGCGACGAGGTTGTCTTCGGCGACGCGGTCGAAGGTCGGAAAATAGGCAAAGCGCAGGCGCCGGGCCGGGCCGGGCGCGTGGAACGCGAGCGCATCGCCATCGAAGTCTGTTGGCAGGCGGCGCCAGGCCGCCGCCTCGCCGCCATCGGCGCGCATGCAGACGCGGTAGTCGACCCAGCCTTTAGGGTAGGACGAGCCGGCCAAACCCTCGATGCGCACGTCGACGCCGCCGGGCGGTAGATCGACCAGCTCGAACGCGAACCATTGGGCGAATTCGGCGGCGTTGTCGCTGCGCAGACGCAAACGCAGGGGCGAGCCGCTGGTGGGAGAGGCAACGTGATCGATGGCGGCGGCTTCGAAATCGGTGTCGATGTGCATAGGTCTGGTGTTAGGACAGTGTCAGGGCCTGCAGGCTTACAACGCGACATTTTGCGCGCCGTTGATGCAGGCGTTTGTGGCACGGGACGAAGGTGCCGCAGCGGACGCGAGATCCGCCAGCAGCAGATCCACGACGCGGGCAGCGTGAGCTGCGTTCAGCACGAGGTTACTGGTGAGCAAGAACACGCCTTGCGTACTGTTCCCGATCGCGAATAATCGGTGCGCGCTTCCGTGAGCGCCGATCACGCGGTTGGTGTGCGGATCGACGTCGATGCCGCCGAAAGGGTGACGACGCGCGAGCCCCCCGGCGATCAGGCTCGGATAGAGCGGCCCGGCCGACGCGTCCGGGCCGCCCACCAGACCGGTGCAGTTCACGAGCACCGGCACGCGCAGATCCGGGGCCAGCGTCGGTCCCCCCGTTCCGAAGCGCAGCACGAAGGCCTCGCCGTCGTGAGTCACCTCCTTCAGGGGCCAGAGATTGGTGACGCGGCCGGCCCGCAGTAGTCCTGCCACCTTGCGGCCGTTCTCGAGCGGGATGGAGACACGGTAGCCCATGTACGCGCCGTAGGCGCCGCGCATGAGGCGGCGGCGGTCGTCATCGGGCAGGGCGTTCCAAAAATCCGCGACGTAGTCGTTGAAGGGGATCAGGGCGTCTTGCCAGGGCTTGCGTACGTTGGCTTCGCGTTCCTCGACGCAGGCTAGAAAGGCCTGCGTGGGCGAGAGTTCGGGCCGCGTGATGCTGCGCACCGGCAGGCGTCTGCCCTCGGCACGCGCCATCTCGCGCAACATCAGGCGCATGAGGCGCACCAGCGAGACCGATCCCGGACCGGCGTGGCGTGCGTATCGAGCGACCTCCAGCGTCGCCGGCGCCAACACATGATTGCCGTTACCGCCGCCCACCATGGGCAACTGACCGGTGCGCGAGGCCAGGAAGACGGGCCCGCGATGCCCCTGGTCCGTCAGCGCGATGGCCGTGTCCACCGCGCTCAGGCGGCTGCCCAGCAACGCGACCGGCGCGTCGGCACCGATGCGCCGCGAGAGCCCTTCGTTCGGATAAGGCAGGGCGACGTAGCCTTCCTGCCCCTCGAAGCGCCGGAACGCCGATGACGGCCCGTTGCCGGTGGCAAGCACCACGCTGCGCGCGACGAAGCTGGCGCCGTTCGATACGGTGACCCGGTATGATCCGGATTCCTCATCGATATCGATGACCATGCCGCGCTCCTTGCGCACGCGCCAGCCCAGCGCCGCCAGTGCCGCCAACGTACGGCGCACGCGGCTGACCAGGTAGTCCCCGAACAGGGGACGCGGGGCATAGCCGTCCGCCTCAAGCGGCACGTTGGCGTGCTGGGGCTCGAGCCGTCCCGCAGCGCGCTCCTCGGCGAACCAGCGGAAGAACTCGCCGAGATCGTCGGCGCGCACCGAGATGGCGGCGTTCGCGCGATTGAGAAGGTTGCTGTTCGCGTCGCGGCCGTAGGCGATGCCGCGCCCCGGCTCCTCCGCCGGATCGACGATGACCACGCTACCGACGAAGCCGCCGGCGTCGACTTCCAGTCTCGCGAGGAAGGACGCCCCGACCGCGCCGCAGCCGACGAGCGCAATGTCGCAGGGTTCACGCATACCGTCCTCCGACCTGCTGTCCGTCGTGCGCATCACGAGCGCCAGATCGTGCGTTGCGCGTGCCAGTCGACAAGCTTGACCCAGCGCGACGTGACTTCACCGACGGTGTCCGCGTGGTAGACGAAGCTCGCAACCTCGGCGTTGGTCATCGCCGGGCCGTTGTACGCGCGCCCGGGTTGACCGTAGGCCGTGTATTTGACGACCCACGGAATATCGCAGTCCTTGGGAATGGCTTCCAGCACGGCGGGCTGCGGCGGCAAGAGGATGCGAGCGGCCAGCCGCTCGCGCAGTGTGGGCCGCCACGCTTCGGCGTATCCGGGCAGGCAGCAGCAGCGCACGTATTCCATCTTCAGGTCGACGCCGGTGGCCGCAATGATCTCGTCATTGATCGCGCCGCCGCCGATGCGTGCGGCAATCTCGCACAGCATCAATCCCTCGTGCCTGTCCTGCAGCAACTGTGCATGGAACATCATGGTCGGCGCCGACGGCAGGGCGCGTCCGACCAGATGCGTGACGAACTCTTCCACCGCGAGCCGTTCGGCATCGTCCGCAGGCAGCGAATACGTGCCGACGGCTTGGCCTTTCATGAAGTCCAGCGTGGTGTTGATGTACTTGGCGACCTGCATGAACGCGGGCTCACCGCGCAGCACGAGACCGTCGATACGGAACATCGGGCCGTCGCAGAAGGTCTCCACGAACAGTTGCGGGCGGAAATCCGTCGCGGCGATCGCACCGGACGCGAGGTAGGCCTCGAGCTCCTCATCGGTGCGCAGGACGCCAACCTGCGCCGAACCACGGCCCGAAATCGGGCGCACGATGACAGGCAGTCCGTTGGCCCGCACGAAGTGCAGCAGGTCGAAGGCGCTTTCCACGCGGGCGAACCGCGGCGTGCCGAGGCCCGCCGCGCGTGCACGTTCCTTCATCAGCAGCTTGTCGCGGAAGATCCACGCATTCGCTTCGGAGTGCCCCGGGATGCCGCAGCGTTCACGAATGCGCGCGGTGCGCAGCACGTCGACCTCCGACAGCGAGACCACGTTGCGCAGCGGCGTGGCCGCGTGGATCTCGTGCGCTCGCTTCTCCGGCAGATCGTTGTGCTCGTAATTGCAGAAGGTGTGGACGCGGGAAAACGCGCCGTCCACGTGGGCCTCGATGCGCTGACGCGCGTCGTCGGTGTCCGCGCCGGTGAAGAGGATGGCATCGGGGCCGACCGATCGCCGCCACTCCGCAGCGGGGGTAGACATCAGTACCTTGGGCGTAACGAAAAGAAGATTTCTCATAGCGGAAGCCGCAGCGGCAAGGCCCGGCGCAAAGGGGGTTGTCGAGGCCGGCAAGTCAGGCTGCGGTGGTGTCGAGGACGACTCGCAGCCGATCGCGACTATTCTCTGCAGCGGTGGCCGCTACACCAGGCGTCGTGCCAACGGCCAGGCAATAACCGAGTCGCTGACTGGAACTCGCGGCCGGCGCGACGCGGCTGCCCGTCTTGGCGTCGAGATGCACGGCGCGCACGCCCGGCACCGCCGCGGCGTGCTCGATGTTGTCGATACCCTTGACCGTGCCGGCGCCGGGGCTCAAGAGGAAGCGGATCGCCGCGGCCGGTGCCTGTTGCGGCAGGGGCTCGATGGCGCGCCCGCACAGGCGCGCCAGGGTTTCGCGATAGACGTTGCGGCCCGTCACGATGTGCACGAGCTCCCAGATCTGGTCGCCGCCTGGACGCGTCTGCGTCTCGATGGCCTTCGGCCCTTGCGGGGTGAGCCGGAACTCGGAATGGCAGGGCCCGTTGCGATGGGCGATTGCGGTCAGCACATCGATCGCCGCAGCACCGAGGGCTTCGAGATCGTGCACGCCGCGCGAGGCCGGGATCACGTGCCCGAGTTCGACGAAGTTCGGCGCGCCCGTGGTCAGCTTCTCCGTCACCGCCAGCACCTCATGCACGCCGTCCGCGCTGATGGTTTCGACGCTGAACTCCGGGCCGTCGACGTATTCCTCGACGATGATGGCGCCGCCCTTCGCGCCGGTGGCGTGCCGCCAGGCGGCCTCGAGCTCGGAAGCGTCGCGCACGAGACCGACACCGCGGCTCCCGCTCGCGCCCACCGGCTTGACGATGATCGGCTCGCCAATTTCCGCGAGGAAGGCCCGTGCGTCGTCCAGGTCAGCGCAGCGGCGGTAGCGCACGCCGTTGCAGCCAGCGGCGGCAAGGGCGTCGCGCGTCGCGGCCTTATCGCACGCGGTGCGGATGGCTGCGGGCGGATTCCAGCACACGCCGAGCGCTTCGCCGACGGCCGCCGCCGCGAGGAGCCAGGGTTCCTGGAAGGTAATGACGCTCGCATAAGGCCTGCGCGCATGCTCGCGGAGGGCGAAGTCGGCGATGCGCGCGACGTCGTCGTGCTCGGCGAGAAAGACTTCGCTTGCAGCAGCGCGCTGGCGCTCGGTCAGGCCTTTCTCGCTTTGTATCAGGTCGGCGCGGCAACCGAGTTCGGTCAGCCACTCGACGCTTGAGTCGCGGCCGCCGAGGATGAGGATCTTGTCGTCTGCAGTCATGAGGAGCATTCAGGGAAAATAGGTTCGGACGGCTACGAAGGCGAGCGCGAGCGCCGGCGCAAGCAGCAGCCCGTCGTAGAAGCGGGAGATCACGAGGTACAGGGCGATGACGCCGACCAGGGCTGCCTCGCGGTGCCAGCCGCCCGAGAGCGGCGAGATGCCGCCCGGGAGCAGCAGGCCGACCACCATCGAGGCAATGCAGCAAGCCAGGAAGGCGCGGTTGAAGCGATCCATGGTCGGCGAGATTTCTCCGGTCATGCGACGCCTCGCAAGCAGCGGGAGCAGGCGCAGCGCCAGCGTGAGGGCGCCGGTAACCGCGATCACGGACCAGATGGCAAGGTGTGTCATGGCTTTTGCGAATGTGCCTGACGCCGAGGGCGGCCCACGACGTCGACGATGCGCGGCGAGACCGCGAACAGCCAGGACAGCACGAACACCATCAGCAGCGTGCCGAAGGCCGGGTTCAGCGTCTTGGACAACGGGGTCAGCACTGCGCAGGCGATTGCCACGGTCACGAAGCCGGGGCCGCCCCCGGCGTTGAAGATGCGGCCCACGAGCAGCATCGCGACCATCACGTCGAGGCCATCGACCCACACCGGCGTCGCCAGACCGCCGAGTGCGTTGCCCACGGCCGTCGACAGCACCGCAGCGACATACAGCAGCACGCAGGACACTGCGAGCTCAAGCTCCTCGCGCCACGCGTCCTCCTCCGCCTCGCTATCGCGCTGGTGCAGCTTGAAGCGCGTGAACGACAGGCCGCTCAGCATCGCGCACCAGATCGCCATGCGCCGCGCCGGCACCGTGCGCAGGCTGCTGACCACGGTGAAGGCCATGAACAGCAGGCGCAGGTTGATGATCACGACGGCCGCGCTCACCGCGCCGATGCCGACGCCCGCCTTGAGCATGTCGATCATCACGAGCTGCGCGGGCGCAGCGAATACGAATGCCGTCATGGCAACGGCGTCGGGCAGGTTGAAGCCCGCGCTGCGCGCAGCCGCACCCACCGTCATGAACGATACGACGATGGAGCCGAGCAGCGGCAGCGTAGGCGCGGCCGCCGCACGCAAGGTAGCGAGATCGAGGCGCGCGCGCGTCATCGGGCGGGAAGTTCCTGGGCGCTGTTGGATGCCGCGGTGTCGGTCCACGATTCTCCGTTCACTTCGTCGCGCGCCGATGTCAGCGAGCGGCCGGCGCACGGGCCCTTGACGCAGTGGCCCGATGCGTCGAAGAGGGCACCGTGGACGCTGCAGACAAGGTAGCCGTTTTCGGTGCAGAGCGGCGACATCGAGTCCAGACGGGCACCCGTGTGCGGGCAGGAGTTGACGAAGGTCGTCGTGCCGGCACGGCCGACGACGACGATGGTGCTGCCACCCGGCGCCGCGCCGATCGCGACGGTCCGAACGTCGCCCTCACGCAGGGAGGTCCCACCGGGCGTGTTGGAAGGGCCGGCGACGTCGCGTGCCCGGTCGTGACCCTCGAAGCGGGCGCGGTAGTCGATGGCCTTGTCCAGAAAGCGCTGGAAGTCGCAGTTGCGCACGAACTCCTCGACGATCGCTCCGCCCTCATAGCCTGCGGCGCCGAGACGGTGCAGGACTTCGTCGAGCGGGAAATCGCCGTCGCCGATCGGTACGTGGGCATGGTTGCGCCCCTTCATATCGGCGATGTGGACGTTGGCGACGTAGGGCGCAATCTGCGTCAACGCGTCGAGGAAGTCGGCCTCGCTGTCGTAGCGTGAGCGCAGGTGGATCACGTCCAGGGTCACGCGAGCGCCCGTGGCCTGACACATGGCGATCTGTTCCTCGACCGAGTGGACGATGTAGGAAGGGCGTTCGTCGCCCATGTTCTCGAGACTGATCTGTACGCCGCGCGACTCGGCGTAGCGCACCGCCTCCACCAACGATTCGTGCAAGTGGCGGTTGAAGATCTCTCGTTCCTGGCCTTCGTGGTAGCCGGGGTGGCAGGTCACGATGCGCGCACCGATGTCGGCGCCGAAGTCAACGGCGCGCGAGAGCAGGGTGATCGAACGCGCGCGCTCGTCGGCGCTCGGCGACGCAAGGTTCGTGGCCTCCCCGAACCAGGGCGCGTGCACGCTCAGGCGCACGCCGGTGCGTTGCGCGGTTTCGCGGAGGGAGGCGACGAGTGCGTCGTAACGCTCGTGGCCGCATTCGAGGACGGCGGGCTGGGCGTCTTCCGATATCTCGATCTCCACGGCGCCGAAACGTTCGGACAGGAAGGCGACCGCGGTGGCAACATCGGCCGGCGCGAGCGCCGTGTTGGTCGGATGATTCAGGACGTTGGTGGAAAAGCCAATCGTCGGCAGGCGGGGCGTGGTTGCGGGTTGCATGGGGGAGTCCCTCTCAACAATCGGATGCAAACTCGATGGGGTGGTCGCCGGATGGGCGCGGCGCAGCGCGGGTCGCGGAGGTAAGGTCCGGCTCGCAGAACGAATAGCCCACGGCCGCGAACTGGCCGAGGTATTCGCGCACGTCGGCACGGATGCGGTCGGGCGATTCGTCCGTCCTGCCCGCGCGTCGGATCAGCTCCGCGAGCGGCTTGATGTCGCGGACCCGCACGTTGCGACGCGTGAGTTCCTGGATGCCGATGCGAATCAATTCGCCGGCGCGATCGGTCCGCGCGTTGACCGACAGGCCGCATGCACGCAAGCGCGCACAGAACTCGTAGGCACGCCCGCCCTCGAAGCCGCCGATCAACAGCATGTGCGACGCCGTGGCCGCGCCGTCGGCGCGCCGACGCACCGCGAAGCCCATTGCGCTGAGGGCATCGGCCAGCGCGAGCGCGTTCGTCACGACCTGGCGCGCATACGCCCTGGCGTGCACTTCCATCTCGAGCAGCGTCACGTACAGCGCGAGCGCGTGATGCGTGTGCTGGCTGGAGATGACGTAGTCGCACATCGTCTCGCCGATTCGCCGGCCCACGGCCTCGCGTGCCGCGAGGATCATGCCTTTCTGCGGGCCGGGGAATGTCTTGTGCGTGTTGCCCTGGAGGACGTCGGCACCTTCGCCGATCGGATCCTGGAACTGACCGCCCGCGATGAGGCCGAGCGTATGCGACGCGTCGTAGCTGATACACACGTCGCTGCGCAGGGCCGCGCGCAAAGCGGCGACGGGCTGAGGGAAACGAGGTGCGCTGTGGTCGATCAGCACGAGCGAGCCATCGGGCAGGGCCTCGACCTGGCGCGCCGCGGCCTCGGCGTCGATTATGTCGCGCGCTTTGTCCCACGCGAGGTACGCCGAGCGGCGGCCGAGCGCGGTAACGAGGCCGCGCGTTGCGAAATGTCCGTTGTGTGCGGGATCGATCGACAGCACCACGGCGCCCGGCCGCGACAGCGACAGCAGCGTCGCCAGCGTCGCATGCAGCCCGGAGAGGGGGCGCAATTCGACGGCCTCGACTCCGTACATCGCACGCGCTGCCGCGACCGCCCGCTGCTCGAGCGCCGTCACGGCGGGAAGGCCATCAAGCATGAGGCCGCCCTTGACGAAATCGCGGCCCTGCTCGCCGCGCTCGTCGGCCTGGCCGAGGAGATATCGGTGTGAGAGCAGGCTGGCCTGTACCGCACAGGCGAGATCCGACATGCGATTCTCGTTGGCGGTGAGGGGAATGTAGTCGTCGACGCGACGCTCCTCGTGTGAGAGATTCTCTAGCAAGCCGCGCAATGCAGGCGGGGCCGTGGGTGCGAGTCTTAGTGTCAGCATGGCGTAGTCAAACTCCAGGCGGCCGGATCAATGTCGGCGAGACCGGCATTCGCTCGGGAAGCTGTGGGGATTGGTGGTGAGATCGGCGATGCAACGCCGGATTTCAAAATGTGCACCGTGAGTTGTGTTCGAACGTCACGTATGTCCAATGGATAAATCAACACCACGTGGATATACCAACTCCACGACTCGGAAAGCACCCGCTGGCTTATTCATCGGCATCTCCTTACCCGCCCTGACATCGGCGGAACTCGAAACGACGGATATCGACCCTTCGGAATAGTACTGAGGGCAATTTGACCGGGTTCGGCAATAACTACCTCGACGGTTATTTGAACGTAACCGACTTATCAATTGCTTTGGTGCTGATTTACGGGAATCGATTGGCAAAAGCATTTCGTGCCCGTGCCGCCTTCGACACATCTTTTCTTTCAAATCATTTTCAATTTCCGGGAGAAGTGACGCCGATATCTCCTGACGAAATTGTGAGCAAAGTATATTTAAATTTTTAAGCGATACAACAGGGGATCAAGGGTTTTTATTAAAACTTTCGACTAGAAAATTTCGTTGACCGGAAAGTTTTGGCATGCTAAATCGCGGTCGTGATTTTGGATTGGCTTCCCAATATTTGGAAATCTCTTTTTGCTGTTTATTAACTTCGATAGATGCATTCGGTGAAACAAATGAGTTAATTTATTAACTCATGGTGATTGGATGGTTTCAGGGAATCGAACATTCCGAACTGCCGAGAAATTGAGATGGCTCTTGGGCACGCTTGCCAAGTCATTGGTGTTGATTCCTGGCCGCACAACTTGCTGGGTTGTGTCGAGCGTGTGTGAGGCTTGACCGGGATTCTCAAAAAATCCGCCGCATCTCGGCCTAAGCTGCTGATTTTAATGAAAAATCAATGCTCGGATCGAGCGGCAGAACAGGCCGCAGGAGATCCAGCAGGTAGTCGCCGAGCCGGGGGTGTAAGCCGGCCCCAAGATTTGTTTGGAGTTCTTTCAATTTGGCAGGCCAGCGGCTATTTGCGGGCGGCAACCCCCTGAAAAGAGCGCGACTTTAGTTCGTCGGACTCAAGTTGGACGCATCGCGACAGCCCGCTTGCTCCCGTGAAATTGTCATGCTAGTTTTTCATGAAATTTCTCGGCAAGAATTTCACGGGAGTCCGCATGTTCGTGCAGTCCGACCGTCACGTCGCAAGCTACTACGCCGGTACGTATCCGGAGCCGATCCCGCATCGTCCGGAACTGGACGAGCGCATCGACGCCGACGTGCTCGTCGTCGGCGCGGGGTTCAGCGGGCTGCATACGGCGCTGCGCCTTGCGCTCACCGGCAAGCGGGTCGTCATGCTCGAAGCGAGCCGCGTCGCGTGGGCCGCGTCGGGCCGCAACGGCGGGCAGGCGCTGCTCGGTTGGTCGTGCGACATGCAGCCGCTCGAGGATTCGCTCGGCCGCGACGGCGCGCGCCTGCTGTGGGACAGCATGCGCTGGGCCGCGACCGAGGTGCGGGAACTGCCCGGGCGGCATGGTTTCGACATCGACTATCGGCCCGGCAGCCTGTGGGCGGCGGTGCGGCCGCGTCGCGTCGCGATGCTCGCGCAGGCCCGCGACGAAGCGGCCGAGCGCTGGGGCTACGACCGGCTGCGCGTGATCGAGCGGGCCGACATGCCCGAATGGATCGGCGGCTCGCGCTATCTCGCGGCGCTCTACGATCCCGAGGCCGGCCACCTGAACCCGCTGAAGCTCGCGCTCGGCCTCGCCCGGACGATCGAGCGCGCGGGCGGCCGCATCTTCGAGCAGAGCCGCGTGCTCGACTGCCGCGAAACGGCCGGGGGCCACGTGGCCCGCACGGCGCGCGGCGAAGTTCGCGCGGACGTCCTCGTGCTGGCCTGCAACGCGTATGTCGACCGGCTCGATCGCGACCTCGCGCGCCGGCTGTTGCCGGTCGGCACCTACCAGATCGCGACCGCGCCGCTCGCGCCCGACGTCGCGCGTTCGCTGTTGCCGCGGAACAGCTGCGTGATCGACAACCAGTTCGTGCCCGACTATTTCCGGCTGAGCCCCGACAACCGGCTGCTGTTCGGCGGCGGCTGCACGTATCTCGGCGGCATTCCGGCCGATATCGCGGCGGCCACGCGCCCGCACCTCGAACGCGTGTTTCCGCAACTGGCCGGCGTGCCGCTCGATTACGCGTGGGGCGGCCATATCGACATCAGCATGCGCCGCACGCCGGACATCGGCCGCCTCGGGCAGCGTTTCTGGCTGCAGGGCTTCTCGGGGCACGGCGTGCTGCCGACGCTCGCGGGCGCGCGCGCGGTGGCCGACGCCGTGCTCGGCGACGAACGCCTGCTTGCGCAGTACCAGCGCATCCGCAACCCGCGCTTCCCCGGCGGCGACCGGCTCGCCGCGCCGCTGGAAGCGGTCGGCAAGGCCTGGTACCGTCTGCGCGATACCGTTTGACTGCACCGGAACCCACCATGAACGAACAGGAAGAGATAGAAAGCCTGGCGATCCTGATCCGCGACCTGCGCAAGCATCGCAAGGTCACGCTCAACGATCTCGCGGAACGGATCGGCCGCTCGGTCGGCTTTCTGTCGCAGGTCGAGCGCGGGCTGTCGCGCCCGACGGTCGCGGATCTCACCGCGATCGGCGAGGCGCTCGGCGTGCCGACCACTTATTTCTACAGCCTGAGCAAGCCGCGCAGCGTGCCGTGGGTCACGCGGCCCGACGAGCGGCGCACCGTGTATTACGCGGCTGGCATTACCGACATCCTCGTGTCGCCGAACATGCGCTCGCGCTTCTCGATCCTCGAAAGCCATCTCGCGCCGGGCGCGAGCAGCGGCGAGCGGCCCGTCGACGACAGCGACGAGCAGGGCGGCTTCGTGCTCGAAGGAGAACTGACGATCTGGATCGACGGCGACGACACACCCGTCACGCTCGGCCCGAACGACGCATTCCAGCTCCCCGCGCACAAGCGCTTCCGTTATGCCAACCTGACCGACGCGCCGACGCGCGTGATCTGGGTATTCACCTGAGTGGTCGGCGGGGCGGGCGGCATGACGGGCCGCCCCGCCAAGCAGCCTGTTTGCAGTACTGATCGAGATGATGCATGCGACGTGATGCATGCGCGTGAATCCGGTTCGCCGCGCTGCGGCACCGCCATACAAGACATGGAAAGGATGAGACATGGCTGACGTCGTTCCCGCGCTGGTCGGTGAAGTCCGCGCATTCCGGCAGGCGCACCCCGAGATCCGTTATGTCGACCTGATCTGCCTCGACCTGCCCGGGCATTTCTACGGCAAGCGCTACCCGATCGACGCGCTCGAAAAGGTCGCGTCGGGCTCGTTGCTGAAGCTGCCGCAGAATTGCGTGCTGCTCGGCACGCAGGGCGGCCTCTACAAGATCGGCGACTACTGCTTCAACGACGGCGACCCGGACGCGCCGCGCCGGCTGATTCCCGGCACGCTGAAGCCCGTGCGCTGGGAGCGGCAGCCGCTCGCGCAGATGCTGATCAGCTCCGACGGCACCGATTCGCCGATCGAGTTCGAGCCGCGCGAGGTGCTCGCGCGCGTGCTGCGGCGTTTCGCGGCGCGCGGCATCCGGCCGGTCGTCGCATTCGAGCTCGAGTTCTACCTGTTCGCCGCGCAGCTCGCGGAAGGGATGCCGCAATATCCGCGCGACCGCCTGAGCGACGATCGCGACGATCAGCCCAACATGCATATCGAGCGCCTGTCGCGCTTCTCCGACGTGCTGCACGAGATGGTCGAGGCCGCGCGCGAGCAGGGCGTCGACGCGACGGTGATCACGGCCGAACTCGGTCCCGGCCAGTTCGAGATCAATTTCGGCCACACCGACGATGCGTTGCGCGCGGCCGACTGGTCGGCGCTGTTCTGCCGCAGCACG
Organism: Burkholderia sp. LS-044; assembly: GCF_004803625.1. Lineage (NCBI taxonomy): Bacteria > Pseudomonadati > Pseudomonadota > Betaproteobacteria > Burkholderiales > Burkholderiaceae > Burkholderia > Burkholderia sp. LS-044. The sequence continues at coordinate 17,717 of NZ_SSWO01000002.1, forward strand.
CGCGGCGTCGCGTTGAAGCACGGCTATCGCGCGAGCTTCATGGGCAAGCCGTACCTGCATGCGCCGGGCAGCGGGATGCACGTGCACGTGAGCCTCTACGACGATGCCGGGCGCAACCTGCTCGCGGCGGACGGGCAGCGGCCGCTGCGGCACGCGGTGGCCGGATGCCTCGCGGTGCTGCCGCACTGCATGCCCGTGTTCGCGCCGAATCACAACGCGTTCCGGCGCTACGGATCGATGGTGAATGCGGCGAGCCGCGCGAGCTGGGGCTTCGAGGATCGCGATGCGTGCATCCGGATTCCCGAGTCGGATGCGCGCAACCTGCGGATCGAGCACCGGCTCGCGAGCGCGGACGCGAACCCGTATCTGGTGCTCGCCGCGATTCTCACCGGGATGGAGCATGGGCTCGATGCACGGATCGAGCCGATCGCGCCGCTCAACGAGGATCGCGGCAGCGGGATCGATTTCCCGAAGGAGATGCTGTCGGCCGTTGCAGCGATGCAGGATCATCCGGCCGTGCGCGAAGGGCTCGGCAGCGAGTTCGTGATGGTGTATTGCGAGAACAAGCGGCAGGAGGAGCTGGATTTTCGCAATGAAATCGGCGCGCGGGAGTATCGGTGGTTCTTGTGAGCGGACGCTGCCGCGCGCGCGTCTTATCGTCCGCGCATCTGCTCCATCGGCAGGTGCGCGCCCCACGCGTTTGTCAGGGCCTCGATTTCCGCGACCGGATCGATCTGGTGTCGAGCGCTTTCGTCCACGCGGTCGTCGAACAGCAGGTGCGCGAAATCGCGTGCACGCTCGGTGATCGCCGCTGTTTTCGGGCGGCGCCGCAGCGTGAAAGACGAGAGCGCCGCATCGAGGTCGCTGTCGTTGCCTGCTCCGTGCTCGTCGAGACAACGGGCAAGATGCCACGCGTCCTCGAGTGCCTGGCAAGCACCTTGTCCGGAGGTCGGTAGCGGGGCGTGAGCGGCATCGCCGATCATCAGCACGTTGCCGCGATGCCACACGTCGACCGGATCGAGATCGTGCACACGGATCTTCGTGATCGCGTCCGACGGTGTCGCACGTATCGCGTTCGCGACGGGTGCCGGCCACGCGGCGAAGCGCCGTTCCAGCATCGCCGCGGGATCGCTTTCCGTCACCTCGTCCGGATCGGCTTCGGGCCATGCCGCCGCCCAATACATCCGATGCCGGTCGAGCGCGACGATGCCGAAGCGCTCGCGCACGCCCCAATAGTCGAATACCGACACCTCGTCGACCAGCGGCACATCACTTTGCGCGATGCCGATCCAGTTGACGAATCCCTGGTAGACGGGCGCGTTGTGACCGACCACGTAGTGTCGCGCGACGGAGTTCATGCGGCCGTCGGCGCCGATCACGAGATCGGGGGCGATCGTCGTTCCGTTGTCGAAGCGAACGACGGCGCGGTCGTCCGTTCCGGTTTCGATGGCCGTCGCACCGTGGCCGAAGCGGACGTCGATGCCGCGCGCGGCGAGGTGCCGTGCCAGCACGGCCTGCAGGTCGCGCCGCAGGATCGAATACGTCGGGAAACCCATGCGGCGGTCGAGTGCGCGGATATCGGTAGCCTTGAGCGCGGTGCCATGCCGGTCGATGCGCCGCATCGCGTGCAGGTGGCCGCCAACCTCGACGATGTCCGGCAGCAGGCCGAGTTGCTCGAGCACGAAGCCGGCATTCGGCCACAGCACGACGCCCGCGCCCATCGTCGATTCCGACGGCCGGCGTTCGTACAACCGGATCCGGTGGCCGTGCCCGGCAAGTGCGAGTGCGGTGCTCATGCCGGCAACGCCGGCGCCCAGAATGGCGATTTCCATCGTGCTCCTTCCTTGTGTCGTACGCGTGCTCGCCGGGACGCGGAGTTGCGCATCGGCGTCGCATTGACGGGATGAGCATCGTAAATTATGGTCTCCGGCGGGATAAGCCGTGAAAATCGGCACGCTTTGATACCTGAAATGGGCTAATGATGCGGAGCAAGCTGGATCTGAATGCGGTGCGTGTGTTCGTGTCGGTCGTCGACGAAGGCAGCTTCGCCGGCGCCGCGCGCGTGCTCGAGATGCCGGGTTCCAACGTGAGCCGTCACGTGGCGCAACTGGAGTCGAGGCTCGGCGTGCGCCTGCTCGAGCGCAGTACGCGACACTTGCGCATGACCGAGGCCGGGCGTTTGCTGCACGAGCGCGCGCGACCGATGCTCGATGCGCTGACGCAGGCCGAATCCGAACTGACGTCGCAGCAGACGGAGCTGCGCGGCGTGCTGAAGCTCTGCGTGCCCGGCGAAATCGGGCCGCGCATGCTCGGGCCGATCGTCGCGGAATTCGCGAGCCGTCACCCGCGCGTCGAAATCGACTGCGATACGAGCCTCGCCGGTGTGTCGACGCTGCGCGACGATATCGACCTGTCGATCATCGTCAATCGCGGGAGGCTGGACGACAGTGCATTCGTCGTCAGGCCGCTCGTGAGTTTGCCGAGCGTTGTCGTGGCTGCGCCGTCGCTCGTCGCGCGGGTCGGGTTGCCGACCCGGACGGAACAGCTCGGGCAACTGCCGTGCATCACGACGTTGAGCACGCTGAAAGGGCAGCCGTGGCAGTTCGCCGACGGCGACGGGAGGATTCACAAGATTTCCGTGGCGAGCCGGTATCGCGTCAACAGCGGCGAGATGGCTGGGTTGGCCGCGGTGAACGGGATCGGCTTCGCGATTCTCGTCGAGCGCGCGTGCGCGGTCGAGCTGGCCGAGGGGCGGCTGGTACGCGTGCCGCTGGAGATGGCGCCGGCGCCGCTGGAGCTGTATGCCGCTTATGCGAGCCGGAATTCGGTCAATGCGAAGATCCGCGAGTTGCTGCAGATGATGCAGGCGCGGCTAGTGGAATGGGGGACGAGCCTTTCATGACGATCGTGTCGCCGTCTTGGCGGGCGACACGTGCCGGTTCGTGCGCTTGCCCGGTGTTTCGTTATCCAGACTGATTGCTCGCGCCGTAAAGGGAATAAAACCGGTACGGCAGATCGGCCAGTTCGCTTTCGACGTGATCGTGCCGGCCAAGCGAATGAAGCCAATCGAGGAACGTGGCTTCGGTCATCACCGATCGTAACGTGTCGACCGCTGCGTCGCGATTCGCGGAAGGCACGAATTCAACGGGCGCGGCGTGGCGGTCGGTGGAGCCGCTCAAGTAGCGCGCGCCCTGCCAGTCGATGCGCGGATAGTCGCGGGGGCTGAATTCGGACGGCTGCCGGACACGGCCGCGGAGCATGTCGTCCGCCCCGACGAACCAGATCATCAACTGTGCACGCCAGAGTGGATCGTCGATGGCGAGCACCGATGTCAGCCACGGGCGAATTTCGTGCGTCTCGAGGTATTTGACGCAAAGGAACATCGATGACGAGAATTTTCCGCTGGCATTGAACCAGTCTCCGGTGCCGGATTGCCGGTCGTGATGCCGGTTGAAGCACGCAGCCGTATCGAGTGCGCCCGACGGCCAGCATTCGGGGGCCATCAGGCTTTGCCCGAGCGTATCGAGCACGTCGCGGCGATAACCCTGATAGGGTTCGGACGGGATGCGATCGGGATGCTGCGAAACGAACGCGGTGATCAGCCATTCCAGCAGCGCATGGTGTTGCCCTTCGTGGCAGCGCGGCATCAGTTGCACCATCAGGTAGTGATACCACTGCTGCCACTCGTCGCGTGGGCCGAATGAAGTCGTGCCGATCACGATTTCTTCGAGCGGCGTGTCCAGCCGTGCGATGTCGATCGACTGGAGGTCGTCCTGCAACTCGGCGAATGTCCGTCGCGAGTCGCCCATGAACCACGCCTCGCCCATCGGCGTCTTCGGGCGCGGAAACGCCGCGCTCAGTCTCGCCGATGCCGAAGCGGAGCGCCCGGCCCCGGGAATCCAGCGAAACGGGTCGGGCCGGGCCGGCATCAAGATGTTGCCGCCTCGCCGTGTGTCGTGCCCGGTAGCGCGCGCCAATAGCGCACCTCTTCGATAGGACTCCCGTCGATCTCGAACGTCTTGACGTCGTCTTCGGCGACGAAGCCCTCGCGTTCGTAGAACGCCCTGGCCCGACGGTTCTTGAGCAAGACCCACAGCGATACCCACGCATGGCCCAGGTCGTGCAACGACCGGCATGCATGGTCGACCAGCGCCGCGCCGATCCCCTGGCCGCAATGCAACGGGTGCAGATAGATCGCTTCGATTTCTCCCCACGCACGATCCTTGTCGGTGTCGCGTGTCGGACCATAGGCGATCCAGCCTGCCGGCGTGTTGTCCGCGACCGACACCGCGAGTGCGACGTGCGGCCGCCCGGCGTCGAACGCACAGCGCCACGAGGCCGTGCGCTTCTCGACCGACAGGCCGGCGAGGAACGCCGCCGGCATGATGTCCGTGTAGGTCGCCTGCCACGCTGCGACGTGGATGCCGGCGATGGCCGGCGCGTCGGCGGAGGTGGCCGTGCGGATGTCGATCGTCGTCGTGTTCGGTGCCATGCGTGCCTCGTCGAATCGTGTGCCGTTTGCCGCGTTGCCGCGCGCGGGATTCATTCCGCCGGATCCAGGCTGCCGTCGATCGCGAAACGGTAGCCGAGGTCCACTTGCGACGCGTCGCCGGGCGTATCGGTCCGCTTCAGCACGAACTCGAACGCGGGTTCGTACCAGCCGTCGCGCGGCACTTCGCCACCGAGGACTTCGACGTCGTACCAGCCGTTGTCGAGGTCGATCACGGGCCGGCCCGGTTCGCGATAACGCGTAAGCAGCGCGTTCACCGATTCGTCGTTGAAGCGCTCGAGAATGCGCCACGTGTAAAGCATCACCGAACGGTGTTCGACGCGCAGCACGTATCCGCCGCGCCGATGCTGCAGGCGGCTTCCGGCCTTCAGCAGTTCGGGCGTGTCGTCGTCCAGCGTGAAGATGACCGTATACGGATGGTTCTCGATACCGGCCAGCGGAATGACGACGCCTTCGAGCACGGCGTTGTCGCCGCTGTCGCCGGTCGTGAACTCGGACGCGACGTTTTCCGGCAGCCGATGCGTTTCCTTGTAGCGCTTCAGCAGCAGAAGATCGCCGACGAGGAAACAGTCGATCAGGTCGTTGAGGACTTCGGAGAATTCATGCCGCATCGTCGTGTCTTTCGAAGGCGGCGTGCCGCGACCTGCACGGCGGCACACCGCGTCCGGCGAGCTTACTCGCCGAGCCTGGACGTCACGCAACCCGTGCTCGAGCACTCGCGCTCACGCTCGCGCAGGAACGACAGCCGCGACTGCGTCATGTCGTTCGCGCACTGGATATCCACGAGGTAGCTGTTGTTGCGCGTTTCGCTGCACTGCGCATCGCGTTGCTTCAGCCACGCGAGCTGGCCGGCCTTCAGCGCGGCCTGCTGGTCGCCGCTCAGTTGCTTGCGCAGGCGGCCGTATTCGTCGTTCAGATCGCGATCGGACTGAGAGAACTGCGTGCTGGTGCAGTACACCTGGTCGAACGCGCTGCGCGGCTTCCCGCAGCCGGCCGCGTGCGCGGCGAACGGAACGGCAAGCGCGAGCAGTGCGCAGGATGCGAGCAGATTCTTCATTTTCATGGTGATGCTCCTGACTGGGTAAAAACCGTTGGGCCCGATGGGCGATTGCATCGTCTATTGCGGCGCGGTGCACGCGTCGATCCCGCCCGCGATCGCGGCGGACAGCTTCTGGATCGTCTCGCGACGCGCAAGCCGTGCTTCCTCGTCCGGGTTGACGATCACGCCGGCCTCGACGAGCACCGCCGGAACCGGCGCAGTGCGCAGCACGACGAGATCGTCGAAGCGGTGAATGCCGAGTGCCGGGTCGATCAGCGGGCGGTTCTCGCCACGGATCGGCTGCGCGTGATACAGCGACGGCCGTTCGCCGGCCGCGACCAGCCGTTCGGCGATCGCCTTCGCGCAACGCAGGCTTTCCGCATAGTGCGGATTGCGTTCCGACACGAACACCGAGAAGCCGCGGAATTCGCGCTGCCGGCCCGCGTCGATGAACTGCTGCTGCATCGAGTCGTGATGGATCGACACGAACAGGTTCGCGTCGGGCGCCTGGGTCGAGCGCTGGTCGAGCGAGATCTCGCGGCCGTCGGCCGACGTGCGCAGCACGCGGTCGCCATGCGCGGCGAGTTTTTCGGCGACCGCCGCGGACAGGTCGAGGTTGTACAGGTATTCGACGCGGCCGCTCGCGCCGGTGGAGCCCGGGTGAGCGGGCGTATGACCGGTGTCGACGACGATGTAGCGCCCGGAGGCGGGTGCGGTGCCGGCGGTGGCCGCGGTGTCGGCCGCATGCAGCGCCGGCGGCGCGCCGAGCAGCGCGGTGCAGGCGAGCACGCGCGCGGCGGCGCGCACGAACGGGCGAAGGCGTCGGATGGTTCGGTTCGTCATTGTTGTTGTCGAGGAGGGCATACGGCGCGTCGGACGGCACGGCACCGTCGGCCTGCTCAATGCAGTCGGAATGTCGCGCGATTATAGCGGCTGGCGGCGCCGCCGCAATGACGGATGACGGCGGTCAGGCCAGCACGCGCCGGGCGGCGAGCATGCCCCAGTACGACGCTTCCTCGAACAGCGACAGCCCGGACAGGTCTGCATGCGCGAACACGACGGGGCCGTCGGCCTCGCGCAGCGCGAGCAGCCCCGGCCGGCTCAGGAAGCCGACGTCGGGCGTCGCCATCGCATGACCGCGCACGGTGATCTCGAGCGCCGTCGCGTGCTTCCAGAGTTCGCGTCCGTAGACGGCCTGCAGGTCGATCGCCGCCTGTTCGCGCAACGCATCGGGCCTGGCCCGGGCAAGCCAGCGGCGCGTGTCGTCCGGCGTTTGCGTACTCAACGCCTGATAGGCGGAGAACACCGAACGCGTCGGCGGCGACATCCGGATCAGCTGGTGCGTCGACACGACATAACCGAGCGCCGCGCCATCGTAGACGACGTTGTCCCACGCGAGCGGCACGCCCGCTTCCTCGGCCGGCATGCCGTCGAGCAGGAAGTTGGACACGAGCCACGGCGCGCGCGGCGGCAGGTCGCGCGCGGGGTCGAAGCCGTATGCGCCGAGCTGCGGAAACACGCGCGCCGCGACGAACAGCGGCATCGCGCTCACGACGCGCCGCGCCTTCAGCATGAACGTCGACAGCGCACCGTCGTTGCCGACGCGCGCGCACAGCACGTCGACGCCGCCCGCGCGTTCGGTCGCACGCACCGCGAAGCCGTCGCGCGACCACGCGCCGGAACCGGTGCGCGCGGTGATCGAATCGCTCAGCTTCGTCACCATCGTGTGCAGCCCGTCGGGCCAGGTCAGCACCGCGCCGTCGCTCGCATCGCCCGCGTGGCCGCCGCGCGACGAGAAGTAGTGCAGGCCGGCCCACGCGGACACGCGCTCGTACCCGGCGCCATAGTCGTCGCGGCAGCAGTAGTTCAGGTACCAGTGCAACGCCTTCGCCGTGTAGCCTTCGTCGAGCAGCCACTGGCGGAACGAGCGCCGGTCCAGCGCACGCCATCGCGGGTCGCGCGACGATTCGGCGATCGGGATGCAGAACACCTTGCGGCCATCGGCGCCGCGCGCGGTGCGCAGCCCGTCGGTGTAGGCGAAGAACTTCGCCTGTTGCGCGAGTTCGTCTGCGCCGAGGCCGGCGGTCGGCACGATGCCGTCCTGCCACTGGCCGGCGATGAAGAGCCGTTCGTCGGGCGCATGCACGAGCGCGCGTTCGTCGTACACAGGGCGTGCGGAGAACGGCGCGGATTCGATCACGCCGAGATCGGCGAGCATGTCGCGCAGGTGCGCGGATTCGAGCGACGGCAGCGGCAGGTAGTGCGCGCCCTTGGGATAACCGAGATCGCCGAAGCGGCCGCCGGCGGCATTGCCGCCGAATTCGGGGCCCGCGAGCACCGTGAAGCGCGTGTGCCTTGCGCGCGCAAGCTGCCATGCGCACGACAGCCCGGCGGCACCCGCGCCGAGGATCGCGACGTCGGTTTCGATCGTGCCGGAAGGCGGCGGCAGCGTCGCATGGTCGCGCAGCGCATGGCCTTCGCGCATGCCGGGGTAGCCGACCCGCGGCGTCGTCTCGATCCAGCCGGTGCGCCCGCAGGCGGCGAGCGATGCGGCGGCCGACGCGACGAGGAACGTGCGGCGGTCCATCAGCGCAGCACGTGCTTCCAGTCGTCGTCGAAGCGGCGCACGAGCGGCTGGTCGTTGAGTTCGTTCGGCGACATCGGCAGCGCCGGCATGTCGGCCGGGAAATGGAACATCTCGGCGGCCGTCTGCGCGTCGAGCCAGCGGGTGGGCACCGAGTAGTGCGTCGGGACCGTGAAATCGCGGCGCTTGCCGGCGATCACGAAGCCCCAGTCGCCGAACGACGGCACGTAGCAGTGGTACGGCCACGTGTTGAGCCCCGCTTCGTGCAGCGTCGCGATGATGGTCCAGTACGCGTGCGGCGCGAAATACGGCGACGTCGACTGGATCACCGCATAGCCGTTCTCCGACAGGTGGCGCGCGAGCAGCCGGAACACGGGCACCGAATACAGCCGGCCGAGCCCGAAGTTGGTCGGGTCGGGGAAGTCGACCACGATCGCGTCGTACACGTCGGCGTTCGATTCGAGCCAGCGTATCGCGTCGTCGTTGATCACGTGCACGCGCGGGTCCTTCAGCGAGCCCTGGTTCAGCTTGACGAGCGGGGCGGACGTCGAGAACAGCTTCGTCATCGCGGGGTCGAGATCGACGAGCGTGATCTGTTCGAGGTTGCGGTGCTTCAGCAGTTCACGCACCGCGAGCCCGTCGCCGCCGCCGAGCACGAGCACGCGCTTCGCCCACGGCAGTGCCTCGATCGTCGGGTGGATCAGCGCCTCGTGATAACGATGCTCGTCGCGCGACGAGAACTGTAGGTTGCCGTTCAGGTACAGCCGCATGTCGTCGTGCCACTGCGTGAGCACGATGCGCTGGTACGGTGTCGTTTCCGAATAGATCGTCTCGTCGCCGTACACGCCGTGTTCGGCCCAGTGCGTGATGCGGTCCGACAGCACGAAGCCGGCGACGAGCAGCCCGATCACGAGCGACGCGCGCATCAGCTTGCCGCGCACGTTGCGGATCTCGTCGCGGAACAGGTGCGTCGTCCACAGCGCGACGAAGGCGTTCAGGAGCCCGAACAGGAAGCTGGTGCGCAGCAGGCCGAGGCGCGGCGCGAGTACGAGCGGGAAGATCAGCGACACGGCGAGCGAGCCGAGATAGTCGAAGGTCAGCACTTCGCTGACGGTATGGCGGAATGCCTGGCGACGCTGCTGGAACGCGCGCATCACGAGCGGGATCTCCATCCCGATCAGCAGGCCGAGCGCGAGCACCAGGGCGTAAAGCGCCGCGCGGAACGGCGCGGCGAGCCAGGCGAACACCGCGAACAGCAGCGCGGCCGACACGCCGCCGAGCAGGCCGACCAGCAACTCGATATCGACGAAGCGGTCGAGCACGTCGTCGTCCTCGACGAACTTCGCGAGCCACGAGCCGATCCCCATCGCGAACAGGTAGCTGCCGATCACCGACGAGAACTGCAGGATCGAATCGCCGAGCAGGTAGCTCGACAGGGCGCTGCTGATCAGTTCGTAGCCGAGCCCGCACGACGCGAGCACGAGAATCGACAGGACGAGCGCACGCTTATGCAGCATGGCGCATCCGTTGTGCAGTGTTCGGCAATGTGGATATACTGGCGCGGAATTTTGTCCGGTGGCCCCGCGCGGGCCGGCCGGCGACGGGGCGGCGAACCGAGCACAAAATCCGAGGGAAAGAATGAATAGTGCCTATCTCTATGCGGTTCATTTACTGTCGGCGTTCGTGCTGCTTCTTGTGTTCGCGGCAGTGTACCTGAAGGTCACCCCGTTCGACGAACTGGCGCTGATCCGCGACGGCAACGCGGCCGCGACGCTGTCGTTCGGCGGTGCGCTGATCGGCTTCTGCCTGACGCTCGCGTCCAGCATCGCGCACAATTCCACATTCGGCGAAGTCGTGATCTGGGCCGTCGGCGCGATGGTCGTGCAGCTGATCACCTATGCGGCGCTGACGCGCCTGATGCCCGGCATGAATCATGCGATCGAGGATCGCAACGTCGCGATGGGCGGCCTGATGGGCACCGCGTCGCTCGTCGTCGGCATCATCAATGCCGCCTGCCTGACCTGACGCGCCACGCGTTTCGAGGAGACCGACATGAGTCTGGGATCGTTTATCCGCAAGCAGTTCATCGACGTCCTGCAATGGACGGAAGACACCGACGGCGTGCTGGCCTGGCGCTATCCGATGGAAGACCAGGAAATCCAGTACGGCGGCAAGCTGACCGTGCGCGAAACGCAGGTCGCGATCTTCGTCAACGAAGGCAAGGTGGCCGACGTGTTCCAGCCGGGGCTGTACACGCTGGAAACGAATACGCTGCCGGTGCTCACGTACCTGAAGAACTGGGACAAACTCTTTCAGTCGCCTTTCAAGTCGGACGTCTATTTCTTCAGCACGCGGCTGCAGCTCGGCCGCCGCTGGGGTACCGCACAGCCGGTGACGATCCGCGACCGCGAATTCGGTTTCGTGCAGGTGCGCGCGTTCGGCATCTACTCGTACCGGATCGTCGACGCGGCCGCGTTCTATCGCGAGGTCAGCGGCACGCGCGCGCAGTACACGGTCGACGAGGTCGAACAGCAACTGCGCAACCTCGTCGTGACCGCGATGAGCACGACGTTCGGCTCGGCCGACGTGCCGTTCGTCGACATGGCCGCGAACCAGTCGCTGTTGTCGCAGCGTGTCGCCGACGCGCTGGCGCCTGTGTTCACGCGCTACGGTCTCGCGCTCGACGCATTCGCGGTCGAGAGCGTGTCGCTGCCGGCCGAGCTGCAGAAGGCGCTCGACCTGCGGATCGGCGCGGGGATGGCCGGCGATCTCGCGCGCGCCACGCAATACCAGACCGCGCAGGCGATTCCGCTCGCCGCGCAGAACCCGGGCGGCCTCGCGGGCGTCGGCGCGGGGCTCGCCGCGGGCGCGGCGATCGGGCAGGCGATGGCCGGGCAGATCGCGGGCGCCGCGCAACCGGCGCCGGCCGCACCGCCCGCGCCCGCTGCAGCGCCGGTGGCGGCCGCGCCGGCGGAAGGCACCGACTACGTGCAGCGGCTCGAACAGCTGAAGGCGCTGTTCGACAAGGGCCTCGTGACCGAAGACGAATATTCGCGCGCGAAGGCCGAGATCCTCGCAAAGCTCACCCGGTAAGCGTCGCGCATGTTCAGTACCTCGTGCCCCCAGTGCGGCGCGCCGGTCGAGTTTCGCTCGGCGGCGGCGGTGATGGCCGTCTGCGCGTTCTGCCGCAGCACGCTGCTCAAGCGCGGGACCGACGTCGAGCGGATCGGCGAACTGGCCACGGTGCTCGACGATGCGTCGCCGATCCAGATCGGCACGGCCGGGCGCTACGGCAAGCGCACGTTCACGGTGCTCGGGCGCATCCAGATGACCTACGACGCCGGCGTGTGGAGCGAGTGGTATGTCGTGTTCGACGACGGCACGTTCGGCTGGCTGTCGGATGCGTCGGGCCAGTACGCGGTGACGGTGCGCGAGCCCGACGATGCGTCCGGCGGCGCGTGGCCCGCGTTCGGCACACTGGAGCCGGGCATGCGGATCGACCACGGCGGCCGCGCGTTTCTCGTGTCCGACGTGCGCACCGCGCGCTGCACGGGCGGCGACGGCGAGCTGCCGTTCCGCGTCGATGCCGGCTGGGAGGCGCGCGTCGTCGACCTGCGGACCGGCAACGCATTCGCGACGTACGACTATTCTGACGCCGATTCGAACGGCGGGAGTCCGGCCGTCTATACGGGCGAAGCGCTGGAGTTCGACGCGCTCGCGTTCACCGGGCTGCGCGATACCGACAACGACACGCGCGAGAAGCGCGGTGCGGAGATGGTGCCGTTCGCGTGCCCGAGCTGCGGCGCGCCGCTGTCGTATGCGCCGAACCTCGCCGACTACGTGGTGTGCGGCAGTTGCCATGCGGGCGTGCAGTGCACGGCCGAGCAGCAGACCGTGTTCGCGGCGCAGCGCAAGCTCGAAGCGGTGAAGGGGGCGCTGGAACTCGGCGCGATCGGCACGTTCGACGGCGTGAAGTACACGGTGATCGGGATGATGCGCTGCCGCGTGCCGGGCGACGAAGAGACGTGGGACGAATACCTGCTGCTGAACCCGAAGCGCGGTTTCCTGTGGCTCGTGCAGAGCGAAGGGCGCTGGGAGCGTGTGCAGGTGCTCGACCAGTGGCCGACGATCGGCAGCGAGTCCGACGTGACCGACGGCGGCAAGACCTACCGCCTGCGCGAGGAATACGACTCGGAGGTCGTCTACGTGGTCGGCGCGTTCAACTGGCGCGTGCAGGTCGGCGATCGCACGTCGATCATCGACTATGGCTGGCAGAAGGACAAGCTGACGCGCGAGCGCAGCGACGCGGAGATCGTCTGGTCGCGCGCGCGGCCGCTGTCGGGCAGCACGCTCGCCGAACGCTTCGGCACGCCGGCGCTCGCGGCGGCAACGGGTGCCACCGCGTCGACCGGCCTGTTCGGCCGGAAAGGTCCGCACAGTTTCGCGCCGCTGCCGCTCGTGTTCAGCGCGCTGCTCGTGATCCTGAACATGGGCTCGCTGTTCTCGTTCAGCGGCCGCTCCGTTTACGTGCTGGTCGGCCTGCTGGTGCTGTGGCTGCCTGAATGGCTGTGGAAGAGTTTTGCGTCGGACGGGGGCAACGCGTGATCCGGTACATCCTCTACGGTGTCTACGGCCTGATCGTCGTCACGCTGTTCAGCTGCGCGTCGATCGGCGGCAGCGGTTCGGGCGGCGGTGGCTGGGGCAGTTCGTCGGCCCGCAGCGGTTACTCGTCGTACGGGTCGCACAAATGACCGCGCGCGACGGGATCGCGCCGCCGCGCGCGACGTTCGGCTCGCACGTGCTGGCCGACCTGGCCGGCATCGACGCGGCGTTGCTGCGCGACGCCGCACGGCTCGAGACGCTGCTCACCGAAGCGGCGCGGCAGGCGGGCGCGCGCGTGATCGGCGCGCATTTCCATCATTTCGGCGGCGAGCACGGTGTGACGGGTGTCGTGCTGCTCGCCGAATCGCACATCACGATCCATACGTGGCCCGAGCATCGCTTCGCGGCCGTTGACGCGTTCATGTGCGGTGCGGCGCGTGCGGCCGAGGCGGTCGATGCGATTGCCGCTGCGCTCGGCACGCAGGCGCAAGTCCGGCAGCAGGTTGCGCGCGGCGGCGCGGCGACGTGAGCGGTCGTTCGACTCTCGTTGCCGAAATGCAAAACAGCATCCGATTCTTCGCGTTGCTCGGCTGGGCACTGCTCGCCGGCCATGCTGCCGCCGATGTGCAGCCGAAGGCGCCCAGTCCGGTCGTGATGGTGCACTTCGATTACGACGAGAAGGATACGGCGCGCCTTCGTGCGCTGGAGCGACGGCTGGATCGCGCGGTGAAGCGGGCCGGGGCCGGCGAACTGGGCGAGACCGAGCTGCATCGCGACGGCAACGACGGGTATCTGTACCTGTACGGCGCCAGCGCCGACCGGTTGTATGCGGTGGCGCGCCCGATCCTGAAATCGTCAGGATGGCTGACCGGCATGGAGGTGACGTTGCGCCGCGACGCCGGTGCGCAGACGTTCCCGTTGCGCCGCGACGGCGCCCGTTAGTGCGTAGATGATCCGGGCGGCGCGGCTGGTGCCGCGGCCGTCGCGAATCGGGGCGGAAAAGGTGATTTCATCACGGCCGACGTTGGCGACATGCCGCCGGGACGTCATCGAGATGACGCATCGCTGCCCGGCGCGTCGTATCCGGGAGGCCGGACACCGTGACGCTCCGGCCGCTAACGATCGAACCGGAACGTCGACACACTGTGCAGCGTCGCGTCGTCGGTGCCGACGAAGCCCTGCGTCCCCGCGACGGCCGAGCGCTTGCCGTTGCTCAGTACGGCCCAGTAGCATTCGCCGGCAGCCGAGTAAAAGCCGGTTTTCGGATCGCTGATGCGGCACATGATCGTCGCGCTCATGCCGTGCCAGCCGGAACCGGAGATGCGCTCGACTTCCTGCGGAATGCCGGGGCCGTACGACGTCACCCATTTGCCGTCATCCTGCTTCACGAATCCCGCTTCCTTTTCCGCGACCGGCTCCAGCGCGCCGTCGACGATCTCGAACGAGATGAACCTGCTGCTATAGGTCATGTTGCGGCCGACGATCGCGACGCAATGGTCGCTGCCGCCTTCCGGGCACGGCTTTTTCACCTGCCGGTTCGCGAGGTATTCGAACGAGATGCCGAGCGCCGGGTCGCGATAGGTTTTCCAGCCCGCGTGTTTCACCTGCTTCAACGCTGCCGTGCGGTCGCGGTATGCGGTGGCGATGCAGGCAGCGTCGGCGCAGGCATCGCGCTGCGTGCGCCATGCGCGTTGCGACCGGATCACGGCCTGCTGGTCGGCGGCGATGCCGACTGCATCGTAGTACGCGTTTGACAATGCGCTGTCGGCCGACATGAGTGCCTCATCGGCGCAGATCAGGTGCTCGGTGCGCGTCGTCGCACGTGCGCATTGGATGCCGTCGGCATGGGCCGACAACGAGAGGCCGATGACGGCCAGCGCGAGACCGGGGCGGATGCCGAACACGGACGACTCCTCAACGGGTTCCAACGGCGGCTGTCATGCCGCCGTCGGGTGACACAACGGCGCACGCGGTTCGCGAAACGTTGAACCCGTGCGCCATGCAGCCGGATACGACGGGGCGAAATCAGCGATTGATTTCGTCCGCCGAGATCAGCTCGGCCACCAGCACCGGCGCCGGCCCCCGCAGGTAGTACTCCTGCTCGAGCGGCTCACGCAGCTTCATGAACGTTTCCGCGCCGACCTGCATCGTTTCGCCCGCATGCATGCGCGCGCCGCTTTCCAGCAGGTAATGCATCACGCTGTTGAAGATGCCCGAATAACGCTCGCCTTCGTGATGACCTTCCGCGAGCGCGGCGAAATCCGGCAGGCCGAACACGTCGGCGCCATAGGTGCGCATCCATACGCCCTGGACGCCTTCGACCTCGTATTTCACGAAGCCGCAGAAGAACAGGTTCAGCGGGATATTTCGCAGCACTTCGAGGCTTTCGTCGCCGAGTTCCTTCGCGTTGAAAACGCCCGCGGGCAGCGACGTGTGCGCGTGCTCGTTCAGCACTGCGAGGCCGTTCTGTTCGGCCAGCGCGCCGGCGACGGCCGCCAGTGCGACGTACTGGTCGAGCGGATTCGTTTCGTGCCCCGCGTAGTAGAGGATCACGTGGCTGCGGCTCGCGCGCACCTGCTGTTTCAGGTCCTGCCCGTAGTGGGCGGGCGCGACGCACGCTTCCAGCGCGTCGGACGGATAGGGCGCATCGAAGCCGACGAGCCGGACGACGTGGTTGCCCCAGCCGGCGAGCCCGAACACCTGCGAGAGCGTCGGCTCGGTTTCGACGCGCGCCTGCTTCATGCTCGGGTGGTACGCGCGCAGTGCGGCCGTCAGCGCGGCGATATCGACCTGCAGCGGGCCGTCGAAGACGACCGCCACGCTCAGCGGATTCTCGACGTCGGGTGCCGCGGCCAGCGCGACGGGGTTTTCGGGTACTTCCTTGCGGCCAAAGAATCGGGATATCAGGCTCATCGGATTATGTTCGTGTCGAAGCCGTTTCAGGGAGGGGGCCCCGTTCTCTCGGTCGGGGCGCGCCGTCAGGGTGACGGCCGCCCGTAGTTTCCACGGGTTCGGCGAATCTGGCAAATGCGCGGTGAACGCGTGGCGGTGAGGCGACGGCGCGTTCGAATGCGTTCGGCAGGCGGGGCGCAGACACGCCGGGCCGTGCGGCCCGCGCTCGCCGGTCAGTGCGGCAGCGCTTCCGCTTCGGCCCAGCGCTTGAACGAATCGAGACGCCGGCGCGTCTGCACGAGATAGAACGCGCCGATCAGCGGTTCGAGCAGCCAGCGCAGCCAGGCCGGCTGGGCGCGGAAGTGGTACGTGAATTTCACCTCGGTCGTGCCGGGCGTGTGCTCGGTGAAGTTCCAGCTGCCGCTGAAGCGTTCGAGCACTTTCGGGCCGTCGACCATTTCGACGGCCGCGACCTGCGGCGGACGGTACGAGATGTAGCGCGACACCATCGTCGCGCCCGACTGGCTGCGGCAGAACGCATCGACGCCGACGTCGGCCGTCATGCCGTCGAGCAGATAGGCATCGGTGAGGAAGCTGTCCCACACGAGCCGCCGCGCGTAATCCTGCGACCACGTGAAGAGGCGCCTGCGATCGACGCCGACGGTCCGGCTGACTGAGATCCTCATGATGGCGGGTGCAATGGCGCGGATTGGGATGGAACCGAGTGTAACCCGCCGATTCGGAGCATTTCTTCATACTTCGTCAAGTCGAGCAAGGGCTCGATTGACGCCCTCCGGGATTTCCCCTAGGATTCACACCAACCCTTCGGGAAAGACCCGAAGCGTTTCAATCTCTTGAGGGAGCCTCATGAGTACGCAACAGAACCGGCGCTTCGACGCGCTCGTTTTCATTGGTCGTTTCCAGCCTCCGCATCGTGGTCACCTGAACGTGCTGAAGTCGGCACTGAGCCGGGCCGAGCGCGTGTGCGTGCTGATCGGGTCGACCGACAAGCCCCGCACCATCAAGGATCCATTCTCGTTCGACGAGCGCCGCCAGATGCTGGCTTCGCTGCTCGACGCGTCCGAGCGCGACCGCGTGACGATCGCGCCGTTGCAGGATTCGACCTACAACGACGGCGACTGGGTGCGCTGGGTGCAGGACGCCGTCGCGTCCGCGCTCGGCGACGTCGCGCAGCGCAAGGTCGGGCTGATCGGCCACGAGAAGGACGCCACATCGTATTACCTGCGGATGTTCCCGCAATGGGAGCTCGTCGACGTCGACGCGACGGAAGACATTTCCGCCACCGAGATCCGCGACCAGTATTTCGCCGAACGCACCAACAGCTTCGTGCAATGGGCCGTGCCGGAACCCGTGTTCGGCTGGCTCGAGCGTTTCCGCACGCAGCCGGAATTCGCGCAGCTGAAGTCGGAAGCCGAATTCATCGCCGCGTATCGCAAGGCGTGGGCGGCCGCCCCGTATCCGGTCACGTTCGTGACGGTCGACGCGGTGGTCGTGCACTCGGGCCATATCCTGCTGGTGCGCCGCCGCAGCGAACCGGGACGCGGCCTGTGGGCGCTGCCGGGCGGGTTCGTGAACCAGGACGAGCGGCTCGACGCGGCCTGCATCCGCGAGCTGCGCGAGGAGACCGGCCTGAAGCTGCCGGAGCCCGTGCTGCGCGGCTCGATCAAGGATCGCCAGGTGTTCGATCACCCGACGCGCTCGTTGCGCGGCCGCACGATCACGCACGCGTGCCTGTTCAATTTCCCGACCGGCGAGCTGCCGCGCGTGAAGGGCAGCGACGACGCCGACAAGGCGCGCTGGGTGCCGCTGAACGAATTCGCGCAGATGCGCAACGTGATGTTCGAGGATCACTTCGACATCGCGTACCACTTCCTGGGGAAGCTGTGATCCGCTGATTCCCCGCATTCCGGTCCGCCGCGACAGACGCGGCGGCACTTCAACGGCCTAGAGGAGCTCTAGCCATGCAAAACGATCTCGGCGGCTTTGCCGCGGTTCTTGCCAATCCGATCCTCAACACGGATTCGTACAAGGCTTCCCACTTCCTGCAATATCCGCCCGACGCGCAGGCGATGTTCTCGTACGTCGAATCGCGTGGCGGCCGCTACGACCGCACGGTGTTCTTCGGATTGCAGATGTTGCTGAAGGAATATCTCTGCAAGCCGATCACGCACGCGATGATCGACGAGGCGCGCGATTTCTTCACGGTGCACGGCGAACCGTTCAACGAAGCAGGCTGGCGTTATATCGTCGAACGCTACGACGGTTATCTGCCGGTGAAGATCCGGGCGGTGCCGGAGGGTTCGGTCGTGCCGGTGCACAACGTGCTGATGACGGTCGAATGCGACGACCCGCAGGTGTTCTGGCTCGCGTCGTATCTCGAGACGATGCTGCTGCGCGTGTGGTATCCGGTGACGGTCGCGACGCGCAGTTGGCACCTGCGGCAGACGATCCGCCGCTTCCTCGAAAAGACCGACGACGACCTCGCGCAACTGCCGTTCAAGCTGCACGACTTCGGCGCGCGCGGCGTGTCGAGCGCGGAGTCGGCCGCGATCGGCGGCGCGGCGCACCTCGTGAACTTCATGGGCTCGGACACGGTGCTCGGCGTGCTGGCCGCGAACCGCTTCTATCGCGAGCCGATGGCCGCGTACTCGGTGCCGGCGGCGGAGCACAGCACGATCACGTCGTGGGGGCGCGAAGGCGAGGCCGACGCGTACCGGAACATGATTGCGCGCTTCGGCTTGCCCGGCGCGATCGTGTCGGTCGTGTCGGACTCCTACGATCTGTTCGCCGCACTCGACCTGTGGGGCGGCGAGCTTCGGCAGGCCGTGCTCGATTCGGGCGCGACGCTGGTCGTGCGTCCCGATTCGGGCGACCCCGTGAAGATCGTGCTGCAGACCGTGCGCGCGCTGGACGCGTCGTTCGGCTCGACCGTGAACGGCAAGGGGCGGCGCGTGCTGAACCGCGTGCGCGTGATCCAGGGCGATGGTGTCGACGAGCTGTCGATCGAAGCGATCCTTTCCGCGCTCGACGACGCGGGTTACGCGGCCGGCAATGTGGTGTTCGGCATGGGCGGCGCGCTGCTGCAACAGGTGAACCGCGATACGCAGCGCTTTGCGATGAAGTGCTCGGCGATCCGGCGTGGCGGGGAGTGGCACGACGTTCGCAAGGATCCGGTCACCGATCAGGGCAAGCGCTCGAAGAAAGGGCGGCTCACGCTGCTGCGCAATGATCGAACCGGCGAGTATCGGACGACGACGCTGCCGGTTGCGTGGGACGACCGGATGCTGGAAGGCGAGTGGGAAGAGGCGCTCGAGACGGTGTTCGATTCGGGGCGGCTGCTCGTCGATACGTCGTTTGCCGAGGTGCGGGCGAGGGCGCACGCAGGGGAGGTGTGACGCGGGCGGCGGGGTATCCCGCCGCGTCGTTCGCGTTCGGGCGGCGTGGGCGACGGGCGTGCACGGTGCGGCATCTGCGTCGGCTTCTCCCGTCAGTACGTTCGCAGGCGCCGACACGAAATTGATGTCGCCTTCATCGAAACCATCGAACGCGCTCGCCTGCCGTCACGATTCGCGGGCGAGCACGTGCCCTGCCGTGTCCGCTGCCCGCACCGCCTCCATCGCCCGCGCCAGCGCATCGAACACCGCCGGCCCCTTGCAGCGCGACACGTTGAAGCGCATGAACGAGGTCGCGCCGTGCGACGCACTGAACACGTTGCCCGGCGCGAGTACCACGTCGTGATCGAGTGCATGGCGTGCGACACGCGCGGCATCGAGCCCGTCGGGCAACTCCGCCCACACGAACAGGCCGCCGCGCGGCTCCGTCCAGATCCCGAGGCCTGCGCGTGCGAGGCGCCGGATCGTCTCGCCCATTGCATCCGCGAGACGTGCGCGCAGGCTGTCGAGATGGCGCCGGTACGTGCCGTCGACGAGCAGCCGGTGCACGACGTTCGCGCCGATCTGCGCATGGCCGAACGACGTCGCCAGCTTCAGGTCGACGAGCGCATCGATCCATTCCGGGCGCGCGGCGACGTAGCCGCAGCGGACCGCGGCCGACAGCGTCTTCGAGAAGCTGCCGATCGACACGACGCGCGACAGCCCGTCGAAGGCCGCGAGGCGCGGCGCGGGCGTGCTCTCGAAATCCGCGAAGATGTCGTCTTCGACAATCAGCAGGCCGTGCTCGGCCGCGAGCGTCAGCAGGCGGTGTGCGACGGGTGTCGCGAGCGTCGCGCCGGTCGGGTTGTGCAGTGCCGCGTTGGTGATGTACAGGCGCGGCCGGTGCTCGGCCAGCACCTGCTCGAAGCGCGCGAGATCGGGCCCGTTCGGCGTGTACGGGACGCTGACGATCCGCGCGCGATGCGCGCGCAGCAGCGCCTGGAAGTTGAAGTAGCACGGATCGTCGAGCACGACCGTGTCGCCCGGCTCCAGCAGCAGGCGGCACACGAGGTCGAGCGCATGCGTGCCGCCGTCGGTCAGCATGATCTGCGCGGGTTCCGCGTGGACGCCGTGCTGCGCGAGCCGCCAGGCGAGCTGCTGGCGCAGCGCGGGCAGGCCGAGCGGCGTCGCGTAATCGGTCAGCGCGTCGGATTCGTCGCGCGACACGGCACGCAGCGCGCGGCGCAGGCTCTCGTCCGGCAGCCACGACGGCGGCAGCCATCCGCAGCCGGGCTTCACGGTCGTCGGCGCGGCCTCGAGCGACTGGCGCGACAGCCACAGCGGATCGAGCTCGCGATCGAGACGCGGGCCGAGATCGGCGAGCGCGAGCGGCGGCGCGTGCCCCGACACGTAGAAGCCCGAGCCGCGCCGCGCGACGAGCACGCCTTCGCTCGCGAGCCGCTCGTATGCATCGACGACGGTCGATTTCGACACGCCCAGCCCGTCGGCCATCATCCGGATCGACGGTACGCGCGCACCGGGCATCAGCGCGCGGCTCGCGATCCGCGCGCGCAAGGTGTCCATCACGGTTTCCACGCGCGTGCGCGACGGCGCGGGCGGAACGGGAAGCGGGGCGGAATGGCTCATCGCGAAGAATGAACTGTACGGACGGTTGTCCAGTACAGTTTGTCGGAATTGTATTGGGCTGTAGCTTACGCGCTTTTCACGGGCGGCGGATCATCGGTGATCCACTTTCCCCGTTCAGGATTTCCCGTGCAAAAGACGACCAACGGATGGCTCAGCGGCCTGCTGGGCGTGATCATCTTCAGCGGCTCGCTGCCCGCGACGCGTATCGCGGTGCAGGGGCTCGACCCGCTGTTCCTCACGTTCGCACGCGCGACGATCGCCGGCGCGCTCGGCCTGCTGCTGCTCGTCGTGCTGAAGCAGCGGCGGCCGACGCGAGCCGAGGCCGTGTCGCTGGCCATTGTCGCGCTCGGGGTCGTCGTCGGTTTTCCGTTGCTGACGGCGCTCGCGCTGAAGCATGTGACGTCCGCGCACGCGATCGTGTTCGTCGGGCTGCTGCCGCTCGCGACCGCGCTGTTCGGCGTGTGGCGCGGCGGCGAGCGGCCGCGGCTGCCGTTCTGGATCTTCTCGATCGTCGGCAGCGGTGCGGTGGCTGCGTTTGCGTTGCGCAACGGCGGCCAGGCGTCGGTGGTCGGCGATGCGCTGATGCTGGCCTCGATCGTCGCATGCGGGCTGGGCTACGCGGAAGGCGCGCGCCTGTCGCGCCAGCTCGGCGGGTGGCAGGTGATCTCGTGGGCGCTCGTGCTGTCGCTGCCGCTGATGCTGCCGCTCACGTGGCTCACCTCGCCCGCGTCGTTCGACGGCGTCGATGCCGCCGCGCTGTGGGGGCTCGCGTACGTGTCGCTGTTCAGCATGCTGATCGGTTTCGTGTTCTGGTATCGCGGGCTCGCGCTCGGCGGGATCGCGGGCGTCGGCCAGTTGCAGCTGCTGCAGCCGTTCTTCGGCCTGCTGCTGGCGGCCGGGCTGCTGCACGAGACGGTACCGCCGTCGATGGTCGTCGTGACGGTCGTCGTGGTCGGCTGCGTGGCGGGCGCGAAATACTTCTCGAAAGTGGCACCCGTACGGCGCGCGGGCTGACGCGCGCGTGGAGGAGGGAACGGGCGCGACCCGCCGCAGGTCGCGCCCGTTCGCGCTCAATCGTCCGGGGTGCACACGCGCAAGCGGTGGCCGTCCGGGTCGAGCGCGACGAACGTCAGGCCGAACACGGCCGTCATCGGCGCCTGCTCGAACGTCACGCCGAGCACCTTCCACGCTTCGTACAGGCGTCGCACCTCGTGGTCGTCGTCGACCATAACGGATCGTGTGGCCATTCGCGCTCGGCTATTTCAATGACGTGCGCATCCTGGCGGCGTGGTGCGAAGGTCGGAACGATTTCCGGCATTTTCGGACGGATCGCATCGTCGCGCTCGAACGGCTGGACGTGCGCTATCCGCGGCGGCGCACGGCGTTGCTGAAGGCGTGGCGTGCGGCGGGCGCCGACGTGCGCGTGACGGTGAGGTGAGGGGCGAGGTGCGCAGGCCGCGCACCCCGTTCCGTCGTGCCGGCCTTACTCGAACGTTTCGAGGGCGAGCAATTCGTCGATCGTCTGCCGGCGGCGGATCAGCCGCGGCGTGCCGCGATCGACGAGCACTTCCGGCGCGAGCGGCCGGCTGTTGTAGTTCGAGGACATCGACGCGCCGTACGCGCCCGCGTCGTGCAGGAACAGCAGGTCGCCGATCTGCGGCTGCGCGAGCTTGCGGTGCGTGACCACGCCGCCCGCGTCCTGCGTGAACACGTCGCCCGACTCGCACAGCGGCCCCGCGATCGCGAGGTCGACCAGCGGTCGTCCGGCCGGCAGCGCGCCATCGTGCGCGTGCACCGACACCGCGTGGTAGCTGCCGTACATCGACGGGCGCATCAGGTCGTTGAAGCCCGCGTCGATCAGCACGAAATCGTGCTTCGGCCGGCGGTTGACGGCCTGCACTTCGGTGACGAGCGTGCCGGCTTCGGCGACGAGGAAGCGGCCCGGTTCGATCTCGATGCGCACCGGGTGGCCGAGATGCCGTTCGATCCGCTTGCGCGCGGCATCCCACTGGCTGAAGTAGTGCCCGACGTCGACGCGCGGCTCGCCGTCGCGATACGGGATCGACAGGCCGCCGCCGGCCGAGATCGCGTCGATGTCATGGCCGAGCGACGTGACGAGGTCGACCATCGCATCGCACACCTGCGACAGGTGTCCGTAGTCGACGCCCGACCCGATATGCATGTGGATGCCGACCAGCTTCAGCCCGTACTGGCGCACGATCTCGATCGCGCGCGGCACGTCGTCGATCCAGATGCCGTGCTTGCTCTGCGGGCCGCCGGTGTTGGTCTTGTTGCTGTGGCCGTGGCCGAAACCGGGGTTGACGCGCAGCCACACGCGGTGGCCGGGCGCATGCTCGCCGATGCGCGCGAGCATGTCGAGCGAACCGGCGTTCACGGTCACGCCGTGCTTCAGCACCGCCGCGAGCGTCGGGCGGTCGATCAGGTCGGCCGTGAACACGACGCCTTCCGGCTCGCCGGCCGGGCTGAACCCCGCCGCGAGGCTGCGCTCGATCTCGCCGAGCGACACGGCATCGACGCACGCGCCTTCCTCGCGCATCAGCTTCAGGATATGGACGTTCGAGTTGGCCTTCTGCGCATAGCGGATCACGTCGAACTGACGCAGTTGGGCGATGCGGTCGCGGATGACGTCGGCGTCGTACACCCACAGCGGGGTGCCGTATTGCTGCGCGAGCGTCGCGAGCTGGCGGGAATCGAGGGACATGGCGGATGAAGCGGGTCGAATGAACGGATAACGTGAATGATGCGCCTGTTTATCTATGCAGTAAAATGCCTATTTATCGAAATTCGATTCACATCTGATATAGATGATCATGCTCACGCACCGCCATATCGAGGTCTTTCGCGCGCTGATGGTCACCGGCAGCACGACGCGCGCGGCCGAGATGCTCTATACGTCGCAACCGACGATCAGCCGCGAGCTCGCGCGCATGGAGCAGGTCGTCGGCTTCGCGCTGTTCGAGCGCGCGCACGGCCGGTTGCGGCCGACGATGGCCGCGCTCACGCTGTTCGACGACGTGCGGCTCGCATATGTGGGGCTTGAACGCGTCGCGGCCACGGCCGCGCGCCTGCGCGAGTTTCGCGACGGTCAACTGTCGGTGATCGCGCTGCCGGCGTTCTCGCACGCGATCCTCCCAGGCGCGGCGCGCCGGTTTCGCGACGCCCATGCGGGCGTCAGCCTGTCGGTCGAAACGCAGGAATCGCCGATGCTCGAAGAGTGGCTCACCGCGCAGCGTTACGACCTCGGGCTGACCGAGCACGACGTCGCGCCGGCCGGCACCGTGCTCACGCCGCTGCTCGAAGTCGACGAAGTATGCGTGCTCCCCGACGGCCATCCGCTGCTCGCGCAGGACGCGATCGATCTGCCGGATCTCGCCGATCGCCCGTTCGTGAGCCTGTCGCTGAATGATCCGTACCGCATCCTGATCGACGAGGCGTTTGCGCAGCTCGGCGTGGCGCCGCGCTCGGTCGTCGACACGCCGTCGGCCGTGTCGGTATGCGCGTTCGTGCGGCAGGGGCTCGGCGTCGCGATCGTCAATCCGCTGACCGCGCTCGATTTCGTCGGGCGCGACCTGCACGTGCGGCCGCTCACGCGGTCGTTTCCGTATCGCGTCAGCGTGATCGTGCCCGAGCACCGGCCGAAAAGCCTGCTCGTCGACGCGTTCACCGATGCGCTGCGCGGCGAGGCGAAGGCGATCCGCCGCCGGTTGGCCGCAGTCCTCGGCTGACGCGGCCGTATGATTGGGCGTTTCGCCGCCATCGCCGTTTTTTGTCTTTTCCGGAACCGCTCATGACCGATGCTTCCGCTTCCCTCGAACAACCGATTCTCACCGGCGAACGCGTCGAACTGCGGCCGCTCGAGCGATCCGATCGGCAGGCGCTGCTGGACGCTGCCGCGGACGGCCGGTTGTGGAACCTGAAGGTCACGGTCGTGCCGGGCCCGGACACGATCGACGCCTACATCGACACGGCATTGCAGGGGCGTTCGGCCGGCACCGTGATGCCGTTCACGATCGTCGATCGCGCGTCCGGCCGTGCGATCGGCAGCACGCGTTTCTGGAAGATCGATCGCAAGAACCGCAAGCTCGAGATCGGCCATACGTGGCTGAGCGAATCGGCGCAGCGCACGCGTGCGAACACCGAAGCGAAATGGTTGCTGCTGGGTTATGCGTTCGACGTGCTGCAATGCGTGCGCGTGCAGTTCACGACCGACGAGCTGAACGAGAAATCGCGCGCGGCGATCCTGCGGCTCGGTGCGAAGCAGGAAGGCATCGTGCGGCACGAACGGATCATGCCGGACGGCCGCAAGCGCAATTCGGTGCGCTTCAGCATCATCGACGACGAATGGCCGGAGGTGAGGGCGCGGTTGATGGCGAAGCTCGCGACATAACCTGTCGCGTAAGACGCCTGGTGTGCGTCGCGTCGCCGGAGAGGGCGGCGACGCGACGGCAGGGGAAGAAGCCGTGCGCCGCGCACGACGCGCGGCGCGGCGGCGCGTTACTGCGCCGATGCGAGGTGGTGGCGCTCCGCGAGCTTCTGCGCGTCGGCGTAATGCTTCTGCAGGATCGGCAGCGACTGGCGTGCGACTTCCTTCAGCTTCGTGTCGCGGCCCGATGCGATTTCGGCCTGGAAGGCCGAGATGGTCTTCTGCTGGCCGGCGAGCGCGACCTGCTCGATGTACGCCTTGTCGAACTCGGCGCCGCGCAGGGTCTTGATGCTGTTCAGCACGGCCGTGTCGGGGTCGTTGGCGGGCACGTCGACGCCGCGCGGGCTGGCTGCGCGCATCGCCTGGATGATCTTTTCATCGTCGGCCGACACGCGTTGCGCGAACGCCTTGACCTGGCTGTCCGACGTGCGCGAATCGGCGATGCGCGCCGCGTCGTGCTGCGTCGACACCGTTTTCGTGCCGTCCGTGATGAATGCCTGGTCGGCTTCGTGGATGCGCGTCGCAGCGGCGGCCGGCGCGGCCGGTGCCGGTTGTGCGGTTTGCGCGGTCGCCGTCACGGCGACGAGAAGCAGGCCAGCGGCAGACAAAGCAAGGCGCGAGACGTGGGGAAAGCGGTTCATGGGGACCTCCTTTCAATCGGGGCTCTGGTTGAAAAACGGATCGGGTGATCCGTCGCTGTGCGAGAGACCGGGCGCGCCCGGGCCGGATTCGACCGCCGCTCTGCCGCGGCGCCGGTCGAAGTGTTTCCCGGCCCGACTGATTCTAGGAGGGCGATCCGGTAGCAGGTGCAACCGCGCTGTGGTTTGTGTAACGGTTGGTAAGACGAATCGATGAGCATGCGTGTCGGCAGGTATTGCGTACCTGTCGCGTGCGTGGTGGCGGCAATTTTTGCGCGCATGCGGCGTGCGGGATGCACGCGGGTGTCATCTGGCAGTCATCGTCACGCCGCGGTGACGCGCGCGTCGAGCGTCGACGCTGGCCGGCTCGCGATGCGTGCGAACGCGTCACACGCGGTCGAGCAATGCGTCGAGACGCGGCAGCAACGGCGTCGCGCAATGTGCCTGCAACGCGTCCGGCGCGGTGTAGCCCCACGCAACACCCTGGAATGCGATGCGCGCGCGTCGTGCCGCGTCGGCGTCGCGGATTTCATCGCCCACGTACAGCACTTCGTCGTTGCGCAGGCCGGCTTCATGAACGAGTGCGCGCAGGCGACGGGCCTTGCCGAACAGCGGAATGCCGCACGCGAAATGTTCGACGCGGCTGCTGGCGTGCGGGCCGAGCCGGTCGCGCACGATCTCCTCGGTGTTCGACGTCGCGATCGCGATGCGGATGCCGCGCGCGGCGAGCGCGTCGAACGTTTCGCCGACGCCGGGGAACAACGCCACTTGCGCGACGCGCGGCCGCATCAGGCGACGCATGTCGATCGTCACGCGCGGCACTTTCCACATCGGCACGTCGAGCGCGCGAATGATGTCGCGCGCCGACATCCCGCGCAGTGCCGGGCGCAGCTCGGGCGTGGCGTCGCGAAAGCCGTGCATGCGCGACGCTTCCGACAGCGCTGCGAGAAAGCTGTCGAGCGAATCGGCGAGCGTGCCGTCGAAGTCGAATGCGATGAGGCGGTAGGGCATGAAGCGGCGTGGCAGGTTATCGGGCAGACGACATTGTCACCGAATCAAGGCCCGTCGACCGCACGGTCGGTTGCGCCCGCGGTGAAACGAGAGGGTCGAGCAGCTTCTTCGCGTCGTCCGGATGATCGGTGCTGTCCCTTGTCCCTCGCTGCGCGGCGCGGTATCGTCGACGCTTCGCTTTCCACTACCCCGACCGGAGACCGACGTGCCTGCTGCCACCCCCGTCACGCTGAGATTTTCCACCGACAAACACGAACTCGACGTCGACGCGATCTTCGACTTCCTGCATCGCGACGCGTATTGGTCGCAGGGTATTCCGCGCGACGTGATGGAGAAGGCGATCGAGGGTTCCCTGTGCTTCGGCGCGTATATCGGCGACCGGCTCGTCGGCTTCGCGCGCCTTGTGACCGATCACGCGACGTTCGCGTACCTGTGCGACGTGTTCGTGTTGCCGGCCGAACGCGGCAACGGCTACGGCCGCGCGTTGATCGACCACGTGTTCGCGCAGGAGATGGTGCAGGGCCTGCGCCGCATCATGCTCGTGACGTCCGATGCGCACGAGTTGTACCGGCCGGTCGGCTTCGGGCCGTGCGCGAACCCCGAGCGGGTGATGGAGATCCGCCGCCCGGACATCTACGCGAAACGCTGACGCGCGGCGCAGCGCAGCGCATACAATACGCGCTTTCCGTTTTTGCCGAAGAGAAACCGATCATGACCGAACAGGAAGCCGAACAGCTCGCGACGCATCGCCACTACAAGGGCGGGCTGTATCGCTACATCGGCGTTGCCCGCCATTCCGAAACCGAGGAATCGGTGGTCGTGTACGAACACCTGTGGCCGCATGCGCGCGGGTTGTGGGTGAGGCCGGAAGCGATGTTCAACGGCAACCTCGAAGACGGCACGCCGCGTTTCCGCAAGCTGCGCGACTGATCCTCGGCCGGCCGCGTAAGCCGGCCTTGCGGGCCGGCTGCACGAGCCGAATGTGCGGGTATCAGTCGCCGGCCAGCGCCTTCACCAGTTCCGGCGGTGCGTGCCGGGTCGTGACTTCCGGCGTGCCGTGCCATGCCGCGAGTTTCTTCACCGCCTTCGCGACGTCGGCGGCGAGCCCCGTGCCGAACCGCACGCCCGGCTCGACATGCACGGCCTTCAGTTCGAACGTGCGGAGCGTGCGATGCGCCTTCGCGTCGACGCGCCCGACCAGCCGGCCGCGATGCAGCACCGGCAGGCAGAAATAGCCATAACGCCGCTTGTGCTCGGGCGTATAGCATTCGATCGTGTAATCGAAGCCGAATAGCGTCGATGCACGCCGCCGGTCCCATACGACCGGGTCGAACGGCGACAGCAGCGTCGTGACCGTCGAGCGCAGCGTGTCGGCCTCGGCGGCCGGCAGCAACGCTTCGAGCGAGCGATGCACGTAGGCCGGCTCCTTCCAGTCGTCGATCGCCACCGGGATCAGGTCGCCCGCGTCGGCGAGCTGCTCGAGCTCCGCGCGGTACGAGCGGCGCGGCAGCCGATAGTAGTCGGCCACCCAGTCCGCACGCACGACGCCGAGTGCACGGCACGTGTAGTCGAGCAGCGCGGGCAGCACGGCTTCGCGCGGCGGCAGGTCGCGCGTGTCGTCCCAGCCGGGCAGCACGCGCTCGCGCACGTCGTACACGCGCTGGAAATTGCGGCGTTCCGACACCATCAGGTCGCCCGTCGTGAACAGCACTTCCAGGTGGCGCTTCTCGGGCTTGCGATCCCACCAGCCGTTGCCCTTCACGCCATCCTCGCGGACGAAATCCGCCGACTTCACCGGGCCTTCTTCACGAATCCGCGCGAGCAGCCGCTCGATCTCGGGACGATTCTGTTCATGCCATTCGGCCGCATATTTCCAGCCCATCCCCGACGGATCGAGCATCTTGTAGCGCATCAGGCCGAACTGCTCGACCGGCAGGAAGCACGCTTCGTGCGACCAGTATTCGAACAGGCGCGCCTCGGCGAGATGCTCGTCGAGCCACTGCGGCGAGAAATCGCCGAGACGGCTGAACAGCACGAGATACGGGCTGCGCGCGACGACGTGGATGGTATCGATCTGCAGCTGCGCCATCCGGCGGATCGTGTCGAGCACGTCGGCTTTGGTCGCCTTGCGGCGGGGCGGTGTCAGCAGGCCCTGCGCGGCGAGATGCAGGGCGCGGGCGGCGGCGGGCGAGAGCGTAAGCATCGGAGGGGCGGCCGGGAGTGATGGTCGGGAACCACTTTAGCGCGAAAGCGGCGCGCGCGTGCGACGTGCCGATGCAACGTGTCTGACAATGGTTGACAGATACGTTTCGCAAGTTTCCCTATAGTGCAGTCCATGGCGCGACGAAATGTGCGCGCAACGATTCCGCTTCCGACGCACATATGTCCATGGCACGCAGGAAGCGAATCCGGGATTCTCAACCCCCATCGGGAGACCCGGAGCCCTGAGCGGACATCCATGCGGCTGTGCACCGGCCCCGTGTGGATGTCCGCTGATTTTTTTGTTTTTTCCGGTTTGCTTCGCGGGCGGTTTCCCTGCTGCCCGTTCTGCCCTGTCGCCATTTCCGCTCGTCCGACTGATTGCTACTGGCGCTTGCCGCGCGCGACTTCGTCGCCGGCGCCGGGCGGCAGCCGCCGCGTGATCGGAATCGATGCGAACGAACACAGCCCGACCACGACGAACGCGGGCCAGAAATCCGACCACACCATCTTCTGATGACCCTGCAGCCAGTGCGAAACGTGCAGCACGAGGCCTGCCACCGTCACGCCGAGACCGAGCGACATCTGCTGCACGACGCTGCCGAGGCTGGTCGCGCGGCCCGCGTCGCGCGGCGAGATGTCCGCATAGATCATCGAGTTCAGGCTCGTGAACTGCAGCGCGGGGAAGATGCCGCCGACGAGCACGATCAGCCAGATCGCCCAGGTCGCCATGCCGGGATGGAACACGCCGTACGCGGCGATCGCGAGCCCCGCGAATGCCGCGTTGTAGATCAGTACCGTGCGGAAGCCGAAGCGGCGCAGCGTATGGGTGGCCGTCGAGCGGCTCATCGCGCCGCCGAACGCGGACGCGCACGTGATGAGCCCCGAATGGAACGCGCTCATGCCGAGCCCTTCCTGCAGCGCGAGCGGCAGCAGGAACGGCACCGCGCCGAGGCCGATGCGGAACAGCGACCCGCCGACGACGCTCGCGTGATACGTCGGGATCTTGAGGAAGCTGAGGTCGAGCACCGGGCGTTCCTTGCGGCGCGCGTACGGCACGTAGAGCGCGAGCAGGACGGTGCCGGTCACGCACATGGCGAGGGCGTTCGAGCGTGACGTGAGCGCACCGTCGATCAGCGTGAGGCCCATCAGCAGCAGTGCGGCGCCGCTGGCCGACAGCAGGAATCCGAACCAGTCGAGCGGGCCCGGGTCGGGCTCGTGCGTGTTCGCGATGTGCTTGCTCGCGAGGTAGATCCCGTAGATGCCGATCGGCACGTTGATGAAGAAGATCATCCGCCAGTGCAGGTAGGTCGTGATGAAGCCGCCGACGAGCGGCCCGACCGTGGGCCCGAACAGCGCGGGAATCGCGAGGTAGTTCATCGCGCGCACGAGATCGGAGCGCGGCACGGCGCGGAAAATGATGATGCGGCCGACGGGCACCATCATCGCGCCGCCGACGCCCTGGATGAAGCGCGCGAACGTGAGCACGCCGAGGGAATTGGATGCCGCGCACATCAGCGAGCCGACGACGAAGATGCCGATCGCGGTGCGGAACACGGAGCGCGCGCTGAATCGGTCGGCCAGCCAGCCGCAGATCGGAATGAACACGCCGAGCCCGACCACGTAGGCCGTGATCGCGATGTTCAACGTGACGGGGTTGTGCCCGAAGTCCCTCGCCATCGCGGGCAGGGCGGTGACGATGATGTTCGCGTCGACGCTTTCCATGAACAACGCACAGGCAACGATGAGCGGTGCTAGAAAGACGGGCGACATGGGCTGGGCGCGCGGTAAAGACGCCATTATGCCCACAATGTGACCATTGAGTCACGTACGACAACAGATGTTCCGCATATTGCAACAGTCGTTCTTTTCGCGGGCGGCGCGGAAAGAACGACTGCGCAAACGCCGAGCATGCCTGCGCGAGCCGCGCGAATCGAAACTTGCTTGATGTGCACGTTTTGTGCGACAGTCAGGCCCACTCGCAACACAAAACGACGCGCATCGATCGAGGGCCATCGAGACGAGCGCGCGCGCGAACGAGACCTCGTGCCGACCCGCTCACCATCGAAAGGAGGGGACACGTCATGACGTCACGTCGTGCCGCATCGATTGCATCTCGCATCTCAACGCGCATCCCAACCCGCTTTCCGCTTCGTCGCTCACCGCCGCTCGGGCGCCCCGCGCCGCGTCTTCGCTGGGCCGCCGCACTGGCCGTCGCGTATCTCGCCGTTGCCGGCTGCGCCGCGCAGGCCGACAACGCGAACCGGGCCGCCGCGCAGGCGGTCGATCAGTCGGCAGCGCCTGCAACGGCCGCGGTTGCCGGCCCCGCGTCGGGCACGCTGCTGCCGCCGCCGAGCCAGCTCTACGGCGACCTGTTTGTCGCGGTGCAGACCGCGCAGATCTATCCCGACCAGAAGACCTTCGTCGACGCGACGCCCGACAGCGATCCCGCGACGATCGTGCAGTTGTATCAGCAACAGAAATCGCAGCCGGGCTTCTCGCTGAAGGCGTTCGTCGGCCAGCATTTCACGCCGCCCCCGGAAGGCGGCGTCACGCCGCCGCCGAACCAGACGCTGCGCCAGCACATCGACTGGCTGTGGCCGCAGCTCACGCGCACGAGCACGACGGTGCCGCCCTACAGTTCGCTGATTCCGCTGCCGAAGCCGTATGTCGTGCCGGGCGGCCGCTTCCGCGAAGGCTACTACTGGGATACCTATTTCACGATGCTCGGGCTGCAGGTGTCGGGCCGCGAGGATCTCGTCGACGACATGCTCGACAACTTCGCCCATCTGATCGACACGATCGGGCACATCCCGAACGGCAACCGCACGTACTATGCGAGCCGCTCGCAGCCGCCGTTCTTCGCCTATATGGTCACGCTTGCCGCACAGGCCGAAGGCGACAAGGTCTACCAGAAATATCTGCCGGAACTGCGCAAGGAGTACGCGTACTGGATGCAGGGCGAAACCACGACGCCGCGCGGGCAGGCCGCGCGCAATGTGGTCGCGATGCCCGACGGCGCGGTGCTGAACCGCTACTGGGATGCGAGCGATACGCCGCGCGACGAGTCGTATCTCGAGGACGTGACGACCGCGAAGTCGGCGCCGGGGCGTCCGGCGAACGAGGTGTACCGCGACCTGCGCGCGGGCGCCGAAAGCGGCTGGGACTACAGCTCGCGCTGGTTCGGCGACGGCAAGACGCTCGCGACGATCCGCACGACGTCGATCGTGCCGGTCGACCTGAACAGCCTGATGTTCCATCTCGAGACGACGATCGTGAAGGGCTGCGTGCTCACGCGCGACGTGGCCTGCGTGACCGATTTTTCCGGGCGCGCGGCGCGGCGTGCGGCCGCGATCAACCGCTATCTGTGGAACCGTCGCGGCTACTACGGCGACTACGACTGGCAGTTGCGCAAGCCGCGCGACGCCGTGACGGCCGCCGCGCTGTATCCGTTGTTCGCGGGCGTTGCGTGGCCCGAGCGCGCGAAGGCGACCGCGCGCGAGGTGCGCAAGACGCTGCTGCAGCCGGGCGGCCTCGCGACGACCACCGAGAACACGGGGCAGCAATGGGACGCGCCGAACGGCTGGGCGCCGTTGCAGTGGATCGCGATCGACGGGCTGCGGCGCTACGGCGAACCGGCGCTCGCGAAGGACATCGGCACGCGTTTTCTGTCCGACGTGAAGCACGTGTATGCGACCGAAGGCAAGCTCGTCGAGAAATACGTGGTCGAAGGCGCCGGCACGGGCGGCGGCGGGGGCGGCGAATATCCGCTGCAGGACGGCTTCGGCTGGACCAACGGCGTCACGCTGAAACTGCTCGGGCTGTACGGCGAGTGACGCGCGGCACGGGCCGCGCGCTTGCCCCGCGAGAGAACGCACGGGCCGGACTGTCGCGTAAGCGGCCGTCCGGCCCGTGTCTGCATCCGGCGTGCGTCAGAACACGATCGTCGTGCGCACGCCGACCACCGTTTCGTCCCCGATGCGCGCACCGGCCGCGTTCGGGTTCGGGATGCCGCCGCCCGGACGGAAGAAGTGCTGCAGGTCGGCCTGCAACTGCCACCACGGCGTGACCTGGTACTGGTAGGTCGCCTCGACGACCGTTTCCGCGCGGCGTACCGGATAGCCGGGTGTCGTGTATGCGCCGGTGTCGCCGTCGAGGCCGCGCGCATGCGAGCCGATCTTCGTGTAGCCGACCGCGAGACCCGCGACGTCGTTGTCGCGTCCCTTGAACGGCGCCTTCAGCGTCACGCCTGCATTGGCGGCGAAATCGACGGTATTGCGATCGCCCGGCGCGCCCATCACGCGCGCGAATACGCCCACCGAGCGCGGGCTGTCCGGCGCCGGCCGCCACACCATCTGGTCCGCGACCGCATAGAAACTGTAGTTGCCGCGATGCGTGGCCGGCATGCCGTTGCTCGCCGGATTCGCGAGCGACAGGCCGTCGGTGCCGTAGCGCGGATCGTTCGCATGCTGCGACTGATACCAGAAGCCGAGCTTGTACGTGCCCGGCAAGCCGGCCGGCTGCGGCGCCTTCGGATCGGCGGGCGGCGCGTTCAGCGCATACTGCACTTCGCCGATCACGAACGCGCCGCTGCGCAGGTTGAAGTTGGTGCCGTGCGCGTTCAGCACCTGCGCATCGCCGTCGGTGCGGCCGGCCGGGTTGCCGTCGAACACGCCGACCATCGCGGTCCACGCATCGGCGGGCTTCACGCGCAGCCGCACGCCGAGCGACGACATCGGATACGCGGGGCCGCCGGCCGGCAGATCGGTCGACGGCAGCACGGGCCAGCCGAACGTGGCGTTCATGAACGCCGACGCGTTCTGGCTCACCATGAATTCCTGGTCGACGCTCTGCTGGCCGACCTTCACGTCGACCTTGCCGTCGAGCAGCGACTGCTGGTACCAGAGCTCCCACAGGCGCGTGGTCGAATTCGCCTCGATGCCGGTCGCGGTCTGCAGCGTCTGCAGATAGCGCTGCGTGAGGTTGGTGCCGTGAATCTGCAGCGCCGACACGTTGAACGTGCCGCCCGGCAGGCCGACCGCCTTGCCGGTGTCGACGTCGAAGCCGAATTGCGTGAGCCCCTGGTAGGCGCCGCCGCGACCCGTGCCGCCCGACGTGTTGTACAGGTACTCGCTGGTCTCCTGCAGGTTCAGCGTGATGCCGTGATCGCCCAGCACGTCGCGCAGGCCGCCCATGTTGCCGAGCAGGTTCGAGCGCTCCCCGAAGCTGGTGGGCGCGGCGGCCTGTTGTGCGGGAGCGGCGGCGTCGCCGGTGCCGGCCGCCGGTTCGGCCGCGGCGGGCGGCGAAGATTGCGCGAACGCGGGAGCGGCGGCGAGCGACAGCAGCAGCGCGGCGAGCGCATCGAGGCGGAGCGTGCGCGGAACGTGTTCGAGAGGGTTCTTCATGTGGGCTCCGTTGGTGGTTTGATTAGTGAGGCTGAAGAAGCGAAAACGTGATGCGGGAAGCGTGGCGGGACTGTCGCGCAGCACGGCTGCGCGACAGACGATTTACGGCAGCCAGCCGCCGATACGCCACACCTGCGCGAAGCCGAGGCGCGGCGCGGCCGAGCACAGCAGCGCGACGAGCGCGACCGCGGCCGCCATCACGGCGAACAGCAGGCAGTCGAGCGGGCGGGGCGCTGCCGGCACATGGGCGAGCGCCGAGCTGCGCCAGTTGCCGAGCGCGTGGGCGAGTGGCGAGAGGCCGGAAACGAACGAGCGGTCGCATGCGACATGCACGATGCGCTTGAGCCTGACCGCGAGCGATTGAAGAAACATGACGCTGCCTCCGTCCGGTCCGGCGAAGGCCGGACGACGTGATCGAGCGCGGGCGCGTGACGCGGCCAGCGATCGGAGGGTGGAACGTAACGGAGCGTGCAACGGACGAACCGGCGATGGCCGGCCCGGAAGGAAGCGCGCTAACCCGACGAATGCGAGCTAGCGGCGTAAGACATGCGTCTGGCTGCTATCTCGCGATGGCTTGGCCGGCCTGGACCGGCGTCGAACTGCAACTAGAGCATGTGTCCACGGAGGGACTCCTGTGATGAATTGCGGCGGATTGTATTCGCGTCGTTTGCTGCAGTGCAAGTAAAAAACGTATGAAAGGCGCCGTGCGTGGCGGACGCATCGCCGTGGAGCGCGAGGGTGCGAGGCCGCCACGACGAGGCGACGGCCGGGTGCCGCGCCGTTGTTCGCACACATCGGATCGTGACCGCGACGTGACGCGCTGAAAGGTTTCGGCACGTCGTTTCAAGGGCAATTCTTTCAGTGCCGTGAAGGCGGAAATTTATTTCGGGAAATGGGGTTTGGCGGGGTTGACTTCACTTTCGGGCCGTCCATAGAATCCGGCATCTTCACTCTTGGGGCCGCCGCCTTGGACGCCTGCAGTAGTCGATCTTCGAACGAAATTTCCGCCTGAGCGACCGACGTCCGCGCCTCATCGAAGCCGCCGTTTGTCCCCCGGGCAAACGGTGCGCGCAGCAGTATTCCGCAGCAAATTCCTACGTGCACCCTGATTCGCGCCGGTTAGCGTGATGCGTTTTCGCATGCGCCGCCCGGTTTCACCGCCGCCCGGCAGGCGGCCGCGTTCGCGCATGCCTTTCCCCGGCGCGCGAATGCCGGCCCGCACGCCTGACGGCGGTCAACCGTGTTCTCCGGAACACCGCACAGGAGCCGCCATGAACGACAGTGACAGTTGTCCCTTATGCCCGTTGCACGCACAGACCCTTTTGAACCCGGGTCGCAGGGACAATCCGGCCGACTAGCCTGACACGCCGTTCAGGCGCCGGACTGGCCCCGCGCCCACCACGCGGCCGGCACGCTTACCGTCGCCGCACGGAGCCAGACCATGAACTTCGGCCTTCTGCTGTCGAATCTCCCGCACGTCACGGAATCGCGCAACCACTACGACGCGATGCTGATGCTCGACGCCCGTCCGCGGGTGTTCTCCCGTCTGTTGAACCGGCTGAAATCGCTGATCCGCTGAAAGCAGCGCCGAGCGCGCCTCGGCATGCGCACGCGCGGCCGCCATCGGGCGGTCTCCCCGCGCGCA
This sequence comes from Burkholderia sp. LS-044, assembly GCF_004803625.1. Lineage (NCBI taxonomy): Bacteria > Pseudomonadati > Pseudomonadota > Betaproteobacteria > Burkholderiales > Burkholderiaceae > Burkholderia > Burkholderia sp. LS-044. The sequence continues at coordinate 53,725 of NZ_SSWO01000002.1, forward strand.
TTCCAAGGTCGCACGCTCACCAGATAACCATTAGCCGTACGGAACACATCATGTCCACGCCATCCAACGTTTCTCCACCGATCGCCGTCGAACGCGCCGCCGTGCTCGACGAGGCCCACCTTGGCGACATCCGCGGCGCGCTCGGTACGATCGCGCATCACGACACCGGCACGCGCGGCTCGTGGTGGGCGCGCCTGCGCACGCTGCTCGCGATCATCGGCCCAGGCCTCATCGTGATGGTGGGCGACAACGACGCCGGCGCATTCGGCACCTACACGCAGGCCGGCCAGAACTACGGCACGACGCTGCTGTGGACGCTGCTGCTGCTCGTGCCCGTGCTGTACGTGAACCAGGAAATGGTGCTGCGCCTCGGCGCGGTGACGGGTGTCGGCCACGCACGGCTGATCTTCGAGCGCTTCGGCAAGTTCTGGGGCGCGTTCAGCGTGATCGACCTGTTCCTGCTCAATGCGCTCACCATCGTCACCGAGTTCATCGGCATCACGTTCGTGCTGGATTTCTTCGGGCTGCCGAAGGTCGCGGGCGTGTGCGTGGCCGCGGCGCTGACCATGGCCGCGGTGAGTACCGGGGATTTCAGGCGATTCGAGCGGTTCGCGATCGGGCTGTGCGTGCTGAGCCTGCTGCTCGTGCCGGTGCTCGTGTCGATCCATCCGCCCGTCGCGCAGATGACGCGCGATTTCTTCGTGCCGAACTGGCCCGCGCACGCGAAGCTGTCGGACGTGATGCTGCTCGTGATCGGCATCGTCGGCACGACCGTCGCGCCTTGGCAGCTGTTCTTCCAGCAGAGCTACGTGATCGACAAGCGCATCACGCCGCGCTTCATGAAGTATGAAAAGGCCGACCTGTGGATCGGCATCGCGTTCGTGCTGATCGGTGCGGTCGCCATGATCGGTTTCAGCGCCGCGCTGTTCAACGGGCATCCGGAAGCCGGCAACTTCGCCGACGCGGGCGGCATCATCGCGGGCCTCGAGAAGTATGCCGGCCGCACGAGCGCAACGCTGTTCGCGGTGGCGCTGCTCGACGCGTGCATCATCGGCGCGGCGGCCGTGTCGCTGTCGACGGCCTATGCAATCGGCGACGTGTTCAAGATCCGTCACTCACTGCACCGCGGCGTGTCCGATGCGAAGGGTTTCTATCTCGTGTATTTCGGCATCGTCGCGGCCGCGGCCACGCTCGTGCTGATTCCTGGCAGCCCGCTCGGCCTGCTGACCGAAGCGGTGCAGACGCTCGCGGGCGTGCTGCTGCCGAGCGCGACGGTGTTCCTGCTGGTGCTGTGCAACGACCGTCAGGTGCTCGGCCCGTGGGTCAACTCGACGAAGCTCAACGTGTTCACCGGTGCGGTGATCTGGGTGCTCGTGCTGCTGTCGATCATCCTCACTGCGTCGGTGATGTATCCGGACATCAGCGGCGAAGCGATCGTCGACGTGCTGGTCGGCGGCACCGTGCTCGCGATCACGGGCTATATCGCGACGGTATTGATCCGTCGCAACAAGCGCGTGATCGAACCGGCGATCGATCGCACGTTGCGCGACACGTGGCGCATGCCGCCGCTCGATACGCTCGAGCCGCAGAACATGACGCTGGCGACGCGAATCTGGATGGCCGTGCTGCGCGGCTATCTCGTGATCGCGGTTGGTCTCGTGATCGTCAAGGTGGTGCAGATGACGCTGCTGAAGTAACGCAGGCCGTTTGCCAGGAAGCGGCGCCGGGCCGCAGCCCGCACATGCCGGCCTCCGTGGCCGGCATGTGCGTTTACGCGCTTGCTTGCGGCACGTCGCACGCGCTGCGCGACGGTCAGATCAATTCGAGCTTCGACGTCAGGTACGTGAGCTGGATCCGGTTCGCGACGCCGAAGCGCTTGCGCAGCTTGCGCAGGTGATAGTCGACGTTGTGCGCGCTGGTGTCGAGGCGCCGGCCGATCTCCTTGTCGGATGCGCCTTCGGCGATGCCGAGCAGCAGTTCCTGCTCGAACGGCGTGAGCCCGTTCACCGCGCGCTCGCGCGATGTCGAGATCAGCTGCGGCGATGCGAACTTGTGCACCGACAGCCCGATCGACAGCGCCTGCTCGATCGTCGCCGGCGTGATCCATTCGCGCGTGCGGCGCGGCGCGGTGAAGCTCATGAACGCATGCAGCCGCGTGCCGGGCACGGCCATCGAATACATGATGCCGCTGCACATCCCGTCGTCCTGCATCGTCTGCAGGAAGCCGTCGAGCGCGGCCGGCGTCGCGCGCGGGCCGGCGTCGCGCTCGCGGTGTTCGCGGCGCAACTGCTGCAGGTCCCACACGATCGGCATGTTGCACACGCGTGCGCCGAGCGTACGCGGATCGACGTCGTGATGGTGGTGGCGCACGTAGTCGCCGCGATAGGTGGACGGCGTGAATGCTTCGTGCAGGTAGAGACTTTCGACCCGCTCGTGCGCGAATTCGAGCGCGAAGTACGCGAACGTCGAGAAACCCGTCAGGTGCAGCAGGCTTGCGACGATCCGGCTGCGCTCGGCCGTGCTCTGCGCGTGCGCGAGCGTATCGGCCACGCCGAGTTTCGGCGCGTGCGGCTGCGTGACGTCGCCGCGCTTCACGTCGTCGCACCAGACGACCTGCACGGGGCGCTCCCGCAGCGCGTCGGGGCACGCGCTGGGCCCGTGCGACGGGCGGGGAAAGGTTGAGGCGACCGCTTCTTCATGCAATGCAATGTCGGACATGTGCCATCCCTCGGAATCGACGCATCTCGCCTGACGGCGGCCGTATCGTGTACGGCCGTCGCGGCGGTGCGATCGAGCATCGGTGTGATATGCGCGGATCGTCATCCATGACGCAGCGCGGGGGCATTGTACAAAAACGCTTGTGTACGCGTAATATGCCGTAATACTAATGGCGGCGAAAGATTCCTATTCGCACGCAAATAACGAAGACCAGAAAATCCATCGAGACAAGACCAGATCGTGACGGGGCGCAGGTTCACATATTGGGAAAGGGCGGGCTCCTCATGACATACGCTGACGGCGCACCACGCGTCGAGTGGTTTTCGCAGGCCGATATTGCAACGGCCGCGGCTTATTCGAATGAATATCAGGCAATCGGGAACGACGTTTTTACCGGCGCGCAAATCGAATTCGGTAAAACCGACCCGGCTTTGGTCGATTTCGCGCAATGCCATGCGCGCTTGCGGCAAATCGGTTTCAGTACGCTCGGTTACGGCGCTTTCGAAATGATCGGGCGGCGCATCCTGTGCGCGCACCTGCTTCGCGACCTCGCTCCCGCGACGTTCATGCAGCCGTTTTTCGAGGGCATGCTCTACGAGAGCGACCCGCGGTTCGCGCAGGTGCGGCAGAGCGGCTTTCCGGTCGCGTGGCAGCTCGACGAGATCGAGGCGGCCGCGCAGGGCAGCGGCGACCGCAAGATGCTGGCGCTCGCCGGCCATCTGCGTGCGCACGCGATGAACAGCGGCGTGCTGTTCGGCCTGTCGGCGCCGCGCCTCGACCTGCGTGTCGCGGTGAACGTGACGTCGGAGACGCACGGCACCGAATGGATCGACGATCGCGTGATCGGCGGCGCGCTGTCGGTCAGCCTCGCGGTGCATCGTGTCGCGCTGCCGTTCCTCGAGGCACGCATCGCGCGCATGCGCGGCTTCGCGCTCGGCGACGAGCAACTACAGGTGCTCGACCGCCTCGTGCACGGTCTGTCCGACCAGGAGATCGCGAGTGCGCTGCGCACGTCGCTGCACAAGGTCGGCCACCATATCCGCTCGCTCGAAAAACTCTTCAACGTGCAGAACCGCGCGCAGCTCGCATATCTGGCGGCTCGCCGACTGCCGTCCTGACCCCGCGCGTCCGCCGCGTTCGTCCCCGTTTTTTCCCCGTGACCGATGACCGTCGGGCCGGCCCGTGCGTGGCCGGCCCGACGGGCCGCTGCGGCCGCGCGCGCCGGCGTGCCGCGCACACGATGCTTGACAGCGGTTTTTTCGAGTGATTGGCGAGTTCACCTATGAATTATTGCTGATTTATTTCTTCGTAATATGGCCCGGTCGTCACGCCGGATGGCGGGCCGCGAGGTTGCGCCGTGCGTGACGGAACTGGTCAACAGGGGCAGACAAATCAATGTGCGGAATCGACGGCTTTTTGAATAGCGTCGCCTGCGATGAGGAGACAGCGCGCGGCACGCTCGCGCGCATGACGGCGAGCCTTGCGCATCGCGGGCCGGACGGGCAGGGGATCTGGGTCGACCCGGAGGCCGGCATCGCGCTCGGCCACCGACGGCTCGCGATCGTCGACCTGTCGGTACACGGCCGACAGCCGATGGCATCCGCGTGCGGTCGCTACGTCATGGTCTTCAACGGCGAAATCTACAACCATCGCGAACTGCGCGCGGAGCTCGAGCGCGCGGGGCGCGCACCGGCGTGGCGCGGCCACTCCGACAGCGAGGTGCTGATCGCGGCGATCGTCGCGTGGGGTGTCGACGCGACGCTGCGGCGCGCGACCGGCATGTTTGCGTTCGCGCTGTGGAATCGGGCATCGCGGGTGCTGACGCTCGCGCGCGACCGGATCGGCGAAAAACCGCTCTATTACGGCCGGATCGGCGACGCGCTCGTGTTCGCGTCCGAACTGAAGGCGCTGCGCGGCTATCCGGGCTTCGACGGCGCGATCGATCGCGATGCGCTGTGCCTGTACCTGCGCCAGTCGAGCGTGCCCGCGCCGCATACGATCTATCGCGGCATCCACAAGCTGCCGCCCGGCACGTATATCCAGTTCGAGCATGCGCGCGACACGCCGCGCCTGCGTGCGTACTGGACGCTTGAACAGGTGATCGAGGACGGTCGCGCGGAGCCGTTCGAGGGCAGTGCCGACGACGCGGTGGGCCAGCTCGACGTGGTCCTGCGCCAGGCCGTCGCGCGGCAGATGGAAGCCGACGTGCCGCTCGGTGCGTTCCTGTCCGGCGGCATCGATTCATCGACGATCGTCGCGCTGATGCAGGCGCAATCGTCGACACCGGTCGATACGTTCACGATCGGCTTCCATGAGGCCGGCTACGACGAGGCCGGTTATGCGAAGGCCGTCGCGCGCCATCTCGGCACGCGCCATACCGAGCTCTACGTCACGGCCGACCATGCGCTCGGCGTCGTGCCGAAGCTGCCGTCGATCTACGACGAGCCGTTTTCCGATGCATCGCAGATCCCGACCTTTCTCGTGTCGGAGCTGACGCGCCGGCACGTGAAGGTGAGCCTGTCCGGCGACGGCGGCGACGAGCTGTTCGGCGGCTACACGCGCTACTTCCTGACGCCGCGCCTGTGGCGCAAGCTGCATCGCGTGCCGGGCGCCGTGCGCGCGCGGATCGCCGCCGCGCTGCATGCGTTGCGGCCCGATCACGCGGATCAGCTTGCGGCCGTCGCGCAGGGGGCGTGGGGCGGCGTGGAGGCACGCGAATCGGCGGCGCGCATCGGCGATCGCCTGCACAAGCTCGGCCACGTGATGACCGCCGAGAGCCGCATCGGGCTGTACCGGCTGCTGATGTCGTCGGTGCATCATCCCGAGCGCCTCGCGCTGTCGGGGCAGGAGCCGGCGACGCCGCTCGACACCGTATCCGCGTGGCCCGCGCACCTGAGCTTCGCCGAGCAGGCGATGGCGATCGACACGCTCACGTACCTGCCGACCGACATCCTCGCGAAAGTCGATCGCGCGGCGATGGCGGTGAGCCTCGAAACGCGTATGCCGTTCCTCGACCATCACGTCGTCGAATTCGCGTGGCGCGTGCCGGCGCACGTGCGCTTGCCGGAAGGGCAATCGAAGGCGCTGCTGCGCCGGCTGCTCGACCGCTACGTGCCGTCCGCGCTGATCGACCGGCCGAAGCAGGGCTTCTGCGCGCCCGTCGATCACTGGCTGCGCGGCGCGCTGCGCGACTGGGCCGAGGCGCTGCTGCGGCCGTCGCGATTGCGCGAGGAAGGCTATTTCGATGCGGACGCGGTCGAACGTCTGTGGCGGCAGCACGTGACCGGCCGGATGAACTGGCAGCACCAGCTGTGGACGGTGCTGATGTTCCAGGCGTGGCTGGAGGCGCAACGCGCCGCATGAGGCGGCGCGCGGCGCGTCGTTACTGATCGAGGCAGCGCATGCAGCGCCGCTTCGCGTCGTTCGAGTGGAGGCCGCGACACATCGTCATCACGGGCCGCGCATGGCACGAAGGCGGATCGGCGGAGGCCGCCGGCGAAGCTTGGCGGCGCGCGCGATCGGGCGGCGTGGTCGCAGCGGCATCCATCCGTCGCTGGCGCGCGGGCGGCGTGTCGCGACCGGCGCTGCCGTCATCCGGATCGCCCGGCGTCACCGACGCGACGTGAAGCGTGGTGTCGTTCGCCGCGTGCGCAACGGGCGGCGCGGTGCACACGAGTGCGACCAGCGCGGCCAACGTGCAAAGGCAGGCGACGGCGGTTCGCGAATCGCGCATCTTCATGATCGTTCCGTTCGTTCCGGGCCGGCGGCGCGGAGGGCGCGCGGCTACCGGGTCGATTGTAGGGACGGCGATGGTCGCGTGTCACGCCGGATTCCGTAGTCGCGGGCATCGGCGGCGGCCCGAGTGGCCGCGACGACACGTGACGACGCGTGACGAAGCGTGATGTCGTGCGGCCGCCGGCGCCCAAAAGCGACCGCCGCCCGGAGGCGGCGGTCGGGTCGCGACTGGCTGGCGGGCCGGGCGGCGTGCGTGCCGCGCCCGACGGGCGTGCCGCGAAGCGCTGCGGATCGGCGCAGCGCGGTGGGGGGAGCTCGCAGGCGAGCCGCATGCATGCGACTCGCGGGTAAATCGTCAGGCGTAGTCGGCGGCCATCACGGCTTGCGGTGCCGCGCGCAGGATCGGCGCGGCTTCGTGGCGCTCGACGTGCGTCATCGCCGCACCGAACAGCACCAGGCGATAGCCGACCGCATAGATCGGAATGATCCGCAGGTTCTTGTCGTGATCGAGTTGCAGCTTCGAGCGGATACGCGAGATATGGGTGTCGAGCGTACGCGACGACACACCGAGTTCACGGCCCCACACGGCTTCCTGGATTGCCTGCCGCGGCACGATCTTGTTCATGTTGTCGAGCAGGAATTCGACGACGTCGAATTCACGCGGCGTGACGTCGACGATCTTGTTGTCGATTTCGATCGTGCGGCGCACGAAGTTGATTTTTATGTTGTCGATGTACAGGTATTTGCAATCCATGGTGGCCCTCGCATGTCCATAAAGGAGTGTTTGCGGGTCCTGTGCTGCAACTTCCGGGCCAGGGAAGGGATCGTCACGTCACGACAGGGGGCGGCACCCGAGCGGACGGCGCTGTGGCCTTGAATTTAAAAGAATTTTCAAGGAGTGGCGTGCCGCGGGGAGGGAAAGGGTCCGAGCAAAGGTGAAGGATTGTTACGTAGCATCGGCGGCTGACGTTACGGGCGTTACGTCTGACGTAACGCGGGGAGCCGCAGGGGGCAACATGCGCGTGATCCGGATCGGCGGCAGGGGATGGGAACACGACATCGAACCCAACATCGAACCCTACATGGTTCGATGGGAAATTCATATAAATCAGTGACATAAGTGGCCACACTTGCCGACATCGAACCCTACATGAAACCCTGCACGGAAGCATGACGACCGTCGCCACCTTTGAACCGTTGTTTCCCGAAGATCGCGTACACGATCCGCTGCTCGAGCAGGCCGCCGAACTCGTCGATTCGTCGCAGCGGTTGCTTGCCGTACGCGATACCCCGCTGGCGACTGCGCTCTGCTGACTTCGCCTTCGCATCGTGGTGAACTTTCGTTCGGATTGCCGCTGAGCAGCCTCCGGTTTCTGTTTCCGAGGCTTTGGCCGGAAGTCGAGCAGGAGTAAGAGGGCCGACGGGCCGCGCGAGGTCGGGCGGCGTCGGCTCGAACACGCACGACATTCCCGCGATGCATTGAAAACGCCGGCCGCAGGGCGTCTCCGCCCCGCGGCCGGCGTGTCGCCCCGCCGTCAAGCCTTCGCGCTATCCGCCGAATCGAACGGCAGCACGTAATGCCGCTTGCCCGTTGCCGCGAAGATCGCGTTCGCGACCGCGGGCCCGACCGGCGCGACGCCCGGCTCACCGACCCCGGTCGGCGCTTCGGCCGACGGCACGATATGCACCTCGACCTTCGGCATCTCCGCGATGCGCAGCACGTGGTAGCCGTCGAAGTTGCGCTGTTCGACCTGGCCGTCCTTCAGCGTGATCGCGCTGTGCATCACCGCGCCGAGCCCGAAGCCGATGCCGCCCTCCATCTGCGCGGCGACGATGTCGGGATTGATCGCGATCCCGCAATCGACCGCGCACACCACGCGCTCGACCTTCACCTTGCCGTCCGCGTCGACCGACACCTCGGCCACCTGCGCGACATAGCTCTTGAACGCCTCGGCGACGGCGATCCCGCGCCCGCGGCCCTTCGGCAGCGGCTTGGCCGGATCCCAGCCGGCCTTCTGCGCGGCCAGGTCCAGCACCGCGCGCATGCGCGGCTCCTTCGCGAGCAGGTCGCGGCGGAATGCGTACGGATCCTTGCCCGCCGTGTGCGCGGCTTCGTCGATGAACGCCTCGACGGCGTACGCGGTGTGCGAGCTGCCGACCACGCGCCACCACAGCACGGGCAGGCCCACCTTGGTGGTGGTGAGTTCGACCGACACGTTCGGCACCGCGTACGGCAGGTTCGCCGCGCCCTCGACCGAGGTGGCGTCGATGCCGTTCTTGACCATGAACGCTTCGAACGGCGTGCCGGCGAGAATCGACTGGCCGACGATCCGGTGGCGCCAGCCGACCAGCTTGCCGTCCGCGGTCAGCCCCGCGTCGAGCTTGTGGAAGTACATCGGCCGGTAGAAGCCGCCCTGGATGTCGTCCTCGCGCGTCCATTGCAGCTTGACGGGCTTGCCGTCAGCGCCGAGCGCCTTCGCGATCGACACGGCCTCGACCACGTAGTCGGACCACGCGTTCGCGCGCCGGCCGAAGCTGCCGCCCGCGTACAGCGTGTGGATCTGCACCTGTTCGGGCTTCAGGCCGGCCGTCCTGGCCGCGTTGGCCTGGTCGACCGTCTGGAACTGGTCGCCGGCCCAGATTTCGCAGCTGTCCGCCGTCAGCTTGACGACCGCGTCGAGCGGCTCCATCGGCGCGTGCGCGAGATACGGGAATTCGTACGTCGCGCCGATCTTGCGCGCGGCGCCCGCGATCGCCGCATCGGCGTCGCCGTCCTTGCGGGCCGACGTGCCCGGCTTGTCGGCGAGCTGCCGGTATTCGCGCATGATCTCGTCCGAGCTGCGCTTTTCGGCGTGCGCTTCGTCCCATTCGACCTTCAGCGCGTCGCGACCCTGTTTCGCGGCCCAGAAGCCGGTTCCGACGACCGCGACGCCGCCCGGCACCTGCACGACCGACACGACACCCGGCACGGCCTTGGCGGCCGTCGCGTCGAACGATTTCACCGTGGCGCCGAAGCGCGGCGGGCGCTGCAGCAGCGCGACCCGCATGCCGGGGAAGGTCGTGTCGAGCGTGAAATGCGCGGTGCCGTTCGATTTCGGCGACGCGTCCACGCGCGGAATCCGCTGGCCGATCAGCTTGAAATCGGCCGGCTGCTTCAGCACGACCTTGTCCGGCACCGGCAGCTTCGACGCATCGGCGACGAGCGTGCCGTACGCGGCCTTCTTGCCGCTCTTCGCGTGCGTGACGACGCCGTTGGCGGTCGTCAGCTCGCCGGCCGGAACCTTCCAGCGGGCCGCCGCGGCCGACACCAGCATCGCGCGGGCCTTGCCGCCCGCTTCGCGCAGTTGCTGCCACGAGTTCGCCATCGCCGAGCTGCCGCCCGTGCCCTGCATCGTGCCGAACGCGAGGTTCGCGTAGCGTTTCGCATCGGCCGGCGCGCTTTCGACGCGCACGGTCGACCAGTCGGCGTCGAGCTCCTCGGCGACGATCGTCGCGATGCCCGTATACGCACCCTGGCCCATTTCGACGTGCTTCGCGATGACCGTGACGGCGCCGTCGGGCGTGATGCGCAGGAACGCATTCGGCGCGAAGTCCGCGGCGGGCGCGGTCGCGGCCAGCGCGCGGCGGCCGAGGCCGGCCCATTCGAAGCCGATGGTCAGGCTGACGGCGGCCGCGGCACCCGCGGCCTTCAGGAACGTGCGGCGCGACGGGCGCACCGACCCGGTGTTGTCGAGTTCGATCGTCATGGTCAGGCTCCCAGCGTCGCGGCCGCGTCGTGGATCGCCGCCCGGATGCGGGCGTAGGTCGCACAGCGGCACAGGTTGCCGTTCATCGCGGCGTCGATGTCCGCGTCGGTCGGCTTCGGGTTCTGTTCGAGCAGCGCGGTGGCCGACATGATCTGGCCGGACTGGCAGTAGCCGCACTGCGGCACCTGCAGCTTGACCCAGGCGGCCTGCACGGCCTGCGCGGGCTTGCTCTGCAGTCCTTCGATCGTCGTGATGTGCTTGCCCGCGATGCCGGCGAGCGGCAGCACGCACGAGCGGACGGCCTGGCCTTCGAGATGCACGGTGCACGCGCCGCACTGCGCCATGCCGCAGCCGAACTTCGTGCCGGTCAGTCCCGCGTGTTCGCGAATCGCCCAGAGGACGGGCATCGACGGATCGGCGTCGAGCGTGACGTTCTTGCCGTTCAGGACAAAGGAGGTAGGCATTTTGATTGTCTCCGTGGGGAAAACCCGGCATGCGCCCGGTTAGCGGGCAGTGTGCGCGAGGCACCGGCTTTTGCGTCTACCCAATCCTGCAAATTTATTGAACAATCCTGCAAATCCCCGGCAGGCTCCGGGCGGTTTCGCTATGCTCCCGCGACATGAGGAAATCTATCGAGGAAGTGTCATGGACATGACCGATATCGTGACGTCGCGCGAATCCGGGCGGCGCGAGCTGGCGACGCTGATCGGCCGTTTCGCGCCGGCGGACGGCTCGCATTCGACGGCCGTGCCGGGCCTGATGCTGCACCGGCACTCGCGGCCGGTCGATCTCGGCTGCGGCGTGTCGCGGGCCGCGCTCGTGATCGCCGCGCAGGGCGCGAAGCGCGTGATCGTCGCCGGCCAGGCCTACGAGTACGACACGCAGAATTGCCTGATTACATCGATCGACTTGCCGATCCTGTCGCGCGTGACGCACGCGTCGCCGGAAGCGCCCTACCTGTGCCTGTCGCTGACGCTCGATCCGCAGCGCATCGTCGAGCTCGCGGCCGAGATGCGGCTGCCCGAACCCGACGCGGGCCCCGAAGGCGAGGGGATCGCGCTCGCCGAGCTCACGCCGCCGCTGCTCGATGCCGCGCTGCGCCTGACGCGGCTGCTCGATACGCCGGCCGACATTCCGGTCGTCGCGCCGTTGATCGAAAAGGAACTGCTGTACCGGCTGATGACGAGCGGGCAGGGCACGCGGCTGCGGCACATGGCGATCGCGGGCAGCCAGACGCACCGGATCGCGCGCGCGATCGAATGGCTCCGCGATCACTTCGCGGAGCCGATGCGCGTCGAGTCGCTCGCGCAGGCGGTCAACATGAGCGTGTCGTCGCTGCACCACCATTTCAAGCACGTGACGACGCTGAGCCCGCTGCAGTACCAGAAGCAGCTGCGGCTGCACGAGGCGCGGCGGCTGTTGCTGCGGCAGGGCGGCGATGTCGGGTCGGTGGCGGCCGTCGTCGGCTACGAAAGCGCCTCGCAGTTCAGCCGCGAATACAGCCGGCTGTTCGGCGCGCCGCCGATGCGCGACGTCGTGCAACTGCGGAAGAAGGAACTGCTCGGCTGACGGCCGGCAGCCGGCGCGCGGCCGGTCGCCGGTCGCCGGTCATTTCATCGGGCGACCACCGTCGTCTGCAGGAACGTCGGCGCGATCCGCCAGTCCGGCACGTAATGCGCCGGCCACGCGCCCGGCGTATCGACTGCGTTGAAATACACGACCGCCTTCAGCAGCGGATAGCGCCACAGCGACCGCTGGAGTTCGTCGAGTGCCTCGCGCTTGCGCGAACCGGACCCGTCGACGCCGAGCTCCGTGAGCATCACCGGCAGCCCGTAATCGGTCACCCGCTCGTATTTGGTCCGCAGGATGCTCGCGGCGGACGCATGGCCGCCGGCCGGCCAGATCGCGCAGCGCGGGCAGTCGAACACGGACAGGCCGACGGCGTCCACATAACCGCGGCCCGGAAAATAGTCGTCGAGGTTCCGGTTGCCGGCCGGCGACCACACGTAGCGGAGCTGGTCGGTCATCGTGCGGCACGTGGTCACGACGCGCCGGTACGCCTCCACGTAGGCCGGCGCATCGCCGATGGCCCACGGATAGCGCCCGGTGTCGGCCTCCATCTCGTGGCCCCAGCGCACGAACACGGGGCCCTTCAACGCGGCGAGCGCCGAGCAGGTGGCCGCGATCCGTGTGTCGTAGCGCCCGAGCGCGATATCCGCGAGCAGTGCGCCTGGGCGCGTATCGCCCGCCGCCCAGGGCTCGACGGTCAGCATCAGCGAGCGGTTCCGTGCCTGCGCGTTCCGGTAGGCTGCGTCGATTTCCGCGCGGATGTCGGGTGCGTTCCACGACACGAACACATGGTCGAACGCGAGATCCCGGTCGGCCGCGAGCGTGTTGTCGGGATCGTATGCGCCGAGTTCGGGCTGCTTCACCGGTTCGCCCGGCGCGGGCGCGACCACGGCCGGCAGGCCCGAACGCCACATCATCGCCTGCCAGCCTTTCGGCGCGCGCAGCCCGATGCCCGCGAGCAGCATCGCGAGCGCGAACACGAACAGCGCGTTGCGCACGGGCAGGCGGCTGAAGAACATCTGCCGGAACGCCGACCATTCGAGCCCTTGCTCCCTGCCGTGATTCACCGCGACGACGGCCGCGATCACGAGATACAGGATGCTCGTCAGCGTCGAGAACAGATAGAAGCCCGCGGCATTGCGCGGGTTCTCGACCGTGACGACGGGCAGGCTGCAGAACAGCGAGATCAGCAGGTACGGCGCGACCACGCGCAGCGGCGCGTCCTGTTCGATCGTGCCGCCCTTCGGCGTGACCTTGAACGGAAATTCCTTGCCGCGCACGAAGTCGAACACCGCCGACGCGCAGCCGAGCACGACCCACGGCCAGCGCGCGAACACGAACGACAGCCCTTCCCACGACAGCAGCTTCGTATTCAGCGGGCGGCACGACTGGGTCGAACGCGTGGCCCAGGTCACGACGCACAGGAGCAGCACGGCCAGCGGCAGCGCGTAGGTGAGGTACGTGAGGTAGTCGACGTGCGCCCACACGCGGCCGGTGAGCAGCGCGACGACCGGAATCACGACGCCGCCGGCCATCGCGAGCGCGCACAGCGGGTACCACAGCTGGCAGAACAGGAACTGCGCCTTCAGCTTCAGCGGCAGCCCCATGAAGTAATGGCGCGTGTAGCGCAGCATGATGATCATCACGCTCTTGGACCACTGGAACTCCTGCGTGGCGAGGTCGCCGAACGTGCGCGGCCCTTCGCCGTTCGCGATCGCGTTCAGCGCGTGCATGCCGCGCCAGCCCTTCGAATTGAAGATCATCGTGGTCGAGTGATCCTCGGCGAGCTCGGGCCCGAGCCCGCCGATCTCGCGCAGCGCACGGCAGCGCACCGCATAGTGCGAGCCGATGCACAGCGGCGCGAGCCCGCCCGCATAACCGGCCTGCATCGTGCCGTGCAGCGGCCCCTCGACGTTCACGCGCCCGCGCGCGCTCCAGCTCCCGGCCGCGTTGCTGTCGCAGATGCTCGGTGCCGACACGTAGCCGACTTTCGGATCGACGAACGGCCGCAGCATCTCCTCGAGATAGGTGCGGGTCGGCACGTGGTCGGCGTCGAGCTGCGACACGAAATCGTAGTTGTCGTAGCCGACCATGTCGTAGAAGTACGCGAGATTGCCTTCCTTGCATCTGGTGCGGCGCGGCCAGCTCGCGCGGTGGTACGCGGCGATGCCGCGCCGTGTCGACACGAATACGCCGTGCTCGCGGCACCAGTCGAGCGTCTCGGGCGACGGGTCTTCATCCGCGAGCCACGTATCGTGCGGGTAGGTCTGGTCGAGCATCGCGAGCAGCGTCGTGCGGACGATGTCGAACGGCTCCGACGGCGCCTTGGTGACGACCATCGCGACGCGCCAGTCGCGCGGCACCGGCAGCGCGGGGTTCGGCACGACCGCCGAGCGGATGATGAAGATGAAGTAGCCCGGAATGAAGGTGGTCCAGAACAGCACGAAGCAGTTGACGCCGAAGCGGAACGCGTCGACGTAGTGCTCGTCGCGCAGCCACCAGCGCCAGAAGATGCCCAGCGCGACGAACCAGCACAGCGCGAGGATGTGGAAGACGATCCTGGTCCCGCTGTCCATCAACGGGACGACGAGCGGGACGTCTGCCTGCTGCGAGTCGGTGCGAACGGCTTCGGTGTCGGGTTCGGCGGTATCGGTGGTATCCGGCACGGAGCCGCCCGCAAGCGACGCAACCAGCTTCTTCATGGTGCTCTCCCGTCAAGGTCGGATCATCAGTCTTGAAGCAGGCCGCGTTGCGGCCGGGTGTCCTCGCTGGCGTGCTGTTGTTCCGGTGCCGGTGCCGCCGGCGTGCGCTCGCCGCACGAACGGCCCACGCGTTCGTAGCGGCGAAAGCCGCTGTCGACGGCCAGCCGTTCGCTGAACAGGTTGCGCATGTCGAGCATCACGGGATCGGCCATGTGATCCGCGAGGTCGGCGAGATCGAGTGCCTCGAACGCCTTCCATTCGGTCATCACGACGACGGCGTCCGCGCTGCGCACCGCGTCGATCGCGGAGCCCTCCATGAATACCTGCGGCAGCAGCCGCGACGCTTCGTGCGGACGTGCCGGGTCGTACGCGCGGATATGCGCGCCCGCGCCGACGAGCAGCTGGATCACGTCGATGCTCGGGCTTTCGCGCACGTCGTCGGTCTGGCCTTTGAACGTGAGGCCGAGCACCGCGATGCGCTTGTCCTTGATCGAGCCGCCGCACGCCTTCTCGATGCGGCGCAGGATCTGCTCCTTGCGCAGCGCGTTCGATTCGATCGCCGCGCTGACGATGCGCAGCGGCACCGCGTGTTCGGAGGCCGTCGCCTTCAGCGCGCGCGTGTCCTTCGGAAAGCACGAGCCGCCCCAGCCGGGGCCGGCTTTCAGGAACGATGCGCCGATGCGGCGGTCGAGGCCCATTCCGTTCGCGACCAGTTCGACATCGGCGCCGACCGCTTCGCACAGGTCCGAGATCTCGTTGATGTAGCTGATCTTCACCGCGAGGAACGCATTCGCCGCGTATTTCACGAGTTCGGCCGTTTCGATCTCGGTCGCGAGCACGAGGTGGCCCGTCGCTTCGAGCGGCGCATAGATCGCCTTCATGATCTCGATCGCGCGCGGATGCTCGGCGCCGAACACGACGCGGTCCGGATGCATGAAATCGTCGATCGCCGAGCCTTCGCGCAGGAATTCCGGATTCGATGCGATCGCCGCGTCGACGCCTGCCGGCGCGTGGCGTTCGACGATCTGCCCGACGACCCGGTTGGTGCCGACCGGCACCGTCGACTTCGTGACGACGACCGCGAAACCGGTCAGGTTCGACGCGATCTCGCGCGCGGCCGCCTCGACGTACTGCAGGTCTGCCTGGTCGGTGCCCGGCAGCGTCGGCGTGCCGACCGCGATGAATACCGCATCGCGATCGCGCACGCTCGCCGCGAGGTCGCTGCTGAAGCGCAGCGTGCCGCGTTCGACGTTGCGTGCGACGAGTGCGTCGAGGCCCGGTTCGTAGATCGGGATGCGGCCTTCGTTCAGCGCGTCGATCTTGCCGCGATTGTTGTCGATGCAGACGACGTCATGCCCGAGATCCGCAAAGCACGCGCCGCTCACCAGCCCGACGTAACCCGTGCCGACGATGGCGATCCGCACATTCATGGTGATTCCCCTGGGTGGCGTTCAAGGAAACTTGCTCACTTGCCGGATTCGACTTGCAGTGCTTTCTGAAACCATGCCGCGGCGTGTTCGACCATCGGTTCGATCGCGGTGAAACGCGGCCGCCAGCCGAGCACGAGCGCGGCTTTCGTGGCGTCGGCGTACAGCTCGGGCGGGTCGCCCGGGCGGCGCGCGGCCGTCACCGTCGGCACGCGGCGGCCCGTCACGGCTTCGACGGCGCGCAGCGCGTCGAGCACCGACGTCCCTTTGCCGGTGCCGAGATTCAATGCGACGCTGTGGCCGCCGCCGCACAGATAGGCGGTCGCCTGCAGGTGCGCGTCGGCGAGGTCGCTCACGTGCACGTAGTCGCGAATCGCCGAGCCGTCGGGCGTCGGGTAGTCGGTGCCCATCACCTGGAACGCGTCGCCCGTGCCGAGTGCCGCGCGGATCGCGAGCGGCAGCGCGTGCGTTTCCGGTTCGTGGCATTCGCCGATCATGCCGTCGGGGTCCGCGCCTGCCGCGTTGAAGTAGCGCAGCGCGACCCACCTGGTTCCGTACGCGCGCTCGAAATCGGCGGCCATCCGTTCCATCGCGTACTTGGTGAAGCCGTACGGATTGATCGGCCGCTGCGGCGTGCGTTCCGAGATCGGCAGCGCATCCGGAATGCCGTACGTCGCGCACGACGACGACATCACGATCCGTCCGACGCCGGCCGCGCGCATCGCGCTCAGCAGCATGCAGGTGCCCGTGACGTTGACCGTGTAATAGCGCTCGGGCGCGAGCACCGATTCGCCGACGTAGGCGAGCGCGGCGAAATGGATCACGACGTCGGGCCGATGCGCGGCGAACGCCTTCGACAGCGCGTCGCGATCGAGAATGTCGGCCGCGACGAGCGGCCCCCACCGAACGGCGTCGCGATGGCCGGTCGACAGATTGTCGTAGGCGACCGGCTCGTGTCCCGCTGCCGCGAGCGCCTTGCAGGTATGGCTGCCGATATAGCCCGCTCCGCCTGTCACGAGCACCTTCATGCCGTGGCCCCGGTCATGCGCAGCACCGGCTCGAGCCACAGTTCCCGGCTGAAATAGTCGACGGTCCGGCGCAGCCCTTCGTCGAGATCGATGGCCGGCCGCCAGCCGAGCTCGGCCGCCGCGATCGAGATGTCGGGCCTGCGCTGGTGCGGATCGTCGATCGGCAGCGGCCGGAACAGGATCTCCGATTTCGAGCCCGTCATCGCGAGCACTTTCTCCGCGAGTTCGAGCATCGTGAATTCGCCGGGGTTGCCGATGTTGACCGGCGTGCCGATGTTGCGCTCGGCACTCATCAGGCAGAAGAAGCCGTCGACGAGATCGGTCGCGAAGCAGAACGAGCGTGTCTGCATGCCGTCGCCGTAGATTTCGAGCGGCGCGCCGTTGAGCGCGCCGACGATGAAGTTCGACACGACGCGGCCGTCGCGCGGCGACATCCGCGGGCCGTAGGTGTTGAAGATGCGCGCGACGCGCACGTCGATGCCGTGCATGCGGTAGTAGTCGTAGCACAGCGCCTCGGCTGCGCGCTTGCCTTCGTCGTAGCACGCGCGCGGGCCGATCGTGTTCACGTTGCCGCGATAGGTTTCCGTCTGCGGATGCACGGCCGGGTCGCCGTAAATCTCGCTGGTCGACGCCTGGAACACGCGCGCGCCCGTCTTGCGCGCGAGCGCGAGGCAGTGGTGCATGCCGAGCACGTTCGTCATCATCGTGTGGACGGGATCGATCTGGTAGGTGGGCGGCGATGCCGCGCACGCGAGATTCCAGATCTCGTCCACCTGCAGTTGCGGCAGGCCGAGCGAGACGTCGCCCTTCACGAACTCGAAGCGGCCGGACGCCTTCAGATCGGCGACGTTGAGCTTGCGCCCCGTCAGCAGGCTGTCGATGCACGTGACGGATGCGCCTTCCATGACCAGGCGCTCGCATACATAGCTGCCGAGAAAGCCGGCGCCGCCCGTGACGAGGACACGCTGCCCGGCGCGCGTCTCGAGCGTGACCCTGTCATTCATGGCTTTCACCTTCGTCGTTCAGCTCGGGGAACCACACGTCGATCAGTTCGACGGCGGCGCGCACGCGTTCCATCCCGCTGCACGGGTGTCGCTTCGGCAAGCGCCGGTTCGCATGTGCGGATGTCGACGAAGCGCCGCGACAGGCGCTCCGGTTTCGCTGACTACCCCGTTGATGCTTGAACGACGCAAGCGTCGATCGATCGGTGGTGATCTTCATCGCCTTTTCCCCGATACGCTGATTGACGAGCAGGCCGCCGTTCGTGATCTTGTGCCACGGCGTGCCGCTCGGTGAGAGCCGGATATCAGGCAATCGGCATGCCATGAACGATGTCGACACGATGCGCGCGGGCGCGGCGGCGAGATTGCAGCGTGATATGCGCGCTTCTGTTTCATGCGTGAATCGTGGGGACAGAAAAGCAGGCAGGCCGATTGCCGGATCGATGCGATTCGATACGACGAAACACGAGATAAATCAGGCTTTTGCGGGATTCGATTTGTCAAGAAGGTGTTGAGCGGGAATGTTTCATCAATGAGAAATGAGCGGATAAAGGACTAAAGCGTTTCTCGAACGTGCATCCCATCTGGAGACCGGGTGAATGAAAGGCTAGGGAATGAAAGTGAAAAAATGTTGTGTGGCGTCCGGGCGAGGCCGCGTGTTTTCATTTGTTTTAATTATTACGCCGGTGCGAAAGTTTTAATTTTTACGGTTATTTCGACGCTTGAGTAGAGCGTGATCCTGTCGGTATTTTCACGAATGAATCAAATTCGTTTCGGTCATCCGGAGAAACGCGTGCCGACGGCATGCAGGAGGCTGATGTACCGGGCTCTCCGGGCATTGTGCCGGGCGAATCGATTCTCGTTTGTGATGGCACGGCAGGGGCCGTACGCGCGTCGACCGGCGGTTCGCAAGCGGAAATGCCGGCTCCGCCGGCCCTGCGCGGCCATGCGCTTCTCAAGTTTGAAACACTCGTTCATCTGACCATCCGGCGCACGCCTGCGAGCCGGATTCGTCCGTCAAATCCGGCAGTTGCGTCGCGGCGCCCGACAAGCGCCGGGGGTGTCGAACCGCCATTACGATACATTCCTGAAACAAAAAATGTCGTTCCTGGCGATGCAGGCGGCCGTGGCGGCCGTTTGCCGTGTGCAATCTCCGGTGGAATAACGAGTGGCACGCTGCTTGCGGTACTGGACGCACCGGCGGGCGGTCGACACGAAGCAACGAACAGGTGGGGCGGCCAACTCGTCAATAAGCAGTCGGGGAAACGGCGATGAAGACCATAAGCTGTAGGTTGATCGGCGCGTACTTTGCGCATCAGTGGGGTAGTCGGAAAGGCCGGGGTGACGCTCGCGACGCTGTGCCAGCATCGCGGGTTGCGCTGTCCCGGTTTCTTGCCCGCCGCGCGCTTCGCGTGCTGGCGCGGTTGTCGCGCCGCACGGCAGTCGGGCGACAGCGACACTCACTTTCATTCGGTTCATCGGGATGGATCAGGCTGTTCGTGCCGGACAGCGTGATGCCGATTCGTCTTCGGCCGTGCGGGGCCGCTTCGATCGCGCCTGGCCCATGCCGGCGCCGGCCGGATTAGATCGAACGACCGTCGGCCGGATTATCCGGAAGACCTTTCGTCGACAGCTCAGGGAGACGACATGCCACCTGGCTGCAATGCAGGCCCGTTGTCGCCTGAATAAAAGGTGTATTTTTCAACGTCGCTGCATTTGCGGTGGTTAATGTATTCGCGAATTTTCGATTCCGGAATGGAGTGCCGCGTGCCGGCACGCCGACCGGCGGGGTATCGAATATCGCGGGCCGGAAATGTGTCTGCATCTTTCCGGCTTGTCAGGCCGATTGTGTTTTTTTAATAAATCCAATGTTCATAAAAATAATAGAAAACACCTACCAAAAAAATTTGGATAACCAAAAAACACGAGACTAAGCTTCGTCTGGCCAAATTCGCAAAAAACAGAAATTGAAAAGGCAGCATGATTTCTTAATTTGATAGTGATCCTTAATTTCGAGGATTGCTCAAGTCAGGAAGGTTGATGGCGTGCGATCTTCCTGACTCACTCCGTCCACGCCGTTTTGGAGTCGACCATGAAGAAGCTTCTGATTGCAGCAGCAGTTCTGGCGGTTTCGGGTGCAGCGTTCGCAGGTAGCGGCACGGTGTCGAGCAGCAGCTCGTCGAGCGGCGGTTCGACGATGGCAGGCGTTGCCGGCTTCGGCCATTTCACCGCGACCGATTCCGGCTCTGCACTCGGTGCAGCCGGCGCACTTGCCGGTGGCCCGGGCAGCGGTTCGGTCTCGTACACGAACCACACGCAATCGTCGTCGGTTAGCGGTTTCGGCTTCGGTGGCGCACAGGCAGGTGGCACCAGCGGCGCGAATGCCGGCTCGATCGGCTGGACGGTTCACCACTATTAAGCCGCGACGCGTAGCGTTCGTCATTGGCTGGCGGTACGGATGCCGGGTTCCGCTCGATGGGGGTAGACCCGGCTCCGCCACCGCCGAACTTACTCACAGCAAGGAATTGCTATGAAAGCCAAAGTCATTTTCGCGACAGCGCTCACCGTCATATCGTCGGCTGCATTGGCAGCGGGTTCCTCCACGACCAACCAGACACAGTCCGTTGCGGCGGGTGTTTCCGGTTCGGTTCTGGTCGGCTCTGGCAGCTATACCAGCAATTCGACTTCGACGGCGGGCGCGAACGCGGGCAGTACGGTGACACCCGCTGGTTCCGCCGGCACGGCATCCGCCTTCCACAACACGACCTCGACGGCCAGCGGTTCGGGCACGAACGGGGGCGCGTTCGCGGCAGGCGGCGGTATCGGTGCCGCAGGCTCGTACGGTGGAAACAGCAAAACGAACGAGAACGCGAATGCGCTGTCGGGAGGGGTGAGTGCCACGATCGTGCTGGGCGCAAACCACTACACGGCCAGCAGCGCGAACGACCAGGGCAATGCCAACGCGGGTGCCGCTGGGCTGACCGGCAGTGCTGGGTCAGGCGCGATCACGGGTTCGAATCACTACAACTCGTCGACCGTGTGGAGTACCGGTTCGGCCGGCTCGCCGTCCGCATCGGGCGGAAGCAACGCCAGTTCAAGTGCGACCGGAAGCAGTCATTAGTCAGGTGTGGGGGGGACCAGTTTCCCAGCGACGCTGGTCTCTTTTGCCCACATTGTTGTCACGTAAGGAGTTGGCATGAAGCAGAAACTGATTGCCGCCGCTCTGATGCTCGCGTCTCTGACGGCGTATGGCGCTGACCGTATTGCCAACGACGTGCAATCGAATTTGCAGACGTCAAACAACCCTGACCAGACAACCAAACCGTCAGAACAACAAACGCTTTCTTCGGGCAGTGCCATCGGCGGACCAGACGCCCAGCAGTGGCAGGGCATGTCGGCCGGCTCGTGGTCCCAGCTGGGCAACGGCTGGAAGCAGTTCGGGGAAGCAGGCAAAGCTGAAGGGAATCAGGGGAATTAGTACGGTTGCCTGGGTGGGAGGTAAAACCTCGTCCGGAGAGTGAAATGAACAGCAACAGGATCAAGGTGGCATGCGCTGCGATGTTCGCGATGACCACGATCGGCGCCCAAGCGCAAACCGCCGATTCGACTTCGAGCGCGCAGTCGTCGACGTCGTCGACGGCAGTCAGCCAGGGCGGCGGCTCGAGCATGAACACGAACACCACGAGCTCGCGCGGCGGCAACGCCACCAGCTCCAGCGGGGTTCGCAGCAGCGGCAATTCGAGCGTGAACGTGAACGTGACGATGCCGTCCAGCACGAGCGGCGGCACGAACGTGACGCCGCAGTCGCTGCAGTCGTCCGGCGCGCCCGGCACCAACCCGTACAACACCCAGTCGTCGGAAAACGTCAACTACTCCGGCACGCAGACGATCAAGACGAACCCCGCGATCCAGGCGCCGGGCCTCACGACCACGCTGTCCGATACCTGCATGGGATCGGTGAGCGTCGGCGTGTCGTTCCCGGGGTTCGGCGCGACGGGCGGCACGACGCTGGTCGACCAGGCCTGCGTGCGGCGTCTCGATGCGCGTGAATTCCGTGCGATGGGCCTGACCGACGTGGCGCTCGCGCTGCTCTGCCAGAGCGACGCGAACCGGCGTGCGGTGGAAGCGACCGGGCATCTGTGCCCGGGCACCACGACGCCGCTCGCACGTTCGAACGTGGCGCCGAGCGTGGAAGCGACGGTCGCCGACGACGTGAAGTATCGCGATCCGATCGTGCGTGACCGCATGGGCTTGCCGCCGCTGGGCGCAGCCGCGCCGGCACCGGCGCAGGCCCGCCCGGTGGCGACGACCTCGGTGCAGGCGGCGCCCGTGTCGGTGCCGGTACCCGTGCCCGTGCCGTCGATCGCGCCGGTTGCCGCCGCGCCGGCCGTTGCCGCACCGGCTGTTGCTGCTGCCGCGCCGGCAATGGCGGCGCCGGCTGTTGCTGCCACAGCCCCTGCCGTTGCCAAACCCGCCATTGCAGCCGCTGCACCGGCCGTCGCCGCAGCGCCTGCGGTGGCTGCCGCACCGGCTGTCGCGGCCGCGCCCGCAGCCTCGGTCGTACCGGCGGCCGCGATCGCCGCCGTGCCGGCTGCCGCCGTGCTCGCCGCGCCGGCCGTTGCGGACAAGGCATCGCCGGTGCCTGCCGCGCCGGTCGCCGAGACGAAGGCCCCCGAACCCGTGCAGCCCGTCGCCGACAAGGCACCGGAGCCCGCGCCGGCGGTCGCCGACAAGGCACCGGAGCCCGCGCCGGCGGTTGCCGACAAGGCGCCCGAACCCGCACCGGCAATCGCCGACAAGGCCCCCGAGCCTGTGCAGCCCGTCGCCGACAAGGCACCGGAGCCGATGCCGGCCGCGACCGACAACGCAGCGCAGGCCGCTGCCGCGCCGGCTGCGGATACGACGCCGGCCGCTGCCGTCGTCGCGGCGCCCGCAGCCGAGGCCGCGATGCCCGCACCGGCAGCCGATGCGAAGGCCGCCGAACCGGCTCCGGTCGCCGCGGAAGCGCCCGCACCGGAACCCGCGCAGCCTGCCGCCGCCGCGGCCGCAGCGCCTGCCGACATGCCGGCAGCCGACGCGAAGGTGCCGGACCAGGCAGCCGCGCAGCCCGCCGAGATGCCGGCGTTGTCCGATCCGGCGCAAGGATTGCCGGCGGCTCCGGTCGACCAGCAGGCCGCCCCGGCTGTACCGGTCTTGCCGGCTCCGGCCGTCATCTCGACGAGCACGTCGTCGTAAGCACGCGGGTTTGGCTCCCGTGCGCCGGAATGGTGGCGCACGGGAGTCGTCCGGACCCGATGCCCGACGGTCGTTTCCTGTTTGACGGGTGTTGGTCCCATCCCCGAGGTCAACACCTCTTTTTGCCTGACGAGGATGCAAGGAGGCCTCAATCATGAGGATCTTTTTGGTCGCTCTGTTGTTGTACAGCGCACAAGCCGCAGCACAGGCGGTATTTCAGAACCCGGCGGTCTTCGTGATCCTGGGCGAGCAGACCGCGGCAAACGCCGCGAGCGTCGCGCAGGCGCTGACGACGCTCGGTCGCGCCGACAACACGGCGTGCGCGCCGATGATGATGATCGGCGATCCGCAGATGATCTACATGATGCCGGAGGAGGGTCACGCGCCGTCGTGGCAATCGCCGGTGTACGGCCGTGGCGCGCCGTTCGAGGCGCAGAGGGGGCCGACGCCGACCGGCAAGACGGTCGGCGCGATGCAGCATGCCGAGGACATGCAGACGCAGCCATGGAGCGACGGCAGCGCGATCACGCAGAAGATCGCAGGCGATGCGAGCGTGACGGCGGCGGACCAGGTGAGCGGCTGGCAGCGCAACGGGCTCAGCTCGATCGAGACGGCCCGTGCGACGGAAGTGACGGTGAACGGCAAGACCTACCGGGCCTATCGTGACGACCTCAACGGTGCCGCGAAGCCGGTCGTCGAGCCGCAGATCTACACGCAGCGCGTCGTTTTCTGCCGATAACGAACGTCAATCCGAGAACGGCCCGGCGCCGCGTCGCGGGACCACGGTGCCCCGCTCCACGCGATCCGGCAACGGCCGTTTCGACAACCAACCCAAGCGACGAGGCCATCGTGAACCATTGCTGCCAGATCAGGGTGTCGGGCCCGCAGGATCTCGAACGCGATGCGGGGACGGCACCGTTCATTGCCGTCCGGCGCAACCATGTCGTGCCGTCGCGGCCGCTCGTCTACCTGTCGCAGCAGCACGACGCCGCGCTCGTCGATTGTCTCGCGTCGCGCGGCTGGGACGTGTGGCGCGCGAAAACCGTTGCGGACGCACTGAATCTCGTCAGGGCGAACCGTCTGCATGCGGGCATCGTCGATTTCGGCAGCTTCGCGTCGCCCGACGTCACGTCGTTCGAGGCGCTGCTGCGCGACCCGCGCGTCGGCTGGCTCGCGTTCGCCGACGACGAGCGGCTGCGGGATATTTCCATCGCGCGCCTGATTCGCCACTGCTGTTTCGATTACGTGCGCAACGCGACTGCGTACACGACGATCGGCTATCTGGTCGGCCATGCGTACGGGATGCTGAGGCTCGCGGACGGCAGCCCGGACGCCGATGCGGCGCCCCCCGGCGGCACGATGATCGGCTCGTGCGACGCGATGCGCCGGCTGTTCGCGACGATCCGCAAGGTCGCGAATACGGAGGCGACCGTTTTCATCGCCGGTGAGTCCGGTACCGGCAAGGAGCTGACGGCGGCGGCGATTCACCAGCAGTCGTCGCGCGCCGACGCGCCGTTCGTCGCCGTGAACTGCGCGGCCATTCCGTCGACGCTGCTGCAGGCCGAACTGTTCGGCCACGAGCGCGGCGCGTTCACGGGCGCGCACCAGCGCAAGATCGGCCGTATCGAGGCGGCGCACGGCGGTACGCTGTTTCTCGATGAAATCGGCGACATGCCGTTCGAGAGCCAGGCGAGCCTGCTGCGCTTCCTGCAGGAAGGCACGATCGAGCGCCTCGGCGGGCACGCGTCGATTCCGGTGGACGTGCGGATCGTGTCGGCGACTCACGTCGATCTCGAGGCCGCGATGCAGGCGGGGCGGTTCCGTGCCGACCTGTACTACCGCCTGTGCGTGCTGCGCATCGACGAACCGCCGCTGCGCGTGCGCGGCCGCGACATCATGCTGCTCGCCGACCATGTGCTGCGGCGCTATCGCGGCGACAATGCGCAACGGATTCGCGGCTTCATGCCGAGCGCGGTCGAAGCGATCCACAACTATCCGTGGCCGGGCAACGTGCGCGAGCTGATCAACCGGATCCGGCTTGCGGTCGTGATGACGAACGGCCCGATGATCTCGGCCGCCGATCTCGAACTGCACCAGTACACGTCGCGGCAGCCGCCGACGCTCGCCGAAACGCGCCGGCGCGCCGAGCGGCGCGCGATCGAGGAAACGCTGATGCGCCACCGCCACCAGCATGCCGACGTGGCGGCCGAGCTGGGCATCTCGCGCGCGACGCTGTATCGGCTGATGACCGCGCACGGGCTGCACGGCTGACGCGCCGCGGCGCGCAGCCGCTCAAGACCGCGCGACGTCGGCCGTTAAGACATGAAACGGCCCGTCCGGACCGCCGCGCGGCGATGCGCGTGGCCGGCATGCGGCGCATCACGCTTATCCGAGGTTACCGTGGCAGAGTGCAGTCACTGCGGCAGGACGTTCCTGGTCGGCGGGCGGTCGATCGACGGCCGCCGCTATTGCCGTCCGGCGTGCGCCCGGGCGCATCCGATCGTCGTCGAGGCGGAGCGGGTGCCCGGCGCGAAGGTCTGGGAGTACGTACACGACTGGCGTTACGGGCCGTGCCCGATCTGCCGTCGCGACGACCGGCCGGTCGATGTCCATGCGTCGCATCGCGTCGTGTCGCTGCTGTTCGTCACGCGCTGGGCGACACGGCGCCACGTGTGCTGCCGGCGTTGCGGCCGCAGGAAGCAGGCGGTCGCGTTGCTGGCGTCGGCCGCGTTCGGCTGGTGGGGGCTGCCGTGGGGCCTCGTGCTGACGCCGATCCAGCTCGCGCGCAACGCGCTCGGGCTGGCCGCGCGCGATCCGCAGGTCGCGACGCGGCAGTTCGAGCAGCTCGTGCGGCGCAAGCTGGCGGCGCGCCGGCTGCAGCGCGCGCGGCAGGGCGCCGGCGCCTGAGCGTGCGGCGCGGCGTGCCGCGCGATCAGGAGGCCGGCCGCTCGAAGCCCGAGGCGACCCAGCGCTCGGCACCGGCCTTGTTGAGCTTGAAACCGGCCGACACCTTGGCTTCGGCCAGCAGCTCGCCATACGGATCGAATGCCTTGAGCTGCGCGTACGGCTCGAATTCGTCCGGCACGATGTCGAGCGTCACCGACACATCCTGGCCGTTCTCGCCCTGAACCGTCACTTCCTTGTGCAGCATCGCGCGCCGCTGCTGCTCGTGGCGCATCAGCACCTCGCTCGCGGTCTTCACGAGCGTGCGGAACGCGTTCGCGTCCATCGGCTTGGGGTTCTTCTTGTCGCGGCCCATGGTCCACGGCCCGACGAGCGCGGGCTCGGACTCGCCGTCCTTGATCATTTCGACGGCCCAGCCGTCGTCGTCTTCGTTCTTGATGATGCGGGCCGTCCAGCCGTTGTCGCGCCAGAGGCCGTCTTCGTGGATGGAGGTGTCGTCGGATTGCAGGTCGGATTCGGTCATGAGGAAAGCGGGGCGGGGCCACCGGAGTACGGGCGCGGGCACGGGGCGGTGGCGCGCGGCCGGCATCGGCGCGTCGCTCGCCGCCGGCGGCCCGGCGCGGCATGCAAAGGCGTCGATTTTACCTGCTGGCCGGCCGGATGGCCCGTATGGCCCGCCACGCCGGCCATCCGGCCGATGTTTCCAGGTGCCGGCCGCTCCGGGACGGCCGCTCGAACCGGCGCAAATATCAAACTCGTATTACGTCCCTGACGACCAATCCCGTTACCGTCCGATATCCCGTCCGCGTGCGGCTTCATAGAATCGGTGTGCAGGCTAAAAATAGCCTGAACGTCCGATCAACGCCAAACCGGCCGTGCGCGCTCTGCGTCGCGCGGCCGATGAACCACCGGGAACCACGCATGAGGAAATTCAACGTTCGCATCGTCTTCGCGTACGACTGGCCGTTGACGCTGGCCGGCATCGAGCAGGTCGCAGGCAGCGCCTGCGCGATCGAGCTCGTCGCGGTATGCCGGAATGTGGCCGAGCTGGCCGCGTCGCTCGGCGGCGTCGACTGCGATGTCGTGCTGGTCGACTATGCGATCCGCGGGGACGCGCAGATGGACGGCCTCGGGCTGCTCGACTGGCTGCGGCGCACGCGTCCGAACGTCGGGGTCGTCGTGCTGGTCGCGAACGAGAATCCGCTGATCGTCGGGTCGATCCTCGCGATCGGCGGCGTGAGCGTCGTCAGCAAGTTC
This sequence comes from Burkholderia sp. LS-044, assembly GCF_004803625.1. Lineage (NCBI taxonomy): Bacteria > Pseudomonadati > Pseudomonadota > Betaproteobacteria > Burkholderiales > Burkholderiaceae > Burkholderia > Burkholderia sp. LS-044. Next base: position 81,047 of record NZ_SSWO01000002.1, read on the forward strand.
GACGAGGTCGGCCATATCGTCACGGCCATTCATTCGAGCTACAGCGGCGGGCACTACCTGTCGCCGCTCGTCAGGCGCGCGGTCGATGCGGCCGGCGAGCGCGGCGAGGCGCCCGTGAAGCTGTCGGCGCGCGAAATCGAGGTCATTCGCCTGTATCTGTCGGGGGTGCCGATCAAGACGATCGCGCAGCGTCTGAGCAAGGGCAAGCAGACGGTCAGTGCGCAGAAGATCAGCGCGATGAAGAAGCTCGGCGTGAACAACGACGTCGAGCTGGTCAGGCGGGCGGCGGGGCTGGGGCTCGGCACCGGTGCGGCCGCGCCGCGGCCCGGCGACGCGGCGTGAGCCCGCGCGCCGGGCGGCCGCCGTCAGGCCGGCAATGCGAACCGCGTCACGGCGTCCCGCAGCGCCTCGGCCTGATCGCGCAGCGAATGCGCGGCGGCCGCCGCTTCTTCGACGAGCGCCGCGTTCTGCTGCGTGACCTGGTCCATCTCGCCCACCGCGCGATTGACCTGCTCGATGCCGGCGCTCTGTTCGCGCGACGCATGGCTGATCTCGTCGAGGATCTCGTTCACGCGCCGCACCGACTGCACGATCTCGGCCATCGTCTCGCCCGCGTGCGTGACGAGCGCCGCGCCTTGCTCGACGGTCTCGTTCGACGACACGATCAGCGACTTGATTTCCTTCGCCGCCGTCGCCGAGCGTTGCGCGAGCGAGCGCACTTCGGCCGCGACCACTGCGAAGCCGCGGCCCTGTTCGCCCGCGCGCGCGGCTTCGACGGCCGCATTCAGCGCGAGGATGTTGGTCTGGAACGCGATCCCGTCGATCACGCCGATGATGTCGCCGATCTTGTGCGAGCGGTCGGTGATCTCGTTCATCGTGCGCACGACGTCGTCGACCACCGCGCTGCCGCGCGTCGCGACCTGCGCGGCCTGGCCGGCGAGCGACGCGGCCTGGGCGGCGCTGTCCGCGTTCTGCTTCACGTTCGCGGTCATCTGGTCCATGCTCGACGCGGTCTGCACGAGCGCGGCCGCCTGTTCCTCGGTGCGCTGCGACAGGTCCGTGTTGCCCGACGCGATCTCGCTTGCGCCGACGTTGATGTTCTCGGTACCCATCCGCACGCGCGACACCATGTCGATCAGCCCGCCTTGCATCGTGTGCAGCGCGTGCAGCAGGCTGCCGCGATCGTCGTGCTTCACGGCGACGTGCGCGGTCAGGTCGCCCTGCGCGATGCGCTGCGCGGCGTCGAGTGCCACTTCCAGCTCGCCGCCGAGGTTCGCGCGCACGCTTTTCAGCACCAGCACCATCACGGCGGTCGCGATCCCGCCGAGCACGGTCGTCATCGCGAGCCAGCGGCCGACGCTTTCGAGCACGGCGGTGCGCACGTCATTCATGTACATGCCGGTCACGATGTACCAGTCCCAGGGTGCGAAGCGCTGCACGGCGCTGGTTTTCTCCTGCGGCTTGTCGGCGCCCGGCTTCGGCCACAGATACTCGACGAAGCCCTTGCCGCCTTCGAGGTTGCCGGCCTTCACGATCTCGACGAACAGGTGCTTGCCGTTCGGGTCGGTGAAATTCGACACGTCCTTGCCGTTGAGGTCGGCCTTGATCGGATGCATCACGATCACGGGCTTCGAGTCGTTGACGGAGATGTAGCCGTCGGCGCCGGAACGCATCGCGGCGATCGCCTCGAGTGCCTTCTGCTTCGCGTCGGCTTCCGGCAGCGCGTTCTGCTGCGACAGCTTGTAGTAATGATCGGTCACGCTCGCGGCCTGCGCGACCAGCGACGCGAGCTGGTCGCGGCGGTCCGCGATCATCGATGCGCGCGTCTGCCAGGCCCCGAGCCCGGCGATCACGAGCAGGCCGAGCCAGAGGATGACGATCATCGAGGCGAGTTTCTGATTCAGGGAAAGGTTGCGCATGGTGTGTGGTCGGTCAGTCGTGGAAGCTCGCCGGGGCGGCGTGACGGGATAAGTGTCTTGACGGCGCCCGACGTGCGTTGCCGTAGGCGGGTTATCCCTAGGAGCCGGCGCCGGCGCCATCGCCGATGCCGTCGACACCGACAAGGGCATCTATGCATATGCATAACGGGCGTCGCTATACTGTCGGGGCGTTTGAATGCGCGCCGCGCGCGGCGCGGCGGCGAATGAAACCGAAAGGAGGCAACGATGCGAATTCTGGTGGTGGGGGCCGGCGCGGTCGGCGGATACTTCGGCGGCCGGCTGGCCGCGGCGGGGCGCGACGTGACGTTCCTGGTGCGCGACGGCCGCGCGGCCGCGCTGGCGCGCGACGGGCTGCTGATCCGCAGCCCGCGCGGCGACCTGACGCTCGCGAACGTGCAGACCGTGCGCGCGGGCGACGCGGGTGCCGGCGTCGCGCCGTTCGACCTCGTGCTGCTGAGCTGCAAGGCGTACAGCCTCGACGACGCGATTGAGTCGTTCGCGCCGTTCGTCGGCCCGCAGACGCTGATCCTGCCCATGCTCAACGGGATGCGCCATCTCGACGTGCTGCGCGAGCGGTTCGGCGCCGCGCAGGTGCTCGGAGGGCTGTGCGTGATCGCGGCGACGCTCGATCGCGAGCAGCGCATCGTGCACCTCAACGACACGCATGGGGTCACGTTCGGCGAACTCGCGGGCGGCGAATCGCCGCGTGTGCGCGCGGTGGCCGAGGTGCTCGGCGGCGCGGGTTTCGATGCGACGCTCAGTGACGACGTGGCCGCGCGGATGTGGGAAAAATGGGTGTTCCTCGCGACGCTCGCCGCGAGCACGTCGCTGTTCCGCGCCTCGGTCGGCGACATTCTCGCCGCGCCGGACGGCCGCCGCCTGCTCGAGACGATGCTCGGCGAATGCAGTGCGATTGCCGAGTACAACGGCCACCGGCCCGGTCCGGCCGCCATCGAGCGGATGCAGCGGATGGTGCTGACGCCGTCGCCGCTGACCGCGTCGATGCTGCGCGACGTCGAAAACCATGCGCGCGTCGAAGCCGATCACGTGATCGGCGACCTGCTCGCGCGCCGCGACCCGCTGGCGGCCGATGCGCTGTCGCTGCTGCGGATCGCGTACAACCACCTTAAGGCGTACGAAGCGCGTACCGCGCGCGAGCACGCGGCCGCGTAAGCGCCGAGCAGGCGGCCGCACGGCCGTTCTGCACTGCAAAAATTTGCCATCCGGCGCCATTTGCGGCCGGAATGGGCAAAAAAGTATCGAAAATCAGGCGTAAAGTTGGTGGAGCCGCGCGCTCGATCGACCTACATTGCTTCCCATGCGACCGGTCGCGTCGCCGCGTGAAATACGCGGCGCACGCGCAAAACGAACCGGCCGGCGAGACACGGGAATGGAGACGCCCACATGATGCACCCCGATCTGGAAGTGGTCGAAGTGCGACGCGACGAGTCGTTCAAGGTCTGGTCGCACGGTTATCCGTATCGCACGATCCGCTGGCACTTCCATCCCGAATTCGAGCTGCACCTGATCGTCGCGACGCGCGGCAAGTATTTCGTCGGCGACCACATCGGTTCGTTCGGCCCCGGCCATCTTGTGCTGCTCGGCCCGAACCTGCCGCACAACTGGGTCAGCGACATGGCCGAAGGCGAAACCGTCGAACGCCGCAATCTCGTGATCCAGTTCGACCCGGCGTTCGTGCGCCGCTGCATGGACGCGTTCCCCGAATGCCGCGACGCGCAGGCGTTGCTCGACGATGCGCGGCGCGGAGTCGGCTTCGACGCGGCGACCAGCGCCGCGATCGCGCCGCTGTTCGACGAACTGCTGGCCGCGCGCGGCATGCGCCGCATCGCGCTGTTCATGACGATCCTCGAACGGCTGTGCGGCGCGGCCGAACGCACGCTGCTCGCGAGCCCCGCGTACGACCAGGCCGATGTCACGCCGACGCGGCTCAGCCATGCGCTGTCGTACATCGGCAAGAACCTCGCGTCCGAGCTGCGCGAATCCGATCTCGCGCAACTGACCGGGCAGAGCGTCAGCGCGTTCTCGCGCGCGTTTCATCGCCAGACGGGCATGCCGTTCGTCCAGTACGTGAATCGTCTGCGGATTGAATCCGCGTGCCAGCTGCTGCTCGCCGACGACGCGAACATCACCGATATCTGCTTCCAGGCCGGCTTCAACAACGTGTCGAACTTCAACCGCCAGTTCCGCGCGGTGAAGGGGATGGCGCCGTCCGAATTCCGCGCGCTGCAGCGCCTGAACGCGCGCAGCCGCGAACTGGCGCTGCACGCGGCGCCCACCGGCAATCCGCTGCCGCCGCGCGTCGTGACGCCCGGCGCGCCCGAACTCGCCCCGCAGCCCGGATGATCGCGGGGCCGCCGCCGGCCCGAGTTTTCCACGCCGTTTCACCCAGCCGATCGCGCCGCCTGCGTCGCGAGGGGCTTGCTCACCCACGAAAAAGCCTTATACAACCGGAGACACCGTCATGACGCCTGCATCGCCCGCCTCATTCCCCCGTCGCGCCGCCCGTCTGGCGGCGGTTGCCGCGCTTGCCGCCGCGGCCTGGCTGCCCGCCGCCGTGCAGGCCGCACCGCTGCGGATCGGCATGACGTTCCAGGAACTCAACAACCCGTATTTCGTGACGATGCAGAAGGCGCTGAACGACGCGGCCGCGTCGATCGGCGCGCAGGTCGTCGTCACCGACGCGCATCACGACGTCAGCAAGCAGGTGAGCGACGTCGAGGACATGCTGCAGAAGAAGATCGACATCCTGCTCGTGAACCCGACCGATTCGACCGGCATCCAGTCGGCGATCACGCAGGCGAAGAAGGCCGGCGCGGTGGTCGTGGCCGTCGATGCGAACGCGAACGGCCCGGTCGATTCGTTCGTCGGCTCGAAGAACTACGACGCGGGCGTGATGTCGTGCGACTACCTCGCGAAAGCGATCGGCGGCAGCGGCGAGGTGGCGATCCTCGACGGCATTCCGGTCGTGCCGATTCTCGAACGCGTGCGCGGTTGCAAGGCGGGGCTCGCGAAATACCCGAACGTGAAGCTGGTCGACACGCAGAACGGCAAGCAGGAGCGCGCGACCGCGCTGTCGGTGACCGAGAACCTGATCTCCGCGCACCCGAAGCTGAAGGGCGTCTTCAGCGTGAACGACGGCGGCGCGATGGGCGCGCTCGCCGCGATCGAGAGCTCGGGCAAGGACATCAAGCTGACGAGCGTCGACGGTGCGCCCGAGGCGATCGCCGCGATCCAGAAACCGAATTCGAAGTTCATCGAGACGACCGCGCAGTTCCCGGCCGACCAGGTGCGTATCGCGCTCGGCATCGCGATTGCGCGCAAGTGGGGCGCGACGGTGCCGAAGGCGATCCCGGTCGACGTGAAGGTGGTCGACCGCGGCAACGCGAAGGGCTTCAGCTGGTGAACGACGTGCAATGCGACTCGAAGGGCGGCGGCACGGCCGGCGCCTTTCGTACGGAGAAACCGATGGACACGATACTCCGGCTCAGCGACATCGCGAAAAGCTTTCCGGGCGTGAAGGCGCTGTCCGGCATTCATCTCGAGATCGCGCGCGGCGAGATTCACGCGCTGCTCGGCGAGAACGGCGCGGGCAAGTCGACGCTGATGAAGATCCTGTGCGGCATTCATCGGCCGGATACCGGCACGATCGAAATCGACGGCGAGGTGCGTCGTTTCGCGGACTATCGCGACGCGGTCGCGGCGGGTGTCGGCATCGTGTTCCAGGAATTCAGCCTGATCCCGCATCTCGATGCCGTCGACAACCTGTTCCTCGGCCGCGAGCTGCGCAACCGCTGGGGCGCACGCGACCGCAAGCGGATGCGTCGCGCGGCGGCCGGCATCTTCGCGCGGCTCGGCGTCGCGATCGATCTCGATGCGCCGATCCGTGCGTTGTCGGTCGCGCAGCAGCAGTTCGTCGAGATCGGCAAGGCGCTGTCGCTCGACGCGCGCATCCTGATCCTCGACGAACCGACCGCCACGCTCACGCCGGCCGAGGCCGGGCACCTGTTCGCGATCATGCGCGAGCTGAAGCGGCAGGGCGTCGCGATGATCTTCATCTCGCATCATCTCGAGGAAATCTTCGCGGTGTGCGACCGCATCACGGTGCTGCGCGACGGCCAGTACGTTGCGACGACCGACGTCGCGCGCACCGACGTCGAGCAGCTGGTGCGGATGATGGTCGGGCGGCGGATCGAGAGCAGTTTTCCGCCGAAGCCGGCGCGCGCGGCGGATGCGCCGCGGGTACTGGAGGTCGATGCGCTGCAGATCGAGCGCGACGGCCCCGTGAACCGCTTCGCGCTGCATGCGGGCGAGATTCTCGGCTTCGCCGGGCTGGTCGGCTCGGGCCGCACCGAAACCGCGCTCGCGGTGATCGGCGCGACGCGTGCGCATCGCAAGGACGTGCGCGTGCGCGGCACGGCGGCGACGCTCGCCGATCCGGCCGACGCGTTGCGCGCGGGCATCGGCATCCTGCCGGAAAGCCGCAAGACGGAAGGGCTCGTCACGTCGTTCTCGATTCGCGACAACATCTCGCTGAACAACCTCGGCAAGTACCGGTCGATGCGCTGGCTGATCGACCGCCGCGGCGAGGCGCGCGCGACGCACGACGTGATGCGGCGCGTCGGCGTGAAGGCGCCGTCGATCCATGCCGAGGTCGCGACGCTGTCCGGCGGCAACCAGCAGAAGGTGGTGATTGCGCGCTGGCTCAACCATCACACGTCGGTGCTGATCTTCGACGAGCCGACGCGCGGCATCGACGTCGGCGCGAAAGCCGAAATCTACGGGCTGATGCGCGAACTCACCGCGCGCGGCTACGCCATCATCATGATCTCGTCCGAGCTGCCGGAGATCGTCGGCATGTGCGATCGCGTTGCCGTGTTCCGGCAGGGGCGCATCGAGGCGACGCTCGAAGGCGACGAGATCGATCCCGACACGGTCATGACCTATGCCACGGCCGGCACGCGAGGAGCGACCCATGAACCTGCCTGATTCTTCTTCCACGCCTTCCCCGACCCTCGCGGCTGCCGCCGGAAACGGCGACGCACCGCCGCCGCGCGCGATGTGGGCGCAGTTGCGACGCTCGACGCTGTTCTATCCGCTCGTCGGCCTGATCGTCGTGTGCATCGCGATGATGATCGCGAGCCCGAGTTTCCTGTCCGCCGCGAACCTGGAGAACGTGCTGCGCCAGGTGTCGATCAACGCGATCATCGCGGTGGGCATGACCTGCGTGATCCTGACCGGCGGGATCGACCTGTCGGTCGGCTCGGTGATGGCGCTGTCGGGCACGCTCGCGGCCGGGCTGATGGTCGCCGGCGTGAACGCGGTGGCCGCGCTCGCGATCGGCATCGCGGTCGGCCTCGGGTTCGGCTTCCTGAACGGCCTGTTCGTCGCGTTCGCGGGGATGCCGCCGATCATCGTCACGCTCGCGACGATGGGCATCGCGCGCGGCCTGGCGCTGATCTACACGGGCGGCTATCCGATCGACGGGCTGCCCGACTGGGTCGCGTTCTTCGGCAGCGGCAAGGTATTCGGCATCCAGGCGCCGGTGCTGATCATGCTGGCGGTCTATGCAATCGCGTGGCTGCTGCTCGACCGGATGCCGTTCGGCCGCTACGTGTACGCGATCGGCGGCAACGAGCAGGCGACGCGGCTCACCGGCGTGCGCGTGGCGCGCGTGAAGCTGATCGTCTACACGCTGGCCGGGCTCACGTCGGCGCTCGCCGCGATCGTGCTGACCGGGCGGCTGATGAGCGGGCAGCCGAACGCCGGCGTGGGCTTCGAGCTCGACGCGATCGCGGCCGTCGTGATGGGCGGCACGTCGATCTCGGGCGGGCGCGGCGCGATCCTCGGCACGCTGGTCGGCGCGCTGCTACTTGGCGTGCTCAACAACGGGCTGAACATGATCGGCGTGAACCCGTATGTGCAGAACGTGATCAAGGGCGGAATCATCCTGCTCGCGATCTACATCAGCCGCGAACGGTCGCGGTAACGCATCTTCCTTCAGACATCCGAATCATCACTGAAAGAGACTATCCATGACGACACCCGAAGCCCCGCCGCGGATGACCGCGGTCGTTTGCCACGGCCCCGAGGACTACCGCGTCGAACAGGTCGCGAAGCCGCGCCCCGGCACGAACGAACTCGTGATCCGCATCGCCGCGTGCGGCATCTGCGCAAGCGACTGCAAGTGCTATACGGGCGCGAAGATGTTCTGGGGCGGCCCGAACCCGTGGGTCAAGGCGCCCGTGATTCCCGGCCACGAATTTTTCGGCCATGTCGAAGCGCTCGGCGACGGCGCGGCCGAGCACTTCGGCGTGACGGTGGGCGACCGCGTGATCGCCGAGCAGATCGTGCCGTGCGGCAAGTGCCGTTATTGCCGGTCGGGCCAGTACTGGATGTGCGAAGTGCACAACATCTTCGGCTTCCAGCGCGAGGTGGCCGACGGCGGGATGGCCGAATACATGCGCATTCCGCCCACCGCGATCGTCCACAGGATCCCGCTCGGCGTGTCGCTCGAAGACGCCGCGATCATCGAGCCGCTGTCGTGCGCGATCCATACGGTGAACCGCGGCGACCTGCAGCTCGACGATGTGGTCGTGATCGCCGGAGCGGGCCCGCTCGGGCTGATGATGACGCAGGTCGCGCACCTGAAGACGCCGAAGAAACTCGTCGTGATCGACCTGATCGACGAGCGGCTCGAACTCGCGCGCGAGTACGGCGCCGACGTGACGATCAACCCGAAGCGCGACGATGCACGCGAGATCGTCCGGTCGCTCACCGACGGCTACGGCTGCGACGTCTACATCGAGACGACCGGCGCGCCGGTCGGCGTGAGCCAGGGGCTCGACCTGATCCGCAAGCTCGGCCGCTTCGTCGAATTCAGCGTGTTCGGCGAGGATGCGACCGTCGACTGGTCGATCATCGGCGACCGCAAGGAGCTCGACGTGCGCGGCGCGCACCTGGGGCCATACTGCTACCCGGTCGCGATCGACCTGCTCGCGCGCGGGCTCGTCACGTCGAAAGGCATCGTCACGCACGATTTCGCGCTCGAGGAGTGGGACGACGCGATCCGCGTCGCGAAATCGCCCGAATCGATCAAGGTGCTGCTGAAGCCGGCCCGCTGACGGCCGGCGTGCGCCTCACCGGAGACATCATGGAATACGTCATAGGCGTGGACATCGGCACGCAGAGCACCAAGGCGCTGCTCGTCGACCGGCACGGCACGATCGTCGCGCGGCGCTCGGCCGGCTACCAGCCCGATACGCCGCGCCCGCTGTGGGCCGAGCAATGGCCGCAGGTGTGGTTCGACGCCGTGCTCGAATGCATCGCCGGCTGCGTGAGCGATGCGCGCGCGCAGGGTGTGCCGGCCGACGCGATCCGCGCGGTGTGCGTGGGCAGCCTGTACGGCGGCTCGGGCATTCCGGTCGACAGCGACATGCGGCCGGTCCATCCGTGCCTGATCTGGATGGACCGGCGCGCGACCGCGGAAGTTGACTGGATCAATGCGAACGTGAACGTCGAGCGGCTGCGCGTGATCACGGGCAACGGCGTCGACAGCTATTACGGCTTCACGAAGATGCTGTGGCTGCGCGACCAGCGGCCGGACGTGTGGGCGAACGTGCGCTACTTCCTGCCGCCGAACGCCTACGTGATCTACCTGCTGACCGGCGAGGTTGCAGTCGATTACAGCTCGGCCGGCAACATCGGCGGCGTGTACGACGTCGCGCGCCGCGAATGGTCCGACGATGCGCTCGACATGCTCGGCATCCCGGCGACGATGATGCCCGAGCGGCTCGTCGAATCGACGGACGTCGTCGGCGGCCTGCTGTCGCAATGGACGGAGCAACTCGGGCTGCCGGCCGGCACGCCCGTTGTCGCGGGCGGCGTCGATGCGGCCGTCGCGACCTTCGCGGCCGGCGCGACGCGCACGGGGCAGCATGTCGCGATGATCGGCACCAGCATGTGCTGGGGTTACGTGAGCCGGCACGTCGATGCGCGGCACGGGCTCGTCAGCATGCCGCACGTGTTCAACGGGCAGCGCGACCTGTACGTGTTCGGCGGCGCGATCACGGCGGGCGCGTCGGTCGCGTGGTTTCGCGACCAGTTCTGTCACGCGGAGATCGATGCGGCACGCCTGCTGCCGCACGGCGATCCGCACGTGTTGCTCGAGGAGGCGGCCGAAAGCGTGCCGCCGGGCGCCGATGGCGTGCTGTTCCTGCCGTACCTGATGGGCGAACGCAGCCCGGTGTGGGACGCGAAGGCGAGCGGCGCATTCGTCGGGCTGAGTCTCGCGCACACGCGCGCGCACCTGTATCGCGCGGTGCTCGAAGGTGTCGCGTTCGCGTTGCGGCACAACATCGAGGCCGGCCGACGCGGAGCGGCCGCGCTCGACGACCGGCTGATCGTCGTGGGCGGGGCCGCGCATTCGGCGCTATGGATGCAGATCATCGCGGACGTGACGGGATTCCCGGTGTGGACGATCGAGCAGGACGTCGAAGCCGCGATGGGGGCGGCCCTGCTCGCGGGAGTCGGGGTGGGGCTCGTGTCGCACGAGGATGCACAAGGCGGATGGGTCACGCTCGTCGAGCGCGCGCGGCCCGATGCCGAACGCGCGGCAGCCTATACGGCGCGCTTTGCGCTCTATACGGCGCTGTATCCGGCGCTCGAACCGATCATGCACGGGTTGCACACGCCATCATGAAAAGTCGATTCGATTTCGGCGGTTCGCGGGTGCTCGTCACGGGCGCGTCGAGCGGGATCGGGCGCGCGTGCGCGGTCGCGCTGGCGCGGGCGGGCGCGCGGGTCGTTGCGGCGGGGCGCGACCTGGCCGCGCTCGACGCGCTGGCCGGCGAGGTTGCGTGCGAGACGTTGCGCGTCGACGTTGGCGGTGACGAGCACGCGATCGATGCGGCGCTTGCCGCGCACGACGCGTTCGACGGCCTCGTGAATTGCGCGGGGATCGCGTCGCTCGAATCGGCGCTCGACGTGAGCGCCGCGCATTTCGATCGCGTGATGGCGGTCAACGCGCGCGGCGCGGCGCTCGTTGCACGGGCCGTCGCGCGGAAGATGATCGCGCGCGACGGACGTGGCGCAGCGCAGGCGCGGGGCAGCATCGTCAACGTATCGAGCCAGGCCGCGCTCGTCGGCCTGCCCGCGCATCTGAGCTATTGCGCGTCGAAGGCGGCGATGGACGCGATCACGCGCGTGCTGTGCATCGAACTCGGGCCGCACGGCATTCGTGTGAACAGTGTGAACCCGACGGTCACCCTCACGCCGATGGCGCAGTTCGCGTGGAGCGATCCGGAAAAGCGTGCGCCGATGCTGGCCGCGATTCCGCTCGGGCGATTTGCGGAGCCGGACGAGGTCGTCGAGCCGATCCTGTTCCTGCTGAGCGATGCGGCATCGATGGTCAGCGGCGTGTCGCTGCCGATCGACGGCGGGTACACGGCGCGTTAGGCAACGTCGTACTCGGGCGCCGCATGACCGGAACCCGTGGCGAATGCACGGCGAATGTGCGGCGCGGCCGCCCGGCGGCTAGACCGGATCCTTGCTCGGCGGTCCGTCCGGTTGCTGCGGGTTGTCGTGATGGCCGGGCGGCGACGACAGCGGGTCGTCTTCCGGGTCGCGGTTCGGGTCGGCCGGTGGCTCGGGCGTCGGGGTCGTGTGATCGGTCATGGAGAACTCGCGCAGTGCGTGACGGCGGTGGCGCGGCGGGGGCGCCTCGTCTCCGTTATAGGCAATCGGCCGTGCATTTGCAGCGGGATTGTCGCGGTGGAGCGCCTTTCGTCGGTGCAATCCGCACGGACGCGGTTTTCGTGCCGACACCTGCTGCGCGGGAGCGGGCCATGCGCCGCTCCGCGTGCGGGGCGGGATCGGTGTCAGCGCAAATCCGCGGGTGTATCGACGTCGCGCACGATGCCCGGATCGTCGACGTCGAGCAGCCTGACTGGTGCACTGGCGAACAGCGCGCGGGCGCCGGTGTCGCCGTCGAGGGCGGCGAGCGCATCGAAGTGGTGCGCGGCGAAACCGACCGGATGGCCGCGCGCGCCGCGATGCGCGGGTGCGACGATCGACGCGTCGTCGGCGTCGAGCGCGCGTGTGACGCTTTCGTAGGTGGACGCCGCGATCCACGGCATGTCGCCGAGCGCGACGAGCCAGCCGTTCGCGTCGGGCGTCGCGCGTACGCCGGCCGCGAGGCTTGCGCCCATGCCGCGCACGGCGTCGGGCGCGTAGACGACATGGCAGCCGGCTTCGTTCAGCAGCATCGCGAGTTTTTCGGCACCGGGACGCACGACGGCGATCACGTCGGCCGTGGCCGCCGCGAGACGGCGGGCGGCCGCGACCGCAACCGGCGTGCCGTCGGGAAGCAGCGCGAGCAGCTTGCTGTGCAGGCCGCTCGGGTCGAAGCGTTGACCGAGGCCGCCGGCGAGGAGGACGCCGGTGGCGAGTGACGCATAGGACATCGGCGCGGGGGAGAGTGATGCAGGTGCTGCGATTGTGCGGGAGCGGGCAGGGATCGACAAGTGAGGATGTTACCGGGGCGGGTTCGTTTTGTCGGAAAGAACGTCAGCGCGCGGCTTCGTCGAGCATGCTTTCCTCGACGGGACCGTAAATTGCGTGCGACTGGTTGTGCATGACGGCCCAATAGCGGTCGCCGAATGACCAATGCCACCATTCCGACGGGTAATTGGTGAAGCCGGCGCCCGTCAGCGCGGCGATCAGCACCTGGCGGTGGCGGGCGGCAGCCCGGCTGATGAACGGGTTGTGCGTATAACACGCGCCGGACGATTCCTGGTCGGTTGCGTCGAGCACGCAGCCCATGTCGAGCTCGACGCCGTCCGTCGAGATCAGTGTCAGGTCGACGGCCGCGCCCGTCGGATGGGCGGCGACTTCCGGCGGCGCGACGTAGTGGCTCGTCAGCGCGACCAATGTGTCTTCGTCCGGCAGCGGGTTCAGCGTCCGGCGCAGGTGCGCGAGATGCCGGGTGAAGTAGTGGCGTTGCAGCGCCAGCGGACGATAGCCTTCCTTGACGTACAGGCGCAGGCCGTCGGGCAGCGCGTGCGCGGCGGCGATCAGCCGTTGCGCCACACCGTGGCGCACTTTCAGGAAATGCCGGCTCGAGTGTGCGGCGTCGTCGCGGCCGGGATCGACGGCGATGCGGTCATGAAAACCGGCGAGATCGACAAACCCTTCGTGCGACTCCAGCAGGGCGATCGACCGGACAGCGGGATCGGAGAGCGATATCACGATAGCGGACGGAATGGCGCGATGACGGTTGCGGGCCATGAGCCGGCGCCGAGGCTGGCCGGCCGAGGTCGTTTTTGTCAGACGATTCGCCAATATGCCAGAGTCCGGCGGAGGATGCGCGGCGGTTCGGCCTGCGGGCAGGCGACGCTCACCAGAGCGTCTTGACGTGCGCGTAAGCGCGGATTTTTTCGTCGCGCGTGACGAGCGGCGCGCCGAGCCGTCGAGCGGTCGCGACGATCATGCGATCGGCCGGATCCTTGTGGAACGCGCCGGGGAGGTTGGTGGATTTCGCGGCGATGTCGGCGTCGACGGGCACGAAGCGCATCCCGTCGATTTGCGCGACGGTGGCGAGCCATACTTCGACATCCATCGTCAGTGCGAGGCGGTCGTTGCGCACCAGCATCGCAATCTCCCACGCGGAGATCGCGGACGCGGCGAGCGCGCCTTCGCTCCGGGCGCGATCGATCGCGCTTCTCGCCTTCTTGCTGAGCGACGGGTCGCCCGCCACCCACCATACCAATGCATGTGTATCCAGCACGATCACCGCGACGCCTCCCAATCATCTTCCGCAATCGGATCGAGAGGATTGTCATAGCGCATGACCGAGCCGCGCAATATGTCCAACGGCTGAGCTTCGCGTGCGTGATACGGCCGGATCTCGAGCGTCGGCTTGCCGTGATCGGTGACGATCAGGCTTTCGCCCGACGCCTCGACGAGCCGGAAGTATTCGAGTGCGCGGGCCTTGAATTCGGATTTCGATACGGGAGCGTGCGGCATCATGATATGAGCATGGTCATTTGACGGTGGTCATTTTAGTCATGGAGTCTGACGCAGCGCAAGCGCCGGGGGCAGCGTTAACCGTTCGCGTTACGCATCCGCCCACTTCCTCAACAGGTTGTGATAAATCCCCGTCAACGCAATGACCATCGGGTCCTTCGCGCCTTTCTCGGCGGACAGCGCCTGAATCTGCGTATCGAGCTGGAACAGCAGCGTGCGGTCGCCGTCGTCGCGCACCATGCTCTGGATCCAGAAGAACGACGCGACGCGCTCGCCGCGCGTGACGGGCGTCACATGATGCAGGCTGGACGCCGGATACAGCACGAGATCGCCTGCCGGCAGCTTCGCGCGATGGGTGCCGTACGTATCCTCGACACACAGCTCGCCGCCGTCGTACGCATCGGGTTCCTCGAGAAACAGTGTCGCCGACAGGTCGCTGCGCACGCGGAAATCCGTGCCGCGCAGCAGCCGGATCGCGTTGTCGACGTGCGTGCCGAACGTCTCGCCGCCTTCGTAGCGATTGAACAGCGGCGGAAACACCTTGAGCGGCAGCGCTGCCGAAAAGAACAGCGGGTGGCGCGCGAGCGCGTCCTGGATCGCGTCGCCCACCGCACGTGCGGCGGGCGAGCCTTCCGGCAATTGCCGGTTGCGTTTCGCGAGCGCCGACTGCGTGCCGGACGTCGCGTTCCCGTCGACCCATTCGGCCGCGTCGAGGTGGTCGCGGCATTCCGCGACCTGCGCCTTGGTCAACACGCCGGGGATATGAAGCATCATGTTGCGGATTCCATGACGTGCGGCGCCAGTTGCATTGCCGCCGCACGAAATGCGTCGATCGGCGACGACGCGAGATACGCGCGCATCTTCGCGACGAACGCGGGGGTAGCGGTGGCCGGCACGCGCTCGAGCCAGCCGAGCGCTTCGTCGATGCGTCCGCGCTCGGCAAGCAGCCGCGCATAGTTGAACTGGCCGCGGAAGTCGCCGGCGACGGCGGCGCGGCGATAGTGGTCGAACGCAGCGTCGGGGTCGGCCGGTACGACCCAGCCGTCCTCGTAGAAGCCGCCGATCAGGTTGATCGATTTCGCATGGCCGAGCGCGGCCGCGCGGCGGAACCAGTCGAGTGCGTCGGCGCGGTTCTCGTCGACGCCGTTGCCGAGCGCGAGCGCCGTCGCGTAGTTGTACATGCCCCAGTCGAGCCCCGCCTGAGCGGCGAGCCGGTACCAGTACACGGCGACCGGCGCGCACGCGGCCGTGCCCCAGCCGAACTCGTAGCAGCGGCCGAGCATGTTCATCGCCATCGCGTGGCCGGCCCGCGCCGCGTGCCGGAACCAGTTGAACGCGGCCGCCGGGTCGCGCGCGACGCCATGCCCGTCGAGCAGGTACTGCCCGTAGACGGCCTGCGCATCGACGATGCCGTTGTCGGCCGCCGCAGCGACCCACGCGGCGGCGCACTCGGGCGGCCCGGCCAGGATGTCGGCGAACTCGCGCGGCGATACCGACGCGAGCGCCTTCAGCGACACGGCCTCCATCGATCAGTAGCGCGCGTTCAGCGTGACGAACGCCGAGCGGCCCGGTGCGATCGACGCGTAGTGTGCCGGGTACGCCTGGTCGAAGTAGGTGCGGTTGAACAGGTTGTTCACGTTCAGTTGCAGGTCGAGCTTCTTGTTGATCCGGTACTGCGCCATCGCGTCGAAGCGCCAGTACGACGGCACCGCTCGCAGGTTCGCGGGATCGCCGAACACTTCCGACATGTAGAACGCGCCGCCGCCGACCGTGAACTTCGGCGTCACGTCGTAGTTCGACCACATCGTGAGGCTGTGCTTCGGCGTGTTCGGGAAGCGGTTGCCGTTGTTCGCCGCGTCCTTGCCGTTGTCGCGCAGCGCGCTCTTCATGTACGTGTAGCCGCCGAACACCTGCCACTGTTTCGTGATCTGCCCTGCGACGCCGAGTTCGAGACCCTGCACGCGCTTGTTGCCGACCATCGCGTACTGGTTGTTCGGCAGCGTCACGCGCGCGTTCGTCGTATCGATCTGGAACAGCGCGGCGGTGAGTGACAGCTTGTCGTTCAGCACGTTCCACTTGGTGCCGAGCTCGATGCTGCGGTTCTTCTCGGGCGCCATCTGGTCGGCGTTCGGACCGACGCCGCCGCGGCCCGGCGTGAGCGACTGCGTTTCGCTGCCTTCGCCGAGCAGCATGCCGGCCGGCGTCGACGACGTCGCGTACGACGCGTAGATGCTGCCGTTCTGCGCGGGCTTGAACACGAGGCCGGCCTGCCAGTTCACGAGCGTGTCGTCGCGCGTATAGGTTTTGCCGCCGTTGGCCTTGGTGTCGGTGAAGCGGGTCGAGTAGTCGTCGACGCGCACGCCGGCGTTGACCTGCCAGCGCGGCGTGATCTCGATCGTGTCGAAGCCGTAGATCGACTTCGTCGTGGTGCGTGCATGCGCGTAGTCGTTGTTGCGCGTGATCGAACCGGCCCACGGGTCGTTCGGGTTCGGCGACCACAGGCTCGTGCAGTTGTAGCCCGATGCGGCGCCGATGCCGTTCTGGCAGACCTTGCCGGTGTCGGTCGCGACCTTGTATGAATCGCGCTTGCCCCATTCGCGCGTCAGCTCGATGCCGGTCGTGAAGCTGTGCTTGAACGGGCCGGTGCGGAACTCGCCGAACAGCTCGGTCAGGTTCGCCAGGCTGTTGATCGAGCTGTCGCGGTTGTTGTTGCGGCGCCAGACCTTGCCGTTCACCACGTTGCCCTGGCTGTCGTCCGGCTGGGTCCAGATGTAGTCCTGCGTCGATTCCGTGTAACGCGTGGTGTTGCGGATCGTCAGCGCCGACGTGATGTCGTGCTCGATCTTGATCGTGCTGATGTCCGACGTGGTCTTGCGGAAGTCGCGGTCGATCAGCCCGTAGAAGTTGTGGCGGTCGACGGGGGCCGGATAGATCGTGCCGACGTTCGCCGGTTTGTTCGACGCCGTATAGAAATACGGGATGCCGCCGTCGGGCATGTCGTCGGTCGACAGGTGGTAGTAGCTCGCGGTTACGCGCGTCGGCGTGCCGAGGCCGAACGCGATCGACGGCGCGACGCCCCAGCGCTCGTTGTTGACGGCGTCGCGGCCGGCGACGTCGTTGTTGTGGCTCATCAGGTTCAGGCGGAACGCGGCGTGATCGGCGAACTGCCAGTTGCCGTCGGCCGTGAAGCGGCGATAGCGGTCGGTGCCGAGGCCCGCGCTCGCGGCGGCGGCGGTGCCGAGGTGCGGGGCCTTCGTGATCAGGTTGATGCTGCCGCCCGCGCCGCCGCGGCCGCCGTATGCGCCGTCGGAACCCTTGGTGATCTCGATGCGCTCGGTATTGAAGATCTCGCGCGTCGTGGCGCCCGTGTCGCGCATGCCGTCGACGAACATGCTGCCCTGCGTGTCGTAGCCGCGGATGAACGGACGGTCGCCGAGCGGGTTGCCGCCTTCGCCGGCGCCGAACGTGATGCCGGGCACGGTGCGCAGCGCTTCCGTCAGCGTCGACGCGCCGCTGTTCTGGATCAGCTCCTGCGGGATCACGGTGACGGATTTCGGCGTGTCGACGAGCGGCGCGGTGAATTTCACGGAAGCGGAGAAATCGGCCTTGTAGCTGTGCTCGGCCTTGCCCTGCACCTCGATCGGCGCGAGATGGCCTTCGGTGCCGGCCGGGGCGGGCGGCGGCGTGCCGTCCGCCGCGAATGCCGGGCTGGCGGCGAGCACGCTGCACAGGGTGGTGAATTTGCCGAGCTTCAGCTCGTCGGGACGTGACTTCATGGTGCGCTTCGACCTCGCGGTGTGGCCCCGGGGCGGTGCGCTGCGGAAATGTGCACGCCGCCGGGAATTATTACGATTTGTTTTCAGGCGGCATTCTATGTAATTTCATCGCGAATGAGAAGCGTTCTTGTTCTCGTTTGTTAGGGAATTGTTGACGAATGTGACGGGGTCGTTGCGGAGGGAAGATTGGCCGAATGACCTGATGCAATTGCACCATCCGATGGTTTTATCGCCGGCACGGCCGAAGCGAACGGCCTGATCGTCGCCACGCGCGACGTCACGCCGTTCGAGGCAATGGGGATTCGCGTAATCGACCCGTGGGCGCGCTAGCGAGCCCACGGCTGCCGGCCCCGCGGGCTGCCCCGCAATTGAAAAACGCGCCGTGCGATGCGGCGCGTTCTGCTTCAGGCGAGCGCGCCCGTCAACCTGAAACGACGGCAGGCGGGCGCGAGACCCTGGATACGGTTCAATCGACGCCGTGAAACACTGCGTCCTCCGGCCCGAGATATGCCGGCGGGCGCCACGTCGCGTCGCGCATCGAATGCTGGACGAGGTTCTCGACGCCGAGCAGCACCGCGAAGATCGCCATCCGCACCGGAATGCCGTTGTCGGTCTGGCGGAAGATCGCGAGGCGCGGGTCGCGGTTCAGGTCGACCGACAGGTCGTTCGCGCCGGGCCGGCTGTCGCGCGGCAGCGGGTGCATGATCAGCGTGTCGGGCTTGCACACCGTATCGACGAGCGCCTGGTTGATCTGGAAATCCGGCGTGTAGCCTTCGAACGACTCGTCGGTGAAGCGCTCCTTCTGGATTCGCGTCGCGTAGACGACGTCCGCGCCGCGCAGCCCGGCCGCGAGGTCGGTCGTCTGCTCGATCACGTGGCCGTTCGTCGCGATCTGGTCGACGATGTAGGCCGGCATCTCGAGCGTCGGCGGCGACACGAGCGTGAACTTCAGCCCGCGGTACAGCGCGAGCAGCTTGACGAGCGAGTGCACGGTGCGGCCGTACTTGAGGTCGCCGACCAGCGCGATGTGCGCGCCGTCGACGATCTTGCCGAGCCGCGAGAACTCGCGCTGGATCGTATAGAGATCGAGCAGCGCCTGGCTCGGGTGCTCGCCGGGGCCGTCGCCGCCGTTGATCACGGGCAGGTTGGTCGCGCGCGCGAACTCGGCCACCGAGCCTTTCTCCGGGTGGCGGATCACGAGTGCATCGACGTAGCCGGCCATCACGCGGCTCGTGTCGTAGATCGATTCACCCTTGGCCATCGACGAGAACGTGAAGCCCGTCGTGTCGCACACCGAGCCGCCGAGCCGGCAGAAGGCGGCGCCGAACGACACGCGCGTACGCGTGCTGGCTTCGAAGAACAGGTTGCCGAGCACGGCGCCTTCCAGGACGCGCGAAATCTTGTGGCGGCGTGCGATCGGCTGCATCACGTCGGCCACGCGAAACAGCGCCTCGACCGATTCCCGCGTGAACTGGTCGACCGACAGCAGCTGCGGCTTGCCTTCGAAAAAGAACTGCTTGGCGAGCCCTTGATTATCTACGCTTTGCGTATAGCCGCCGCCTTCCGGTGCCGAGCGCTCGACGATTTCCGACACGAAGCGTTCGACTATCTCGGGCATCCCGCGCGATTCCTGCGAATCGTCGGGCAGCAGCCAGGTGTCCAGCGCGCGCCGGCTGACGCCGATGCGATTGGCGAACGCTTCGCGGGTCATGTTGAGGCGGCGCATCGCGTCGCGGAGGAAGGCTTGCTGGGGAACGGTCATCGGCGGCTCCTGGCGGAAAATATACGCGGTGCGTATATTAGTTCCTGGCGCGTTGAAGTCAAGGAAAATCTGCGCGAACCGGCTGTGTGGCCCATGTGACATGCGGCGGGTTCGTAGTGGCGCGTCGCGGCCGTCTCCGTATAATCAGGTCAGGCCCCGTGCCCGGCATCTTGCCGGGCACCGCGCCGCATACGATTCGCCCGTCGGGCTTGTTGATTCGAAGGAGAATGAGAATGACGCGTACGATTGCTGCAATGCTGCTGGTGGTGACCGCCGCGCTCGCCGGTTGCAACACGGTCGCCGGCGTGGGCCAGGATATTTCGAAGGGCGGCCAGGCGATCAGCGATACGGCTGAAAAGGCCAAGTAAGCCGGCCGGTTTCGGAATGCAGAAAGCGCCGGGCCGTCCCGCGATTGCGGGGCGGCCCGGCGCTTTTTTTCGGCCCGTGACGACGCCGGCGACGCCGGCGGCGTCACGCGTGTTCGACGAACGCGTAGCGGCCTTCGACCTTGCGCGGCGTGAACCAGCCGTAGTCGGGGAACATCCGGTTGCGCACGTACCAGACGTAGCCCACCAGCAACGCGGTGATCACGAGACTCGGCAGCGCGGTCGACGGATCGCGTCCGAGCTCGGCGATGGTCTTCGGCAACTGCAGCAGCGACAGCAGGATGAACGCGTGATAGGCGCCGACGCGATGGGTCGCGAAGCCCCAGATGAACAGCAGCGACAGCGGCACGGTCAACGCCAGGAACACGGCCACGAGGCCGGTGCCGGCGCCGCTTGCGAAGAAGTAATACGCGAGCACGAGGCTGATCGCCAGCTGGGCGATACCGAGCGCGACCAGGATCCGGACGTGCACCTTGTTCTTGCGGCAGCGCTCGGGGTCGGGGCGCGATGCGATCAGGTGCGCGAGCACGCGATCCTTGAGCCCCTGTCCGGACAGTTCGGCCAGTGCGTCGGCCTTCCTCGTTCCCGCGGAGAGCAGCACCGCGATTCTTGTTTTGGCTTCCTTCCTGTTCATTGCGTGTCGGATTGTTGTTCGATGGTTGTCAAAGGGGCCGGCCACGCGAATATTGCATCTTGCGGGGTGGTGCGCAATCGATTTGCGGCACACGGACACATTCCTACAGTGGCCGGGGGCGCGGGCCACGACGATGTGACGGGAGGAAGTGGCCGCCGTTGCCGCAATCCCGCGATGACCGCAGTCAGTCGGCGGCGGTTTGAGCGGGCGCGCGCGCGGGGCTGGCCGGCCGGGCATCGTGCGTGTCGGCGAGCCGCTCGCGCCGCCGCGTCGCGCCGACGAGCATGCCCGCGACGACGAGCGCGATGCCGGCGACCCGCGTGACGTTCAACGTTTCACCGAACAGCGCGACCGTGAACAGCACGGCCGAGACCGGCGCGACCGCCGTGAACAGCGCGGCCTCGGTTCCGCTGGTGCGCGCCGAACCCGCGTACCAGCACAGGTAGCCGAGCACGGTCGGCACCAGCGCGTAGTAGGCGATTGCCGACACGGCGCCGACAGTCCAGCCGTCTGCGACCGCGTGCCATTCGAATACAGCCGGCACGAGCGCGAGCACGAAGCCGAGGCCCGACATCGCGGTGGACAGCGCGAGCGGCGGCAGCGGCGCGGCAAGGCGCCGGTTGAGCAGGATGAATACGGCTTCGCATGCGACGGCGGCCAGCACCAGTGCATCGCCGGCAAGCGTCCGGAGCGACGGCAGCGCGTGGCCGGGGGCGAACGTGACGAACAGCACGCCGGCCGTGGCGAGCGCGGCGGCCGCCCAGTCGCGCGGCGTCTGCCGCTCGCGCAGCACGACGGCCGCGATCAGCGTCGACATCGCGGGCAGTGTGCCGAGCATCACGCCTGCGTCGAGCGGCGACGACAGCTTCGTGCCGCTGATCAGCAGCACCGTATAACCGACGCCGCCCGCCGCAGCCTGGATGACGAGCAGCACGCCGTCGCGGGTGGAAATGCGTGGCCAGCGCATTCGCTGCGCGCGCATCAGCGCGAGCAGCAGCGGTGTCGCGATCAGGAAGCGCAGCGCGGTGGCCGTGAACGGCGGCAGGCCGCCTGCCGCGAGACGGCTCGCGATGACGGTGCTGCCGACGCCCGCCATTGCGGCGGCGAGATAGAGATAGCCGATCAGTCGTGTCTTCATGCGCCGCATCGTCGCGTGTGGCGGCATCGCGCGTCTTGAACGAAATTGCAGCGGGCGCGGGAGTGTCGAGGGCCGTGCGTGGGGCGTTGCGCGCGTGCGTTCGCGCAGACTGCTGTCGAAGCCGAAGCCGAAGCCGAAGCCGAAGCCCAAGCCGAAGCCCAAGCCCAAGCCCAAGCCCAAGCCGCGCTTGCCGTCGTCGACGTCGGGGCCCGCCTTCGATCGCCTTGCGACCGATCGCGTTGCGCAAGGACGCAGGGCATCAACCGGCCTGCGTAAATCTCCCAGGCGTGATTCCGAACTGGCGTGCGAACGCACGCGTCAGGTGGCTCTGATCGGCAAAGCCGGCTTCGGCCGCGGCATCGGCGATCGGCAGGCCGCTGGCGAGCAGCGCGCGTGCCAGCCGCGCACGCGACTGGATCAGGTAGGCGTGCGGTGTGATGCCGAGTTCACGGGCAAACCCGCGCAGCAGCTGGAAGCGGCTCACGCCGCTCAGGCCGGCCAGCTCGGCGAGCGAAACGGGGGCGGCCGGTGCCGCGTCGAGCCGCTCCCGCGCGATGCGGATCGCCGGTGCAACGCCCGCCGTCGGCAGCGTGCGGTTCGCGTGCCGGGCGAGCAGCCCGGCGACGAGCATCACGAGTGCCTCGTCGCGGGCAAGCGGCCGGGATTCCCCCGCGACGATGCGCGCATGGAGCCGGCCGACGGCGGCCGTGAGCCGCGCGTCGCGCACCGCCGGATGCGCCAGCTCGATGCCGCCGAGGCCTTCTTCCGCCGCGACGCCCGCGACCAGCGCGGGCGCGAGGTACAGCATCCGCCAGCGCCGGCCCGTGCCGGCCTCGATCGGCGAACCGTCGTGCATCTCGCCCGGGTTGACCATGATCGCGTCGCCGGCCAGGGCGTCGACCTGCCCGCGGCCGCTCCACGACCGGTGCGCGCCGCTGACAATCACGCCGACCCCGAATTCGTCGTGCGCGTGGCGCGGAAACGCGCGGTCGGATTCGAGGCTGATTGCCTCGATGCCTTCGCCGGTCCGTCGGTAGTGGGTGACGCGGTGCATGTGCGCTCCTCGCGCCGGTCGCGGCGCGGATTTCGTGCACTTTAGCGCGTTCCGGCGGCGCGCGCCCTTCATCCTTTTGGCCGATACCGCGCATCGCGCGCAGCCCGCACCATGTGCACATGAGCAGCGTACACGGCCCGCCGGGCCTGAAGCTGCGCGGGAGACGGCAGGTGGAACAACAGGATCCGGTATTCATTCAGGTTGGCGCGCTCGCGGACGGCTTCGCGCCGGAAGCGAACATCCTCGCATCCTCCGATGCGCTCGCCGGGCATACGCTGACGCTCGGCGACGCGTCGGGGGCATGGCGGGTCTACATGTTCGAGCCGGGCGCGCTGCAGTGGCGCGACGCGGCGACCGACACGGGCGGCCGCGAGCCGTGCCGCGTGACGCGGTTGCGCAACGGGCTGTACTTCGTCGACTACATCGATTCGGCCGCCCGCGCGACGTCGGTCAGTCTCGTGATCGATCTCGACAACGGTGTATGGACGTCGGTTGTCGGCACGCTGCCGACCGAAGCCGACACGCGTATCGATGCATTCACGCGGGTTGCGCGCGGGCTGCCGCTGACGGGCGTCGAGGCCGGTTTCCGGCACGGCACGCTCGGCGGCCATACGCAGCCGGGGCCGCTGCACGGGCCCACGCGCGAGCTGATCGGCAAGCGGACGATGTACCGCTACAGCCCGACCGAATGCTACGAGCACATCTACCTGAACGAGAACTTCTACGCGTGGCAGTGCCTGCAGGGTGTCGAAGGCGGGCTGGCCGATGTCGACCGCTGCCATTACTTCAGGATTGCAGAGGAGCTGTATCTGTTCGTGTGGCGCGAAAAGGTGGTGCCGACGCTCGGCGTCGTGCTGATCGACCTCGCGCAGCGCAAGACCGACGGCAAGATCTTCGGCTACCAGGGCGGCGATTTCGGCACGCTGTCGAACTTCCCGATCGGCGCGCATGCGCAGGTGCTGAACGACACCGTGCATCCGCTCGACGGCGGGGCGCAGCGATGAATGCCGTGCCGGGCAGCGGCCGCCTGCGGGCGGATTTCAGCGGGCGCGTCGTGCTCGTCACGGGCGCCGCGCAGGGGATCGGCGCGGCGATCGCGCGCCGTTTCGCGGAATCCGACGCGTTCGTCGCGCTCGCCGACCTGAACGGCGAGGCCGCCGCCGCGCAGGCCGACGCGCTCGCGAGCGCGGGCGGCGAGGCGCGCGCCTATCGGGTGGATGCGGCCAGCCGCGACCAACTGGGCGCGCTGGTCGCGGCAGTCGAGCGTGACGGCGGCCGGCTCGATGTCGTCGTCCACAATGCCGCGTATTTTCCGCTGACGCCGTTCACGCAGATCGACGAGCCGACGCTCGACCGGACGCTGTCGGTCAACCTGTCGGCGCTGTTCTGGCTCGCGCAGGCCGCGTTGCCGGCCTTCGGGCGCGCGGGGGCGGGGCGGCTGCTCGTCACATCGTCGGTGACGGGGCCGCGCGTCGTATATCCGGGGCTCGCGCATTACGCGGCGTCGAAGGCCGGCGTGAACGGCTTCATTCGCGCGGCGGCGCTGGAGCTCGCACGCCACAACGTGACGGTGAATGGTGTCGAACCGGGAATGATCCGCACGCCGGCGGCAGGCAATCTTGGCGATGCGTCGGTTGCCGCGCAGATCGCGCGCGACATTCCGCTTGCGCGGATGGGCGAGCCGGAAGATGTCGCGAACGCGATGCTGTTTCTCGCGTCGGCCGATGCCGCGTACATCACGGGGCAGACGATCGTCGTCGATGGCGGTGCGACGTTGCCCGAGAGCGGGGCGGTGCTGGGCGGCGAGTGACGGCTGGCAGGGTAACGCGCCGCGCAACGGGGCGGCTCCGGCGGCCTGCCGCGCGTTCACGCAGCAGGCTCGACATGTTCCGTCGGGGGCATCTTCGCGAGCGTCAGTCCGGCATGCCGTCGTGGTCCCCGAGCGGCCTGGCGGGCCAGTCCACCCAGCGGTCCGCGCGGGTAAGCTCGTACGCCTCGTTCTTCGGGTAGCGGATGCGGTTGTCGTCGCGCGGGCGTTCGCCGATCACCATCAGCCTGACCTCGTCCTTCGTGTTGTTGATGAAGGTGTGACAGATGCCGGTGCCCGCCGGAAACGCGACGGAATCACCTTCGGCAACGGGGTGCAGCACGCCGTCGATCCAGACATCGGGCTTGCCCTCGAGCACGTACACAAACTCCTGCTCGGTGCTTTCGGCATGCGGATATGACGTCCGCCGACCCGGCAGGAGCCTCACGTGATGAATGCCGATACGGGTGATGCCGAGTTCGGCGGAAAGCGGTGCGTCCAGCGCCATCGGCTCGGTGTCGCCGCGATAGCAATGCGCTTCCGGTTCTTCGAGCTCGGTCCAGTGCTTGATGAAATCGGGGCGGGTCATTGGGTGCTCTCCTTTCGGGGGATGTCGACTGCGGCGATTCACGCGCCGGCGTCGGCAGCGGTTTGCGCTCCGTCTCGGCGAATGGACCTCCGCCGATAACTTGCCGGCCGATGCGAAACGACGGTTGCGCGTCGCGGCTGCCGGGCGGCGGGATGTGTGGCCCGCATGTCGCCGGCGAAGCGATCGGCGACATCCACGGTATTTTGCGACGAACCTGTTTGCATTGTGGAAATGACGTGCGAGACGCGCGCATGCCTCCCGCCGCGTACCGCCGCGACTATAGCCAGCCGTTGCGGATGAACTCGACGATCGAATAGCGGCGGTGCTCGAGATCGTGCTGCCGGACGGCATCGACGATGCGCGATACGCCATCCGCGTAGGGCGTATCGCCCACCACGCGCGATTCGAACTGCAGGCTGCACGCACCGTCGTCGATGCGTATCCGGTGAATCGCGTGGCGGCCGAGCTGATCGTCGGCGACGGCGAATTCGCTGCGCTGCACGTCCGGGTCGCGCACGGAGCGGATGTCTTCCGGCGGCACGCCGAGCGACTGGCCGATCCCGACGGCCGTGCCCGGGACGGACGTCTTGCCGGCCTGGTGCGACTCCGTCAGGCTGATCCGGCAGTCGTGAAACAGGTGGCCGCTGGTTTCCAGCATGCTCATGAACTTGAGCATCAGGATGTTCGTGTTCGGACACAGCACGACCGGGAAAGCGTACGCGCCGGTTTCGAGCACGGAGCCGGTGGACAGCTCGACGAGCGGCGACGCGGTGGCCTCGCAGAACGCGATGACGTCAGGGAGTTCGCGGCCGGAACCGGCATGCACGACGATCGAGCGGGCGTCGACATGCCGGGCGTCGCTACGCTGTGCATCGTTGTGCGTGCTGTCCGACCACGCGATCACGCGACAGGTTGCGGGGTCGAGCCGGTGCGCGCCGAGCAGTTCGCTGGCCAGCTTGCCGGTTCCTACGACGAGTACTTGCATGGCATTGACGGGTTGAGGTTCGGAATTCGTTCAGGACGGGAAATGGCGCCGGCTGTCGGGTGGCCCGGCACGGTCGCGGCGCGTGCCGCCGCAGCGGCCTCGCGCATTATGCCCGGCCGTCCGCGTGCGCGCCCGCCGGGCCGCGCAGGCGGCGTGCGGTGCGTCAGCTCGCCGACACCGTCGGCAGCCACGCGTTCGCCGCATTCTGCGTGGCGAGCTGTTTCGCGATCGAGCGCGCGAGTCGATCCGTATCGGACGCCACCGTGTCGTGCTTCGCTTTGGACACGCCATGCAGGCCGGCGCCGACCGCTGGCCTGCGTGCGGGCCGCCGGCGCGGCGGTCATGGCGGTAGTCGCGGTCGATGCGCAGCCGCGCACCGCGTGCACCATGCGTCGAACCTCGACTATCTCGATGCGAACTACGGCGGCGTGCTGATCGTGTTCGACCGGCTGTTCGGCACCTATGTCGCCGAGCGCGCCGACGAGCCGTGCCGTTTCGGCCTCGTCACGCCGACCCGTTCGCGCAATCCGTTCGTCGTCGAACTCGAACACTGGGCGAGCCTCGCCCGCGACGTCGCGACGGCCCGCGACGTGTGGACGGCGATCCGCTTCGTGCTGCTGCCGCCGGGCTGGCGCCCGGACAACCAGGGCGAAACGACGGGGGAACTGCGCCGCCGCGGCCTCGTCGCCGTGCGCACGGATGCGTGAACGCGCTACGCTGTGTCGAATTGCCGGCCGCGCATGCGTGCCGCGGCCGGCATGACCCATGCAATACGCATCATCAAGCAACCCTCGATCCAGGAGAAAACATCGATGGAACACGATCTCAAAGGCAAGGCAGTCGCGATCACGGGCGGATTCGGCCATCTGGGCATCGCGACGGCCGCGTGGCTCGGCGCGCGCGGCGCACGCGTCGCACTGATCGGCCGCGGCGCGGCCCCGGCGGCAGAGGTACTGCCCGGCGTGCCGGCCGACGCGCTGCGCATCGGCGGCATCGATCTGGTCGATCCGCAGGCCGCCGCGCGGGCGCTCGATACCGTGCAGCGCGAATTCGGCCGGGTCGACGCGCTGCTGAACATCGCGGGCGCGTTCGTGTGGCAGACGATCGCCGACGGCGACGCCGCCACGTGGGACCGCATGTACGAACTGAACGTGAAGACCGCGCTGAACGCATCGAAGGGCGCGCTGCCGCACCTGCTGGCGAGCCCGGCCGGGCGTATCGTCAACATCGGCGCGGGCGCGGCGTTCAAGGCCGGCGCGGGAATGGGCGCCTATGCGGCCGCGAAGGCCGGCGTCGCGCGGCTCACCGAGGCGCTGGCGGCCGAACTGCTCGACCGTGGCGTGACGGTGAACGCGATCCTGCCGAGCATCATCGATACGCCGCCGAACCGCGCGGACATGCCGGACGCGGATTTCACGCGCTGGGTGCGGCCGGAACAGATCGCGGCGACGATCGGGTTCCTGCTGTCGGCCGACGCGCAGGCGATCACCGGCGCGTCGATCCCGGTGACCGGCCGCGTCGCGTAGTCCGGCGGGCACGGGCTCGCGCTCGCGCGGCGGCCGGCCGTGCGTACAATGGCGCACCGGACACACGCGAGCCCAGCCCGAGACCATGCATCAGCCCCATATCCTGATCGTCGAAGATGAAGTGGCGATCGCGGACACGATCGTCTACGCCCTCGGTACCGACGGCATGCAGACCGTCCACTGCACCCTCGGGCAGGCGGCGCTCGACCGCCTGCGCGATGCGCGCTTCGACCTCGTCGTGCTCGACGTCGGCCTGCCGGACCTCAGCGGCTTCGAGGTATGCCGGCGGCTGCGCACGTTCTCCGACGTGCCGGTGATCTTCCTCACGGCGCGGCACGACGAAATCGACCGGATCGTCGGGCTCGAGATCGGTGCTGACGATTACGTGGTCAAGCCGTTTTCGCCACGCGAGCTGGCGGCCCGGGTGCGCGTGATCCTGCGGCGTTTCCACCGGGCGGCCGCCCCCGAATCGATACCCGCGCCCGCGCCGGCACCCGCCGCGACGACCGCGCCGGGCTTCACGGTCGATACCGATGGCGCGCGCGTGTCGTGGCTCGGCCACGCACTGGATCTCACGCGCTACGAATTCGGGCTGCTGGCGCTGCTGGTCCGGCATCCCGGGCGCATCTATTCGCGCGAGCAGCTGATGGATCTCGTGTGGCACGAGGCCTTCGATTCGGCCGACCGCACGGTCGACACGCACATCAAGACGCTGCGCGCCAAGCTGCGCGCGATCGACCCCGAGCGCGACCCGATCCGCACCCATCGCGGGATGGGTTATTCGCTGCAACCGTAACGACCGGCACCGCCCATGCATATCGGCCTGCGCATCTTCTTCGGCTTTTTCCTGATCGTCGGGCTGGCCGCGCTGATCACGCTGCGCGTGTTCGTGCAGGAGGTGAAGCCCGGCGTGCGCGAGGCGATGGAGGACACCCTCGTCGATACCGCGCAAGTGCTCGCGACGCTGGCCGCCGACGACATGGCCAGCGGCCATATCGCCGACGGCGCTTTCGCGCGGCAGCTCGCGCAACTTCACGAACGCCCGGTCAGCGCGAACGTGTGGGGCGTGCAGAAGAACGTGATCGGCTACCGCCTCTACATCACCGACGCGCACGGCATCGTGCGCTACGACTCGACCGGCCGCGCGCTCGGGCAGGACTATTCGCGCTGGAACGACGTCTACCGGACGCTGCGCGGCGAATACGGCGCGCGCAGCACGCGCAGCGATCCGAACGACGACAGCAGCACCGTGATGCACGTGGCGGCACCGATCCGGCGCGGCAACGAGATCATCGGCGTGCTGACGATCGCGAAGCCGAACCAGACGGTCGCGCCGTTCA
Organism: Burkholderia sp. LS-044; assembly: GCF_004803625.1. Taxonomy (NCBI): domain Bacteria; kingdom Pseudomonadati; phylum Pseudomonadota; class Betaproteobacteria; order Burkholderiales; family Burkholderiaceae; genus Burkholderia; species Burkholderia sp. LS-044. The sequence continues at coordinate 110,026 of NZ_SSWO01000002.1, forward strand.
TCGCGCGCAGCCAGCGCAAGATCATGCTGTACGGCGCGCTGCTGATGGGCGGCGCGATCCTGATCGGCGTCGCGTGCACCTGGTGGCTGGTGATCGGGCTGCGTCGCCTGCAGCGCTATGCGCGCGCGATTGCGGCGGGCGAGCGGGCCGACATGCCGCTGCAGGGCGCGAGCGAGCTGGCCGAACTCGGGCGCGCGGTGGAAAGCATGCATCAGCGGCTGGAGGACCGGCAGTACGTCGAGACCTACATCCACACGCTCACGCACGAGATGAAAAGCCCGCTGGCGGCGATCAGCGGTGCAGCCGAACTGTTGCAGGAAGACATGCCGGTTGCGAACCGCCGGCGCTTCACCGAGAACATCCGCCGCCAGGCCGGCCGCCTCGAACAGATGATCCGCAAGCTGCTCGCGCTCGCCGAAGTCGAACAGAAGCAGCGGCTGTCGGTGCGCGAACCGGTCGCGCTGCGGCCGGTGCTCGAACAGCTCGTCGACGATATCGAGCCGCGCGCGCGGCAGCGCGGCGTGAACCTGGCGATCGACGCGAACGACGCGGCCGACCCGGCGGTCGTCGAAGGCGATCCGTTCCTGCTGCGCCAGGCGCTCGGCAACCTGCTCGACAACGCGCTGGATTTCGCGCCGCGGGGCAGCACGATCCGCATCGCGCTCGAACGGCAGCCGGCGGGCAGGGCGCACGTCGCGATCGTGCGCGTCGCCGATGACGGCCCCGGTGTGCCCGACTACGCACTGGCGCGCGTGTTCGAGCGCTTCTATTCGTTGCCGCGCCCCGACGGGCAGGATCGCAGCACGGGCCTCGGGCTGTGTTTCGTCCGCGAAGTCGCGATGCTGCACCGCGGCCAGGTCGCGCTCGCGAACCGCGACGAAGGCGGCGCGTGCGCGACGCTCACGCTGCCGTCGTCGGCCTGACCGCGCTTCACGTTCGCCCCACATTCGGCCCACATTCGCTTCACACCGGCTTCAATCGCCCTTCACCGGGCCGACGCATGCTGGCGGTACCTTTTACTCCGGTACCTGTCGGCCATGAATCGAGTCCTGTTGTTCAAATTCGCGATCACCGCGTTGCTTGCGCTGCTGATCCTGATCCCGCTGCAGATGGTGCAAAGCATCGTGCACGAACGCTCCGCGTATCGCATGGACGCGCTGCAGAGCATCTGGTCGAGCTATGCGGGGCCGCAGACGGTGTCGGGGCCCGTGCTCGTCGTGCCTTACACGGAAGTCACGCGCGTGCGCGACGAGACGCCCGCCGGCGGTGCGACGAAGACGAGCCTGAGAAGCGAGACGAAGCGCCTGCTCGTGTTTCCGAAGACGCTGAACGTCGACGGCACGCTGACGACCAGCGTCCGCTATCGCGGCATCCACAAGGCGCTGGTGTACGAACTGACGAGCCGGTTGACCGGCACGCTGGCGTTGCCGGACCTGAAGAAGCTGCCGCAGGCGGACGGCCACGTGAGCTTCAAGGTCGACAACGCCTATGTCGCGATCGGCATCGGCGACATTCGCGGGCTGACCGCGCAACCCGACCTGCGTATCGGCGGCGCGCGTTTCGACGTGGAGCAGGGCACGCGGCTGGACAGCCTGCGCCAGGGTGTGCACGCGAACATCGACCTCGCGGCGCTGGCCGAAGCAGGCGCGGGCGCGGGGGCAGTTGTGCCGTTCAGCATCGACCTGCCGCTGCGGGGCGCGGAGTCCGTCGCGTTCGCGCCGGTGGGCGACCAGAACGATTTCTCGTTGAAGTCGACGTGGCCGCATCCGAGTTTCGACGGCGCGTTCCTGCCGAACAACCGCACGGTCGATGCGCGCGGCTTCACTGGCAACTGGCGCGTGACGTCGTTCAACACGAAGGCGCGCGAGCAGATCGCGACCGGCAACGGGGACAGCGCGATCGAAACGGCGTCGGTGTCGATGATCGAACCCGTGAACGTCTATCTGCAGGCCGAACGCGCAACGAAGTACGGCGCGCTGTTCGTGATGCTCACGTTCGCGAGCTTCTTCATGTACGAGCTCGTGAAGCGGCTGCGCATTCACCCGATCCAGTACACGCTGGTCGGCCTGTCGCTCGCGTTGTTCTTCCTGCTGCTGCTGAGCCTCTCCGAACACATCGCGTTCGCGTACGCGTATCTCGCGGCGAGCGGCGCATGCATCGGGCTGCTCGGCTTCTACCTGTCGTTCGTGCTGCACAGCGTGAAGCGCGGCGCGGTGTTCTCGGCGCTGCTTGCGGTGCTGTACGCGGCGCTCTACGGGCTGCTGCTGTCGGAAGACAACGCGCTGATGCTCGGTTCGCTGCTGCTGTTCGCGATCCTCGCTGGCATCATGACGCTCACGCGCCGCGTCGACTGGTATTTGCTCGGCGCCGCATGGCAACCGCTGGCCGACAAGGCGGCCGCGGGCGCCGTGAAGCCGGGCGCGCAGGCGAAGTAGGCACGCGGGTGGCGAGCGCGCCGGTCGGCAATGCGACGGCCGGCGCGTCATCCGGCGCGGGACAGCCGCGCTTCACGCGTGCGGTGCGGGCCGGCGAAAACGCGCGAGCGGAATTTCGGCGACGGCGGTGATCTCGATCAGCAGGTCGGGATGGTAGAGACGTTCGACCTGGACGGTCGTCGTCACCGGATAGGGCGCGGCGAAATACGTGTTGCGGATGTCGCCGGCCTGCATGAAGGCATCGATGTCGGTCGCGTAGTGGACGAGCGAGATCACGTCCTGCATCTGCCCGCCCATCGCGGCGAGCACGGCGCGGATGTTGTCGAGCGTCTGCCGTAGCTGCATGCGCATGTCGCCGTGGCCGACCACCCGGCCGTCGCGGTCGAGCGCCACTTGCCCCTTCAGATGCACGATCCGGCCGTCGCCCTGGATCACGGCCATCGAGAACGCGCCGAACGGCGCCCAGACTTCCGGCGGATTCACTGCTTCGGCCATCACGCGGCTCCTGTGGGGGGCGGCCGCACGGTTTGCGGCGAGCGGCCGCGCAACGGAGGCGCGCCGTCGACAGCACCGCCCGCTTCGTCGACAATCGCGCCATTATGGATGAACGCGCGGCGACGCATGGGGCGTTGTTCCGCGATCACGACGACACACATGGACGATATCCGCGTCATCAAGGATCGTGCGGCGCTCGACGGCAGCGCGTACGTCGAACTCATGGGCGGGCCGTATGCGCGCACCTGCTGGAATGCCGGGTCGCTGTTCTTCGACGAGGAAGTGTTCGGGCTGCTCGAGGCGGCAATCGCGCGGCAGATCCCCGACTACGACCATTACACGTTCAACGCCGTCGGCATGGCCGACTGGCTTGCGATCGTCGCCGAACTGGCCGACACGGGCAGGCGGCTCGGCAACGCCGCGCAGCGCACCGACGCGCTCGACCGGCTCGGTTTCATTTTCAGCGGATCGCGGCAGGCTTTCGTCGCTCGTCTCGACGCAAGCTGCGCCGCGCTGGCCGGCGTGATCGCGGAAGTCGACGCGTGGACGCGCGACGTTCGGCTTCGCCACGACCAGGTGACGATCCTGGGGATGTGACGCGGCGCGTGCCGGCTGTCACCACCGACAGGCCGGGCGGCATCCACTTATACTCGAGCTTTTCCGCCATTCGATTTTCGCCGTGCCCACGCCTGCCCCCACCGATCCGTCCATCGACGATCCGCGTCCGACCCCGCCCGTACAACCCGAACTGGAAGACTGCTGCAACAGCGGTTGTTCGCCGTGCGTTTTCGACCTGTACGACGAAGCACTGGCGCGCTATCGCGTCGAACTGGCGGAGTGGGAAGCGCGGCACGCGCAGCACAAGCCATGACGACAAGCCCGATGCCGGCGAGCGGTGCGCATTTGCCGCGCGTATCGAGCCGCGCCGGCAGTGGGCGCCGATCCCGCGTCACGCGCCCGCATGTAGCCGCCGATGCAGCGGCCCGAGCATGGCCGACAGCGCGATGCATGCGAGCAGCACGGCCGTCAGCGCGAACATCGACGTTCTGAAGCCCTGCACATAATCGAGCGCGGCCGGATGCGTGCCGAGCCGGGCGAAGAACACGCCGCCGAGCGTCGCCGCGCCGACGGCCGCGCCGATCTGCAGCATCGCGGTGACCATGCCGGATGCCACGCCCGCGCGCGCGGTATCGACTTCCGCGAGCACGATCCGCACGACCGACGGCAGCACGAGGCCCTGGCCGACACCGATCGCCGCGATCCCCACGTAGAAGCCGGGGCCCGGCGCGGCCGCACCGGCAAGCGCGGCGGCCGTCGCGACGCCGGCCGCGAGCATCGCGAAACCGAGCGTGAGCACGCGATAGCCGCCGAACCGGCCGACGAGCCGCGGCATCAGCAGCGGGCTCGACAGGAAGCCGAGCCCGAGCGGCAGGATCGCGAGCCCCGATGCGAGCGGCGACCAGTTCAGGCAGCCCTGCAGATAGATCCCGTAGCTCAGGAAGAACGCGCTCAGCGTATAGAACAGGAACGCCAGCACGAGCCCGAGTGCGACGACCGGGTTCCGGAACAGGCGCACGTCGAGCAGCGGATCGTGGCCGCCCGCGAGACGGCGCGCCTCGACCGCCAGCAGCGCGCCGAGCATCGGCAGCGCGCCGACGAGGCACGCGACCATCCACAGCGGCCAGCCGGCCTCGCGCCCGTGCGTGAGCGGGTAGACGAGCATCAGCAGGAACAGCGACAGCAGGGCCATGCCGGGCACGTCGATGCGCTGGCCGCGCGGCGGCCGGCTTTCCGGGATGAAGCGCCAGCTGCCGATCAGCGCCAGGATGCCGATCGGCAGATTGACGAGGAAGATCGCGCGCCAGCCGAGCCCGAACGGATGCAGGCTGATCAGCGCACCGCCGCCGAGCTGGCCGATCACGGCCGCGAGGCCGAACACGAAACCGTAGAAGCCCATCACGCGCACCTGCTCCTGCGGGCTGAACACGCTGCGGATCGTCGCGAGCACCTGCGGCGCGAGGATCGCGGCGAACAGGCCCTGCAGCACGCGGCCGCCGACCAGCACCGCGCCGCTGCCGGCGAGCCCGCACAGCGTCGACGCGACGACGAAGCCGGCCATCCCGATCATGAACATGCGCTTGCGGCCGTACAGGTCGCCGAGCCGGCCGCCGGTGATCTGCACGACGGCGTTCGCGCATGCGTACGCCGACACGACGAGCTGCAGCTCGGCCGGGCGCGCGCCGATGCCGTCGCGGATGGCCGGTAGCGCCAGATTCACAATGAAGTAGTCGAGCGGCGGCAAAATCGCGCCAACCAGCAGGACCACCAGCGCCCAGCCGTGGTGGCTGCGCGGTGTCGCCGCGGCGGCCGTGCCGGCCGGGCCGCAGGGGGCAAGGGTGTCGTGGGTCATGGAAACCAGTCCGAAGAAACGAGGGCCGTATCCAGGCCGGACGCGGCGCCGGGGGCGCCGGTTCGGCCGGGGGCGGGCGATTGACCCCCATTCTGGGTGGCGGCAATGAATCGGAAAAGCGGGAATTGGTGGTAGCATCCATCGGGTTATTCGATGGATGGAGAAGGGCGATGCGCGGTTTCGACCTGGATCAGTTGCGTACTTTCGCGGCGGTCGCGGATGCCGGCAGCCTGACGGCCGCCGCGCCGCTGCTGCACCTGTCGCAGTCGACGGTCAGCGAGCAGGTGCGCAAGCTCGAATCGCGCGCCGGCGTTCCGCTGTTCGTGCGCAGCAAGCGCGGCGTCGAGCCGACCCCGGCCGGCTCGCGGCTGCTGCAGCACGCGCGGCGCATCGTCGCGCTGAACGAGGCCGCGTTCGACGAAGTGCGCGGGCAGGCGATCAAGGGCGAGCTGCGCGTCGCGATCACCGATTACTACCGGACGAACGAAGTCGCGGGCCTGCTCGCCAGGCTGCGGGAGTGCTACCCGCAACTGAGCCTGCACGTCAGCGCGATGAAGAGCGCGGACATCGAGGCGGCGCATGCGCGGGGGCAGGTCGATCTCGGCGTGGTGATGAACCTGTCGAGCGGGCCGTTCCGGCCGGCGTCGGCCGATACGCGCTGGGTGCTGCGGCGCGAGCCGCTGTCGTGGGTCGCGTCGCCCGCGCTCGCCGAGCAACTGCCCGAGCCGTTGCCGCTCGTGCTGCTGCCGGACGACTGCATGATGCATCAGGTCGCGGTGCGCGCGCTCGACGAGCGGCATATGCCGTACCGGCTCGTGCACAGCGCGTCGGGGGTCGCGGGGCTGCAGTCGATGCTGGCGGCGGGGCTCGGTGTGGGCTGTCTGTGCGCGTCGGCGATTGGCGAGGGCATGATGCGGCTCGGCGCGAAATACCGTCTGCCGCCGCTGCCCGACGCGGTGTTTTCGCTGACGCCGCCGATGCCGGGCGAACGCGAAACCGTCACGCAGGCGCGCGAGGTGCTGTCGCGGCAATTGCTGATGTAGAACCGAGGAACCGTGGAACCGGGCCGCGCGATGCGCGGCGGCGCGTACCTGAGAGGCGCGCCAGGAGAAAAAAATGAACGACGAACTGCAACGCCAGATGGCCGCGAAGCTGCAGGATGCGCTGGAGCGCGTGGTCGACGAACGCTCGCTGATCCACTTCCTGCGCGTGCTCGGCCACGACTGGAACAAGGAGCGGCAGCTCGAGGCCGACCTGCCGCCGTCGCCGTATGCGCGCGCCGCGCTCGGGTGGGAAAACCACTCGATCGGCGAGTACCTGGACGCGATGGTCGACTGGGCCGAGGCATCGGAGGAAGGGCTGCGCTACTACGACGTGCCCGACAATCCGTGGCGGCGCATGGCGGACATCCTGTTCGCCGGGAAAAGCTACGAATAGCGCCGCTCGGGCGATTCGTTCACTGCACGTTCGCCGCTGCGAATCGCTCAACCGTCCAACCGCCCAGCCGTCCAACCGCCCAGCCGTCCAACCGCCCAGCCGTCCAACCGCCTATTCGACCGGTTCGCCGTTCACGTACGCACGCAGCCCGTCGGCCAGCGCATCGAACACCGCGCGGCAGCGCGGGCTCGTGCGCAGGTCCTCGTGCATCACGACCCAGGTTTCCAGCTGCATCGCGGGCCCGTCCGGCAGCACGCGCACGAGCCGCGCGTCCCGTTTCGCGAGCCCGGTCTGGCAGAAGCCGATCCCGTAGCCGGCGCGGATCATCGCGAGCTGCGCCAGGTTGCTGTCGGTGCGCAGCGAGAACGCGTCGCGCTTCCACATCGGCATGCCGCGGCCCGCCGAGCGGATGAACGGCGTGACCGTGTCGAAGCCGATCAGCGCGTGATGCGCGAGTTCGTCGATCGTCGCGGGCGCCCCGTTGCGCGCCAGGTAGTCGTCGCGCGCATACAGCGCGACATCGATTTCGCCGATGCGCCGCGCCACGAGCGCCTCCTGCGCGGGCGGCGCCATCCGGACCGCGATGTCGGCCTCGCGCTTGAGCACGTCCTGGATGCGGTCGGTCGGCACCAGCTCGATGACGAGCCCGGGATGGTTGCGCCGCAATTGCGCGAGAACCGGCGGGAGCACTTCGACGGCGATCACGTCGCTGGCCGAGATCCGCACGATGCCGCGCACGCCGGCGCCGTGGCTCGCGGCCGCCCGCTCGAACGCGGCGGCCGCGCTGCGCAGCGCCTCCGCATGGCCGCGCAGCGCGAGCGCCGCCTCGGTCGGCAGCAGGCCGGACGGCGAGCGCGTGAACAGCGTCTGGCCGAACGCGGCCTCGAGTGCCGCGACGTGGCGGCCGGCCGTCGGCTGCGTGATGCCGAGCGCCCGCGCCGCGCCGGACAGCGAGCCTTCCGTCAGCACGGCCAGGAAGGTGCGGTAGCGTTCCCAGTTCAGATCGGTGGTCATGCATAAATGTATAGCTGATCCATTGTGTTCGGCAATTCCTTGATAGCCTCCGGCGCGCCAGAATGCGTGTCATGACGGTTCATTCAAGGAGAGCGGCAATGACGAACCACGCAGGCGGGACGCAACGGCAGGCACTCGTGCTCGGCGCAAGCGGCGGGATTGGCGGGGAAGTCGCGCGGCAGCTGCGCGATGCGGGCTGGCAGGTGCGCGCGCTGAAGCGCGGGCTCGACGCCGAGGCCGTGGAGCGCGACGGCATCGCATGGATGCGCGGCGACGCGATGGACCGCGACGCGGTCGTCCGGGCCGCGCGCGGGTGCAGCGTGATCGTGCACGCGGTGAATCCGCCCGGCTACCGGAACTGGGCCGGGCAGGTGCTGCCGATGATCGACAACACGATCGCGGCGGCGCGGGCGGAGCAGGCTACCGTCGTGCTGCCGGGCACGGTGTACAACTACGGCGCCGACGCGTTTCCGGTGCTGCACGAAGATGCGCCGCAGCACCCGTCGACGCGCAAGGGCGCGATCCGCGTCGAGCTGGAGCGCCGGCTGCAGGATGCGGCCGCGCATGGCGTTCGCACGATCATCGTGCGCGCAGGCGATTTCTTCGGGCCGAAGCTCACCGGCAACAGCTGGTTTGCAGCGGGGCTCGTCAAGGCCGGGCAGCCGGTTGCGGCCATCAGCGTGCCGGGGCGGGACGGCGTCGGGCATCAGTGGTCGTATGTACCGGATGCCGCGCGCACGATGGTCGAGCTGATCGAGCGGCGCGACACGCTCGAACCGTTCGCGCGCTTTCACCTCGGCGGGCACTGGGACGCGGACGGCACGCAGATGGCGGAGGCCGTGCGCCGCGTCGCGCAGCGGCACGGGCTGCGTCCGACGATGCGCAAGTTCCCGTGGTGGTTCGTGTGGGTCGCGGCGCCGTTCGTCACGACGCTGCGCGAATTGCTCGAGATGCGCTACCTGTGGCGCGAGCCGATCCGGCTAGACAACACGCGGGTGACCGCGGTGCTCGGCCGCGAGCCGGTCACGCCGCTCGATACCGCGATCGAGGCGACGCTGGCGGGGCTCGGGTGTCTCGAGTGAGCAACGGGGGCGCGCGAACGCAATCGCGTTCTGCTATGATCCGCGCTCCCTTCCTCGACGCTGCTGCAGGAAGGTACCCACGACCGCCGGAATGCCGGAGGTCGCGTCGTACCTTTTTCATTTTCAGCAGCGATGTCTACCTTTCCTCGCTTAAAAAAGGCCTTGCAGCGGCAAGGCATCCGTGTCGACCATCACGCCGGCATCTATCACCTGCGCAATGAACTGGCGCAGGCGTCCGTCCTGTTGCCCGCTTCGCTCCCGCTCGAGGAGAAGGCCGTCCAGCAGTTGCTTGCGTTCGCGGCCGTCCGTTCGCCGGATGGCCATCAGCGCGTATGCAAGGCCTGCGCGACGCCGGACTTTCATCCGGGCGGGGTCGCGCCCGTCGGCTCGATCGTCGCGACCGACGACGCGTTCGTGATTCCCGCCGCGATCGGCACCGATATCAACTGCGGGATGCGTCTCGTTACCACGGGCCTCAAGCGCTCGGCGCTCGCGCCGTTCGAGACGGCGCTCGTCGAGCGGCTGACGCGCGCGATTCTCGCGGACCGGCGCGACGTGCCGGTCGGCAGCGATGCCTTCCGCGCGCTGTTCGACGCGGGCCCGGCGGCATTCGTCGATCGTGTCGCGCCGCAGGGGCTCTGGGCGCACGTCGACCGCGACCGGCTCATCGACGAACTGTCGTCGTGCATCGGCCTCGACCGGTTCGACGGCAGCGCGAAATACGCGCCCGACGCGCACGTCGGGTCGCGCGAGGTATTCCGCGACCCTTGCCTCGGCACCCCGGGCTCGGGCAATCATTTCGTCGAACTGCAGGTGGTCGACGCCGTGTTCGACCGGCATGCGGCCTACCGGGCGGGACTCGCGAAGGACGACGTCGTCGTGATGATCCACAGCGGTTCGCGCGATGTCGGCTTCTACGTCGGGCGACGCTGGATGGACCGGGCGCGCGCGGCATGGCCGGCGGGCGTCAGGCATCCGGAAAGCGGCCTGTACGGCCTTTCCGGCGAGCTGGCGCGCGACTATCTCGTCGCGATGGGCACCGCCGCGCGTTATGCGTGGCTCAACCGTGTCGTGCTTGCCGAGATGGTTCGCAAGGAACTGGCGGAGCTCACCGGCGAGACCCGCTCGGCACTCGTGGTCGACGTGCCGCACAACGTCGTGCTGAGCGAAAACGGGATGAACATCCATCGCAAGGGGGCGACCCCCGCCCGCGACGGCGATCTCGCGCTGATTCCCGGATCGATGGGCGATGCGTCGTTTCTCGCGACCGGGCTCGGCCATCCGGACTGGCTGTGGTCGTGCAGCCACGGCGCCGGCCGCAGCGTGCGCCGGCAGGCGGTGCGGCGGATGCGCGCGGAGCAGGCGCCGGGCACGTGGCGCTGTGTGACGCTGCGCGACGAGCGCCGCATCGAGGAAGCGCCGGAAGCCTACAAGCCGATCGGGCCCGTGATCGACGCGCAGGAGCAGGCCGGCCTCATTCGCAGCGCGGTCCGGTTGAAGCCGTGGGTCACGTTCAAGGCATGACGGGCGGCGGCGGCTTGCGCCGGCCGCCGCCGCGGCTTGCGCCGGGGCCGGCGATACGTCGTCCGCTTTCCCGGGCCGCGGGCTTTGCCCGGGCGTGGGTATGAGCACGGGAAAGCGTCCCGGTGAACCGACGAACCCGCGGGACAACAATTCTCCACATACCCGGGCGCGTCCGGTGAGCATCATGGCCGCAACGTCGATAAAGCGAAACCGGGGGCGCAATGCTGCATTTCGGATGGAAAGTGTCGGTTGCGGGGGCAATCATGTTCGCGTTGAGCGGGTGCACGAACCTGGTGGGTGTGCTGTATTGCGACAACTCGCAGGTCAACTTCCCGGACTATCACTGCTTTCAGCCGTACTAGCAGAGACGGGCGCGGCGACGGAGCGCCGTCGTGCCCGTGTGCCGGCCCGTCACGCGACGACCGGCAGCACCTCCACCGCATAACGGTGCCGAAGGCTGCGCCCGAGCACCGGATCGTGCAGTTCCATTTCGAACGCATCGCCGTCGCCCATCGCCGCGATCGCGCCATGCACGGCGACCGTGCCGCCATACATCGCGCAGCGCGCGGGCATCGTGCGGCGGTCGTCGAAGCGATGCCACAGCACGTCGGGCGCGAGCAGGCCGCTGACCGCGCCGTGCTGGTAGGCCGTGCGCTCGCCGTCGCGCAGGATCAGCCACGCACGCATCTCGATTGCATCCCAGTGATCGGCAACATCCGCATAAAGCCACGCGTCGCGACCGAGCGGTTTCGCGCACACCTGCTTCGACACCGCGACGCCGTAGGCTTCGACTTCGCGATCCGTATGGTCGGAGCCGACGGTCACGAGCGTGCCGGCCGGGCTGTCGACCAGCACGCATTCGATCTCGCCGCCCGAGCGCGCGCCGAGCACGCCGATCGACGGCGCCTGCGTGAGCAGCGCGGCCGACACGCGATAGAAGCAGGGCGTGGTCGACGGCGGCGCAACGCCGAGCGCCGCGAGTTCGTCGATATGCGCGCGGATCGCCGCCGGATCGCGGCCGGCCCAGCCGGCGATCACGACGCGCTCGATCTCGACGTCGACGGTGGCCGGTGCGGGGTGCCGGGAAATCACGTTGAACGACAGGGTTTGCATGCGGGTTTCCGTTTGAAGTCCGAAGGGATGAAGCGACTCGCGGCGATGCTCAATCCGCGAGCGGCCGGTGCGCGGTTTCGCGCGCGACGAGGAGCGCGATCGACGTGACGACGAGCGCGGCGGCGACGTACAGCGATACGGCCGTCGTCGTGCCGGTCTGCCGGAACAGCGTGGCGATCACGAGCGGCGCGAAGCCGCCGCCGACGATGCCGGCGAGCGTGTACGCGAGCGACGAGCCCGCATAGCGCACGCGGGTCGGGAACTGCTCGGTCACGAACGCGCCCTGCGGGCCATACATCACCGCGTGGATCACGAGGCCGATCGCGACGGCCGCGACGATTGCGCCCGGGCGCGCCGAATCGAGCATCGCGAAGAACACGAACGCCCACACGATCCCGGCGAGCGCGCCGGCGAGATAGACGGGCCGGCGGCCGAAGCGATCCGACAGCGCGCCGAAGAACGGCACCGCGAGTGCGTTGCAGGCCGTGCCGATCATCACGGCCGTCAGGGCGACGGGGCGCGACAGGTGCAGCACGGTCGTCACGTAGGTCAGCGTGAACACGACGATCAGCGCATACAGCACGTCCGAACCGATTCGCGAACCGCCGGCGATCAGCAGGCGCTTCCAGTGGTACTTCAGCACGTCCGCGACCGGCACCTCGGCGGTCGCGTGCGATTCGGCGAGCTGTTCGAACTGCGGCGTTTCGTCGACGCCGCGGCGCAGCCAGAAACCGAACACGACGAGCAGCGCGCTGGCCGCGAACGGCACGCGCCAGCCCCACGACAGGAAGTCCCCCGACGTGGTCGACAGCGTCACGAGCGCGATGCAGCCGGTGCCGAGCAGCGTGCCGAACGACGGGCCGATCTGCGTCCACGATGCGGACAATCCGCGCCGCTTCTGGTCGCCGTGCTCGACCGACAGCAGCACCGCGCCGGCCCATTCGCCGCCGAGCGCGACGCCCTGCACGAAGCGCAGCGCGACGAGCAGGATCGGGCTCAGGATGCCGGCCTGAGCATAAGTCGGCAGCGCCCCCATCAGCGCGGTCGTCACGCCCATCAGCACGAGCGTGAGCATCAGCACCGCGCGGCGGCCGATGCGGTCGCCGAGATTGCCGAACACGAAGCCGCCGAGCGGGCGCGACACGTAGCCGACCGCATAGGTCGAGAACGCGAGGATCGTGCCGGCGAGCGGATCGACCGAAGGGAAGAACAGGTGGTTGAATACGAGCGCGGCGAGCGTGTTGTAGATCGTGAAGTCGTACCACTCGAGTGACGTGCCGATCATGCTCGCGGTCGCGAGTCGGCTGTTGCGGACGCGGCGGGGCGCGTGTGCGGCGGGCTGGGCGAGAGTGCTCATGGTGTCGGGCATGTCGTGAGGGGAACGGGATGGAGCGCCGGGCCGATGCGCGGGCGTGCCGCGCGCATGCGATGCGGTCGGCGCGGGCGATCAGGCCGGCAGCGCGGCGGCGGCAGCAGGGTCGGTTTCGACGTCGCCGCGTGCCGCATGCAGCGGCGCGGCGGCGCGCCACAGCAGCGCGAAGGTGCGCACGTCGTCGTGCCCGGCGAGCGTGGCGGCCACGCGGCGCGTCGCGGCCGCATCGCTGCCTTCGATCAGCACGAGCGCGTCGGCCGCCGGGCGGGCGGCCGCATCGGCGCCGATCGGCGCGGACAGGTCGGGCGCGGTGCGAAAGAGCCGTGCGGCGTGGATGCCCGGTTCGTGCAGCGCGTCGTCGAAGCGTTCGCGCAGGTGCGGCACGTCGATGCGATCCGGCGGCAGCACGAACAGCGCGAGATGCGCGCCTTCGCCGTCGCCGGCCTCGATCGTCAGTTCGCCGACGCGCCGCTGCGTGCCCGTCATGCGCTCGAAGTTCGCGAGCGACCATGCGGTCTGCTGCGTGAACGCGCGCCGGTACGCGTCGCCGTGGAACACGTCGAGCGCGTCCGTCACGTACAGCGCGAGGTACTTGCGCGGGCCGCGATCGGTCGCGCGAAAGCGCCGCGCATGCGTGAAGCCCGGAATCGCGACACGTTCCTGCATGTGCTCGCGGTCGTACCACGCGTTGAAATCGGCTTCGTGCGCGGGGTCGATATCCGTCCAGACGCAAAGCTGGCCGTGCGGAAGGGGAAAGCGGGTCATTGCGGGTTCCTCGTGACGGGGGGCGTGTCAGGAACCGCAGTGTCCCGAAGACGGGCCGTGCCCGTCCAACAAGAAAACAAATTCGCGGTGAACAGGTTTTCTTATGAGCGGCGCGGGCGGCGTTTGGCGGGGGATGTGGCGGGCGGTGCGGATGACGTCGTGCGTTTCGCTTTCGCCGGTGTCCTGGCTTTTGACTTCGTCGCGGAGCGGGCGGGTGTGGTGTCCGCGCGATCGGCCGTGGGCGGTGTCGGTGTCGCCGTCGCCGGCTTGGCGTGGCTTGCGGCGGCCGGCATTGCGCGCGCGACTTCGCTGGCCAGTTCCGCGATACGCGCGGCCACCGGCAGGCCCTGGCTGCGGTACGACGCGACGAGCGGCAGCGCGGGGAATTCGGGTTCGACGTCGAGCAGCTCCAGCGCACCTTCGTGCAGCTCGCGCCCGATGATCGCGGGCGGCAACGCGGCCACGCCGAAGCCGTCGGCGACGAGGCGGATCATCGCGGCGACCGACGTGATGCAGTTGATGCTGGCCGGCCGCTCGACGGCCGCGAACAGCCGTTCGATCGTCGCGTGCGGCCCGGAGTGGCGCGAGAAGCTGATGATCGGGAATTCGGCCAGGCGCGCGACGTCGAGCGGCTGGCCGCCGAGCCCGAGGCGCGGGCTGGCCGCCCAGCGCACCGGGAATTCGCAGAGCGGCAGGTTCGTGAAGTCGGGGCCCGGCACCGGGTCGGTCTGCAGGATCAGGTCGACGCCGTCGGTGCTGAGCAGGCGGATCAGGTGCAGCGTCGTGTCGCTCGTGATCTCGACGTCGAGGCGCGGATAGCGCTCGCGCAGTTGCGCCATCAGCGCGGGAAACCAGCTGTGCACGATCGATTCGATCACGCCGATCCGGATCAGGCCCGCGTCGCTCGCCGCGTCGATGTCGCGCCGCATTTCGCCGTCGAGCCGCACGATCCGCTCCGCGTACGCGAGCATGCGGCGCCCGGCGGGCGTGAGCGTGGCCGAGCGCGTGTTGCGGTCGAACAGGCGCACGTCGAACGCTTCCTCGAGCGACGCGATGCGGCTCGACACGGCGGCCTGCGTCGTGTGGAGTTTTTCGGCCGTGAGCCGGAAATTTTCCAGCTTCGCGAGCCAGACGAAGGTTTCAAGAAACCGGATGTTCATCGAAGTCCGAAACGTGAGGCGGTGCCGGGCGGGGCGGCGGGACCGGTCGATGGTAGCGGATTTTCGGTGCCGGGAAACGAGCGGGCGGCGCGGTGTGCGTCGCGGGGGCGGACGGGCGGCGGCGTGCCGGCGGGCACGCACGACGCGCCTGGTGCAACGAAGGGTGACGCGGGCGGGGCGCCCGCGCGCATCAGAGCGTGTCGAATGCGAGCGTCGGCACGTCGACGACCATCGCGCCACCGTCCGCGACGAGCGTCGCACCGGTCACGAACGACGCGTCCGGCGACGCGAGGAACGCGCACACGGCCGCGATCTCGTCCGGGGCGGCCGCGCGGCGCAGCGGCACGTCGGCGCTGACGCGCGCATACGCGCCGTCGAGCGTGTCGCCGTGCGCCGACATCAGCGGTTCCATCTCCGCATCGGCCATCGGCGTGCGGACCCAGCCGGGGCACACCGCGTTCGCCCGCACGCCGTGCGGCCCGTAGTCGCGCGCGAGCGACCGCGCGAGCCCGAGCAGCGCATGCTTGCCGACCGTGTAGCCGCACACGCCGGGCCCGGCCGCGAGCGCGGCGATCGACGCGACCAGCACGATGCTGCCGCGCTGCGCGATCAGGTCGGGCAGGCACGCGCGCGCGCTCACGAACGCGGTGTCGAGGTTCGCGTGCATCGCGTCGCGCCACTGCGCGTCGTCGGTTTCGTCCGCGCGGCCGAGCCCGTGGCCGCCCGCGCATGCGACGAGCGCGTCGACGCGGCCGACGCGTTCGGCGATGTGCGGCAGGAAGCGGGCCCAGTCGGTGGCGCTCGCGGCATCGCCGGCAAGCGCGAGGCCGCCCGTTTCGGCGGCCAGCGCGTCGAGCGGCGCCTGACGCCGGCCGATCAGCACGACGCGGTCGCCGCCGCGTGCGAAGCGGCGCGCGCATGCGGCGCCGATGCCGGTGCCGGCGCCTGTGATCGCGATCGTGCGGGGGGGCGGGTGTGTCATGTCGTGCTCCGGAAAGGGGTGGTTTCCGGTCACTTTAGGCGGGGCCGGCGAGCGCCGGTATCAGCCGAAGGGATGAACGCGGGCGGCATCCGGAGCGGGCGACCGGAGGCGGGCGCAGGCCATTTTGCAAAGGCTGACGATGTCCGGCGCCGAATCGCACTATCCTCCACATTTTTGCGATAAGTCACGAAAGCCCGGCAGAATAGCGCGGGCGAGCCGCGTATCGACGCGCGGCGCATCGGCCGGCCGATTCCGTCGTTCGAGCGGAGCGGCGGGCTGGCGATCCCGGCACGCAGGCGCTGCCTCTGCCGAACGATCGTGCCGCAACCACACAACATATCGCCCGGTTGCGCGCCCGCGCGCCGGCCATCGACAGGAACAGGGAGGGCCGGCAATGAGGCTGGACGACGAAAGGGAAAGCACGAACGTCGAGGATCGCCGTGGTGCCGGCGGGTTCGGCGGCGGGCGGGGCGCGACGATCGGCATCGGCACGATCGTGATCGCGTTCGCCGCGTCGTATTTCTTCGGGATCGACCCGCGCGTGGTGCTCGAAGGCGCATCGGCGCTGCAGGGCCGCCAGCAGCAGGCGCAGCCCGCGCCCACGCAGCGGCAGGGCGTGCCGGCGAACGATCCGGGCGCGGTGTTCACGCGCAAGGTGCTCGGCAATATCGAGCGCACGTGGACGGGCGTGTTCAATACCCAGCTGCATGCGCAATACCAGCCGCCGACGCTCGTGATGTTCACGAACTCGACCCCGACAGCCTGCGGCACGGGCCAGACGGCGATGGGGCCGTTCTATTGCCCGGCCGACCGCAAGGTGTATATCGATCTCGGTTTCTACGACGAGCTGCGCCGGCGTTTCGGCGCGGGCGGCGATTTCGCGCAGGCTTACGTGGTCGCGCACGAAGTCGGCCATCACGTGCAGAACCTGCTCGGCATTTCCGACAAGGTCGACGCCGCGCGCCGGCGGGCGAGCCAGGCGCACTCGAACGCGCTGTCGGTACGGATGGAGCTGCAGGCCGACTGCTTTGCCGGCGTATGGGCGAACAATGCGCAGCGCGCGAACCAGCGGCTGATGGAACCCGGCGATTTCGAGCAGGGGCTGAAGGCGGCCGCCGCGATCGGCGACGACCGGCTGCAGCAGCAAGGGCAGGGTTACGTCGTGCCGGAGAGCTTCACGCACGGCACCAGCGACCAGCGCGTGTACTGGCTGCGGCGCGGGATGGAATCGGGCGAGCTGAGCGCCTGCGACACGTTCGCGTCGAACGCGCGCTGACACGCGGCGCGCGCGTCGTCGCGCGCCTGTGTCGTCCCGGCTGCACCAGCCACACCAGTCACCGCCGCCAAACCGGGACGATTTGCCGATTTGTGCTCACCGGCGCTTTTCGGCGCCGATAGGCTGGCCCGAACTTCGATTTTCGATACGTTCGCGCCGCCAGCCGATTCCACCATGCCGCTCCCAACTGTTCCCGCCGATCCGGCCTCCGACGACTGGCCACGCGCGCTGCGCGCGTGCGTGGATGCGTTCGACGCGTTCGCGAGCCCGTCCGCGATCGTGTTCTACCGGCTCGACCAGAGCGGCGAGCCGGCCGATTTCGAGCTGTTCGGGATGCCGGAATCGATGCATCGCACCTATGTCGCACGCTACCGGATGCTCGATCCGCTGCATCCGTCGCGCTGCGCGGCGGGCGACCGAGCGGTCGTCACGCTCGCGTCGCAATTGCCTGACGAAAGACGCGACGCGTCCGCGTACTGGACCCGTTTCCTGCGGCGCCACGACGTGGCCGACGTCGTCGAGATCTGGCTGCGCGACGCGGGCCGGACGGTCGGCGCGTTCTCGCTATTGCGCTTCGGGGCCGGCGACGCGCGCGGCAGCGCGGCCGGCAACGCCACGGCCGGGCGGTTCGCACCCGGCGAGATCGATGCGCTCGCGCGGCTGCAGCCGGTTGCCGAAGCCGCGCTGAGCCCGCTGCTGCGCGCGCGGCGCGGGATCCACCGGATCGGCTGCGAGGAGCGGCTGACCTATCGCGAGGAGCAGATCGCGCGCCTCGTGCGCGATGGCCGCTCGAACAAGGAGATCGCGCGCGATCTCGCGCTCGGCCAGCCGACCGTCAAGACGCACCTGATGCGCATGTACCGCAAGCTCGGCGTGTCGAACCGCACGGAACTGGTGGGCGCGCTATTCCTGTAATTCATCGGATAATTGCGGTCCGGAATTCAAACCTTTCGCGATTGCCGATTCATGAATATCAAGGCGCTGCTGGCTGGGCTGCTCGTGTTGCTGGGTGTTTCCGCGGCCTCGACTGCGTTCGCGCAAGAGAGCGAACCCGATTCGTGCGCCGTACTGCAACCGCTCCGGATGCTGGCCGATGACGTCGGCGACGCTGGGACTGAACTCGGCGACGGATGGCTCGCACTGGCGCCGGACGGCAATCGCTGGAAGCTCGCGCCGGCACGCATCCGGCTCGAACCGGTGCAACCGGATGGCATTGTCGTCGACGTCACGCCCGACGTGAAACATGCCGTTGCGCTGTTGCGTTGCACATCGCTCAGGCAGGGCCGGGTCGACGCGGTGAACCTGGCGTTCCCGAACGGTGGAAGGGTGATCGAGCCCGGCCCCGAACCGCTGCGTTTCGCGTTTCACGGCCACCGGTACGCGTTGAGCTACACCGTATCCGGCGCGGTGATTGCCGAAGGCGGGGGCAAGCGGTCGGTCCTGCATGATTTCGGCGGCGACCCGCCGCCGTTTCGCGTAACCCTGATCTGGGCGGGCGACCTCGACCGCGACGGCCGACTGGACTTCCTGATGGAATTCGGGAGTGAAATCGGCACGAATTTTTGCCTGTTCACGTCGGGCAATGCCACGGAAAACGAACTGGTCGGTCCTGCAGGCTGCCTGGATGTCAGCGGCTGACCGGCCGCACGCCTCTGTCAAGCATCCACCTCGCAAGCCTGATCGGTCGAACCGTACCGAACCGGTTGGCTCGACGCCGCAATCGTTCTGCTCGAGGATTTCCGCCGTCGTGCAGTACCATGCGCGATCGTCGTTTCAATAACAACCAGGGGCCGGGTACATGGACGTCACGATCATTGCAGTTGCGCTTGTGGTCGCCGCCTTGAGCGTTGCACTGCCGATTTTCATCATCAGGACCGTGAGAAGCGGGATATACGATTCGCTGTACTTCCTGATTCCGCTGGCGCTCGGCATCTACTGGCTGGATTACCAAGCGTACGACTTCCTTGCGTCGATGGGGCACGGCTTCAGAAACTAGCATGACGCGGCGATCGGCCCTTCTGGTGGCCGGCCCCACGAATGAATTTTCACGAACAGGGGAGCGCGCCTTTCCGCCCGCATTGCGGCGTCGTTCGTCGCTTGTCCCCCAAGGGGACTTCCTTCGGGGCGTTTGGCACGGCCAAACGGCGCTCCTCACTTCTTGCACTGCGAGCGGAAAGGCACGTTCGCAAGCCCGTTATTAGCGTGAACAGGCCCTAGCCCGGTACCGGCGCGGGCATGCCCGCGCCGGTCGAGTAGGCCGGCCGGTCTGCCCGTGCGATACCGAGCCGGCTTCCCGTCTCGACACTCGACCCGCCACCGCGGGGTTCGAACCCGCCACCCTCAGCGCCCACGCGCTGCCAATTTGCGCTCACCGGGCGTGAACCCTCGTCGATACAGTGATCCGACGCCCGCGTGCCTCTCACGCACGCGGTCCAGCCACGACAATCCTCGAGACGCCCATGAGCACCACGACCTTCGTCGCCGTCAGCGACACCGTGCGCACTTTCGTTGCGCGCGATTTCGGCCTCTTCATCGACGGCGAAATGCAGCCCGCCCACGCGGCCGCGCGACTCGACGTGTACGACCCCGCGACGGGCGAGCGGCTCGCGACGGTCGCGGACGCCGACGAACGCGACGTCGACCGCGCGGTCGCCAGCGCGAAGCACGCGTTCGACACCCGCATGTGGAGCGGCCTGCGCCCGGCCGACCGCGAACGCATCCTGCTGAAACTCGCCGACCTGATCGAGGCCGACGCCGAAACGCTCGCGCAGCTCGAAACGCTGAACCAGGGCAAGTCGATTCACGTGTCGCGCGCGATCGAGGTCGGCGCGAGCGTCGAATACGTGCGCTACATGGCCGGCTGGGCGACCAAGATCACCGGCCAGACGCTCGATGTGTCGATCCCGTTTCCGCCCGGCGCGCGTTATACGGCCTATACGCGCAAGGAGCCGGTCGGCGTGGTCGCCGCGATCGTGCCTTGGAATTTCCCGCTGATGATCGCGGTGTGGAAGCTGATCCCCGCGCTCGCGGCCGGCTGCACGATCGTGCTGAAGCCGTCGCCGGAAACGCCGCTCACCGCGCTGCGCCTGGCCGAGCTCGCACGCGAAGCCGGCGTGCCGCCCGGCGTGTTCAACGTCGTCACCGGCGGCCGCGTGTGCGGCGCCGCGCTCGCGAGCCACCCGTCGATCGCGAAGATCTCGTTCACGGGCTCGACCGCGACCGGCAAGCTGGTCGGCGCGGCGGCGGTGCAGAACATGACGCGCTTCTCGCTCGAGCTCGGCGGCAAGAACCCGATCGTGATGCTCGACGACATCGACATCGCGCAGGCGCTCGACGGCGTCGCCGCCGGCGCGTTCTTCAACCAGGGGCAGGTGTGCGCGGCCGCGTCGCGCATCTATGTGCACCGCAGCAAGTTCGCGCAGCTTGCCGACGGCCTCGCAGGCGTCGCACAGTCGATGAAGCTCGGCGCGGGACTCGACACGACCGCGCAGATCAACCCGCTGGTCTCCGCGCACCATCGCGACAAGGTCGTCCAGCACATCGAGGGCGCGCGCCGCGCGGGCCTGACGTTCCTCGCGGGCGGCACGCCGGCCGACGACCTGCCCGGCTACTACGTGAAGCCGGCCGTGATCGCCGATCCGCATCCGGACAGCGCGATCGTGCGCGACGAAGTGTTCGGCCCGGTGATCGTCGTCGTGCCGTTCGACGACGCGGCCGACGCGGTGCGTCTCGCGAACGCGTCGCCGTACGGCCTCGCCGCGAGCATCTGGAGCAACGACCTGAAGCGCGTGATGAACCTCGTGCCGCAGATCGAGGCCGGCACCGTCTGGGTGAACTGCCATATCCCGCTCGATCCGTCGATGCCGTTCGGCGGCTACAAGCAATCGGGCATCGGCCGGGAGTTCGGCCAGTACGCGATCGAAGGCTTCACCGAAACCAAATCCGTCTGCATCGCGCACTGACGCGCGGCATCAACCTCGAACCCTGAACCCGGACGACCCAGGTTCAAACGATCCGACCGTGGAGACTGCAATGAGCTACAACGAAGCAAAATTCTGGCACCCGATGCTGCACCCGAACGAGATGAAGCAGCGCAAGCCGATCCGCATCGTGCGCGGCGACGGCTGCTACGTGTTCGACGAACAGGGGCGCAAGCTCGTCGACGGCGTCGCGGGCCTGTGGAACGTGAACGTCGGCCACAACCGCCAGGAAGTGAAGGACGCGATCGTGCGCCAGCTCGACGAGCTCGAATACTTCCAGCTGTTCGACGGGATCTCGCATCCGCGCGCGGAAGAGCTGTCGAAGAAGGTGATCGACCTGCTCGAACCGGAAGGGATGCGCCGCGTGCTGTACAGCTCGGGCGGCTCCGATTCGATCGAGACCGCGCTGAAGATCGCGCGCCAGTACTGGAAGGTGCGCGGCCAGGCCGACCGCACGAAGTTCATCTCGCTGAAGCAGGGTTATCACGGCACGCACTTCGGCGGCGCGTCGGTGAACGGCAACACGGTGTTTCGCCGCAACTACGAGCCGAACCTGCCGGGCTGCTTCCACGTCGAGACGCCATGGCTGTACCGCAACCCGTTCACGCAGGACCCCGAAGAACTCGGCCGGATCTGCGCGGAAATGCTGGAGCGCGAGATCCAGTTCCAGAGCCCGGACACGGTGGCCGCATTCATCGCGGAGCCGATCCAGGGCGCGGGCGGCGTGATCGTGCCGCCGGCCAACTACTGGCCGCTCGTGCGCGAGGTGTGCGACCGTTACGGCGTCCTGCTGATCGCCGATGAAGTGGTGACGGGCTTCGGCCGCAGCGGCAGCATGTTCGGCAGCCGCGGCTGGGGCGTGCGCCCGGACATCATGTGTCTCGCGAAGGGGATCTCGTCGGGCTACGTGCCGCTCGGCGCGACGGTCGTGAACGCGCGGATCGAGGACGCGTTCGCCGCGAACGCCGATTTCGGCGGCGCGATCATGCACGGCTACACGTATGCGGGCCACCCGGTCGCATGCGCGGCCGCGATCGCGAGCCTCGACATCGTCGTGAAGGAAGACCTGCCGGCGAATGCGGCGAAGCAGGGCGCATATCTGCTCGAAGCGCTGCAGCCGTTCGCGGAACGCTTCGCGGCGGTCGGCGAGGTGCGCGGCAAGGGGCTGATGCTCGCGCTCGACCTCGTCGCGAACAAGGACACGCGCGAGCCGATCGACCCGCTGTCCGGCTACGCGAACGCGGTCGCGGAAGTCGCGCGCGAGAACGGCGTGCTGGTGCGTCCGGTCGGCACGAAGATCATCCTGTCGCCGCCGCTCGTGATCCAGCGCGAGCAGCTCGACCGGATCATCGACGCGCTCGCGGCGGGCTTCGAGGCCGTGCCGTTCGCGTAACGGCGTGATCGCGTGACGGCACGCCGGCGGCGGGCAGCGCGGCCGCCGCCGGTTTGCCGATTTGCGCTATGACCGGATTATTTTGCCTGCGTATTTTTTCGACATCGGATCAAGGTGTGATCGACAGGGGGCCCGGGAATCGAAGCGCTGAAGCGCCGCCCCGGGCCGACCGCAAAGCATGGGGCCCCGATAGCTGCCGGAGCGCAGGTTCGGGCCCGTTCAGGAAGGAGACGAAGATGTCGGGATGGTCAGGTATTACCGGCGCCGCGGGCGGCGCGCCCGCCGGCACGCCGGCCGAGGCAGGCGGCGGCACGGCGCTGAAGGCGGGTGCGGTCGGCTTTCCGACCGCGCTGGCGAGCGCCGTCGGCCTCATCATGGCAAGCCCGGTGATCCTCACCGCGACGTCGGGCTTCGGGATGGGCGGCTGGGCGTTCGCGGTCGCGATGATCATCGCGTTCGTGATGATGCAGGCGCAGGCGACCACGTTCTCGGAAGCCGCCGCGATGCTGCCGACGGCCGGCTCGGTTTACGATTACCTGTCGTGCGGGCTCGGCCGCTTCTGGGCGATCACCGGCACGATCTCCGCGTATTTCCTCGTGCACGTGTTCGCCGGCACGGCGGAAACGATCCTGAGCGGCATCATGGCGCTCGTCAATTTCGAATCGCTGAATGCCGCGTTCGAGAAGCACAACAGCTCGTGGCTCGTCGGCGTCGGCCTCGTGGTCACGTTCGCGATCACCAACATCATCGGCATCAAGGTGTTCAGCAAGCTCGAGATCGTGCTGACGGCCGGCATGTGGCTGTCGCTGATGATCTTCGGCATCCTCGGCCTCGCGGCCGCGCCGGCCGTGCATCTCGACGGCTGGTTCGGCGGCTCGGAAGTCGGCACGTCGGTGCCGGCCGTGCTGTCGCTCGTCGGGATGGCGATGTTCATGTTCGTCGGCTGCGAGTTCGTCACGCCGCTCGCGCCGGAAATGAAGGCGCCGGGCAAGACGATTCCGCGCGCGATGGCGCTCGGCCTCGTCGGCGTCGCGATCTGCATGTTCCTGTACGGCGCGGCGATCCGCCGCCAGGTCGCGAACGTGCCCGTGAGCCCCGACGGCCTCACGCACCTGCTCGACACGCCGGGCGCGATTCCCGCGTTCGCGCTGCAGGTGCTTGGGCCCTTCGGCCGCATCTGGTTCGGCATCGCGTTCCTGTGCGCGGGCGCCGCGACGATCAACACGCTGATGGCCGGGCTGCCGCGCATCCTGTACGGGATGGCGATCGACGGCGCGCTGCCGCGCTGCTTCGCGTACCTGCATCCGCGCTTCAAGACGCCGGTGGTCGGCATCGTCGCGGCGGCGATCGTGCCGATCTTCCACGCGTGGCTGATCAACGGCAATCTCGACAGCATCCTGCACCTCGTGCTCGCGGCGACCTGCGCATGGGGCACCGCGTACCTGCTCGTCACCGCGTCGGTCGTGATGCTGCGGATTCGCCGCCCGGACCTGCCGCGCCCGTACCGTTCGCCGCTGTTCCCGCTGCCGCAGATCGTGTCGAGCGTCGGCATCGTGCTCGCGATCTGGTACATCACGCCGCCGGGCATGAACGCGCGCGACATCTACGTGCCGTTCGGCGCGATGCTCGGGCTCACCGCGCTGTACGCGCTGTTCTGGACGCTCGTCGTGCAGCGCCGTCATCCGTTCAAGCCGGTGCCGGTGGAAGAAGTGCTGCGCAACGAGCACGTCGCGTCGTGAAGGCTGTGCTCGCCCGCTGGCGCGCGGCGCCCGATGCGCCGCCGCCCGGCCATCGGCCCGGCGCGATCGCCGCGCGCGTGCTCGCCGATCTGGGCGCCGCGCGCGATGCCGACGGGGGCGGCAGTTTGACGGCCCGATTGCCGAACGGCGTGCGCGTGGGCATCGACGAGCGTGTCGATCGCCAATTCCTGATGCATACGGTCAGCGTGAGGGTGGCGGCAACCGCGTGCGGCCCGGCCGTGCGGGGCCGCGCGCGGGTGACGCAGACCGGCTGGCTGCGCCGCACGGGCATCGACGCGGTGGCCGAGCCGGGATGCGACCCCGGATTCGTCGACACGGTGGCCGCGCTGGTCGCCGAGCCGTCGCTGGCCGACGCGCTGCGGCCGCTGCACCTGACCGACTGCGCGATCGACGCGCGCGACGGCCGCTGGACGCTCGCGATCGTGCCGTTCGGCGGCAGCGAGGTCGTGAACCGGATGCCGTCGTTCCGCCGCTACGTCCGCCTGACGGGCGAGCAGGCCGCCGCGCTGTCGGCGGCCTGTCTTGCGTTCGAAACCGCACTACGCAGGATTTTGCACGGGTAAGCTGTGGCGTTGCGCGCCGGGGGAACCCGGCGGCCGCGTTTAGGGGTTTTACCGGAGATGCCGATGCTGTTCCAGTCACGCTCACACGAAGACGTGCACGATCACGGGCTCGCGATCGCGGG
Source organism: Burkholderia sp. LS-044 (assembly GCF_004803625.1). Classification (NCBI taxonomy): domain Bacteria; kingdom Pseudomonadati; phylum Pseudomonadota; class Betaproteobacteria; order Burkholderiales; family Burkholderiaceae; genus Burkholderia; species Burkholderia sp. LS-044. The sequence continues at coordinate 134,909 of NZ_SSWO01000002.1, forward strand.
CTGGCATCAGGTCTACCGCCAGATGACGCCGGGCCGCTTCAAGGGCACCGTCACGCAGGTGCTGTACGACGATTTTCACTTCTTCCGCGAGACGACCAACCGGCGCGTCGCGCAAACCGGGCTCGCGCCGGCCGGGCGCACGTCGCTCGCGGTGCCGCTGTCGGTGCCGCTCGCGGGCACGTTCCAGGGCCAGCCCGTCGACGGCTATGCGCTGCTCGCGCTGCGCGCCGGCGAGGATTTCGAATTCCATACGCCGGAAGGGATGGGGCTCGTCGGGATCAGCGCGGCGTCCGACATGGTCGACGAGCTGTGCGAAGCCGAATTCGGTGCATCCGGCGCGCGCAAGCTGCGCCACGTGACGCGGCTGTCCGACGAGCAGGGCGTCGCGCTCGGCGTGCGGCTGTCGTCGTTGATCGACGATGCGCAGCGCAACCCCGGCCACCTCGAATACGCGGCCACCCGCAAGATGTTTCGCGACGCGATGCTCGGCATGTTCCTCGACGCGCTCGAGCAGGGCATCGGCGTCGAGCGCCGCGACATCACGCACGCCACCTACAGCGACATCGTGAGCCGTTGCGAGAAGCATCTGCGCGACCGCCCCGAGGAACCCGTCACCGTGCTCGAACTGTGCCGCGCGCTGCGCTGCAGCCGCCGCACGCTGCAGACGAGCTTTCAACGCGTGGCCGACGTCACGCCGGTCGGCTATCTGCGCACGATCCGGCTGAACGCGGTGCGCCGCATGCTGCGCACGACATCCGTGCAGCAGCTCGGCGTCGGCGAGGCCGCCGCGAGCTGGGGGTTCACGCACCTCGGTTATTTCGCGCGCGAGTATCGCGACCTGTTCGGCGAGCTGCCTTCCCAGACGACGCGTCCCGAATGACGCACGCGCACCGCGACGCCGCCGCCGGGCAACGTCGCGGGCCATGCGCGCCACGGTTTGCCGATTTGCGATAGAGGTCCTGAATTTTCGCTGGATAGAGTCCTGTCACCCATATCGACAACCCCATCGATCTGCACTGCGTATCGATGACAACAGAGGGGCGGGACATGAGAATCGGAAGACGACTGGCCGCGGCCGCGGCCACGCTCGGGTGCATGCACGCACACGCGCAGACCTCCGGCAGCGTGACGCTGTACGGCACCGTGGACACCGGCATCATCTACTCGACGAACCAGCAGTTCACGCGCGCCGACGGCAGCACGGGCGGCGGCCATGCGTGGCAGATGGGCGGCGGCAACCTCGTGCCGTCGCGCTTCGGTTTCCAGGGGGCCGAGCCGCTCGGCGGCGGGCTCGACGCGGTGTTCACGCTCGAGCAGCAGTTCCTGTCCGCGAACGGGCAGGCGCTGCAGGGCGGCACGGCGTTCAGCCGGCAGGCGTGGGTCGGGCTGCGCCAGGACGGGATCGGCACGCTCGGCCTCGGCCGCCAATACGACTCGTACACGGACATGCTCGGCGCGTACGTATCGAGCAACAACTGGGCGACGCCGTACGGCTCGCACCTCGGCGACGTCGACAACCTGAACGCTGCATTCAACTTCAACAACGCGGTGAAGTTCACCAGCGCCGATTTCAACGGCTTCACGTTCGGCGGCACGTTCAGCTTCGGCGGGCAGGCCGGCGATTTCTCCGCGAAGCGCGGCTATGCGGTGGCCGCGACGTACACGCGCGCGCCGGTGGCGTTCTCGGTCGGCTACCTCGACCTGCACCAGCCGCTCGACGCGGCGCTCGGCGGCGCGAGCGGCTATATCGGCGATTTCGCGTGCAGCAACCCGGGCGCGATGTACTGCCTGCTGCAGGATGCCGGCTCGATGCGCGCGTTCGGTGCGGGCGGGTCGGTCACGTTCGGCGCGGCGACGATCGCGCTCACCTACACGCATACGCGCCTCGGTGACAGCCGCTACTTCTCGACCGCCGCGCAGCCGCGTACGCAGGCGTTCACGTTCGACATCGGCGAACTGAACGCCACGTACATGTTCACGCCGGCGCTGCAGGGCGGCATCGCGTACATCTTCAACGCGGCCCATACCGACGGGCGCGGCACGACGCGCTTTCATCAGGTGAATGTCGGCACGAACTACAGCCTGTCGAAGCGCACGGCGCTGTACGCGGTCGCGATCGGCCAGATCGCGAGCGGGACGGGGCTCGGCACCGACGCGAGCGGGAACGCGGTGAACTACGCGCAGATTCCGGTGCTCGCGAACAGCAACTCGAGCCGGCAACTGGCGGTGATGGCCGGGATCCGCGTGAATTTCTGACCGGAGCGGAGGCACGGAGCGGCAGGCGGGGCGGGGCAGCCGGGCACGGCGGCGGCCGTTCCCGCCGCGTGCCATAAATTCGTAACGATCGGCGTGAACAATGGCGTTCGCTTCAGGCGGCCAGAAGCGTCGCCCGCGTTGCACACGTGTGCAACGCCTGGCCGTCCCGCCACCACGCCGAACGAGAGAGACCTCATGACCTTGCTGAGCCGCCTGCGCGCGCTGTCCGCCGCCGTTGCGCTGTCCCTTGCCGCCTCGCACGCCTTCGCGGCGGATCTCGTCATCGCGGGCCGCGACGACATCTACGGCAAGGGCCTGGCCGACGCCGTCGCCGGCTTCAACAAGCTGCACCCGGGCACCGAGATCGAATTGCTCAAGCTGCCGAACGCGAACCTGTACCAGAAGCTCAAGCTGTCGATGCGCGAAGGCACCGGCGCGTACGACCTCGTGATGATGGACGACACGTGGGCGCCCGAATTCATCGGCAACGGCTGGCTGAAGCCGCTGCCGGCATCGCTCGCCGACGCCGATCTCGTGCCGTCCGTCGTCGCGCTCGGCCGCAACGCGGCCGGTGCGCTGTATGCGCTGCCGATCGTCGGCAACGTCGAGATGTTCGCGTACCGCAAGGACCTGCTCGCGAAATGCAAGCTGCAGCCGCCGCGCAACTGGGACGACGTGCTGAAGATCGCGCAGACCGTCGGCGGCGCGGACAAGAGCGTGTCGGGTGTCGTGTTCCGCGGGACCAAGGGCAATCCCGTCGTCACAGGCTTCCTGCCGATCCTGTGGGCATACGGCGGCGACGTGTTCGACCGTGCCGGCAACGTGACGATCGATTCGCGCGAGGCGCAGGCAGCGCTGAAGACCTTCCTCGCGCTGAAGGCGTCCGCGCCGAAGGACGTCGACGTCTACGGTGCGGCGGAAGTGCGCGACGCGCTGCAGCGCGGCACGGCCGCGCAGTCGATCGAGGTGTGGCCTGCGTGGGTGCCGGCGCTCGACGATCCGAAGCAGTCGCGCGTGGTCGGGCAGATCGCGCTGCAGCCGCCGCCCGGGCAGACTGCCGGCTCGGCGCCGATGCTCGGCATCTGGCAGATGGGCATTCCGAAGGACGCGCCGCACGCGAAGCTCGCGCAGGATTTCCTCGCATACCTGACCAACCGCGACACGCAGACGCGCCTCGCCGGCATCGGCATTCCGCCGACCCGCCGCAGCGTGTTCAACGATCCGGCGCTGGTGCGCCAGTATCGCTGGTATCCGGATCAGCTGAAGGCGCTCGAGGCCGGCCGTGCGCGGCCGCGCGTGAAGGACTGGCAGCAGGTCGAGAGCATTCTCGGCGACCAGCTGCAGCTCGCGCTGACGGGGCAGGCCGCGCCCGACGCCGCGCTGCGCCAGGCGCAGCAGAAGATCGCGCAGGCGACGGCCGCGGCCGGCAAGTGACGGCGCACCTCGCGATGTCGTCCGGAACCCGCGCATGAAAGCCTTTGGCCGCAGCCTGCCGTTCGTCGCACTGCTCGGGCCCGCGCTGCTGGTGCTCGCCGCGCTCGCGCTGTATCCGGTCGCGCAGGTGCTGATCGATTCGTTCTGCCACGTCGACTACTCGGCCGGCCGCCGCGCGTTCGCGGGGCTCGCGAACTATCGCGCGGTGCTTGGTGACGACGCGTTCACGGCCGGCTTCGGCAACACGCTGCGCTTCACGATCGTCGCGTCGCTCGCCGAAGTCGCGCTGGGTTTCGGCCTTGCGCTGCTGTTCGTGCGCGCGTTTCCGGGGCGGCGCATCGCGCTGCCGCTCGCGATCCTGCCGATGATGTTGTCCACGCTCGTGTGCTCGGCGATCTGGCGCAACTGGCTCAACTTCGACGGCTTCCTGAACGCGCTCCTCGCGGCGTTCGGCGTCGAAGGCGTGCGCTGGCTGTCCGATCCGCATCTCGCGTTGTGGTCGCTCGCGCTCGTCGACGTATGGCAGTGGACGCCGATGGCCTTCCTGATCGTGCTGGCCGGGTTGCAGTCGATCCCGCAGGAACTGTACGAAGCCGCGCGCACCGACGGCGCGAGCGAGTGGCAGTGCCTGCGCGACATCACGCTGCCGCTCGCGGCGCCTCAAATCGGCCTCGCGCTGCTGCTGCGCTCGATCGACACGTTCAAGCTGTTCGACAAGGTCTATGCGCTGACGGGCGGCGGCCCCGGCAACGCGACGCAGACGCTGTCGACCTACATCTACGACACGGGCTTCCGCTTCTTCAACGTCGGGCCGGCGAGCGCCGCGTCGGTGCTGATGCTCGCGGCGTCCGCGCTGCTGGTCTCGGGGTATGTATGGCAGACGGTTCGCAAGCGGCGCGCATGACGGCGCAATCCGCAGGCATTTCGCGCGCACGCACGAGCGCCGCATTCGGTCGCGCGCTGCCGTGGGCGTTGCGCATCGCCGCGCTCGCGCTGTTGCTGCTGCCGTGCCTGTGGATGGCCGGCGCGGCCTTCATGCCGACGCTCGAACGTCTCGATCATCCGATGCGGATCTGGCCGGCCGCGCCGACCTTCGCGCATTTCGCATCGGTATGGTCCAACGGCATCGGCGCGCCCCTCTTCAATTCATTGCTGGTCGGCTTCGGCACGACGCTGTTGGCGCTGGCGCTCGCGTTTCCGGCCGCGTACGCGCTCGTGCGGCTGCGCTTTCCGGCGCGGCTCGACCTGCTGTTCCTGATGCTCGTGCTTGCGTTGAAGCTGATGCCGCCGATCACGATCGCGGTGCCGCTGTTCGCGCTCGCGAAACGGCTGCACCTGCTCGATTCGACGCCCGGCCTGATGCTCGCATATCAGATCTATGCGCTGCCGATGGCGATCTGGATGCTGCTCGCGTTCGTGCGCGACGTGCCGATCGAATACGAGGAAGCGGCCTGCATCGACGGCGCGGGGCTGGCTCGACGGCTCCTGCAGATCGTGCTGCCGCTGTGCGCGCCGGGCCTGATCGCGACCGCGATCTTCGTGTTCATCGCCGCTTGGAACGAATTCCTGATCGCGCTGCTGTTCGTGTCGACGCCGAGCCGCTTCACGCTGCCGCTCGCGATTGCCGGCTACGTGACGGAGAACGGGATCGACTGGGGCGACCTGATGAGCGCCGGGCTGATGGCGTCGCTGCCCACGCTGGCCGTGGCCGGCTATGTGCAGCGTTACCTGCTGCGCGGATTCGCGGGCGGGTTGAAGTGACGCCGATGCAGGGCGGCGGTGCGCCGCGCGGCAGGCACCGCTGCGCGCTCGCGCCTTTCATGCAACCCGTTGGCGCACGCGTGCGCATCGCACGTCGCTACGCCGGACGGCCGGCGCAGCTGTGACGAACGACGCAGGTCACCGGCACGACCCGCGTGCGCGATGCGCCGGCGAACGCCTGCATCCGCTCGGCGAGCATGTCGACGGCCGCGTTCGCGAGGCCTTGCGTATCCTGACGGAGCGTCGTCAGCGCATAGCCGTCGAATGCGGCGGCAGGAATGTCGTCGAAGCCGATGACGCGCAAGTCTTCCGGCACGCGCAGCCCGAACTGCTGGCGCGCGGTGTCGATCAAGCCCAACGCGAGCAGGTCGGACGAGCAGAACACGCCGTCCGGAACGGTGTCGCCGGACAGCAGATGTCGTGCCGCTTCGACACCGCATGCGTATGTGTCGGACGGCGTGTCTTGAATCCGTACGCTTGCAGCGCGAGCGGTATCGCCGTGACGACGCAGCGCTTCGACGAACGCAGCGGCACGCGCGTTCGCACTGTAGCTCGCGTTGCGCGGCCCGACGAACGCAACCCGGCGCGCGCCCGCCTGCGCGAGCATTCGCGCGGCATGCGCGGCGCCCGCCGCGTTGTCGCTCACGACGATATCCGCGCCCGGCAGATTCGCGTCGCGGTTGATCATCACGACCGGGATCCGGTGTTCGAGATACTGCTGCGCCACCGACAGCGGCGGCGACGCGGACGTCATCACGAGGCCCGCGATCCGGTAGCTGAGCAACTGTTCGAGCGATTGCCGGACCTGGCGCGGGTCTTCCGCATTGGTCACGAGCGGCGTGAGCGCGCGCTGCCCGAGCGCGGCCATCAGGTCCGACAGCAGCCGCGCGCGAAACGGATTCTCGAACCCGGCCGTCACGACGCCGATCATGCTGCTGCGCTGCGTGATCATGTCGCGCGCGATCAGGTTGACCTGGTAGCCGAGCGCGCGCGCGGCGATCATCACGCGCTCACGGGTTTGCGGTGCGATGCTCGCCGTCGGCGAGAATGCACGCGACACCGCGGAGCGCGAGACGCCGGCGCGCGCCGCGACATCCGACGCCGTCACCCACGGTTTTCTTTCCTTGTCATTCATCGATTCATGATTCCTTCGAGCCACGATACGTGCACGCCGCCTGCCGACTGGATGTCGGCGCTCGACGATGCGCGGCCGCTGCATACGCTGACCCTACCGGGCAGCCATGACACCTGTGCGTATACGGTCGACGATGCGCTCGTGCGCACGCAACGCGCGCCGCTCGACGCGCAGCTCGCGCACGGCGTGCGGCTGCTCGACATCCGCTGCCGGCACGTGCGCGATGCGTTCGACATCCATCACGGCGGCATCGCGCTCGGCATGACGTTCGACGACGTGCTGGCCGATTGCATGCGTTTTCTCGACGAACATCCGCGCGAATGCATCGTGATGTCGGTGAAGGACGAATGGCCGGCGCACGCGTGCACACGCAGTTTCGACGCGACGTTCGATGCGCATCGCGCGCGGCATCCTCGGCTGCGCTGGCATGCCGGCGGCACGCTGCCCGTGCTCGGCGACGTGCGCGGCGCGATCGTGCTGCTGCGGCGCTTTCGCAGCAGCCGGCCGCTCGGCATCGACCTGACCGCGTGGCCCGACAACGCGACGTTCACGATCGATCATCCCGACGGCGCGTTCGTGATCCAGGACGAATATCGCGTGCCGGTGGCGGCGTCGATCGGCTGGAAGTGGCGTGCGATCGACGCGCTGCTGACGGACCTGCCGTCGCCGGACAGTGGCCGCTGGGCGATCAACTTCTGCAGCGGGACCGGCATGGGCGCGAATCCGTCGGTGGTTGCCCACGGCGACGGCAGGGTGCAGGGCATTCATGCGCGGCTGGCCGCACGGCTGCGCGAGCAGCGCGGCCCGTGCGGCGCGATGCTGCTCGATTTCTGCGATGACGACGATTGGGCGCTGGTGCGCGCGCTGATCGCGTGCAACGACCGCGCGCCGGTGCCGGGTGCGTGGCGCAAGGCGTTTCGCTGTTAGCGAAGATGGGCGGTGAAGAATGCGAGCGCCTTGGCATCGAGCATCGCGTGGAATGCCGCGCGGTCGAATCCCTTCGCATCGGTGCAGACTTCAGGCGAGTCGTGCGCCAGTTGTTCGGGGCACGGCGCGAGAAATGCGAAGTGCGCGGAATTCGGCACGACGTGGAATTCCGGCCGTTGCGGCAGCAGGCCGGCCAGCGCGGGGACCGAATCCGGCTCCACGCCGTCGCCGCCCGCTTCGGACGCCCAGAGCTGGATCGGCGCGTGCACGTCCTTCAGCGTTTCGGCGGTCGGGAATTCGTCGAGCGGGTCGGCGAGCACGTAGGCCTTGATCCTCGGATCGTGCGTCAGCGGTTGGCGCGGCAGGTCGTGGTCGCGGATCTGCTTGCAGATCGGCCAGGTCGGGTCCGGGCAGGCCACGTGCGCATGCACGAAATCCGGATTCGCGCCGGCCAGCACGAGGCCCGTATAGCCGCCGCGCGAGAAGCCGAAGAAGCCGATCCGCGCGGGATCGACATGCGCGGCATCGGGCGCGTTGGCCAACATGTAGTCGATCAGGCGCTTGATGTCCGCCGGCCGCTCGGCAAATTCCCGCAGGTCGGCCGCGTGGCTCATGTCGGCATGCGTGTCGCCGGGATGATTGATCGCCGCGACGACGAAGCCGGCGTCGGCGAGCGTTTCGGCGAGGTCGTGATGGCCGAAGTACGTGCCGGCGTGACCGTGCGAGATCACGACGAGCGGCAGCTTGTCGCCGACGGTCGGGCAGTCGCGTTGCCCTTTCAGTTCGTAAGGGCCGATCGTGAGCGATTGCGCGGGTGTCGCGCAGGGCGTCCAGATGGCCGCGCGCAGCTCGGGGCCGGCCGCGTCGGCCGGGATGCTGACGAACTTGACGCCGGCCGCGTGCGCGACCGTGGCGGACAGGCAGAGCAGGGCAGCCGATAGCCAGGCTTTCATGGTGCATCCCTCCGGGACACTGAGCAGACTGCCGTTGCGGATCGCCGGTCGGGCGCCGGCGTGCGATTGCACAGGTATGAAGATCAGTGTGCGTCACCGATCGTGATGCAGAAATGCAGCCGGTCGGTCGTTGCGTGGTATTCGTCGTGCCACGCCTGCGCGTCGGACGTCATCGTGCTGCGGCAGAACGCGGCAGCATCCGCCAGCGGCCAGTCCGCTAGACACACGGTGCCCTGCGGTGCGTTGCCGTGTCCGACCCGCCCGTCGGCAGTCAGGACCCAGCCTTCCCATCCGTAGATCGGAATGCGATGACGCACGCAATAATCGATGCATTCGAGCGCGGCGTCGAGCGGAAGCACGATCTCGCGACCGGAAATCGATTGCGCGGCGAGAGCGGCAGGAATCTTCCCGAGTTGCGACATGGCGGGCGGCAGGGGGCGGTGTGGCGCGGGACCGGCGGGCTACCGCGTCGCGATTGCCACTGCCGCACCGGCCATTGCGGTCGCGCTCGTGCGGTTCGCGATCCGTTTCGCGCGCGCCGAAGTGAGAAAAGCCCGCGCGCGCGCCGCGAGCAGCGACCAGAAGCAGTCGGTGAGGATCAGCACCGCGAGCATCGTGCCGACGAGTTCGGCCCACGCGAGAACGCCGACGTGCGTCAGATCGACGATGGTCGGCAGCAGCGCGAGATAGAACACCATGATCTTCGGGTTGCCGAGCGTGACCAGCATGCCCGCGACGAACATGCGCCACGGCGACTGGCCGCGGGGCAGGTCGTCCGCGCCCGTCCCGGTCGGGGCGGTCCACATCTTCCAGGCAAGGAACAGCAGGTATGCGACGCCGAGCAGCTTCAGCACGATCAGGCCGGCCGCGAACGTGCGCGCGAACGCGGACAGCCCCGCGACCGCAAGCGTGAGCCACAACGCTTCGCCGAGCCACATGGCGGCGAGGAATGGCAGCACGTCGCGCACGCCGTTGGTCAGCACGCGCGCGACGAGCGCGGCGACGCTCGGGCCGGGCGTGCCGGCGGTGACGAGCAGGGCGAAGGCGAAGACGGCGAGTGCGGACAACGTCATGACGGGCCTCGTGGGTGGGGCGTTCGAAACGTATGAAGTTTCGATTATAGTGACGGCCGTTCCAGACTGCCTGCCTGAATTGCCGCAATGACCGCATCGATCCTGATTCGCCCCGCCACGCGGGAAGACGCGGCCGCAATGGCCGCCGTGGAAGTCGCCGCCGCGCAGCGGTTTCGCGCCATCGGCATGACCCACATTGCCGAAGCCGAGCCGACCGATACGGCTGCCGTGCTCGCGCGCATCGATGGCGGCCGCGCGTATGTGGCGGTCGATATGCAAGGGGCGTGCGTCGGGTTCGCGTTCTACCGGCTGCTCGATGCACAGCGGTTGTATCTGGAGGAACTGGATGTCGCGCCGTCGCATGCCGGACAGCGGATCGGCGCGCGCCTGATCGAACAGGTGAGCGCGCGCGCCGCGCAGGAAGGCCTTGCGGAGGTCGTGCTGTCGACGTTTCGCGATGCGCCGTGGAATGCACCGTATTACGCGCGCCTGGGTTTCAGCATCGTCGACGATGCCACGCTCGACGACACGCTGCGAGCGATCCGCGCGCACCACGTCGCGCTCGGGCTCGACGAGACGCAGCGCGTGTTCATGCGGATGCGCGTCCCGGTCTGACGCAGTCGCGGCGAGTTGCGGTGCGGGCAGCGCGACCGGGTGTCAGCGCAATGCCCGGCTTCCGGTCACCGGCAGCGACGCGAACGCGGCCTCCACGTGCGCCAGAAAATCGGACGCGGGCCGCGTCAGTTGCAGGCCGGGCGGCGTGAGCCGGTACAACTGAAGCGGTGGCGGCGACATCGGCAAGGGCAGCGGCGTCAGCTTCTGGCCGAACACGGTTTCCGCGAGCGACAGCCGGGTCCACGAGAAAATCGCATCGTTGGTCATGAGCAGGCTGTAGAACAGCGCATACGACGTGCAGCGCGTGATGCAGCGCGGCGGGGGCAGGCCCGCGTGTTCATGCAGGTCGCGGATATAGGTGGGGAAGTTGTCGCTGGCGTCGGCGTGGATCCATTCCGCGTCGCGCAGCGCCTCGAGCGATGTTGCGCCCGCGAAGCGCCCGTTCTCGCGGGTGACGAACGCGGTGTCGAACGTGCGGATCGCCCTGATGTCGACCGACTCGGCAATGGGGCCCGTGACGGCGACGAAGGCGAGATCGAGCGTGCGATTGCGCAACTGTTCCGTGAGCAGGTTGAACGTCAGTTCCCGAAGTTCGCATTCGACGTTCGGCCAGTGGCGGCGGAAGGCGGCGTAGGCTTCCGCAAAGCCCGTCACCGCGACGATCGGCGTGAAGCCGATCACGAGCCGCCCGTCGCGCAGCCCCTTCATGTGCGCCATGTCCTCGCTCGCCCGTTCGAGCTCGCGCACGACGGCCTGGGCGCGCCCGAGCAATGCGTCGCCTTCCGGCGTCGGCACCACGCCCCACGGTTTGCGCTCGAGGAGCGTCACGCCGAACTCGTTTTCCAGTTCCTGGATCGCCTTGCTGATGGCCGGCTGCGTGACGTGCAGGGCCCTGGCCGCCGCCTTGATACTGCCGGCCGTCGTGACCGCGACGAGTGCGCGCAATTGATGGATTTTCATGATGCGGAAGATATTACCAAAAGTTATCCGCATCAAAATTCGTGAGTTTTTTGACCCGAAACGCGTCTTTATGCTTGGCCGGGACGGTCGCGAGGCGGCCGATTCCACGGAGCCATCCATGACGCAGAACCTTGCTCACGTACTCGCGGCGATTCGCGAGTCGGAGTCCCGATTCGTTGCGATCCGCCGCGACATCCACGCCCATCCCGAACTCGGTTTCGCCGAGACCCGCACCGCGCGGCTCGTCGCCGAACAACTGGCCACATGGGGCTACGACGTGACGACGGGGGTGGGAGGCACCGGCGTCGTCGGCCAGTTGCGGCGCGGCGCGTCGGTGCGCACGCTCGGCCTGCGCGCCGACATGGATGCGCTGCCGATCGAGGAGGCGACGGGGCTGCCGTATGCGAGCACGGTTGCACGCACGATGCACGCATGCGGTCACGACGGCCACACGGCGATCTTGCTCGCCGCCGCCCACTATCTTGCCGAACAGGGCCGTTTCGACGGCACGCTCAACGTGATCTTCCAGCCGGCCGAGGAAGGGCTCGGTGGCGCAAAGCGGATGATCGACGACGGCCTGTTCGAACGTTTCCCGTGCGAACGCGTGTATGCGCTGCACAACGCGCCGGGCGTGCCGGTCGGCCATTTCGCGTTGCGCTACGGGCCGATGATGGCGTCGTCCGATTCGGTGACGATCACCGTGACGGGCAAAGGCGGGCATGGTGCGATGCCGCAGCTCGCGAGCGACCCGATCGTCGCGGGCGCGCAAATCGTGACCGCGCTGCAATCGATCGTCTCCCGCAACGTCGATCCGCTGAAGCCGGCCGTCGTGACCGTCGGCACGTTCCATGCGGGCACTGCCCCGAACGTGATCCCGGAAACGGCGACGTTGCAGTTGTCCGTGCGCGCGCTCGACGCGGCTACGCGCGACGAAATCGAGGCGCGGATCCACCGCATCGTCGACGCGCAGGCGCAGGCGTTCGGGATGACCGCGCAGATCGAATACCGGTCGATCTCGCGTGTCGTGGACAACGACCGTGCGGCGTCGGATCTCGCGGTGGAGACGATCGCGGCGCTGGCCGGCGAAGGCGCGCTCACGCTGTTGCCCGATGGCGTGATGGGCAGCGAGGATTTCTCGTGGATGACCGAATGCGCACCGTGTTGCTACGTGCTGGTCGGCAATGGCGTCGATTCCCGGGGCGGATGTTCGGTGCACAACCCGCATTACGACTTCAACGACAGCGCGCTGAGCTGGGGGGCAGCCTATTTCGCCGGGATTGCCGAACGCTTCCTGAAGATGGACTGACGAAGGCGCAAAGGAAACGCGCTGGCCGGATCTGGGTTGACTTGACGATGAGGATGACGAATGAAAAAGCGATTTGCACTAGGCGCGGCCTGTCTCGCGTTCGGCGCCGGCAACGCGCGCGCCGTGCCCTATCAGGACGTGTTGCTGGCGGCGGTGCCCGAGTACAACGGCAGGATGACGGAGGGAGTCGCGCTGTATGGTTCGCTCGACATGGGGATCAACTACCAGACGGTCGGCGGCCGTTCGCTGTGGCAGACGCAGAGCGGCGGCGAGTGGACCTCCAAATTCGGCTTCTTCGGCCGTGAGAACCTCGGTGGCGGCTGGCGCGCCGAGTTCAACCTCGAAAGCGGTTTTCTCGCGAACAGCGGTGCGCAGCAGGATGCGCAATCGACGTACAACAGGCAATCGTGGGTCGGCCTGTCGTCGGACAGCTACGGCCGGTTGCGTCTCGGCAAGCAGATCGGCACGGCGCTGCCGCTGTTCATCGACGTGTTCGGCACGGTGGGCACGAACTCGGTCTATACGTGGCTGGGCGCGGCAGCCGTGCAGACGAGCCGCGGCGTCGGCTACAACTCGGACCTCGGGCCGGGGGCGACGCAATTGCCGGCGCGCGTCGACAACGCCATCACGTACCGTACGCCGATCGTCGCGGGCACCACGTCGCTGATGCTGATGTTTGCGCCGAGCAACGTGGCCGGGCGGGCACCCGTGGCGTCCGCGCAAGGCGCGCTGCTGCAGTGGTACAACGGCACGACCTATCTGGCCGCGAGCTACAACCAGGTGTGGGGCGTCAACGGGGCGAGCACCGTGCGCAACGACCTGTACGGGCTCGGCGCCGTCTATGACACCGGGCGGATCGTGCTGTCCGCATCGTTCAACCAGTACGCGCCGAAGCTGGCCGGCGACGGCATCGCGCGCGTCTACACGCTCGGCGCGATCGTGCCGTTCGGCGTCAATGCGATTCGCGCGTCGGTTGTCTATCGCGATACGTCGGGTGTGCGCGACGCGGCCGGCCAGCCGGCCAGGGATTCGGCACTCGGTGCGATGCTGGGCTACGACTACCTGCTGTCGAAACGCACGGGCCTCTATGCGCGTGCGGGGTTCATCCGCAACTATGGCATCTCGACGGTGTTGCTGAACGGCAATCCGCTGCCGACCGAACCGGGCGGAACGACACCGCGCACCGGGACGACACCCGTGACGCTGTCGCTCGGCATGTATCACAACTTCTGAACGGGAATTTTCGATGCATACCCTGAATCGCACGGCCGCTGCGCCGGTCGAATCCGGGCCGCGCGTAACGCGCCGCACGGTCGTTGCGGCCGCACTCGGCAACGGGCTCGAATTCTTCGACTTCACCGTCTACAGTTTCTTCGCCGCATTGATCGGCAAGCTGTTCTTTCCCGCGTCGAGCGATGTGGGCGCGCTGATGCTGTCGCTCGCGACGTTCGGTGTCGGGTTCGTCGCACGGCCGCTCGGCAGCGTCGCGATCGGCGCCTATGCGGACCGGGCCGGCCGCAAGCCCGCGCTCGTGCTGACGGTCGCATTGATGGCGCTTGGCACCGGGATCATCGGCTTCGCGCCGACCTATGCGCAGATCGGCATCGCCGCGCCGCTGCTGATCGTCATCGGGCGTCTGCTGCAGGGCTTTTCGGCGGGTGGCGAAGTGGGGGCCGCGACGACCCTGCTGATGGAGTCGGGTGACACCGGCCGGCGCGGCGAGCGGGTGAGCTGGCAGATGGCGAGCCAGGGCGGTGCGACGCTCGTCGGCGCGTTCGTCGCGCTGACGCTGTCGCGCGCACTGCCGCCCGACGCGCTGCACGCGTGGGGGTGGCGCGTCCCGTTCGTGCTTGGTCTGCTGATCGGCCCGGTCGGCTTTTACCTGCGGCGCCATCTGGACGATACGCTGCCGCACGCAGCGGCCGGCGCACCGCGCGAGCGTGCGCGCATTCCGTGGCGGCAGGTCGCGGCCGGCACGCTGCTCGTGATCGGCGGCACGTCGACCACCTACACGATCGTGTTTTTCCTGCCGTCGTTCCTGACGCTGACCGTCGGCATGCCGGCATCGGTGTCGCTGCTGTCGGGCTGCGCGGCAGGTGCAGTGCTGCTGCTCGGTTCGCCGTTCGCGGGGCGGCTCGCGGATCGCGTGCGTCGTCGCAAGCGGCTGGTGGGCGTGACGTGCGTCGCGTCGGCCGTGCTCGTGCTGCCGGCGTTTTACGCGATGAAGATGTGGCCGTCGGCGGGCACCGCGGTTGCGGTCGTGATCGTGCTGATCGGCTTGATGACGCTGTCGAGTCCCGCCGGCTTCGTGATGATCCTCGATGCGTTTCGGCCCGAGGTGCGGGCGATGTCGCTGGGGATGATCTATGCGCTCGGCGTGACGATTTTCGGCGGGTTCGCGCAACTGATCGTCGGCGCGATGTGGCGCGCGACCGGCAGCTTTTACGCGCCTGCGTGGTATGTGCTGGGATGCAGCGTCGCGAGTCTGGCCGGTCTGGCGCTGTTCGCGGAAGCGTCCGACGTGGAAGGCAGGCGGTGAACGGGAGGGGCGGACACGTGACGTGCCCGCCCTGGGGATGGTGTGCGCGACGAACGGACGGGCGGGGCCTCTCCGTTCATCGCGCGTGCGCTGTCGCGCAATCAGGCCGCGTCGCTCAGCGCCGGGTAATCGGTATAACCCGTTTCGCCTTCCGCGTAGAACGTCTCCGGCACCGGCTGGTTGAGCGGTGCGCCGAGTTCGAGGCGGCGCGGCAGGTCCGGGTTCGCGATGAACAGCTTGCCCCATGCGATCGCGTCGGCGTTGCCGCTGGCGAGCGCGGCTTGCGCGGTGTCGAGCGTGAACTGCTCGTTGGCGATCAGCGGGCCGCCGAACGCTTCCTTCAGGCGCGGGCTCAGGTGGTCGCCCGAATACGATTCGCGCGTGAAGATGAACGCGATCTTGCGGCGGCCGAGTTCGCGCGCGACATAGCCGAACGTTGCCGCCGGATCGGAATCGCCCATCGTGTGCGCGTCACCGCGCGGTGCGAGGTGCACGCCGACACGGCCGGCGCCCCACACGTCGATCGCGGCGTCGACCACTTCGAGCAGCAAGCGTGCGCGGTTCTCGATCGGGCCGCCGTACGCATCGGTGCGGTGGTTGGTGCTGTCCTGCAGGAACTGGTCGAGCAGGTAGCCGTTCGCGCCGTGGATCTCGACACCGTCGAAGCCGGCGGCCTTCGCGTTCTCGGCACCCTTGCGGTACGCGGCGACGATGCCCGGGATCTCGTCGAGTTCGAGTGCGCGTGGCGTCACGTACGGACGCTGCGGACGCACGAGGCTCACGTGGCCACCCGCGGCGATTGGGCTCGGTGCGACCGGCAGGTCGCCGTTCAGGAACACCGGGTCGGAGATCCGGCCGACGTGCCAGAGCTGCAGCACGATGCGCCCGCCGGCCGCGTGCACGGCCTGCGTCACCTGCTTCCAGCCTTCGACCTGTTCGTCGGACCAGATGCCGGGCGTGTCGGCATAACCGACGCCCTGCGGCGTGACCGACGTCGCTTCGGTAATGATCAGGCCGGCCGATGCGCGCTCGCGGTAATAGCGCGCCATCAGCGCATTCGGCACGCGCGTCGTACCCGCACGGGCGCGGGTGAGCGGCGCCATCACGATGCGGTTCGGCAGGGTCAGGTCGCCGAGGGTAACGGGGTCGAACAACGTTGGCATGGCAGATAACCTCTTCACTAAGGGCGGGAACTCCGTCGCGTCATGTGCGGCGGCGGCCCGCATGGCCGGTTCGGCCGTTGGCTAGAGTTCGCGGCGCAATGCGTCGTGAAATGCGTCGATGACGGCCTCGTTGCGCTGGAAAAACGCCCACTGGCCGATCCGCGTCGACGTCACGAGCCCCGCGCGCTGCAGCGTCGCGAGGTGTGCTGAGACGGTCGATTGCGACAGCCCGCAGCGCGCGTCGATCTGGCCCGCGCAGACGCCGTGTTCATACGGCAGCGTCTGGTTCGGGAAATGCACGTCCGGCGTTTTCAGCCAGGCGAGGATTTCCCGGCGCACGGGGTTCGAGAGCGCTTTCAGGATCGCTTCGATGTCGAGTTCGGTCGGCATGGACAGGTTTGGCGTTTCGCTCGGGTAACGAGGTATCGTCGATGGGCGAATCTTATATCGGAACTTGACGATATGTTTGAAAGCATTGCCGGCAATAGGGTTGATAGCGAAGGGCGATTGCGGGGACAGAGCAGGGCGACCGCGAAGGACGCGGAGCGGAGCCGCCGTCCCGCCACGCGCCATCCGGCCCTCAGTCGGACACGTCGATGATCTCGTACCTTCCCGGTGTCGCATCGACGTGCGCGAGCGTATCGAGCACGCGTATCGCGGGCGGGGAGTCGCGAGCTTCGGCAACTCGAGCAGCGCCTCATCGCTGGATCTGCACGGGCGACGCACCACATTGCGCATCCTGTGGGATGCTACGCGGCGAGGCGCGACCCGGACGGGTTCGACGCGGCTGATCGCGAGCCATCCGGCCAGGCGCGCCGATCAATCGACGCGCGCTTGCGCATCGCAACGTCATGCCGGTTCGTCCATCGCGCACGAGCCGATTTTTTTGCGGAGTCTTTCATGTCTGTTCGGGCCGTCATCTTCGATTTCGATCTGACGCTGGCGGATTCGTCCGCCGCGATCGTCGCGTGCACGGAGTACGCGTTGCATCAGCTGGATGCCGCCGGCGCGACACCGGCGCAGATCGCGGCCGTGATCGGGCTGCCGCTGCACGAGATGTTCCGCTCGCTGACGGGCGAAATCGAGCCGGCGCGGGCCGACGCGTTCGCGCGTCACTTCGTGGTGCGGGCCGACGAGATCATGGTGCGCGGCACGCGCATCTATCCCGAGGTGCCGCCCCTGCTCGCGCGTCTGCGCGAGCAGGGTCTCGCGGTCGCGATCGTTTCGTCGAAGTTTCGCTACCGGATCGAGGCGATCCTTGCGCTGAACCAGTTGCAATCGCTCGTCGACGTGCTGATCGGCGGGGAAGACGTGCAGCGTCACAAGCCCGATCCCGAAGGGCTCGTGCTGGCGTTGGCGCGGCTTGGCTTGCCGGCTCGTTCGGCGATCTACGTGGGCGACCACGCGGTGGACGCGCAGGCGGCCGAGCGCGCCGGCGTGACGTTCGTCGGCGCGGTGAGCGGGATGACGTCGTTCGACGGATGGGCACGTGCGGGCAAGCAGGCGGTCGCCAACCATATCGGCGAACTGGACACGATCGTGCAGCGGATGCGGCGCGACTCGTCCGCGGCATCGGGCTGACACGCCCCCGGGCGGCGCCCGCGCCGACACGCCGCAGGTAGCGTTGCGCCCGTTGCCGAGGCGGGAATCGCGATGTCGAGCACACGTTCACCGCCGAGGGTGGTCGCAACCGCTGCGCCGGCGAGCGGGGCGTCGACGATTCGCTCTGCTACGATCCTCAACACCATGCGCCCGGTGCGGATATCGGCACGCTGCCCGATTCGCGGCGCGTGCCGGTGTTCGACTACCCGGCCACCGGCGACGGATTTTGCGACCCTCGCCGTTAAAGTCATATCCGCCACTCGATCCGTCGTCATGTCACTCATTTCCGTCGCCTTCGCCAACCTCCGGTTCTCGGGCGTGCTGCCGGCCGCCCGAACGCTGTCATGCGCCGTTTCGCTCGCGGCAGCCTGTGTCGCCGTCGGCATGCCGGGCGGCGCGCGTCCCGCCGAAGCCGCCACGCTCACGCAGCGCGGACGCCTCGAGGCGCCGGTCAAGGCCGTCGCCGGCCAGCGCGTGGCCGTCGATACGCCGCAGGGCAATGCGGTGCTGCCCGTCTACGCCGATCGTCCGCTCGACCAGGCCGCGCCCGATGTCACGCGGGTCTTCGTCGTGATTCACGGCACGCTTCGCAATGCCGACGCGTACTACGCATCGGGGCGCGAGGTCGTCGAAAAGGCCGGTGCGGCCGGCAAGGGCACGATGGTCGTCGCACCGCAGTTCCTGACGCGCGCCGATACGCGCGCGTTTTCGTTGCCCGCGCAGACGCTCGCCTGGACGCAGGAAGGATGGAAGGGCGGCGACGCGGCCCGTCAGCCGGGGCCGATCAGTTCGTTCACCGCGCTCGACGCATTGCTCGCGCATTTCGCCGACCGCAGCCTGTATCCCGCGTTGTCGAGCGTGGTCGTGATCGGCCATTCCGCCGGCGCGCAGTTGCTGCAGCGCTATGCGGTGGCCGGGCACGAAGGCGACGCGCTGGTGCGGGCCGGCATCGCCGTGCGTTATGTGGTCGCGAACCCGTCGAGCTACCTGTATTTCGACGACGAACGGCCGGACGGCCAGGCGATCGCAGGCGGCACCTGCCCGCGCGCGAACGAGTGGAAATACGGGCTGGAGTCGGCGCCGCCCTATGTCGCGTCGCAGGACGTGCGCGCACTCGAAACGCGCTACGCGGCGCGTCATGTCGTATACCTGCTCGGGCAGGCCGACACGAACCCTTACACGCACTTCATCGACCGTTCGTGCGCGGCGATGGCGCAAGGCCCGTACCGGCTCGCGCGCGGGCTCGCGTATTTCGATTACCTGAAGAAGCGGCATCCGGACGATCTCGCGCAGCAGGTCGTCGAAGTGCCGGGCGTCGGGCACGACAATCTCGGCATGTTCACGTCCGCCTGCGGGCTCGCCGTGCTGTTCGGGCAGGCGCTGCCGCAATCGTGTCCGGTCGTCGCCGGTACCGCGCCGGCCGTGCGCGCGGAATTGCCGTAAGCCGTCGTGCCGTCGTGTGATAACCGCCGCGTCGACGATCGAACGGAGGCCGATCGCGCGTGATTTCGCCATGCTGCCGGCGCGCGATGGCGGCGCCGCGCGTCAAGCCGGTGTTCCGGCGCCCGGCGCCGCGTCCGGGTCGAATACCGTCAGCCCTTCCGTCGGGTCCGTCGGCAGCTCCCACGGACGTGCGGCGATCGCCCGCCGCGCGGCGTCGTAACCGGCCTGCCGGCGGGCCGCGATGCCGGCCGGCGTGAAATCGATGTCCTTCAGCTGATTGTCGCTGGCGAGGCGCGGCGCCGCGAGCTTGACCAGGTGCATCGTGGTTTCGCATCCCCACGCGGCGAGCCGGCGCACGGCCGGCGACGCGCGTTCGGCTTCCGGCACGTGGCGGGCCAGCTCGCGGATCACGTGGCGCAGCCGGTGGATCTGCTGCTGGCGCGCGATGTGGCTGTCGGTGCGGCTCGCGTACTGGATGTCCTTCTGTCGCTCCGACACCTGCCAGATGCTCTCGGGCTCCGGGCCGGCCGGATTCCACATCTGCACCGAGAAGATGATCGAGCTGCGGCGCGGATTGTCGTCGAGCACGACCTCGACCGGCGTATTCGAATACACGCCGCCGTCCCAGTAAGGCTCGCCGTCGATCCGTATCGCCGGAAACGCGGGCGGCAGCGCGCCCGAGCTCATGATGTGCTCGATCCCGAGCCGCGTATCGCGCGAATCGAAATAGCGCATCGTGCCGGTGCACGCATTGACCGCGCTGACGGTCAGGCGCGGGTGGCCCGCGTTCAGCAGGTCGGGGTCGATCAGCGACGCGAGTGTGTCGCGCAGCGGTGCGATCCGGTAATACGACGCGCGATCGACGCCGAGGCGCACCATCGGCCCGAGCCACGAGGCCGGATTGGGCTGGAAGAATCCCGCGATGCCGCCGCCGATGATCATCATCTCGGCCAGCATCCGGTCCCAGCCGGGCACCAGCGGCGGGACGTCGAAACGGGTTCGTTCGGTCACGCGCCGCCAGAACGCCGACAGCTTGTCGTAACGCTGCTCCGGCGGATTCCCGGCGATCAGCGCCGCGTTGATCGCACCGATCGACGTGCCGACCACCCAGTCGGGCCGGATCCCGGCTTCGTCCATCGCCTGAAAGACGCCGAGCTGGAACGCGCCCAGTGCGCCGCCGCCCTGAAGCACGAGCACGACTTGTCCGGGGAGGTTCATGCGTGCCGGTTCGCTCGCGGTCATGGCTCGCCTCGCTGCGTGTGAAGGTGGGTCGGAACCGAATGGCTCGATTCAGTGTAGGCGATGGCCGGCGGAGATCGCGCGCCGCGCAACGGCGATTCGCGCCTGCTTCGCCGGTCGCTTCCGGCGCTTCGGCGCTTCGGCGCCTTCGGGGCGGTGGCCGGCGTCGCGAAGCCGGCGTCCGGCGCGCGCGCCGTGCTTCGCGGTGCATCCGCGCGCGACCCGCGTCACGCGTTCGGGTAAGGCGTGCCGTCCTTGTGCAGGAACCGGCCGTCGCGGCTCGGGCTCATCATGTCGATGTCAGGGCAGGTGATCACGTCGTCCGGCGAGCGCGAGCCGACTTCGAGATAGACGGCAACCGCGTCCGACCGGTTGACCAGGTGATGACCGTTGCCCGAGTTCTTCGGAAACGCCGCGCAGTCGCCCGCGCGCAGCACGGTTTCGCCGTCGTCCTCGATCATCACGAGTTCGCCTTCGAGCACGTAGACGAATTCGTCTTCGTCGGAATGCCAGTGGCGCTGCGCCGACCAGCCGCCCGGCGGCACGCGCATCAGGTTGACGCCGAAATCGTGCAACCCGCCGGCGTCGCCGACGCGCTGGCGGATGCGCTGCGCGCACGGCGCGTCGAACGGCCGCGGATAGCCGCTGCCGCGGCGTTCGGGCACGGCGTTGAGGTCGATCCTGGGCATGGGCGGCTCCGTCGGCCACGCGGGCGAATGGGATGCGGGCATTGTAGGCGCCGCGGCCCGCCGTTCGTCCGCGCGTGTCGTGGTGCGCCGCGTCATTCCACCGTGATGGTCTCCTTCATGTACGGGTGAATCCCGCAGAACACTTTGTAGACGCCCGGCTTGTCGAAGCGGAACGAGTACGTGTCGCCCTGGTCGAGCGCCGACGAGTGAAAGATGCCGGCGTCGTTGACGACGGTATGCGGCTCCCCGTCGAGGTTCTTCCACGTGACCGTCGTGCCGGCCTTGATCGTGGTCGACATCGGCGAAAACATGAAATTGCGGATCGTCACGAGCGGGCCGCCCGGGCCCTGCGCGAACGCGGCGAGCGGGGCGGTGGCGCACAGGATCAGCGCCGCGACGAGGCTGGCGTGCTTGAAGCGGGTCATGTCGGTCTCCTTGCGGTTCGGTGCGTCAGGCCAGCGTCGCATCGTGCAGCGACGACGCAACCGGATGGCCCGCGAATTCGACGGTCGTCACGCCGAGCATCGACGGCAGCCGGTCGCGCGGCACGGTGAGCGGCACGGGGCCCGGGCCGTTGCCGGCCGTCGGCTGCGGGAACGCGGTGGAGCGCGCGGTGTGGAACGTCACGTTGCCTTCGACCTTCGACACGATCTGGTGGATGTGTCCGTTCAGCACGGTGACCGAGCCGAAGCGTCGCAGCAGTGCCATCGTCTGCGGCGCGTCGCCGGTGCCCCAGCCCCACGGCTCGTAGATGGTCCACATCGGCATGTGCGAGAACACGACGATCGGCGTGCTCGACGAGCGGCCCTTGAGATCCTGCGCGAGCCAAGCGAGTTGGTCGTCGCCGAAGCTGCCGAGCCCGTTCGGCTTGAAGTGCATCACGTTGACGAGGCCGATGAAGTGCACGCCCGCGTGATCGAAGCTGTAATAGCCGCGGTTGTCGGACGCCTTGCCGAACCGGCTGAAATATTCGGCGCCCGAACCGTCGGTGACGTCGTGCTCGCCAGGCACCGTATGCAGTTCCGGCACGCGCAGCGCGGACAGCAGCTGCGACGCGTGGTCGAACTCCTCGGCTTTGGACAGGTGCGTGATGTCGCCCGTATGGATGGCCAGCGCGGGCATCGCGGGCATGCCGTTGACGAGGTCGATCGTCTGCTTGAGCGTGGCCGATACATCGGGATTCGCGTCCTTGTTGAAGCCGATGTGCGTGTCGCTGACCTGCACGAACAGCGGCTTGCCCGCGTTGGCCGGGAGCGCGTCGCCGGTCTGCGCGAGCGCCAGGTCGAACGGCGTCAGGATGCCGCCCGACAGCGTAAACAGCGTGCCGAGGCCGCCGAAGGCCATGCATTGCAGGGCCTTGCGGCGCGACGGGCGGGTGGGGGTCGATGAAGACATGGGAGCCTCGCAATCGTGTGACGAAACCGGACGGCCGGATCGTCCTGGAATAAACCGGCGCCTTCGCGTGCCATACCGGCGAAGCGGCGGATTTATTCCCGCGCGTTGCGCGGTCGATCACCCGTGTTCGCGGCTTGCGCGGCGATGCGCTGTCCCGGAAAGATGACCTGTCAATGTCCTGTAAGTGACACGTCACATTTGCGTCACGGCCGATCGATAGCCTGCCACTCCGAGTCACCTCTCCGGAGCCCCTTCATGCCGAATCTCGCGGCAACGGAAACCAGCTGTGCGGTCGGCAACCGCACGCGTGCCGTCAGCCTCGCGCTGATTTTTCTGATCGTTGCCTGCGGCATCGTCTACGTCGGCGTCCATCCGGGCGCCGATCTCGGCCCCGTCAAGGAAAGCTCGATCCTCCCGTTCCTGCTGCTGATCGTCGCGCTGCTGGCCGCACTCGGCTTCGAGTGCGTCAACGGTTTCCACGACGCCGCGAACGCGGTCGCGACCGCCATCCATTCGCACCCGCTCTATCCGCCCCTCGCCGTCGTGCGGTCGGGCCTCCGGAACCTGTTCGGCGTGCGCGTATCGAGCGGCCCGGGCCTGCGCCGGGATGCGGTGCGTAACCTGATGCTCGCGCGGGTGCTGACGCTGCCCGCGTCGATCGTGCTGTCGGCCGTGCCGTACCGGGCGCTGCACGGGCTGTTCTGATTCGCGCCGGGGGGCGCCTTCCGGCTGCGCGGCGCGTGGCCGGTCCCGTCGATTCTCAATTCAACACAAGACGCTACCGATGGATATCAGGTTCTTCGATCCGAATCGCACCGCGAACGCTTCGGCGTGGCGCGTGCTCCCCAACCGCTGGGATGCCATCGCGTTTCCGCTGATCATCTGCCTGCTCGCGATGGCGATCGTCGGCTTCCATCAGACGATGGCGCCCATCGGCACCCTGCAGACGCAGAAGATCTCGCTCGATCCGTCGAACCTGCCCGAATACGCGTTGCGCACCACGCTGCGGATGCTCGCCGCGATGGTCGCGTCGCTCGCGTTCACGCTCGTCTACGGCACGCTCGCGGCCAAGAGCCGCCGTGCCGGCATGGTGCTGATCCCGATCCTCGACATCCTGCAGTCGGTGCCGGTGCTCGGCTACATCTCGTTTACCGTCACGTTTTTCCTCGCACTGTTTCCGGGCCGCGTGCTCGGTGCCGAGCTGGCCGCGATCTTCGCGATCTTCACGAGCCAGGCCTGGAACATGACGTTCAGCTTCTACCAGTCGCTGCGCACGGTGCCGCGCGACCTGAGCGAAGTGTCGCGCGGCTTTCACCTGACGCCGTGGCAACGCTTCTGGAAGCTCGAGGTGCCGTTCTCGATGCCGGGCCTGATCTGGAACATGATGATGTCGATGTCGGGCGGCTGGTTCTTCGTCGTCGCGTCCGAGGCGATCACCGTCGGCAACCAGACGATCACGCTGCCGGGCATCGGCGCGTATCTCGCTCAAGCGATCTCGGACAAGAACCTCGGTGCGGTCGGCTGGGTGATTGTCGCGATGTCGGTCGTGATCCTCGCCTATGACCAGTTCCTGTTCCGCCCGCTCGTCGCCTGGGCCGACAAGTTCCGGATGGAGAACACCGCGTCGGGCGATGCGCCGCAATCCTGGCTGCTCGACATGATGCGCCGCACGCACCTGATCCATCAGCTGCTCGTGCCGGCCGGCTGGCTGCTGTCGCAGGCCGCGCGGATTCCGCTGCGCGCGCCGTCGCGGCAGGGTACGCGTGCGCGCGGCGCATCGGCGGGCCGCTCGTCGCGCATCGGCGACATCGTGTGGGGCGCGTTCGTGATCCTGCTGACGGTGTACGTCGTGTGGCGCGTCGTCACGTTCGTCGCGACCGGCGTGACGATGGGCGAGGTCGGCCACGTGCTCGTGCTCGGGCTCGTCACGCTGTTGCGTGTGCTGGTGCTGATCGCGATCGCGTCGCTGGTCTGGGTGCCGCTCGGCGTGCTGATCGGGCTGCGCCCGAAGCTGGCCGAGAAGATCCAGCCGCTCGCGCAGTTCCTCGCGGCGTTCCCGGCCAACCTGCTGTTCCCGGTGTTCGTGATCGTGATTGTCCGCTTCCACCTGAATGCGGACATCTGGCTGTCGCCGCTGATCGTGCTCGGCACGCAGTGGTACATCCTGTTCAACGTGATCGCCGGCGCGATGTCCTACCCGAACGACTACAAGGAAGCGACGAAGAATTTCCGCATCCGCGGCTGGCAGTGGTGGCGGCAGGCGATCCTGCCCGGGATCTTCCCGTACTACGTGACGGGTGCGATCACCGCGTCGGGCGGCGCGTGGAACGCGAGCATCGTGTCCGAGTTCGTGCAGTGGGGCGACACGAAGGTCGTCGCGCACGGCCTGGGCTCGTACATCGCGCAGACCACCGCCGCCGGCGATTTTCCGAAGATCATCCTGGGCATCGCCGTGATGTCCCTGTTCGTCACCTTGTTCAACCGTCTGCTGTGGCGTCCGATGTACGCCTATGCGGAATCCCGGCTCCGTCTCGATTGAGAGTAAGCGCGATGCAAAATTCGAACGTTATCAACGCCCCCGTCAAGACGTCCCAGCCGCTGCAGCCGCCGCGCCTCGGCGAAGAAATCCTGCGCGTGGAGCACGTGAACCGCGGCTTCAACAAGACGCAGGGCGAGCTGCTCGTGCTCGACGATGCGAACCTGTCGCTGCGCGAAGGCGAGATCGTCGGCCTGCTCGGCCGTTCCGGCTCGGGCAAGTCGACGCTGCTGCGCATCATCGCCGGGCTGATCGAGCCGACCGGCGGCGAGGTGACCTACCTCGGCAAGCCGCTGCGCGGCCCGGCCGAAGGCGTCGCGATGGTGTTCCAGACCTTCGCGCTGTTCCCGTGGCTCACCGTGCTGCAGAACGTGGAAGCCGGGCTGGAAGCGCTCGGCGTCGGCGCGCGCGAGCGGCGCGAGCGTGCGCTTGCCGCGATCGACCTGATCGGTCTCGACGGTTTCGAGAACGCGTACCCGCGCGAGCTGTCGGGCGGCATGCGCCAGCGCGTGGGCTTTGCGCGCGCGCTCGTCGTCGACCCGACGATCCTGCTGATGGACGAACCGTTCTCCGCGCTCGACGTGCTGACCGCCGAGACGCTGCGTACCGACCTGCTCGACCTGTGGACGCAAGGCCGCATGCCGATCAAGTCGGTGCTGATCGTCACGCACAACATCGAGGAAGCGGTGTTCATGTGCGACCGGATCCTCGTGCTGTCGTCGAATCCGGGTCGCGTGATCGCCGAGATCAAGGTGCCGTTCAAGCATCCGCGCAACCGGCTCGACCCGGATTTCCGCAAGCTCGTCGACGACATCTACGCGAAGATGACCGCGCGCCAGACCAACGAGGCGACGAAGAAGGGGCTGGAGCTCGGCAGCTGGCTGCCGCGCGTGTCGACCAACCTGATGGCCGGCCTGATCG
Source organism: Burkholderia sp. LS-044 (assembly GCF_004803625.1). Classification (NCBI taxonomy): domain Bacteria; kingdom Pseudomonadati; phylum Pseudomonadota; class Betaproteobacteria; order Burkholderiales; family Burkholderiaceae; genus Burkholderia; species Burkholderia sp. LS-044. The sequence continues at coordinate 160,856 of NZ_SSWO01000002.1, forward strand.
AGACGCTCGCGATGGCGCCGTACCATGGCCGCGCGGACATGCCGGAAATCGCGCGTACGCTGCACCTCGAGGTCGACGAACTGTTCCCGATCGCCGAAGTGCTGCAATACCTCGGCTTCGCGGACGTGCGGGAAGGGGACGTGTTCCTGACGCCGCCGGCGCGTGTGTTCGCGGAGTTCGGCACGCAGGAGCGCAAGCTGATGTTCGCCGATCACCTGCTGAAGCACGTGCCGCTGGCTGCACGGATCAGGAAGGTGCTGAACGAGCGTCCGGGCCATCGCGCGCCGCGCGTGCGCTTCGAGCAGGAGCTGGAGGATTTCCTGTCCGATGAAGCCGCCGAGGAAACGCTCGACGCGGTGATCGACTGGGGGCGTTACGGCGAAGTCTTTTCGTATAACGACAAGACGGAAGTGTTCAGTCTCGAGGATGTCGAGAGCTGAAGTCCGTGCCCGAATGGCGAGCGATCGTCATTCGGGCAGATCGCGACTGTTGGCGTGCTGCTCGATTCCGCCGGTATTGAGCGATTCGATCCTCTCCATCCGCTGCCTTGCCAGCTCGGGCAACCGGTTCGTCACGCCGATCACGAGCGCTTCGGCGAGCGCGAGCGCCGGCACGTTGGTCTGCAGCATCGCGAACGGCTGCCCCTGGATCCGCAGCACGATCTCCGCAAATTCCCCGATCGGCGAATGCCATTCGTCGGTGACCAGCAGCACGCGCGTGCCGAGCTGGTGTGCGGCTTGCGCGAACCGGATGCTGTCGCGCTGGTAGCGGCGGAAATCGAAAATGACGAGCACGTCGCCGGGCCCCATGTCCGCCAGGGCGACCGAGGCGAGGTTCACATTCGGTTCGACATACTGGACGCGTGGCCGCGCATACGCGAGCGTGAACGAAAACAGCGAAGCGAGCGGCGCGGTGTAACGCCCGCCACCGCAGAAAACGCGAACGTCCTGATCGGCCAGCAGCGCCACGGCGGCATCGAACGCCGCCGCATCGAGCCCTTCGATCGTGGTGGCCAGCGATTGCGACAACCGCTGGAAAATCGCCGAATGACTGTCGCGCAGCCCCGAAGCCGAGTGAAACGCATCCATCCGCGCGAGCGGCGAATTCATCGCGGTGTCGATTTCGCCATACAGCGCCTGCTGGAACGACGAATAGTTGGGAAACCCGATCCTGACGACGAAGCGAAACACGGTCGGGTCGCTCACGTCGGCCTGCTTCGCGAATTGTGCGATGGGCCCCAGCCCGAGACTGGGATAGCGATCCAGCAACGCCTGCGCAACCTTCTGTTCCGACGGCGTGAAGCTATCCATCTGGGATAACAGCAACGCCCTGATGCTCGTCCCCATCGGGCACTCCGACTCTCTCAATCCAAATGACAAACGGCAGACATGCGTCTGCCGGCGAACCCACGCATGTTAGCCGATTGACGTGCGGCGGGCCGCCCGTACCCCGGAATTAGAGGGACGCATCGCACGGTCGGGCGGCTCGTCAATGAATGTAATGAAACATACATTGATAAAGAAAACATCCGGTTGATATTCGTTCGTGGTTCAGTGATAACCCTAGGTTTTGGTGTAAAAAACCGAGTGCTATGATCGCGGCCTCGCTGGAATGTACGGTTCATTACATCGCGAATCGATGCTTCGATGCTTCGATGCTTCGATGCTTCGATGCGTGACGATGCGGCGTCGCATTCCGGCATGGCACGGTTTATTTGTCTGGAGGATCCCGTCATGAGGCGGCTCGTAGTACTCACCCTGTTGTCGGCAATGAGCGTGTGCGCGTTCGCCGCGTCGGACCCGGCGGTCGAAGCGAAGAACGGCATGGTCGTGTCCTCGCAGCACTTCGCGTCGCAGATCGGCGTCGACATCCTGAAGGAAGGCGGCAACGCGGTGGATGCGGCAGTGGCGGTCGGCTATGCGCAGGCCGTGACCAATTCGTGCTGCGGCAATATCGGCGGCGGCGGTTTCATGACCCTCCACCTGGCCGACGGCCGCGACCGCTTCATCAATTTCCGCGAGACCGCACCGGCCGCGGCTTCCGCGAACATGTACCTCGACGCGAAGGGCAACGTCATCCCCGACGACAGCCTGTACGGCTATCGCGCGGTCGGCGTGCCGGGCACGGTCGCGGGCCTCGATCTCGCGCAGCGCAAGTACGGCAAGCTGACGCGCAGGCAGGTGATGGAGCCGGCGATCCGGCTCGCGCGCGACGGTTTCGTGCTGACGCGCGGCGATACGGACATCCTCGACACGACGGTCGCGCGCTTCAGGAAGGACCCGGAAGCGGCGCGCATCTTCCTCCGCCCGGACGGCACGCCGCTGCAGCCGGGCGACCGCCTCGTGCAGAAGGACCTCGCCCGCACGCTCGAGCGCATCGCGGAGCAGGGGCCCGACGCGTTCTATCACGGCGAGATCCCGAAGATCGTCGAGGCCGCGGCCAGGCGCGCGGGCGGCGTGATCACGGCCGCCGATTTCGCGTCCTACCGCGCGCAGGACATGGCGCCGCTGACGTGCACGTATCGCGGCTACGAGTTCGTGTCGGCGCCGCCGCCGAGCTCGGGCGGCGTGACGATGTGCGAGACGCTGAACATCCTCGAAGGGTACGACCTGCGCAAGCTCGGCTACCACTCGGCCGCGGCGGTCCACTACATGACCGAAGCGATGCGGCACGCATACGAGGATCGCAACACGCTGCTCGGCGATCCGAACTTCATCGACAATCCGGTCGCGAAGCTGACGAGCAAGGAATACGCGGCGCAGATCCGCAAGAGCATCCATGCCGATACGGCGACGCCGTCGGTGGACGTGCAGCCGGGCGTCGGCGTGCACGAGAAGCCGGAGACGACCCACTATTCGATCGTCGACAAGGACGGCAACGCGGTGTCGACGACCTACACGGTCAACGGCCGCTTCGGCGCCGTGGTCATCGCGCCGGGCACGGGTTTCTTCCTGAACGACGAGATGGACGATTTCACCGTGAAGGTCGGCGCGCAGAACCTGTTCGGTCTCGTGCAGGGCACGCGCAACTCGATTGCGCCGGGCAAGCGTCCGCTGTCGTCGATGGCGCCGACCATCGTGAAGAAGGACGGCAAGGTGTTCATGGTGGTCGGTTCGCCGGGCGGGTCGCGCATCATCACGATCACGCTGCAGACGGTGCTGAACGTGATCGACTACGGGATGACGCCGCAGGATGCCGTCACCGCGCCGCGCATCCATCACCAGTGGCTGCCTGACGAGGTCTATTACGAGACCTACGGCCTGTCGCCCGACACGCTCGCGATCCTGCGCAACATGGGCTACAAGATGGTCGAGCAGACGCCGTGGGGCGCCGCCGAGCTGATCATGGTCGGCCTGCCGGGCACCGAAGCCGCGAGCCGCCAGAGTTCCGGGAACGATTCGTCCGTGTCCGGCAACGTGCGTGTCGGCTTCATCTACGGCTACAACGACCCGCGTCGTCCGGCCGGATCGGCAATCGGCTACTGACCCGATCCCGTCGGCATCGAGATGAACCGCCGCCGACGACGTTCGCCCTTGCTCGAGCGTCGTTGCGGCGGCAGTCCGTCGGTTCGCGGACATCCGCGAGCCTGACCGGCGCCGCCGCCGATGCCCGACACACCGGGCACGGCCGGCTCGCCACGCACGCTCCCTGGCACGGCACGGGACGCGCGCCTTTCATCCTTCAACTTCTTCCCGTGCATCGAATTCCATCATGAACAAACGAATGTCCGCGGCAGGCTGGATCCTGCTCGCGATGGCGGCCGGCATCCTGATCGGCTACATGATCTATACGCAACTGCCGGACAAGCAGTCCGCGGCGGAGATCGCCGGGTACATCTCGCTCGTGTCCGACGTGTTCCTGCGGCTGATCAAGATGGTGATCGGCCCGCTGGTGTTCTCGACGCTCGTCGTCGGCATCGCGCACATGGGCGACGCGTCGTCGGTGGGGCGCGTGTTCGTGAAGGCGCTCGGCTGGTTCGTCACCGCGTCGCTGATCTCGCTGCTGCTCGGCCTGTTGATGGCGAACCTGCTGCGGCCCGGCGAGAACCTCGGGTTGCCGCTGCCGGATATCGGCGCGTCCGCGCATCTGGCGACGTCCAAGTTCACGCTGAAGGATTTCGTCGGTCACATGGTGCCGAAGTCGATCGCCGAGGCGATGGCGAACAACGAGATCCTGCAGATCGTCGTGTTCTCGATGTTCTTCGGCGTGGCGCTTGCGTCGCTCGGCGAGCGCGGCAAGATCCTCGTCGCGGCGATCGACCAGCTCGCGCACGTGATGCTCAGGATTACCGGCTATGTGATGAAGCTCGCGCCGCTCGCGGTGCTGGCGGCGATGGCGTCGACGGTCGCGATCAACGGCCTGTCGATCCTGCTGAAGTTCGCGGTGTTCATGGGCGATTTCTACCTGAGCCTGTTCCTGCTATGGGGCACGCTCGTCATCGCCGGGCTGCTGTTCCTCGGCCGCCGTGTGTTCAAGCTGCTGGTGCTGATCAAGGAAGCGTTCATGCTGTCGTTCGCGACCGCGAGCTCGGAAGCCGCGTATCCGAAGATCCTCGATGCGCTCGACCGTTTCGGCGTGCGCCGCAAGATCTCGAGCTTCGTGATGCCGATGGGGTATTCGTTCAACCTCGACGGCTCGATGATGTACTGCACGTTCGCGTCGCTGTTCATCGCGCAGGCGTACGGCATTCACCTGTCGCTCGGCACGCAGGTCACGATGCTGCTGATCCTGATGCTGACGTCGAAAGGCATGGCCGGCGTGCCGCGCGCGTCGCTCGTCGTGATCGCCGCGACGCTGCACCAGTTCAACATCCCGGAAGCCGGGCTGCTGCTGATTCTCGGCGTCGATACGTTCCTCGACATGGGCCGTTCGGCCACGAACGCAGTGGGCAACTCGATCGCCAGCGCGGTGGTCGCGAAATGGGAAGGCGAGCTGATGCCCGAAGCGGAAGCCGAAGCGAATGCGGCGCGGCTGGATGAGGAAGCCGAAGCACGGATGAACGAGGCGGCCCGCGAGGCGGATCGCGTCACCACGGCCTGAAGCGGTATCCCGGGTCTTCAGGCCGCCTCGGCGGGGCGGGCCGCGTCGATGCACACGGCCAGCACCATCGCGGCGGCGTTGCCCGGCGTCGAGCCGAGCAATTGCGGCGCATAGACGCTGTCGCCGATCTCGATCGGCTGCCCCGACAGCGCGCACACGCCGCGCTTGCGCGTGGTGAAAAGCCGCCACTTCTGATAACCGTAGTGCCCGGTGCATGCGTCGCGCCATGAAATCATCACGGTGTCGGCGGTGGGCCGCTCGAGTACGCTGATGGCCGGCTTGCTCGTCGCGTCCCACGACGGCAGCCGGTCGCGCGTGACGCTGCGCCGCCGCGGCGTGCCCCACGAGACGGACGGCATGTCGAAGCTGCCGATCGCGGCGACGGTCATGAGCCAGGGGGCGATACGGTTGTTCATGTCAGTTTTCCTCGAAACGTTACGCGGCACCGCAACGCGCGGCATCACGACAGGCGGATGCGCGGCCGCGCGCAGCCGTTGATCCGTTCGGCGATCCACAGCAGGCTCGCCTTGGAGAAGCCGTGCAGCGCCTGCTGGTGCCGCCGGTAGAGCATCAGGTGGCTGAATTGCGCGAATCGCCCCTGGATGAAGCCGCCACGAAAGAACCCGAACTGCCCGAGCGTGCCGAACGCGTCGTAGTCGCTGATCGACACGAGCGCGCCGAAATCGTGGAACGCGAACGGCGGCATCGGCTTGCCGTCGAGCCACGCGGGCAGGTGCTTCGCGAGATGCTCGGCCTGCTGCGTCGCGACCTGCGCGGTGGGCGGCAGCGGCCGTTCCTGGCCGTCGGGCAACAGGCTCGCGCAATCGCCGATCGCGAACACGTGTTCGTCGCCCGTTGCCTGCAGCGTCGGGCCGACGACGATCTGGTTCGCGCGATTCGTGTCGAGGCCGCCGAGCGCCTGCATGAAATCGGGCGCCTTTACGCCGGCCGCCCACACCATGAGGTCGGCTTCCGCAAACGAACCGTCGCCGTAGTGAAAGCCGTTCGCGTCGGCCGACGTGACGCGGGTCGACGTCAGCACGTGAAAGCCGATCTGTTCGAGCCGTTGCTGTGCCGATGCGGAAATCTTCGGCGGAAATGCGGCGAGGATGCGCGGACCGCTTTCAAGCAGCGTGAGTTGCAGCCGGTCGCGTACCGTTTCGTCGCCATAGGCTTGTGCCACTTCCAGCAGGCGGCTCAGCTCCGCGGCAAGCTCGACGCCGGTCGCGCCGGCACCGACGATCGCGACGCGGAACGGCTCGTCGCGCGCGATGCTGCGAAATACGCGCATCCGCAACGCTTCGTTGAAGGTCTCGGCCTGCGGCTGGCTGTCGATGAAATAGCAGTGCTCGCGTACGCCCGGCGTGCCGAAATCGTTGGCCTGGCTGCCGAGCGCGAGGATCAGCACGTCGTATTCGAGTTCGCGGGCGTCGAGCACGAGTTCGCCGTCCTGCGAGCGGATCTCGCCGAGCTGCACGCGGCGCCGCGCGCGATCGAGCCCCTTCAGTTCGCCGGGCTGGTACGTGTAACCGTGATCGCGGGCATGGGCGAGGAAGATCACCTGCTGCTGCTGCACGTCGCGCGTACCGGCCGCGATCGTGTGCAACATCGGTTTCCAGATGTGGGTCGGGCTGCGGTCGACGACGGTGACCTGTGCGCGCCCGGACCGGCCGAGACGCTCGCCCAGACGCGTGGCGAGCTGCAGTCCGGCGATCCCGCCGCCGACGATGACGATACGTGTAGGGGTTGCCATGGATAAATCATCACGTGATGAATAAGGTATGATCCTAGCGCTTCCCGGCTTCGCGTGTCAACGGAGCGGGGCAAATCACGCGGTTTCGGCGGTGCTGAAGCGGGGCTGGAACAGGCGCATTCGAATCATTCAAGGAGAGCAGGGAAACGTGGCTGAAGTCACTGAGCGCGCGCCGGGCAAGCGGCGTATGCGAGGGCGGCCGCTGGCCGGGGCGTCCGTCGGACCGGACGTGATATTGCGGGCTGCGCGCCGTACGTTCGCGAAGCGGGGCTACGACGCGACGAGCGTGCGCGAGGTCGCGCGCGAGCTGGGCATCGACGCGGCGCTGATCGCCCATCATTTCGGTACGAAGGAAACGTTGTGGCTGGCCGTCGTCGAGCAGATCGTCGAGATCGCCGAGCCGATGTTCGATGCGCTGCGTGCGTTGCGTACGTCGCCGCTGTCGCATCGCGAACGCGTGCGACGCGCACTCGAGCTGTGCGTCGACCATGAGTTCGACGAACCCGACATGGGCATGTTCTTCTCGACGGCGGCGACCGAAGTGGGCGGGCGGCTCGACCGGCTGCAGGAGCGGCTCGTCCGTCCGTATTACGACGTGATGTTCCCGCTGCTGGCGGACGCCGTGCAGGCCGGCGCGATTCGCGCGGTCGATCCGAACGTGCTGTTCTTCATGATCGCGAGCGCGATCGGCAACACGGTGTCGTACAGCCACATCATGCTGGAGTTCACGTCGCTGCCCACGCAGCCGGACGCGTTCCGGCGTGCCGTGACCGACGCCGCGTTCAACCTCGTCGGCGACTGAGCGCCGCGCGCCACGCGCACACTCACGTCGCGGCAACCAGCCCCAGTTCGCGCACCGCGTTTCGCGCGGTCTCGCGCAGCGCATCGACGAGCGGCGATGGCGTCCGGTACGCGATCGCCAGCTCGTACGCGAGCGGGCTGCCCGCACCCTTCAGTTCGCAGAACGTAATGCCTTTCGGTTGCATCGGCACGAACAGGCGCGGCATCAGTGCGACGCCGATCCCGCCCGCGACGAGCCCGGCCGTCGTCTGCATCTGGCGCGGCTGCTGGACGACGCGCGGCGCGAAGCCGGCCTGCGCGCACGCGGTCACGATCAGCGCATGCATGCCGGGACCGTGGTGCGCGGCGAACATGACCCACGGGTCGTCCGCCAGGTCGGCGAGCGCGATGTGCCGGCGGCGCGCGAGCCGGTGACCGTCGGGAAGCGCCGCGACCATCCGGTCGCGCAGCAGCGGCTCGACGCGCACGTCGCCCGCGTCGGCCACCGGCAGCACGACGAGGCCGATGTCGGTGCGGTCGTGGCGCAGCGCGAGCACCTGCTCGGCGGTCGTGCCTTCCTCGAGCTGGAAATCGACGCCTGGATGGCGTTCCTGGAACGCCCGCAGGATCAGCGGCAATAGCGCGTTGACGGTGCTGTCGACGAAGCGCAGCCGCAGCGTGCCGCCGAGGCCCGCGCCCGCGCGGCGGGCCACGGCCACCGCGCGTTCGGCCTGTTCGAGCGCGCGCCGCGCTTCGAGCAGGAAGGCCTCGCCGGCCGGCGTGAGCGTCGAGCCGCGGTTGTCGCGCTCGAGCAGCGAGACGCCCAGCTCGTCCTCGAGCTTGCGGATCGCCGCGCTGAGCGGCGGCTGCGCCATGTGCAGCCGCTCGGCCGCACGCCGGAAGCTGAGCGTCTCGGCAACCGCGATGAATTGCCTGAACTGGCGCAGATCGATCATGCGATACCTCTCGTGTATCAATGGATCATCGAATTCGTATTTTACCTATCACCTCACCACGCCCAGACTTGCACTGTCGGCAATCGTCAACATTCGGGAGGGCAGGACATGACGGGCAGTGAACGGCAACGGACGGCGATCGTCACGGGCGGGTCGAGCGGGATCGGCTTCGCGATCGCACGGCGGCTGGTGGAGGATGGGTATCGCGTCGCGATCGTCGGGCGCGACACGGCGCGGCTGGACGCGGCCGTCGCGCGTCTCGGCGCCGCGGCGATCGGGCAGGCCGGTGATTTGAGCGTGCGGCGCGAGGCTGAGGCGGCGGTCGCCGCGATCGTCGCGCAGTGGCCTTGCGTGGACGTGCTGGTCAACAACGCGGGGCTGACCGGCCGCGTTAGCGCGGACACGGAGGCGGGCGAGGCCGAGACCGTGTGGGATGCCGTGCTCGACGCGAACCTGAAAAGCCTGTTCGTGACGACCCTGGCCGTGCTGCCGCACCTGGCCGGGCGCGACGCGCGGATCGTCAACCTCGGCTCGATCGCGGCGCGCGCCGGCAGCCTGCTGCCGGGCGGCCTGGCGTACGCGGCGGCGAAGGCCGGCGTCGAAGGGTTCACCGTTGCGTTGGCGCGCGAACTCGGGCCGCGCGGCACGACGGTCAATACGGTCGCGCCAGGCTATATCGCCGACACACGCTTCTTCGGCGACGGCGGCGTCGCGCCGGCCATCGCGGCGACGATTCGCGAGCAGACGCCGGCCGGCCGCGCCGGGCATCCGGACGACATCGCGGACGCGGTCGCGTGGCTCGCCGGACCGCGCGCGTCGTTCGTCACCGGCGCGACGATCGCGGTGAACGGCGGCTGGCGCGTCGGGTGACGCCATTCGTACCGGCGGCCGGGCACGGCATCGCGCGCCTCGCCCGGCCGCCGGTCATTCGAGGTCCTTGGGCGGCGTATCGCCGAGCCAGCGCCGCGCGCCGGGCCCGTTGCGGCCCGCGCGGTCTTCCGGGTTCGTCAGCTTGCAGCGTTTCAGCGACAGGCAGCCGCAGCCGATGCATTCGTCGAGGTTGATGTAGAGCCGCTGCAGTTCCTCGATCCGGCTCGCGACGCGTTGCTTCCAGCCGCGCGACAGCCGCTGCCAATCCTTGTTGCTCGGTGCGGTGTCCTCGGGCAGGCTGACGAGCTGCTCGGCGATCTCGTCGAGCGAATAGCCGATCTTCTGCGCGAACACGATGAACGCGATCAGCCGCAGCACCGCGCGTGAATAGTGGCGATGGCTCGAGCCGTTGCGGTGCGACTTGATGAGCCCGCGCGTCTCGTAGAACCGCAATGTCGACGCCGGCACGCCGCTGCGCGCGGCCACTTCGCGGATCGACATCAGCGGCCATTGCGGGATTTCCTGGATACCCATGACACCCCTCCGGGAAAGCTTGACTTGAAGTTAACTTCAACTTTTATGCTACGCGGCAGTTTAACCCGTCGCGAGGCATCATGCTCTCCTTATCCCTACGCAGGACGTCGCCTTTGGGCGCGGCCTGTGCACTGCTGCTGGCGTTGTCGGGCTGTCACGACGGCAAAGGCGCATCGTCGGCCCCGGCCCTTCCCGAAGTCGGCGTTGCCACCATCGCGCCGCGCACGATCCGCCTCGCGGACGAATTCAACGGACGCGTCGAAGCGGTCGACGCAGTCGAACTGCGGCCGCGCGTGAGCGGCTATCTGCAGCGCGTCGCCTACAAGGAGGGCGACCTGGTCGCGCAGGGCGCGCTGCTGTTCGAGATCGACCCGCGCCCGTACCGGATCGCACTCGATCGCGCGAACGCGCAGCTGCGGCGGGCCCGCGCGGCCGCGAGCCTCGCGAACGTGCAGCTCAAGCGCGTGCAGACGCTGATCGATGCGCATGCGACGTCGCAGGAAGAACTCGACAACGCGCGCGCCACGGCCGAGCAGGCGCGGGCGGACCTGCAGGCGGCCGATGCGGCCGTCGCCGACGCGAAGCTCAATCTCGGTTTCACCGAAGTGCGCGCGCCGATCGCGGGCCGCGTCGGCCGCGCGGTCGCCACCGTCGGCAACCTGGCGCGCGCGGACGACACGCTGCTGACGACCGTCGTGTCGCAGAACCCCGTCTACGTGTATTTCGACTGCGACGAACAGAGCTACCTGCGCTACAACGCACGGCGTGCCGACCCGAAGCATCGCGCGATCGGTGCCGATCCGGTTCGCGTGGGCCTCGCGAACGAGACGGGCTTCCCGCATGCGGGCACCGTCGATTTCCTCGACAACCGTCTCGACCCGCAGACGGGCACGATCCGCGCGCGCGTCCGGCTGCCGAATGCGGACCATGCGTTTACGCCCGGCCTGTATGCGCGCGTGCAGCTCGTCAGCGGCCGCGACCAGGATGCGTTGCTCGTCGACGACAAGGCCGTGCTCACCGACCAGGACCGCAAGTACGTGTATGTGATCGGCCCCGGCGACAAGGCGCTGCGCCGTGACGTGACGATCGGCCGCGGGCTGGACGGCGAGCGGATCATCGAGAAGGGGATCCAGGCGGGCGACCGCGTGGTCGTCGACGGCATGCAGCGGATCTACTATCCGGGCGCGCAGGTGAAGCCGAAGGCACTGCCCGTACGCGCCGATGCCGGTGCCGGTGCTGGTGCCGGTTATGGCGCGGGCAACGGATCGGGCAACGGCACGCAGGCCGTCGCCGATGCCGGCGCGCCGGCCGTGCAGTGACGGGAGCGATACGATGGATTTCTCCCGATTCTTCATCGACCGGCCGATCTTCGCGGTCGTGCTGTCGATCGTCATCTTCGCGATCGGCCTGATCTCGATTCCGATGCTGCCCGCCGGCGAATATCCGGAAGTCGTGCCGCCGAGCGTCGTCGTGCGTGCGACGTACCCGGGCGCGAACCCGAAGGAAATCGCCGAATCGGTCGCCGAACCGCTGGAAGAGGCGATCAACGGCGTCGAAGGCATCATGTACATGAAGTCGGTTGCCGGGTCGGACGGCAGCCTGCAGGTCGTCGTCACGTTCCTGCAGGGCGTCGATCCCGACACGGCCGCCGTGCGCGTGCAGAACCGCGTGAGCCAGGCGCTGTCGCGCCTGCCCGACGAGGTGCGCCAGTACGGCGTGACCACGCAGAAGCAGTCGCCGACGCCGCTGATGTACGTGAGCCTCTATTCGCCGGACAACAGCCGCGATTCGCTGTACCTGCGCAACTACCTGACGCTGCACGTGAAGGACGAGCTGTCGCGGCTGACCGGTGTCGGCGACGTCGGCTTGTCCGGCTCCGGCGACTACGCGATGCGGCTGTGGCTCGACCCGAACCGGCTCGCGTCGCGCGGGCTGACCGCGAGCGACGTGATTGCCGCCGTGCGCGAGCAGAACGTGCAGGTGTCGGCCGGCCAGCTCGGCGCGGAGCCGACGCCGAAGAAAAACGACTTCCTCCTGTCGATCAACGTGCGCGGCCGGCTGCGCACGGCGCAGGAGTTCGGCGACATCGTGCTGCGCAACGGCGACGACGGCCAGGTCGTGAAGCTGTCCGACGTTGCTCGTGTCGAGCTCGGCGCGGGCGACTACACGCTGCGCTCGTACTTCAACGACAAACAATCGGCCGTGGTCGGCATCTTCCTGTCGCCAGGGGCGAACGCGCTCGAAGTCGCGAAGGCCGTGTATGCGAAGTTCGACGAACTGTCGAAGCGCTTCCCGCCCGGCGTCGCGTACCGTCCCGTGTGGGATCCGACGGTATTCGTGCGCGATTCGATCCGCGCGGTGCAGCACACGCTGATCGAGGCCGTCGTGCTGGTCGTGCTCGTCGTGATCCTGTTCCTGCAGACGTGGCGCGCGTCGATCATTCCGCTCGTCGCGGTGCCCGTCTCGGTGGTCGGCACGTTCGCGTGGCTCTATCTGCTCGGTTATTCGATCAACACGCTGACGCTGTTCGGGCTTGTGCTCGCGATCGGGATCGTGGTCGACGATGCGATCGTGGTCGTCGAGAACGTCGAGCGCAACATCGCGCAGGGCTTGAGCCCGCGCGACGCCGCGCACCAGGCGATGCGCGAGGTGTCGGTGCCGATCGTCGCGATCGCGCTCGTGCTGTGCGCGGTGTTCGTGCCGATGGCGTTCATGTCGGGCGTCACGGGGCAGTTCTACCGGCAGTTCGCGGTGACGATCGCGATCTCGACGGTGATCTCCGCGATCAACTCGCTGACGCTGTCGCCCGCGCTCGCCGCGAAGCTGCTGCGTCCGCACGGCGCGCCGAAGGATGCGCTCACGCGCGGGCTCGACCGCGCGTTCGGCTGGCTGTTCCGTCCGTTCAACCGCTTCTTCGACCGCAGCTCCGATCGCTATCACGGCGTCGTCTCGCGCACGCTGAAGCGGCGCGGGGTGGTGTTCGCGGTCTATGCGGCGTTGCTCGGGGCGACCGCGCTGCTGCTCAATGCGGTGCCGGGCGGCTTCATCCCGGTGCAGGACAAGCTGTACCTGTTCGCGGGCGCGAAGCTGCCGGAAGGCGCGTCGCTGGCGCGCACCAGCGAGGTGACCGAGCAGATGACGAAGATCGCGCTCGGCACCGACGGTGTCGAGATGGTGCCGGCGTTTGCCGGGCTGAACGCGCTGCAGGGCGTGAACACGCCGAACATCACGAACTCGTACGTGATCCTGAAGCCGTTCGACCAGCGCCACCGCAGCGCCGCGCAGATCAACGCGGACCTGAATGCGCGCTTCGCGGCCATCGGCGGCGGCATCACCTATGCGCTGATGCCGCCGCCGATCCAGGGCCTCGGCAACGGCTCGGGGTATTCGCTGTACCTGGAGGATCGCGGCGGGCTCGGCTACGGCGCATTGCAGAACGCGCTCACCGCGTTCCAGGCCGCGGTCGCGAAGACGCCGGGGATGAGCTACCCGGTCAGCTCGTACCAGGCCAACATCCCGCAGCTCGAGGTGAAGGTCGACCGGCTGAAGGCGAAGGCGCAGGGCGTCGCGCTGACCGACCTGTTCAGCACGCTGCAGGTCTATCTCGGCTCGATGTACGTGAACGACTTCAACCTGTTCGGCCGCGTGTACCGCGTGATGGCGCAGGCGGATGCCGGCCACCGGCAGACGGCCGCCGACATCGCGAACCTGCGCACGCGCAACGCGAAGGGCGAGATGGTGCCGATCGGCTCGATGGTGACGGTGGCGCCCGCGTACGGGCCCGACCCGGTCGTCCGCTACAACGGCTATCCGGCCGCCAACCTGATCGGCGACGCCGATCCGAAGGTGATGTCGTCGTCGCAGGCGATCGAGAAGCTGCAGCAGATCGCGAAGGACGTGCTGCCGCCGGGGATCGTGCTCGAGTGGACCGACCTCAGCTACCAGCAGGTCACGCAGAGCAACGCGGCGATCGTCGTGTTCCCGCTCGCGGTGATGCTCGTGTTCCTCGTGCTCGCGTCGCTGTACGAGAGCTGGACGCTGCCGCTCGCGGTGATCCTGATCGTGCCCGTGTGCATCTGTGCGGCGCTGTTCGGTGTGTGGCTGTCGGGAGGCGACAACAACGTGTTCGTGCAGGTTGGGCTCGTCGTGCTGATGGGGCTGGCGTGCAAGAACGCGATCCTGATCGTCGAGTTCGCGCGCGAGCTGGAAATCCAGGGCAAGGGCGTGATCGAATCCGCGCTGGAAGCGTGCAAGCTGCGGCTGCGTCCGATCGTGATGACGTCGGTCGCGTTCATCGCGGGTTCGGTGCCGCTCCTGATCGGCAGCGGCGCGGGCAGCGAAGTGCGGGCTGCCACCGGCATCACCGTGTTCGCGGGGATGCTCGGCGTCACGCTGTTCGGGCTGTTCCTGACGCCCGTGTTTTATGTGGCGATCCGCAAGCTCGCGGGCGGCACGCCGGCCGTGTGGAGCGAACACCACGGCACCCTCGAAGGAGAAAACCGATGAGCGCCGCTTTCCGTTTTTCCGCGCTCGCGATGTCGGTGACGCTCGCCGCATGCGCGGTCGGCCCCGATTTCAGGCGGCCCGATACGGCCACCGCCGAGCGGTTTGCCCGCGACGCGCATCCGGCGGCGCAGCGCGACGCGTTGCCGTCCGGCAAGACGCCGGATACGCCGCCCGACGCGTCGGCCGATGCCGATGCCGCGTTCTGGCGCGGTTTCGGCGATCCGCAGCTGACGCAGCTGATCGACACGGCGCTCGCGGCGAACCAGGATCTTCAGGTCGCCGTGTCGCGCTACGACGCATCGAATGCGCTGCTGTCGCAGGCCACGTTCGACCGCTACCCGACGATCACCGCGAGCGGCAAGATCGGCCATCAGCTGATGAGCAAGGACCAGGCGTTCGGGGCGCCGCGCAGCCAGCGCGATACGCCGACGTCCAGCGTCGGGATCAATGCGGCGTGGGAACTCGACCTGTTCGGCCGCGTGCGTCGTTCGATCGAGTCGCAGCGCGCGGAGACGGCTGCCAGCGCGGCGGACGTGCGCGCGGTGCGCGTCGCGATCGCCGGCGAGGTGGCGAGCACGTACGTCGACTTGCGCGGCTCGCAGGAGCGGCTGCGGATCGCACGCGAGAACGCCGACAACCAGAAGCAGACGCTCGCGCTGATCAATGCGCGCGTCGGCGCGGGGCGTGGTTCCGAACTCGATGCGGCGCGGGCGCGCGCGCAGTACGAATCGACGACGTCGCGGATCGCCGTGTATGAAGCGGCGATCGGCGTCGACGAGCACCGGCTCGCGGTGCTGACCGGGCAGACGCCGGATGCGTTGATCGGCCGCTTCGATCTCCCGAAGGCCGCCGCATCGGCGGGCACGCCCGTGCCGCTGCCGATGCTGGCCGCCGACATCGATCCCGGCACGCCGGGCGACTTGCTGCGGCGCCGGCCCGACGTCGCGGCCGCCGAGGCGCGGCTGCACGCGGCGACCGCGCGCGTCGGCGTCGCGACGGCCGACCTGTTTCCGCGCTTCACGCTGTCGGGCCTGCTCGGCAGCGCGACGAGCAGCTACGGGTTCTTCCGTGCGGGCAGCGATACGAACCTGATCGCGCTCGGCATCGACTGGTCGTTCCTCGACGTCGGCCGCGTGCGCGCACGGATCGCCGCGAGCGATGCGGAAGCGGCCGGGCAGCTCGCGCAATACAGGCAGACCGTGCTCGGGGCGCTGGAGGAAACGGAGAACGCGCTGCTGCGTGCGGCACGCACGCGTGACGAGACGGATCATCTCGTGCGGGCCGCGACCGACAGCGCGCGTGCCGCGCAACTGGCGCAGGCGCGTTTTTCGGCGGGCGCGATCGACTACTACGAAGTGCTCGACGCGCAACGCACGCTGCTGCAGGCGCAGGATGCGGCGGCCGACGGGCGGATGCGCAGTGCGGCGTCGACGGTCGCGCTGTACAAGGCGCTTGCGGGCGGCTGGCCGTCGGGAACGGGGCAGGGGCCGCAAGGCCCGCTCGCGCAGTCGGGGCAGTAGCGCGGGCAAGGCGGCGCGGCAGGCCGGCGCAATCGTGCCTGCCGCGCGCCGCGTGACTACACGCTGGCCGGATCGATCTTGTCGACGTCGATGCTGTAGCGCCGGATGGCTTCGCCGACGCGCGCACGCGGGATCGCGCCGTCGTCGGCGAGCGCCTTCAGCGCCGCGACCACGATGAAGTGCCGGTCGACCTCGAAGAACGTGCGCAGCGCGTCGCGCGTATCCGAGCGGCCGAAGCCGTCGGTGCCGAGCGACACGAAGCGCCGGCCGTCGACGAATGCACGGATCTGGTCGCCGACGATCTTCATGTAATCGGTCGCGACGACCACCGGCCCCGTGCGGCCGTCGAGGCATTGCTGCACGTACGGCACGCGCGGCGCCTCGTCGGGATGCAGCAGGTTCCAGCGTTCGGCGGCCAGCCCGTCGCGGCGCAGCTCGTTCAGGCTCGTCGCGCTCCACACGTCGCTCGACACGCCGAAGTCCTGCGCGAGCAGGTCGCTCGCGGCGATCACTTCCCGCAGGATCGCGCCGCTGCCCATCAACTGCACGTGCGGCACGTCGGCCGCGCGCAACGCGCCTTCGCGCAGCAGGTAGAGGCCCTTGAGAATGCCGTCCTCCGCGCCGTCGGGCAGCGCCGGATGCGGGTAGTTCTCGTTGAGCAGCGTGATGTAGTAGTAGACGTCCTCCTGTTCCGCGAACATCCGCCGCAGGCCGTCGCGCACGATCACCGCGAGTTCGTACGCATAGGTCGGGTCGTACGACACGCAGTTCGGAATCACCGACGACAGCACGTGGCTGTGCCCGTCGTCGTGCTGCAGCCCTTCGCCCATCAGCGTCGTGCGGCCCGACGTCGCGCCGAGCAGGAAGCCGCGCGTACGCGCGTCGCCGGCCGCCCACGCGAGATCGCCAACCCGCTGCAGCCCGAACATCGAATAGAAGATGTAGAACGGGATCGCCGGCAGGCCGTGGTTGCTGTAGGCGGTACCGGCCGCGATCCACGACGCGATCGCGCCCGATTCGTTGATGCCTTCCTGCAGGATCTGCCCGTCCTTCGCTTCCCGGTAGTAGCTGAGCTGGCCCGCGTCCTGCGGCGTGTAGAGCTGGCCGAGATGCGAGTGGATGCCGATCTGGCGGAACAGCCCCTCCATCCCGAACGTGCGGGATTCGTCCGGCACGATCGGGACGACCAGCTTGCCGAGCGCCGGGTCCTTCAGCAGCGTGCCGAGGATGCGCACGAACGCCATCGTCGTGGACAGCGCGCGTTCGCCGCTGTCCCTGAGCTGCGCGTCGAACGCGGCGAGCGGGGGCACCGGCAGCGGCGTCGCTTCGCTGAAGCGGGCCGGCACGTGACCGCCGAGCGCGGCGCGGCGTTCCGCGAAGTAGCGCGCCTCGGCGCTGCCGGGTTCGGGTTTCAGGTACGGCAGGTCGTCGAGTTGCGCGTCGCTGACCGGCAGCGCGAAGCGGTCGCGGAACGCGCGTACGGCATCCGCGCTCATCTTCTTCAACTGGTGGTTCACGTTCTGGCCTTCGCCGGCTTCGCCCATTCCGAAGCCCTTGACCGTCTTCGCGAGCACGACGGTCGGCCGCCCGTCCGCATGCATCGCCAGCGTATAGGCCGCATGCACCTTTTCCGGATCGTGGCCGCCGCGCGCGAGTTTCCAGATGTCGTCGTCGGACAGGTCGGCGACGAGTTCGAGCAGTTCGGGATACTTGCCGAAGAAATGCTCGCGCACGTACGCGCCGCTCTGCGACTTGAAGGTCTGGTAGTCGCCGTCGACGCATTCCATCATGCGCTGACGCAGCAGGCCCGTTGTGTCGCGTTCGAGCAAGCGATCCCAGCCGCCGCCCCAGATCACCTTCACGACGTTCCAGCCCGCCGCGCGGAACGTGCCTTCGAGTTCCTGGATGACCTTGCCGTTGCCGCGTACCGGGCCGTCGAGACGCTGCAGGTTGCAGTTGACGACGAAGATCAGGTTGTCGAGCCGTTCGCGCCCGGCGAGCGAGATCGCGGCGAGCGATTCGGGCTGGTCCATTTCGCCGTCGCCGAGAAATGCCCAGACCTTGCGGCCCTGATGCGCTTTCAGCCCGCGATATTCGAGGTAGCGCATGAAGCGCGCCTGATACGCGGCCGTGAGCGGCCCGAGCCCCATCGACACGGTGGGGAATTGCCAGAAATCCGGCATCAGCCGCGGATGCGGATACGACGACAGCCCGTCGCGTCCCGCTTCGCGGCCGGTCTCGCGGCGGAAGTTGTCGAGTTGCGCGTCCGTGATGCGACCTTCCAGGTACGCGCGGCCATAGATGCCGGGCGCCGAATGGCCCTGGATGTAGACCATGTCGCCGTCGAAAGTATCGGTGCGGCCGCGGAAGAAGTGATCGAAACCGACGTCGTACAGCACCGCGGCCGACTGGTAGGTCGCGATGTGGCCGCCGACGTTCGAATGCCGGCCGGCGCGCAGCACCATCACCATCGCGTTCCAGCGGATCATCGCGTTCAGGCGCCGTTCGAGCGCGAGATCGCCCGGATAGGCCGGCTGCCGTTCGCGCGGCACCGTGTTCACGTACGCGGTCGTCACGCGGCCATGCAGGTCGCCGTGGCGCGCCGCGTCGAGGTCGGAAAGCCGGTCGATCAGGTAATGCGCGCGCGGGCGGCCCTCGAGCGCGATCACGGATTCGAGCGCATCGAGCCATTCGCGGGTTTCCTGCGGGTCGATGTCGGGTAGCGCGAGAGGTGCGGTCATGCAATGTCTCCAGAAGCATAAGGCTGCGCGGGGCGGCGGTCGTGGCGCCGCATCGCGCGACGGGACGCCCGTCGATCGGCGGGCAGGTAATTGCAATTGCAATCGTATGGGGGCAATTGTTATCGAGGTAAAATTTAATTGCAACTGCAATTCAATGAGAGGAACGACCTGACATGAGCGCACCCGAACCCGATCTGTGGTTCTCGTTCGTCCGCGCGCACCGGACGATGATTCGCGAAATCGAGCGCCGCCTCGCGGCTGCCGGCCTGCCGGCGTATGCGTGGTACGACGCGTTGTGGGGGCTCGAGAGCGGGCCCGACGGTACGCGCCGGATGCACGAGCTGGCCGACGTGCTCGCGATCGAGCGTTACAACCTCACGCGGCTGGTCGACCGGCTCGAGCAGGAAGGGCTCGTCACGCGCGCCCGTTCGGCGGACGACGGCCGCGCCGCGTACGCGAGCATCACCGACAAGGGGCGCACGCTGCGCAAGAAGATGTGGAAGGTGTACCAGTCGACGGTCGCGGAACTCTTCCTCGATCAGTTCGGCGGCAAGGAGCAGGCGGCGATGGCCGCCGCGCTCGACCGTGCGACCGCCGCGGCGCGCGAGGCGGCAGCCGACGCGAAGTAGCGGCGGCCCGCCGGCGCGTCAGCCGCTCGCGTGGCGGCGCATCGCCTGCACGGCCCAGTCGGCAGGCACACGGCCGTCGTCGGCCAGCAGGCGAAGCGCGACCGCGGCGATCCAGCGCGCATTGGGCGCGCGTGCGCCGGTGTCCGGGCCCGCCGAGTCCGCACCGAGCGCCGCGAAGCGGGCCGGGACGAACGCGCCGATCTGCGCGGCGACGTGCCGCGCATAGCCGGTCACGGCGAGCACCGGCGTGCGGCTGTCGCCGATGCATCGGCGCACATGCGCGACCTGCGGCTCGTCGTGCGGGTGCAGCAGGTTCCACCGGTCGGCCGCGTGACCGTCGCGGGCGAGCTGCGTGTAGCTCGGGCAGCTCCAGATCGTCGAATCGACGTGCCATTCGTCGCGCAGCAGATCGGCAGCCTCCTGCACCTGTGCAAGCGTGCTGCCCGCGCCGCACAGCCGGATCCGGGCGGCCGCGCCGGCCGCCGCCCGCCGGCCGGCCCGCACCATGCCGCTGAACGCATCGCGAGCAGCGGTGGCCGACAGCGGTTTCGCATCGGGCACGGGGTCGTCGTGGCTCGCGAGGTAGCAGAACCCCGGGTGGCCGGCGACGTAAAGCGCCCGCAGCGCGTGGCGCAGGATCGCGATCGCCTCATGCCCCGAGGCCGGATCGTATGGCGTGCACGCGGGGTTCGCGGCCAGCCAGTGCGGGACGTCGGGCGTCACGCCTTTCGGCCAGGACGACGCGAGCGTTTCGGCATCGTTCACGAAGATCCCGCGGTCGACGGTTTCGATCGACGCCAGCCGCAGCCGGTCGGTCGCGCGGGCATGCAGCAGGTACAGCAGCGGCCGCTCGAACCGCTTGCGCGCATCGAGAAACCGCAGCGGCCAGGCGCTGATGCGGCGATGCGCCCCCGCGTCTGCCAACGGCGCACGCGTGTCGGCTCGCACGATCCAGACGTGTTCCGCTGTCGCCGCATCGCGTTCGAGGCAATCGGCGGCCGCGCGCATCGCGCCGAGCGGCGACACCGCACGGCCACGCGGCGCGAGCCGCTGCGTCAGCAGCCTTTCGAGGCAGGCCGCCGCGGCGCGGCGGGTGTCGGGCGTCCGCACGGGCGGACCGGATTGCGCAGTCTGCATGTCCCTCCTTCCAGTATTGGCATGTCGCCGGGGCGTCGGTTCCGGCATAGGATTGCAATTGCAACGATTGTAGTTGCAACGACAACCGGAAGACAAGGACCGACATGACTTCGACGCATTCCCTCACGTTCTATACGGCCGACACGCCGAACGGGCACAAGATCGCGATCTACCTGGAGGAGGCCGGGCTCGCGCACGAGCGCGTGCACGTGGACCTGTCCGCCGGCGAGCAGCGCAGCCCGGCTTATCTCGCGATCAACCCGAACGGCAAGATCCCGGCCATCGTCGACCACGACACCGGGCTGACCGTGTTCGAGTCCGGCGCGATCCTCGGCTATCTCGCCGCGAAGACGCGCTTTCTGCATCCGGAAACGCTGGCCGAGCGCACGGCGGTGCAGCAATGGCTGCACTTCCAGATCGGCGGGATCGGGCCGATGCTCGGCCAGCTCTGGTGGTTCCTGCATGCGTCGAAGACGGTCAATGCGCAAGCGCTCGAGCGCTACCGGAACGAAGCGCGGCGTCTCTATGGCGTCGTGAACGGCCGATTGGCGGAATCGGCGTATCTCGCTTCGTCGCGGTACTCGATCGCCGACATCGCCGCGTTCCCGTGGCTGCGCACGGCGGCCGAGCTCGATCTCGACCTCGCCGGCTACCCGCACGTCGAGCGCTGGCTCGCCGGTATCGAGGCGCGGCAAGCCGTTCAGCGGGGCCTGATCGCATGCCGCGCACCTGCGGCAGAACGCGCGAACTGACGTCGCATCGCCCGCGCCGTACGGATGGCGCGGGCGCCGGCCGCCGGTCTGCCGGGAAACATTGTTCTCCTTCGTCGTAAACGTCTCGAATGCGTGATATTTGCGCCGTGCAATCCGGTTTAGAGTGGCCGCGAATCGATGACGATGTGTCGTATCGCCGCAGTCCCGGGCCGTACAGATGCACGAGAGGAGCTGGAGACAAATGAGTGAAGGCAGGATTACGCAGGTCGAATCGTTCGGTTTCGAGCGCATTCCCGATGCATCGCGCTATGCGCGGCCGATCGATCTGTTCAGGTTGCTGTTCGGCGGCTGCAATACGTTTTCCACATCGGTGCTCGGCAGCTTTCCCGTGCTCGTCGGGCTGTCGTTCAAGGCGGGTGTCTGCGCGATCGTGCTCGGCGTGCTCGCCGGCACCTGCATCCTCGCGCCGATGAGCCTGTTCGGCCCGCGCAACGGCACGAGCGACCCCGTGTCGTCCGGCGCGCATTTCGGCATCCACGGCCGGATCGTCGGCTCGTTCCTCGCGCTGCTCACGTCGATCGCGTTCTTCTCGCTCGCGGTGTGGAGCTCGGGCGACGCGCTCGTCGGCGGCGCGCACAACATGGTCGGCGTGCCGGTCAACGGCTTCACGCTCGGTGCGGCGTACATGGTGTTTGCGGTGCTCGTGCTGATCGTCTGCATCTACGGCTTCCGCTTCATGCTGTGGGTCAACAAGATCGCCGTGTGGGCCGCGAGCGTGCTGTTCGTCGCGGGCCTGTTCGCGTTCGCCGGCCTGTTCGACATGAACTACGCGGGCACGGTGCAGCAGGGCAGCGCGGGCTTCTGGGCCGCGTTCGTCGGCGCGGTGCTGGTTGCGCTGAGCAACCCGGTGTCGTTCGCGTCGACGCTCGGCGACTGGGCCCGCTACATCCCGCAGCACACGCCGAAGCATCGTGTGATGGGCGCCGTGTTCGCCGCGCAGATCGCGACCTTCGTGCCGTTCTTCTTCGGCCTCGCGACCGCGACGATCATCGCGGCGAAGGCGCCCGCATTCATTGCGTCGAACGACTACGTCGGCGGCCTGCTCGCGATCTCGCCGCGCTGGTTCCTGCTGCCGATGTGCCTGATCGCGATCATCGGCGGGATGTCGA
This sequence comes from Burkholderia sp. LS-044, assembly GCF_004803625.1. Lineage (NCBI taxonomy): Bacteria > Pseudomonadati > Pseudomonadota > Betaproteobacteria > Burkholderiales > Burkholderiaceae > Burkholderia > Burkholderia sp. LS-044. Next base: position 183,204 of record NZ_SSWO01000002.1, read on the forward strand.
CCGGCACGACCGCGCTGTACGGTACCGGCCTGGACGTGTCGAGCATGTTCCCGCGCCTCCTGAATCGCGTGCGTGCGACGCTGCTGATCGGCACGATCGCGATCGCGTTCATCTTCGTCGGCCGCTTCTGGTTCAACCTCGTCGAAAGCGTCGCGACGTTCTCGACACTGATCGATACCTTCAGTTGCCCGTGGATGGCGATCATGGTGATCGGCTACGTGACGCGGCGCGGCCACTATCTCGCCGACGACCTGCAGGTGTTCAACCGCGGGCTGCACGGCGGCCATTACTGGTTCACGCACGGCTGGAACGTGCGCGCGATGGGCGCATGGCTGCCGGCCGCGTTCGTCGGGCTGTCGTTCGTGAACCTGCCGGGCCAGTTCGTCGGGCCGCTCGGCAACCTCGCGGGCGGGCTCGACCTGAGCGTGCCGGTGTCGCTGGTGATGGGCGGGATGTTGTATTTCGCGCTGCTGACGCTGTACCCGGAACCGGACGGCGTGTACGGCCCGCACGGGCGCCGCTTCGTGCGCGGCGGCACGCAGGCGGCGCGCGGCAACGGCGCGCCGGCGATCCAGCCGAAGGGATATTGAGCGGCGCGTGGTGCAGCGCTGTGCAAATGACGATGCCGCCGCGCGGGAGAGCCGCCGGCGGCACGTCGTTTCGGGGCGTGTGATTGCGACAGGAGGCGGCCGCAACTTCCCACGTGCCGTCGCCGCAAACGAAAACGCCTGCCCGGCTGGCAGGCGCGCGCCGGCTTCGATGCGAGTCAGTGGAACGTGCTGCCCGCGAGCATCCCGCCGTCGACGATGAATTCCGACCCCGTGCAATACGCGGATTCGTCGGACGCGAGGAACAGCACGAGGCTGGCGACTTCCCCGGGCTTGCCGATGCGCGCGATCGGCAGGCCGCTGTAGATCGACGACGGATCGAAATCCGCGAACTCGGGCGGGCGCGCCATCACGGTATCGATGCCTCCCGGATGCACCGAGTTCACGCGAATGCCGTAGCGGCCGAATTCGAGCGCGGCGGCCTTCGTCATTCCGCGTACCGCGAACTTGCTGGACACGTACGCGCTGCCGCCCGCGACGCCCTCCATCCCGGCCGTCGACGACACGTTGACGATTGAGCCGCCACCGGCTTCCTTCAGCGCGGCCACGGCCGATTTCATGCCGAGCCAGCAGCCGACCTGGTTCACGTCGATCACCTTGCGATAGTCGTCGAGCGAACACGCTTCGATCGGCACGAGCTTCAGGATGGCCGCGTTGTTCACGAGGATGTCGAGCCGGCCGAAATGCGCGAGCGTTGCATCGACGGCAGCCTGCCAGCCGGCCTCGCTCGTCACGTCGAGATGCTGGAATCGGGCGGCGTCGCCGAGTTCGGCCGCGACGCGCCGGCCGGCGTCGTCCAGCACGTCGGCGATCACCACGCGTGCGCCTTCGGCGACGAACCGGCGCGCTTCCGCTTCGCCCTGGCCGCGGGCGGCACCCGTGATCAGTGCCACCTTGCCTTCGAGTCGTTTCATGCTGCTTGTTCCTGTTGAGTGTAGGGCTTGCGCGGGTCCGCTCATGCGGAGGCGGCCGCCGCGTCGATGATGCGAACCGGATCGGTGCCGTCCCGGGTGTGTGATTCGGCGATGCCGCGCGCGATCATGTCGCGCATGCCGGCGCCCTCGATGAATTCGACGCACACGCCGGGGTCGTCGGGGTCGTCGAGATACGCGACGCGCGTGGCCGGGTTGCCCGCTTCGAACACGACGCGCAAGCCGCGTGCGGTGAACCGTGCGATCGCCGCATCGAGATCGTCGACGACCCACGCGACGTGATGCAGCCCGACGAGCGGTTGCCCGTGCACATCGCGGTACGGCGACGACGTGTCGTTCGTCACGTGAATCAGTTCGATCTGCAGATCGCCGCGATACGCGAGCCCGACGTCCATCGTGACCGACACCGGCTCGCCGAGATGATGGCCGTCGAGGCGTACGTTGCGGAATACGGTCCACGGGCCGATGGCGTGGCGTTCGCGCCAGCGCGCGATGCTGCGGTCGAGATCGGCGACCACGTAGCCGATCTGGTCGATGGGGCCGAGGACTGGGTCGTTCATGGCGTCTCCGTGGCGGACGCCCGTGAGCGTGCCGCGCATTGAATGGCGGTCATGATCGCAACAAAGCGCGCGCGGCGTGCCATCCAAACGGATGAGTGGGCGCGCTTCGTCCCGGCGTGACGGGTGGGCGCGGGTCGTCGCGACGATGCCGGTGCGTCAAGCGCCAGGTAGCGGCCGCTGCCCGCCGTTCCGCGCCGACGCCGGCGGCCCATCGGCGCGGACGGCAGGCAGGGTGCCGGTTCCGCCGATAGTCAGCATCGCGGGCGGTGGCCTACCGCGGCCGCCGTCCGGTCGTTACGCTTGGGCGATCATCCACTCTGTCCGGAAGGTCGCCATGTCCCGGCTCGATTACAAGTTGCTCGGCCCCTGTCTGCTCGCGATCGCGCTCGACGCGATGGGATTCGGGCTCGTCTATCCGATGATGTCCGCGATCTTCAGCGATCCGCACGCGGGCATCCTGCCGGCCGACGCCGGCGCGCACGCGCGCAATTTCTACCTCGGTCTCGGCTACGGGATCTATCCGTTGTGCATGTTCTTCGGCTCGTCGCTGATGGGCGAACTGTCCGATCGCTACGGCCGCCGCAAGATCCTGCTGCTGTGCGTGACCGGCCTCGCGGCCGGCTACGCGATGATGGCGGCCGGTGCGTGGCATGCGAGCGTCGCGCTGCTGTTGATCGGGCGCGGGCTCACCGGGCTGATGGCCGGCTGCCAGGGCATCGCGCAGGCGGCGATCACCGACCTGAGCACGCCGGAAAACAAGGCGTACAACATGAGCATCATGTCGCTCGCGTTCAGCGCGGGCGTGATCGTCGGCCCGGTGCTCGGCGGCGTCACGTCCGACCGCACGATTTCGCCGCTGTTCGACTACGGCACGCCGTTCGTGCTCGTTGCCGGGTTGTCGCTGATCGGCGCGTTCTGGACCTGGGCGTCGTATCGCGACTCGGCCGTGCCGCGCGGCGACACGCGTATCGATCCGCTGCTGCCGCTGCGCATCATCGGAGAGGCCGCGCGCCAGCGCAACGTCGCGTTCCTGTCGGTGGTGTTCTTCCTGATGCAGGTCGGCTACGGGCTCTACCTGCAGACCATCATGCTGCTGTTGCAGGCGAAATTCGGCTACACGAGCGCGCGGCTCGGGCTGTTCAGCGGCGTGATCGGCCTCTGCTTCGTGTTCGGCCTGCTGTTCGTCGTGCGGCTGATGCTGCGCGTATGGCGCGTGGTCGACATCGCGAAGACGGGCCTCCTCGTCGCGGGCGTCGGCCAGGTCCTGTCCGCGCTGTTTCCGCACGAGCCGGTGCTGTGGGCGCTCGCGATGGTCGTCGGCTGCTTCGACATGGTCGCTTATACGACGATGTACACGGCGTTCTCCGACGCGGTCAGCGAGGACCGGCAAGGCTGGGCACTCGGCGTCGCGGGCTCGGTGATGGCCGTCGCGTGGGTCGTCACGGGGGCGCTCACGAACCTGCTGCCGGTGTTCGGCGAGATCGGCCTGCTGCTGATCGGCGGCGCGGGCTTCCTGCTCAGCTTCGCGATGATGGTCGCGTACGGCCGCACGCAGCCGGGTGCGCGAACGGCCGCGCTGTCGTAGGCGGCAGGCACGTTGGCCCGATCCTGTCGGACGTTGTCCCGCGCGCGGCTGTCGCGCCCGGCCGCGCGGCCCGACACTGGCGCCTCGCGGCCGGGGAACGTCCGGGCCGCGTCCGGCGGCGCCGGCTGGCCCGGCGCGCCGTTCCTTCGATACGCCAACCGAGAGAGCGACCCATGCAACATCCGACCATCCGTACCCTGGCGGGCGCGACCGCGCCGACATCGATCGCCGCCGCCCGCACCGCGCTGCTGGTGATCGATTTCCAGAACGAATACTTCAGCGGCCGGCTGCCGATTCCCGAGGGACCGCGCGCGCTGGGCAATGCGCAGCGCGTGATCGCGTTCGCCGATCGCGTGGGCATTCCGGTGTTTCACGTCCAGCACGTCGATTCGCCCGACAGCCCGATCTTCGCGGACGGCAGCGACGGCTTCCGCTTTCATGCGAGCCTGCAGCCGGCGCCGCATCATGCGGTCGTGAAGAAAACCTCGGTGAGCGTGTTCCCGACGACGGACATCGATGCGCGCCTGAAGGCGGCCGGTATCGACACGCTGATCGTCACGGGCCTGATGACGCATGCCTGCGTGGCCGGCGCGGCACGCGATGCGGTGCCGCTCGGCTACGCGGTGATCGTCGTCGACGACGCCTGCGCGACGCGCGACCTCGACATCGCGGAGGGCGGCACGGTATCGCACCGCGATCTCCATCGCGCGACGCTGGCTGCGCTGTCGGACACGTTCGGCGACGTGCTGACGACCGAGCAGGTGCTCGCGCTCGGCGTCGCCTGACGGCCGCCGGGTTCGTGCTTCAGTCGGCCCAGCCCGGCGCGGCGTACACGACTTCGCCGCGGAAGCACGTCTCGATCACGCGGGTTTGCGCGAACGTCTCGACGGGATGGGCGAACGGATTGCGGTCGAGGATCGCGAAGCTCGCGTCCTTGCCCGCTTCGAGCGAACCCGTGCAGTCGTCGAAGCGCAGCGCATACGCGGTATTCACCGTATAGGCCTCGAGCATCGTGAGCAGGTCGAGGCGTTCGTGCGGATTCCACGGCGGGCTGTCGGGCTGGTCGATCAGCAGGTGCGTGACGCCCGTCTGGATGATCTGCATCGGGTCCATCGTGCTGACCGACCAGTCGGAGCCGGCCGCGAGCATCGCGCCGGCGTTGCGCAGGCTGCGGAACGGATAGTTGCGCGCGGTGCGTTCGGCGCCGAGCAGGTCGCGATAGAGCTGCTGCTGCTCTTCGCGCGCGGCCGTCCACAGCGTCTGCACGCTGGCGATCGCGCCGAGCCGGTTGAAGCGGCTCATGTCGGCCGGATCGACGAGCTGCAGGTGCGCGAGCTGCGCGCGGCGGTCGCGCATGCCGTTGCGGATCCGGACATATTCGAGCGCGTCGAGCGTCATGCGCACCGCGCGGTCGGCGAGCGTGTGGAAGTGCAGGTCGAAGCCGGCGGAATCGGCGAGCAGGCAGATCTCGTTCAGCGCGTCCTGGCTCCACAGCGCGAGGCCGCAGTCGTCGGTGCCGGCGTACGGCTCGAGCAGCGCGGCGGTTTTCGATTCGGGCACGCCGTCGACGAAGATCTTCACCGTATGCAGGCGCAGGTTGTCGCATTCGTACGCGCGACGCCAGGCGGCGAAGCGCTCGATCTGCTCGCGCGGATCGCGGCGCGGGTTCGCATAGAGGCCCGCGCTCATGTACACCTTCAGCGTGCCCGCGCGCTGCGCGTCGGCATACGCCTTGAGTTCGGCCTCCTCGACGCGTGCGTCGAACCAGCCGGTGATGCCGTAGCCGTGCGCCATCGCGTGCGCTTTCGCGAGCGACTTCGGGTAGCCGGCCGGGCTCAGTTGCGGAATGAGCGGGCAGACGCGATAGAACGCCGCTTCGTGCACGACACCGTTCGGCGCGCCGGACGCGTCGCGTTCGTAAACGCCGCCGGCCGGGTCGGGCGTGTCGGCGTGGATGCCGGCCGCTTCGAGGCCCTTCGTGTTGAGGCAGCCGCTGTGCACGTCGAAGCCGACCACGAGCAGCGGCCGGTCGGGCACGATCCGGTCGAGCAGTTCGCGGGTCGGATACGCGCCGAATGCGGCCAGGCTGGCGCCGCCGAGATAGACCCATGGCTCGTTCGGCGTCGCATCGGCGCAGGCGCGGATGTGCTGCAGGATCGTATCGGGATCGTTGATGCCGGACAGGTCGAAGTCGCCGAGGATCTGGTGGCCTTCGAGCGGGTGCACGTGGCCGTCGATGAGGCCCGGCAGCATCAGCCTGCCGGCCAGGTCGACGGTGCGCGTCGCGGGGCCGATGAGCGGACGGATATCGTCGTCGCGGCCGACCGCGACGATCTTGCCGTCCCGGGTGGCGAGCGCCTGCGCGAAGCGGCGCTGCGCGTCGCCGGTGTAAAGCAGGCCGTTCAGGTAGGCGGTGTCGGCGTATTGCATGTGTCTCCTCCGGATGGGGGCTGATCGACGGGCGCACGTGTCCGGCGGGCGGGCCGAGGGGCTCGTCCGGTCGCGTGAACCCGGTCGGGTTGAATGGGACGGGGGCGACTATGTGCCGGTGCTGCGCGGCAAGCGCCGCGATGCGTCGCGGTGAAGGCCGGCCGCCGCCGGGGCGTCATGCCGATCGCGCCGCCGGGCCTGAAGCGGCAGATCGATGGGCGACGCGCGCGCGGCCGTGCGGGCCGGCGTCCATCCGGTATTCGGCATTCGGTGTCTCCGTGGCATCCGACGCGTTCCCGTCGTCGGGTGAGTCAGATACTAGGAGCGGGGCGGCCGGCTGTCTGTCATCGTTTTTAGGACAACCTGCGACAAAGCCGGCGGGGGCGGCGGGTGTGGCCGGGATGTGGAGTCGTCGTCTAGCGCCCGCGGTCTGCCGGCGGTTCTTCCTCGGTCACGCACCACGCGAACAGCCCGGCCCGGTTCGCCACGCCGAGTTTCGCGAGCGCGCGCCCGAGATAGGTGCGCACGCTGCTCGGCCTGAGTGCGAGCGTGTCGGCGATCCGGGGGACGGGCCGGCCTTGCAGCACCGCGCGGCACACGAGCCGTTCGCGCTGCGACAGTGTTGCGCCGCTGGCCGACAGGCGCTGTTCGAACCGCTGCAGGAGCGCGCCGTCGTCCGAGCGTGGCGTCAGGCGGGCGAGCCGCGCGTGCTGGATCAGCAGCGGCAGCACGAAATCGCCGAGCTGCCGCAGCAGCGCCAGTTCGGCCAGCGTATAGGACGGCTGGCCGCGCCGGCGGAACAGCGAGAACGCATAGACATAGTCGCGCTCGCTGCCGAGCAGCGTGCAGTCTTCGCCGAGTTCGCCGAGCGCGAACTGGCGGCCGTATTCGGTTGCCGTGTCGACGTCCTCGTTGCACGAGAACACGAGCTGCGAATCGGTGGTGCGCTCGATATGCGGGAGCAGCGTGTCGTTGCGCCAGTCGCCCTGTGTATACAGATCGAGTGCGTGGCGCGTGCCGTCGGGATCGTCGCCGCCCGCGAAGAACAGCACGTCGACGCTGTCGACCGACTGCGACGGCGCGTCACGCCGGTAGCGCGTCGCGACGCTGTAATGGGATTGCGGATCGACGGTTTCGCGCAGCCATGCCCAAAGCCGGGCGGGAAACTGCGGACTGCCGAGGCTGGCGACCAGGTCGCCGGCATTGCTGAGGGAAATATGGGCGGGGCTCATCGTTGACACCGTCTTCGCGAACGGCCGCCCGTGCCGGCCGTGTTTCGCGTGCGACGGCGAGCCGGCGGCGCGGCGGCCGGCGGTGCGGTCATGCGGGACGGAGGCCGGCGCGGCGGCGAAGCTCGATTGTAGGAGACTTCGCCGCCGCGAGGCATTCGCGCTTGCCCGGCGGGCGGCAGATCGTCCGTCGACGGGCGGCGCGCATCGTTGCGCGCCGCGTGGCGGCCCCGCGCGTCAGAACATCGTGTTCGCGTTCGCGGACGTTTCGGGTACCGGCTGGATCACGTCCCAGTGTTCGACGATCTTGCCGTCCTTCACGCGGAAGATGTCGACGACGGCTTCGCCGCGGTCGCCCGGGCGCTCGGTCGCGTGCACGTGCAGGTAGACGAGGTCGCCGTCGGTTGCGCTGCGCACGATGCGCGCGCGCGACGCCGGGTTCTTCTGGAAGGCGCCGACGAAGTACGACACGAATGGCTTCTTGCCGTCCGGTACGTGGGGGTTGTGCTGTTTGTAGTCGTCCGCGACGACGGCGGCGGCCTCGACCGCTTCGTGCTTGTTGAAGAAGCGGTCGTAGAACGTCAGCACGAGCTGGCGGTTGGCTTCCTCGGCGGCCAGGTTGCGCGTGGCCGGGCCGGCGGCCAGCGCAGCCGTCGACGCGGCCAGCAGGACGAGCGCGGCAACGGTGCGAACGGGGGAGCGGAGCGATGACATGTAGCGGGTTCCTTGTCTGACGAAGCGTGGGTTGGCGCGCGATGCGCGACGGCGGGTCGAGCCGGCGATGACGATCGGCGGACGACGGGGCAGGGTGGCGGATGCACGGGCGTTGTCGACGCGAGGGATTCGCCGCCCGGTTCGTATCGTCGAGATACGGAGTGGGCGCGTCGTCGTCATGCTTCGTTGAACTGCCGAATCCGTGCGGCTGCCGGGCCGCTCGAATGGTACAGTTGCCGCGAACCCGTCACAAGAAGTCAGCGCGGTGTGAACAGGTCACACCGCGCTGACCATGTGTTGCCCTTGAAAGAGAATCCCGTCATGCCGTTCCCGCCCGCCGACGAAACCGTCGAACTCGATCAGCCTTGCCCGATCCGCGATGTGCTCGACCGCATCGGCGACCAGTGGAGCCTGCTCGTGCTCGAAGCGCTGTCCGGCGGGACGATGCGTTTCAACGAACTCGCCCGCGCGATCGGCGATGTGTCGAAGCAGATGCTGTCACGCACGCTCAAGCGGCTCGAACAGGACGGCTTCGTCAGCCGCACGCTGTTCGCCGAAGTGCCGCCGCGCGTCGAATATGCGCTGACCGACCTCGGGCGTTCGTTCCTGACGCCGATGCAGGCGATGATCCAGTGGGCGGACGAACATCATCGCGCGATCTGCGCCGCGCGGCGCCGTGCACGGGAGCTGGACGGCGGCGGGCGCTGAGCAGGGCGTACGCGCTGTTTTGTCGATGGACGGTGTGCGGCGAATCGAGTGCGATGCGACGAGGCATGCCGCGATTGCACGTGCATTGCCGCATGTGATTTCGTTATCCGAATGATCTCGACGGGGCGGCAGGCATCGCCGAAGTTTCAATGTGCTCCGTTCGTCCCGAATGCGGGAATGCACTGGCGGTGCCCCGCTTGCGGAGTACGCGTCGGGGCGATTGCAATGGCGGTCTTTCGCTGCATGGCGCATGAGAGGTGCGGCAGGGGCTGGCCGAACCGGGATGGCGCATCGCAGACCGGCGGGCATATCGATGGCCGCGGGTGCCTGATCCGATGGACGCCTGGGCGCATGCGTCGGGGCGAGGTGGGGCAGGGCGCGCGGGGGCGCCTGCCGGGCATCATGATGTCGAGGCTGAATGGCGCGGGCTCGTCGCGCCGCCTGGTTCCGGGGCTGCCATCGGCCGAGTGCGGGGTGCCGCGCGCCTGCCTATCGCCACGTGCCGTCGACGTAGATCCACACCTGTCCCTGGCGGCGCCAGTAGCCGGGCACCCATCGACGCCCGGGGCGCCGTGCGACCCAGCGGCCCGGCACCCATATATAGCGGCCTCGCTGCCAGCGCCAGTAACCGTCTGTCCATATATAGCCGTGCGGCCGTGGCGGCGGTGGGCGGCGATCGTGTCTCGCAGCAGGCGGCGCGAAGCCCGGGCGGTCCGCATAGGGCGGCCTGCCGGGCACGCGGTTCGGGCCGGGCGGCCGATATCCGGGCGGCGGGGGCGGCACGGGCTGGGCAGAAGCGGCACGGAGCCAGCCGCCGGTGCCGACGAAGGCGGCGGTCAATCCGATGGCGCGCAACAAGGAGCGTCGATTCATGGCGTGTCCTGTTCAGTATTCGAGGCTGCCTTACATTAGCCTGCCAGTCCGCCGGGCGGGTTACGCGTGCGGTCAAGGCTGTTACCGTGTGTCACGGCAGGCGGGCGAACCGCCAGCGGGCGGAGGCCGGTCTCGCTGTTTTTCTGCGGCTGACGATGGATGTTGCCCGCGCTGCACGAACATCGCGTCCTGTTTACCGGCTGACGGATGTGTTTTAGGCGCTCGGAGCCAGAAATTCGAGATCGAATCGGGTAAAATTTACCTATTCCGGGGTGCCGCGCCGAATCCGTTTGTTGTTTCTATGCAACCGTCAAGACGATGACATGAAAGAATGGTGCGATGGAAGCCTCCAAAAAGCCCCCGTCAAGAAGTCAAAAACAAACGTCAAAACAAATACTTATAACTCGGCCCCACTTTCATTATTTCTAGTTCTGGAAAAGCTTATTTCTTTATTTGCGGATCGCTCCCCTAGGGTACACCCCTAAACTCACGGTTCCCAAACGGGCAACTATCCGGGCGCGGCCAGCAGGATCGATGGCGCTCCCGGGCGGTTGCAGACCGTTTATGAACAAGGTCGCGAGACCTGCCTCTTTTTAGAAGGGAGCTCCACGAATGAACAAGACTCTGATCGTTGCAGCAGCTGCAGCATCGTTCGCAACCGTCGCTCACGCGCAAAGCAGCGTCACGCTGTACGGCGTGCTGGACGCAGGCATCACCTACCAAAGCAACGTCGGCGGCAAGTCGCTGTGGTCGATGGGCTCGGGCGTTGACCAAAGCCGTTTCGGTCTGCGTGGTTCGGAAGACCTCGGTGGCGGCCTGAAGGCAATCTTCACGTTGGAAAGCGGTTTCAACATCGGTAACGGCAAGCTGGGCAACAACGGCGGCATGTTCAACCGCCAGGCTTTCGTTGGCCTGTCGAGCCAGTACGGCACGGTTACGCTGGGTAAGCAATACGACGCAACGCAAGACTACCTGGCGCCGCTGACGGCAACGGGCTCGTGGGGCGGCACGTACTTCGCGCACCCGATCAACAACGATCGTCTGAGCACGAACGGCGACGTCGCGCTGAACAACTCGATCAAGTACACGAGCGCTAACTACGCTGGCCTGCAATTCGGCGGCACGTACTCGTTCTCGAACAACACGAACTTCGGCAACAACCGTGCATACAGCGCGGGTGCTGCATACCAGTTCCAAGGCCTGAAGCTGGCAGCAGCTTACTCGCAAGCGAACCTGGGTGACGGTACGAACACGAGCGGCGCATCGTCGATCAACGCACAAGGCCGTGTCCGTACGTACGGCGCTGCTGCTGGTTACGCATTCGGCCCGGCACAAGTCGGTGCTGCATGGACGCAATCGCGTATCGACAACCAGGCTAACGGTGTTGGCACGCTGCGCGCTGACAACTACGAAGTCAACGCAAAGTACAACCTGACGCCGGCTCTCGGCCTGGGTGCTGCTTACACGTACACGAACGCGAAGGTCAACAACGGCAGCTCGCACTGGAACCAGTTCGGCGTTCAAGCTGACTACGCTCTGTCGAAGCGCACCGACGTCTACGCACAAGCTGTGTACCAGCGTGGCGCGAAGGGCAACAACATCGTCGGCACGGGCATCTACAACGGCGACAACACGACGGCTTCGAGCTCGTCGATCAACCAAACCGCAGCAACGGTTGGTCTGCGTCACCGCTTCTAAGCGTGACGGCGGGGTAACCCGCTTCGCAGTATCGAAAAAGGCGCCTTCGGGCGCCTTTTTTTTCGTCTGTGGAACGAGGTGTCGGCGATTCGCATCCTCCGGATGCAAAAAAGCGAGGCGTGTGCCTCGCTTTTCTCGTTGTGCGTCGTTGCGGGGCGATACCCGCCGCAGATGGCTCAGCGCGTGTATTCGCCGTTGGCTTCCGGCTGGAACACGATCGCGGCGACCTTCATCAGCTTTTCGGCGCCGCTCGGCTGCATCACCTTGACCATCTGGCCGCGTTGGGTGCCCAACAGTGCCATACCGACGGGCGAGAAGACGTTCAGGCGGCCCAGTTCGAGATTGGCGGCATCCGGATAAACAATCGTCCAGGTGGCCTGTTCCTGGGACGCTTCGTCAAGCAGCGTGATTTGCGAATTCATCGTGACGACGTTCGCCTTGATGGCATCGGGCTGGACGATGTCGGCGCGCTCGAGCAGCGTATCGAGCATCGTCTGGAAGCGCGAGTTGTGTTCGGCGTGTTTCTCGAGGCGAGCAACGTCGAGTTCGGTCAACTGATAAAGGCGTTGTTTCATGGCTGTTCTCCAAATGATCGGCAGGGGCAGGCGTGGCGTGCCTATGAGGATCGCCCGGAGCCTGTCTGACCTGGCTCCGGGAGGAGACCGAGCCGTCAGATCAGGCGCCGGGCAGGGGCGAGCGGCGCTTGGGCCGTGCGTCGAGCGAGGGGATGCGCCGGATGACCGGCGCGCGCACGCACGCCGGCCGGGCCGGACGGCGAAACCGAAAGGGGCGTGAGCGCGTACATGGTGGATGGAAGATCGATTGACGAATAAAACCTTACGATTCTACAACACAACCTTCGGAATATGTGATCTGGCCGTCGGCAGTTCGTCAGCGATTGTTGTGCTGCTGAAGCAAGTTGTCGAGATATCGCCCGAAAAATGTCGTCTATTTTTGTCGAAATCGCAACGCTGTATGTTCAAACTAAGGGTTTCCCCTTGGAGGTGCGAGAACTACACTGCATTCAATCGCTTCAGACAGTCCTGCCGAGGCGACGTCATAAGAGAACATATTCCGGAGGTAAATCATGAAGTCGATCATCTACGCAGCCATCGCCGCATCCGTCCTTGCCGCCCCGATCGCATCGTTTGCACAGTCCGAGCAGGGTTTGACCCGCGACCAGGTCAAGGCCGAGCTCGTGCAACTCGAACAGAACGGCTACAAGCCGCTGGCGAGCGATTCGCAGTACCCGGACAACATCCAGGCCGCCGAACAACGCATTCAACCGAACCAGCCGATGCTCGCGCAAGCCGACACGAGCGGCTACGGTGCCGTGGCAACGGGTGCCGGGCAAGCCGGCCGCCGCATGACGCGTGAAGCACCGAACCCCGTGAACTCGGTCTACTTCGGGAACTGAACACCGCCGGGTCTGCCCGAGCGCACCGCTTAATCGACGAGACGCGCGCCAGTTGAGCGCGTCATTCGCCCGCAGGAGCAGAACCTCCGTCGCCGCATTCCGGCGGCTTTCCGCCCAGACGCTCACGCGTTTGGGCCTTTTTTGCTGGGGCGGGTCAGGCGGACGTAACCGCAGGCGTACCGTGGATATAGTGTTCGAGCTGGCTGATCGTGAACTGCTGATCGGCAATCACGCTCTTGACGAGGTCGCCGATCGAGATGAGGCCGACCAGCTTGCCGCCGTCGAGGACGGGCAGGTGGCGCATCCGGTGTTCAGTCATCAGCGCCATGCACTCGTCGGTGGATTGCGACGGTTCGACGTAGCGCACCTTCGCCGTCATGATTTCCTCGACGCGGGTGGCTTTCGACGAGCGATCCTGCAGGACGACCTTGCGCGCGTAATCGCGCTCGGTGACGATGCCCGCTATGTCGTCGCCGTCCACGACCAGCAGCGCGCCGATGCCCTTTTCCGCCATCAGCTTGATGGCGTCGTAGACGAGATCGGTCTTCGTGACGGTATAGATGGTGCGGCCCGAATCCGGCTTGGCCTTGAGAATCTGCGCGACAGTCGTGCTCATTCGCTTTCTCCGTGTGCAGGTCGATGCAGGGCAGGCAGGGCGTGATGCGTGTCACCCGATGAGCCCAGTATAGCCGCGCAGGTGGCGGCAGTCGCGTGACGATTCCAGATTAGCGGTAAACTCCCGTCACGCACTATCCACACAACTCCTACATTCCTGAACGTTTCGATTGAATTCATGATGTCTTCGCGTCCACAATCGCCCACGCCGGGCAATGGCCAGGCCGACGAGTGCGTGACGCTCGTCGCCACCGCGTCGCTGCCCACACGCTACGGTACGTTCAAGTCGTACGCTTTCCGCGTATCGGGCAGCGATGCCGAACATCTCGCGCTCGTGATGGGTGACGTCGCCGGCGAGCAGTCCGTGCTGACGCGGCTGCATTCCGAATGCCTGACCGGCGACGTGTTCGGCTCGTACCGCTGCGACTGCGGCGAGCAACTCGATCTTGCGTTGCGCTACATCGCGGCCGAAGACCGCGGCGTGCTGCTGTATCTGCGCGGGCATGAAGGGCGCGGGATCGGCCTGAGCAACAAGATTCGCGCGTACGCGCTGCAGGAGCAGGGGCGCGACACCGTCGAGGCAAACCTCGACCTCGGCCTGCCCGACGACGCCCGCGAATACGACTCGGCCGCCGCGATCCTCCGGATCCTCGGCGTGACGTCGGTGCGGCTGATGAGCAACAATCCGGCGAAGTTCGACACGCTCGCGAAGCACGGCATTCCCGTCTGCGAACGCGTGGCGCTTGCGGTGCCCGTGCGCGAGGAAAACGAGCGTTATATCCGCACGAAGCAGACGAAGTTCGGGCATTACTTCGAAGAAAACGAGTAATCCCCGCGGGCGCGCCGGTGCCCGTTTCTCGTCATCTGTTCCCGTGATCGTCGCCGGCGGACGCGACGATCACGATTTCCCCCTTCGTCCTCTCTGCCTTCGGGTTGGTGACGACACTCGCGTCACGCCGCCTGAACGATCCTGTTCCCCATGTCCACACCGTCGAAAATCGAAACCGCGCGTCTGACGCTGCGTCGCTGGCGGCCGGTGGATGCGGGCGCGCTGTCGGCGCTGCATGCGGATCCGGACGTGACTGCGTGGCTCGCGCGCGGCCCGATGTCCGTTGACGAGGCGAGCGACGTCATCGCGCGCTTCGACGCGCATTTCGATGCGTACGGCTTCGGCCCGTGGGCGGTCGAGCGCCGCGCCGACGGGATGTTGATCGGGGTGTGCGGCCTGTCGCACGAGGTGCGCGCAACGCACCCGATGGCGCCGTGCGTCGAGATCATGTGGCGGCAGGCTCGCCACGCATGGGGACATGGCTACGTCGCCGAAGCGGCCGCCGCCGCGTTGGCCGACGGGTTCGAGCGGATCGGGCTCGGCGAGATCCTCGCGTGGACCGCCGACACTAATCTACGATCGCAGCACGTGATGCAGCGGCTCGGCATGCACCATCAGCCCGCGCGCGATTTCGACCATCCTGCGTTGCCGGAAGGGCACGCGCTGCGTCGGCACGTCGTGTATGCCGCCCGCGCCGCCGGCCTGGCCGGCGCGTAACGACTCACGCGGATTCGCTCGTCAGCGCCACGTACCGTTCTGCAGCACGATCCGGTAGCCGTCGGCATCCTCGAAGGTCTGGCCGGATATTTCCCAGTACGGATTGAACGACGTCACGGGCATGAAGCCGTGTGCCGTGGCGCGCGCGCAGGCGGCTTCCCATTCCGGCCGATCGGGCAGGTAGAACACGATCAGGTCTTCCGGCGTCGGCGACGGCGCGATCGGATGGTCGGGGCAGTGCGTGAATTCGAAGTGATAGTCGAGGCCGTCGCGTCCGAGCATCACGCCGGAAAAGCCGTCGTGATCCTCAAAGCGTGCGAGAACGGACAGGTCGAGAGCGTCGCGATACATGCGCTCGGTTCGGGCGAGGTTGCTGACCGGGCGGGCAATGCGCAGATGGGCGTGCAAGATGGCCTCGGGGGAGCGTGGCAGACCCGCCGATGATAATCGATCCGGATTGCGGCGCGTCGGAATACCCGGGCAAGCAATCGATGAAGGAGGGCGGTGGTATGGCCCCGCAATTCGAGCAGGCAAGAAAAAGCCCGCTACATTGAGCGGGCTGAATCCATGTTTGGAGACATGGAGGAGACAGACGTGAATTTAAGGGAAAACCCGAGGCATGGCAAGCCCTAGTTGTATCGATACAACTTCCTGTTGTGCCGCGTTCACATACCGCTGGCCCGCGCATGCGCCGCAAACGCGCTGAACCGCTCCTGCGCGACCGGCAGCGCGAACTTGTCGCGCATCTCCGTCTCGATCCATGCACAGGCCTCGCGTGCGCAGTCGGTCAGCGCGTGGCGTGTCGCATGCCCGTCGATGTCATAGACGAAGCGCACGCCGACCTCGTCGTCGGCGACCTGTCGCTCGAGCTGGTTGAGCTGCAGTTGCGGCCCGTGCTGCTGCGAAAGCGCACGCAATTCGTCGAAGTGATATTCGAGCCAGTCGGCAAAGAACAGCGCGTCGCTGTGGCACGGCAGTCGGAAGGCCGCGCTGCGCGACGGACGCGGCCCGGCTTCACCGGCCGGTGCGTGCGATTCGCCGTCGGTGGCCATGGACATGTCGACAGGGGCGAGCGGATGCTGAAGCCGGCGGTAGGGCTCGCGATCGCGCAGCGCATGCCACAGCAATTCGTCACCGGCGGCGCCG
This sequence comes from Burkholderia sp. LS-044, assembly GCF_004803625.1. Classification (NCBI taxonomy): domain Bacteria; kingdom Pseudomonadati; phylum Pseudomonadota; class Betaproteobacteria; order Burkholderiales; family Burkholderiaceae; genus Burkholderia; species Burkholderia sp. LS-044. The sequence goes on from NZ_SSWO01000002.1 coordinate 199,265, forward strand.
GACGGCTGCATCGTCAGGTCATGCCGGCCTTCGCCGGCCGGGGCGATGTCGCGGATCACGAGGCGCAGCGAGCAGAGCGGTTCGTCCGCGACCAGCAACGTCGCCGCACGCGGCAGCCCGCAGACCAGCGGCGCCGCGCCGGCGGCACGGAACACGAGGCCGCGCCGGTCGAGCCGCACGAGCGGCAGCGGCCGTGGAAACGACGGGTAGGCGACCGCGATGCGGGCGCCGCCGGCGCTCGTCAACCCGGGCATCATCGCGCGAAAGACCTGAGACTGGTCCACGTTGATTCTCCTTCGTTACGATGCCGCCCGGACAGGAACGCGCGTTCCGGGTCAGGCGGCGATGGCTTGCCGGGCGGCCTGCCCCGGCTCGATTCCTAGCGCGGCAAACGTTTGCGGATCGATGTCGATCCAGCACGCGACCACCAGACGCCCATCTACCTGCTTCGGCGGGCCTGCGCGGTGCGCGTGTATGCCGATCCGGCGGAACAACCGCTCCATGCTCGCGAACGTCACGCCGATCAACTGCCGCGCGCCGAGCTGCGCCGCGCACTCGACGACGGCCGCGAGCATCGGGCGCACGGCCCATTCGGCGTTGCCCGGCCCGCCTTCGTCGTCGGTCGCCGCGAACCGGGATAGCTCCCAGACAGCGGCCGATTGCGGCAGCGGCATGTCTTCGGCGATCAGGTCGGCGAACAGCGACTTCAGCAGATACGGGCGCGTCGTCGGCAGCAGGCGCGCACATCCGCACATGTCACCGCCGGCGTTTCGCGCGAACACATAGACGGTATCGTCGCGATCGAACTGGTCGCGCTCGAAGCTTTCGTTCGCCGACGGGAGCGCCCAACCGAGCTGTTCGACGAACACACGGCGCCGATAGCGCCCGAGATCCGCTGCAAGTTCGTGTGGCAACCGCCCTTCCTCGTGAACGAAGGTCCGCATGGTGTCCTCGGATTTGTGCTTTTGTATGTGCGCATTACATCGCGCCGCACGAGGCGGCTGTAACTGGTAACTCTTACAGGGTGACGATGGAATGACGCCGATCAGGACGTGGTAACGGTTTCTTGATCAACGGGATTGAAAACCGGGCCGCTTTTGCTTATAAAGAGCGCCAGCACTGCGGAAATTGTCAGAGGAATGCGGGGCCAGTTGTCACTGGAGCGTCGGACCGGCATGATAGGCGTCGTTGTGCCCGAGCAGGGCCGACGCGACCGCTGCGGGCCAGTCGATGCACGCGAGCCGCGCGGCAAGCGCGGCGGCCGTGCGGAACATGCCGATGTCGGCACCCGTGGCGTCGACGGCCATCACGTTGCTGCGGACGTCGCCGCCCGCGATCACGAACGTGCCCGTCGCGCGTTCGAGGTACCAGTCCCAGCCGACCGTCACGTAAGCGACGCCGGCACTGGCCGGGCGATGCCATTCGGTATAACCGGCGAGGCGTGCGTCGATTGCGCTGTCGCGCAGTTCCGCACGCAGCGATGCGTCGAGGCCGCTTGCGACATGGTCGAGCGCGAGCACGGCCAGTGCGCTTTCTGACAGGCGTACGTAGCCGTCCGGGGACGGGCCGGGGACCGGGTGCAGCAAAGGTGAAGTCATGCGCGGAATGTATCAGCGTCGAACGGGTGCTGGAACCTGACAAGTATGACAGCGTGACGTTGTCGGAGAATGAATGGAACTGCGCTGGCAGGATGCCTATCAACAATTCAGTGCCGCGGAAGACGAGCAGCAGCTCTTCCAGCGGATTGCCGCCTATTCCAAACGGCTGGGATTCGAATACTGCTGTTATGGCATTCGCGTGCCGCTGCCGGTTTCGAAGCCGTCGGTAGCCATCTTCGATACCTATCCCGACGGCTGGATGGCGCACTATCAGGCGCACAACTACATCGAGATCGATTCGACGGTTCGCGACGGCGCGCTCAGCACCAACATGATCGTCTGGCCGGACGTCGACCAGATCGCACCGTGCCCGCTGTGGCAGGACGCGCGTGATTTCGGGCTGTCGGTGGGCGTCGCGCAATCGAGCTGGGCGGCCCGCGGCGCATTCGGCCTGCTGAGCATCGCGCGTCATGCGGACCGCCTGACGCCGGCCGAAATCAACATGCTGACGCTGCAGACGAACTGGCTCGCGAACCTGTCGCATTCGCTGATGAGCCGCTTCATGGTGCCGAAGCTGTCGCCGGCGGCGGGCGTCACGCTGACCGCGCGCGAGCGCGAGGTGCTGTGCTGGACGGCCGAGGGCAAGACCGCGTGCGAAATCGGCCAGATCCTCAGCATCTCGGAGCGAACGGTCAACTTCCATGTCAACAACATCCTCGAGAAACTGGGTGCGACGAACAAGGTCCAGGCGGTCGTCAAGGCAATCTCGGCCGGGCTGATCGAGGCGCCCTGACCTCGAACGAGGGCGGGCGGCAGCGCGAAATGCCGCTGCCGCCAGGCCGCTCACTCCATCATCGGCTCCGCTTCCTTCGCGGTCCAGCTCACGCTGGAAATGCTCTTCTCCATGCTCATCCGGCTCGCGATCTGCTCGAGCTTCTGCTGATCCTTCGGATGCAGCTTCAGTGTCGCGGTCACCTTTAGCCGGTCCGGCTGGTCGGGCACGTCCTCGCTCGTGAGGCTCTGGAACGACAGCGGCTTCGCATACATCGAGTTCGACAGCAGCGTGCGGATGTGCACTTCGTCGGCGGTCAGGCAGATCACGGTGATCTGGTATTCGCGCACGAGATCGGCGTTCGACACCGGGGTTGCGTTGATCGCCTGGCTGACGCCGCGCAGCACCGTATTGGTGAGGAGTACGACGCCCGTGCCGGCAAGCGCGGGCACGTAATGACCGGAGCCGGCCAGTACGCCGACGGCGGCCGAGCACCACAGTGTCGCGGCCGTGTTGATGCCCTGGATCGAGCCCTTGTCGCGCATGATCACGCCGCCGCCGAGAAAGCCGACGCCCGACACGACGTATGCGGCGATCTGCGTGACGCCCGCGACGCCGTTGCCGGTCAGCACGCCGAGCGTGACGAACAGGCACGCGCCGCTCGCGACGAGCGTGATCGTGCGCAGGCCGGCCGTGCGCTGGCGCATCTGGCGCTCGAGGCCGATGGCGACGCCGCAGGCGAACGCGGTGAAAAGGCGGAGTGCGAAATCGAAAGTCATGGTTGTCCTGCCGTGCAAGAAGCGCGTGCCGTCCCGCGTCGCTGCGGCGCAAGGCCGAAGGCGACACGACGATAGCCGTCATCGCGCGGTACTGTACCGCGCGAATGCGTCATTCAGTGTGAAACGGTGGGCGTGCGGCTCGCGGAACGCGAGCCGGGCAGGAGAACTGCGTCGGACAGGCGTTCAGGCGGCAAGCGGCGCACGCAACGGAGTGCTGCAACTGTCCACGATGGTTCCTGAAGGAAGAATGGGCGGCATTCTAGTGGGCGGCGCGCGCATGCGTCAACCGCCTCGCGGCGGTCGTGCTACTGCGCCGAGCCGATCGTCCCCGTCGCGAGCGCGAGCGCGGCGGCCGCGGACAGCGCACCGGCATAGCTGTCGACCTCCGCGTTGCGCGCGGCGAGCAACTGGCTTTGCGCGATCGTCGCATCGGTGACCGAACCGACGCCGTTCCGGTACGCGGTCAGCGCCGCGTCGTAGCTCGTCTGCGCAGCATCGACGAGCGCCTTCGCGGCGTCGTGCGACGCAAGGCTCGTCTGCACCGCGTTCTGCGCGGCGACCACCTGGCGGACAGCTTCCTCCTTGGTCCGCGTGAGTCTCGCGGACGCGCTTTCCGCGTCGTTGCGCGCCTGCATCAGCACGGCCGAGCGCATGCCGCCGTCGTACAGCGGGATCGTCACGCCGAGGAACACGCCGCCGCCGTAGCGGCTGCCGTTCAGGTTGACGGTCGGTGACTGGTCGCCGATCGCGGGCAGCGCGGAGATGGACGTGCCCCCGCTCGCGTACGACGTCGACGCAGACAGGAAGATCTTCGGCATGAACGCGGCTTCCGCGGCCTTGATCTTCGCGCGATTGGCTTTTTCAAGCGCGAACGCGCCCTGAAGGTCGGGGCGGCGCGCAATTGCGTCCGACACGATCGCGTCGACCGACGAGCCGAGTGCGGGCGGCAGCGGCCGCTTCGGCAGCGCGGCGATGGTCGGCTTCGACAGCGGCGAGATGCCGAGCGCGGAGACGAGGGCGAGGTAGCTGTCGCTCTCCGCGCCGTTCGCCTGCACGAGCGCGAGGTTTGCCTGCGCGCGATTCTGCGTCGCCTGCGCGAGCTCGACGACCGTGCCGACGCCGTGCTTGAGCCGCGCGCGGGAGGCCGCGAGGATCGCGTCCGCGTTCGCGAGGCCCTGCTGCGCGCTGAGGGCGCGCGAGCGCGCGGCTTCGTAGCGGTAGTACGCGACGGTCACGTCGTGGATCACCTGCTGATGCACGGCCGTGAACGCGACGTTCGACGCGATCGACGCCTGCTCGGCCGCCTCGACGCGCGCCGCGCGGCCGCCGAAATCGAACAGCAGCCATTGCAGCGACAGCGCCGAGATCGTGCCGTGAACGGTGGTGTCGCTCGACGAGTCGCCGAGGATTGTCGACGTCGAGCCGTGGTTGGCCTGGTACGCGCCCATGGCCGTCGCCGACAACCTCGGCAGGTAGGCGGCCTTGGCCAGGCCGACCGCGAGCGCCGCGTTGCGCGCGTCGTTCCAGGCGATGCGGGTCAGCGGGTTCGCCGACTCGGCGAGATCGATCAGTTCGGGCAGCGTGTACGCGTGCGCGGCATCGAGCGCAGCCGGCGGCGAGACCGACGCGAGCGCGGGCGACGCAGGCAGCGTGTAGTCGTGCGAACCTTGCGCGGACGCGCGCGGCGGGCCCGGCACGATGTCGCCGGCAGCCGACGTTTGCGGCTGCCATGGGCGGTCGGACGCCTCCGGCGCCAGATCGATCGACGACGTCGCGCAGCCGGCCAGCGCGACGGCGGTCGCGAGGGCGGCGGCGGCGATCGAGGCGGCCGGCGGTTCAGGTAGGCGCATGGGGGGCAGGCTCCTTCGGTGTGGCTTGACGGGCGGCGTCGGCGATGTGCGCGAGCCGCGTGTCGATCAGGTTCAGCAGCGCGTCGCGCGCGGGGTCGGCAGGGGCAAGGCCCGGCGCGGTGGCCGGCGGTGCGGGCGAATCCGCATGACGCGCGGCTTCGTCGTCGAGCGGGTCGGTCACGCGCGCGAGCTGCGCGGCGATCGCCGCGTCGCCGGGCTTGCGTTCGGCGAGCAGGAACAGCGGGCCTTCGAGCGCGCCGAGTTCCGCGAGCGCGCGCCGCCGCGTGGCGAGCCACGTGGCGGCCGGACGCACCCACGACGGTTCGTAGTGAACCAGCCCGAGCGCCTGCGCGATCGCACCGTGGCGGGCGAACGCGTCGGCCGCGAGCGCGCGCCGCTCGGCCGGCTGCGCGACCTGCGCGAGGCGCCGCCACTGGTCCGTCAGCGCGGCGAGCCCGGCGTCGATCTGCTTGCCGATGCTGACGGGCCAGATGCGCGTGAACACGAGATACACGACGACGTTGCCGAGCAGGATGCCGATCGTGCGGTCGCGCGCGATCGTCAGGTCGAAACCGGGGCCGGCGCCCTGGATCACGCACAGGAAAAACGCGAACGCGATCTGGAAGCCCGCGTACGCGATGCGCGGCGAGCCGAATGCGACCCACGCGGCGAGCCAGCCGCCGGCGAACACCAGCGCCATCAGATGGCCGACCGACGACAGCGACGGCACGACGAACACGAGTGCCGCTGTGCCGAGCAGCGCGCCGACGATGCAGCCGAGAATCCGCAGCGTGAGCTTCTCGACCGTCTCGGCCGTCGAACCGAGCGACACGATGTAGCAGGTGACGACGCACGTATGGATGCCCGACCAGTCGAGCTGCGAATACAGCAAATAGCAGAAGATCGCCGCGGCGGTCGTCTTCAGCGCGTAGCGGATGTGGTCGGGATTGGTGCGCGCGTCGGGCAGGAAGAAGCCGCCGCGCGGTGCGGCGGCTTCCGCGGCGGCAGGCGTTCCGGGCGCGGCCGCCGGCGTGTTGGCCGCGGCGGCCGGTGCATCCGTCGCGGCTTCGGCCGCTGCGACCGGTTCCGCGAAGCGCGTGATCGCCGCATGGATATCCGTGACGGCGACGCGCGCGAGCGGCGGCAATGTGTCGGCCGGCGGCAGCGTGAGCGTCACGTCGACGGGGTAGCCGCCCTGGTCGAGGATGTCGGCCATCTCGTCGAGCGTCGCGGCGATCGGGGTGGCGTACGTGTCGGGCAGGCGCGCGCCCGGTTCGCGATCGGCCAGCGCGACGCCGACGAGCAGCGCGGTGCTCGATGCCACGGCCTGCCGCAACGCCGCGAAGTCGGCGGCGGACGACGAGCCTTCGAGCGTCGACAGCTTGAGCCACGTGAGCAGCTGCTTGTCGCCTTCGTGAAGGCTGGCATCGAATGCGTCGCGCGCCGCATCGTCGCCGCGCAGCCGCTGCGCGGCGAGCCGCAGGCGCTTCGCGAGCTGCGCGTGCGCGAGCTTGCGCGGCGACGGCGCGATCAGCAGGTTGACGACGATCGCGACACCGGCCGGGATCGCGATCGTCAGCCAGATGTACAGCAGCGCGCGCGTCGCGGCTTCGCCGAACGGCGCGAGGCCGAGCTGGTCGAGCCCGAAGCCGACGATCATCGCGAGGATCGCGCCCACCGGGCGCAGCTTGCTGGCGGACGTCAGGTACAGGAGCGCGACCGACAGCACGGCCATGCACGCGACCCGCAGGATCGAATAGTCGATGCTGAAGATCGCGATGCCAAGCACGAGCCCGATCACGATCGTGACGATCAGCAGCAACGCGGCCGCGAGCACGACGCTCGTCACGCGGTCGGCACGGATCATGAAGAACACGACGTATGCGGACAGCGCGGCTTCGGGCGTGCCGTATGCGGCCGTCACGAACGCGGTCAGCGCGCAGATCAGTGCGACCCGCGCGGCAATCGACGCGCGCCCCGGAAACGGTGCGAGCAGCCGCAGGACTTCGCGCGGGCCCGGCGAGCGAACCTCAGCGGCAGGCAGTGCCATGCCGGACCTCGACGATCGCGCTGGCGCCGACGCGCACGAGCGTGCCGTCGGGTTCGTCGAGCTTCACGCGCACCGGGAAGCGCTGCGCGACGTGCACCCAGTTCACCGAGTTCTGTACGATCGGCAGCGAGCGCGGCAGGTTGATGCGCGCGCTGTCGGCGATGCCGGCGCCGATGCCGACGACCTTGCCCGTCAGCGGGCGGCTGCGGTCGATCATCGAATACACGGTCGCGCAGTCGCCGACCGCGATGCGGCTCAGTGCCGTCTCGCGGAAATTGCCGACCGCGAACCATTCGCGTGCGTCGATCAGCGTGAAGATCGACTGGTTCGGCGCGAGGGTTTCGCCGGCGAGAACGGTCAGGCCCGTCACGAGCCCGTCGTGCGGCGCGCGCACGACGGTGTCTTCGAGCGCATGCTGCGCGCGCGCCAGCGCGGCCTCGCGCGCATGCAGCGTCGCGATCGCGTCGGCTTCGTCGCCGATCGTCTGCGCGGACGCGCGCTGCTGTTCCTGTGCCTGCGTGAGCGACACGGCTGCGTCGCGCTGGCGAACCTTCGCCTGGTCGAACTGCTGCGCGCTGACGTAGCCCTGCGCGGCGAGCGGGGCGAGCCGGTTCACGTCGCGCGTCGCGAGATCGTGGTTCTGCGTCGCGCGCTTGACCTGCTCGGCGGCCACGGCCGCGTTCGAGCGCTCGCCGATCAGCGAACGGCGGCGCGTGTCGAGCGACGCGCGCGCGAGCTCGAGGTCGGCCTGCGCCTGCGCAACGGTCAGCCGGTACGGCACGGGATCGATCACGTACAGCAGGTCGCCCTTCGCGACGCGCTGGTTTTCATGCACCGCGAGCTGCACGATGCGGCCGCCGACCGGCGACGCGACGTGCACGACGTCCGCGTCGATCGACGCGTCGTCGGTGGACGGGTAGGCCGTCGTGCGGTGGTACGCGTATACGAGTGCGGCGATGCCGAGCGCGACGATCGCGAGGGCGATCACGCGGCCTTTGACGGAGGGGCGGGCGGTGCCGGCGGCCTTCATGCGAACGGCCCCGTGCCGGTGAGCCACACGATCACGGCGACCACGAGCCCGATCGCGGTGCAGACGGCAAGCTGGTAGGGCACCGTGGCGGCCCAGCCGGTCGCGACGAATACGCGGTGCGCGACGATCGCACCGATCACGCCGACGATCGCGCTGACGAGCCAAAGCGGGAAATATGCGCCGAACAGGACGTACGACGGTGCACCGCGCGATGCGCAGCCCGCGAGCGGCAGGGCTGGCGCAAGGACGGCGGCGACGCGCAAGGGCGCGCGCGGCGTTGTTTTTCTCATGATGTGACGAGCTCGACGGTGGGGGTGGATGCCGGGCGCGGCGCAATGTGGATCGTCGCCGCGACGACGATTCCGGGATACGGAGCCGATAATAAATCAGCGCGATGCGGATCGCCAGCCATCCTTCCTGCTCACCATGGCGGGGCGGTGGCGGTTCAGGGGGCGTGTCCGCATGGCCGGCATCGCGTTTCCGCAACCGGGGGCAACGCAGACCGGGGCGTCGCGATTCTGCCAGTGCGGGCTCGCGTAGGGTTGCTAACGGACTGTAAAGGATCGTCAGACGAACGGAGCTGGGCTGAATTTGCGATGTCGGGAGAGCGGAATCGGTCCGGAAACGGGCGATTGTCGTTCTAACGCGCGGGAATCAGGCTGACCTGGCTGGCCGATGAGGGCGCGGTCGCGCGCCGTGCCGGACGGCATCGACGCCAAATCCGGCGACCGGTCGTCGCCGCCGCGATCTGTGTACCATCGTACGCATGGCGCGGCGCGCGGAACGGAGCCTCACGGCCTCGTGCAACGCACGTCGCGGAAGCGTCAAGGCCGTATCGCAACGAAGGTGAACGTTCCATGCGAAGTTTTTTTGTCCGGTTCATTGCAATCGGCGTGTTGTTCCATCTGTACGTCGGGATGCGGATCATTCCCGATGCGTTCGCGTCGCCGGTCGTGCGCACGATCGCGGCGCTCGTGCTGGCGAGCTTCGTCGTGCTGATTCCGGTCGGCATGTTCTCGCGCCGCTTCGACGAAGGCTGGGCCGCGACACTGGTCGGCTGGGCCGGCTCGGTCGTGATGGGCTTCTTCTCGTCGCTGCTTCTGCTGACTTTCCTCCGCGAATTCGTGCTGCTCGGCGTGTTTGCATGGCGGCATCTCGGGCACGCCGGCGCGTGGCCCGGCGCGGCGACCGGCACGGCGCTCGGCGTGCTGGCCGCCGCGGCGTTCGTTACCGTGGTCGGGTTCGTCGGTGCGCGCCGCACGGCGGCGGTCAAGCGTGTGTCGATCCCGGTCGAGGGGCTGCCGGCGGGGCTCGACGGGCTGACGATCGTGCAACTGTCCGACATCCACGTCGGGCCGACGATCAAGCGGCCCTATGTCGAACGGATCGTGCGCGCGGTCAATGCGCTCGATGCCGACCTCGTCGTCGTGACGGGCGACGTGGTCGACGGCTCGGTCAAGCGCCTGCGCGAGCACACGGCGCCGCTCGGCCGCATGCAGTCGCGGCACGGCAGCTTCCTGGTGACGGGCAACCACGAGTATTACGCGGGCGCGCACGCGTGGATCGACGAATTCCGGCGCATCGGGCTGACGGTGCTGCTCAACGAGCACGTGCTGATCGAGCATGACGGCGCGCACGCGGTGCTCGCGGGCGTCACCGACTTCACGGCGGGCGGTTTCGATCCCGCCCATCGCAGCGATCCCGAGCAGGCGCTGGCGGGTGCGCCGCGCGAGGTGGCCACGAAGATCCTGCTCGCGCACCAGCCGCGCAGCGCAGAAGCGGCCAACCGCGCCGGGTTTACCGTGCAGTTGTCGGGGCACACGCACGGCGGCCAGTTCCTGCCGTGGCCGCCGTTCGTGCGATTGCAGCAGCCGGTGATCGGCGGGCTGAGCCGCTTCGGCGATCTGTGGCTCTATACGAGCCGCGGCACCGGATACTGGGGGCCGCCGAACCGCTTCGGCGTGCCGTCCGAGATCACGCTGATCCGGCTGACGCGCGGCGGGTAGCGCACGGTTCCCGTCCGGGGGAAACCATTCGCGGGGCCGGCGCAAACCCGTCGTCGGCGGGAGCCGGGCGGGCGGCAGCCTGCCTCGTCTGCGAATGACAGCGCATGGCGGCGTGCGATGCCGTTGGCTAGTATGCAGGCATGCACCGTTCGCTCCGCTCATCGCCCGTTCCTCCCGACATGTCGACGCCCGATCTCTTTGCTGGCACGCCCGCACCCGACGTGGACTGGTACCCGGACTGGCTGGCGCCGCCCGATGCCGATCGCGCGCTGGCCGCGCTGATCGACGAGGTCGCGTGGCGTCAGGACACGATCCGCACGCCGCGCGGACGCATTCCGTTGCCGCGGCTCACCGCATGGCAGGGCGAGCCGGATGCCGTCTACGTGTATTCGGGGATCCGCAACGTGCCGGCGCCGTGGACACCGGCCGTGTTCGACCTGAAGCGCGCGGTCGAGGCGACGTGCGGCGCGCGTTTCAACAGCGTGCTGCTCAACCGCTACCGCAACGGGCTGGACAGCCTCGGCTGGCACGCGGACAACGAGCCCGAGCTTGGCGATGCGCCGGTGATCGCGTCGGTGAGCCTCGGTGCGATGCGCGTGTTCGACCTGCGCCATCGCGCGACCGGTGTCACGCATGCGTATCGCCTCGTGCACGGCAGCCTGCTCGTGATGCGCGGGCGCACGCAGGCCGAATGGCAGCATCGCGTGCCGAAGGCGCCGGGCGTGCAGGGCGAGCGCGTGAACCTGACGTTCCGGCGCGTGATGCCGGGTGGTGCGGATCGGTAACGATCCTCGTCGCCGAGGTGCACGGATCGCAGGGCGATTCGCGCCCCGTTTCTTTGCGGGGCACGGGCGACCGACACACGCAAGCGGTCGCGTGTGCGGCACGTTGACGCACGAATGTCGCGCCGTGCGCCGTGAAACGGCGCTGAGCCCCATCCCATATGGGTTTCAGGTAGATTCGATCGACCACCCGGTACCGATAGATGAGTGAAACCTCTGATGGTGCGTCGCAACAATCCTTGACTAGACTGTCGAATGGCAGAAGCGCGTCGTATCCCGGCGCGACCCTTTCGACATGCCCCGAGCGTTGCCGATGCGGCGCGCAAGGGGGCAGGAGTAAAACGCGTGACCGTAATCGACCCTTCCTTCGAACCCTCGCTGCACGTCTTTGAACAAGACGGCGGATGGCAATGGGCGCTGACGGTGAAGCGGGCGACCGGCGTCGGCGTGAAAGTCGTTGCGTTCAGCCGGGAAGGCTTTCGCGGCGAGGCCGAGGCTTATGCCGCCGGCCAGCTTGCCCGCGCCGAGTATGACGCCGCCGTGACGGCTTGACGCCGTCGCGGCGATTCCGCCCGAGGATCGCTTTCACCGCTCACCACCCGCTGCCGGGTGTTTCTTTCTATCGCTTCCCGTTTTCCATCCGTTTGCCCGCCCGCCGGGCCGCGTTGCGCCGTGCCCGTCGCGCGATAGCGGATGCGGCGCGCCCGGGCGCCTGGCCGTCCGGGCCGCCCGCGCCAAATGGTCCGTACCATTCGACACGTGTGTGCCATACGCGGCGCTTAACGTCCGTGCACGGCGTCCGTCGCGCCGGTGATGCGGCTGCATGCCGCGATCGGCACGCCGGACGACGGACGCCGACCCATCGACAAGAATGCAGGTCATGTGCGACGACAGAACCGACTACAACCGCCATGCGCGCGGCGGATCGCGCACGGCGCGGGCTCCGCAACGGGGATTCACGCTGATTGAGGTGCTGATCGCGCTGGCGCTGGGTGCCGTGATGCGCGCGATCAACTGCACCGCTATCTCGAGGCGCGCGTGCTGAACGCGAGCGCCGCCGCGCCGCCGCCCGCGATCGTCGTGCGCGCGTGGATCGGCCCGAACGGCGCCGTCACGCGTGTCGAATTCGCGTCGCTCGGCGACACTGCGGCAACTGCTCACGGTCGGCCGCCCTGGCGGAACCGCCGCCGCCCGACATGCTGCAGCCGTTGGGCGTGCACCTGCGGCTCGCGCCGAATCCCGATGCGGCCGCTGCCGCGCCGGCATCGGCCGCCCGCATGCCGTGACGCCCGGGCCGGAATGCGGGCGTGGCCGGATATCGTAATAACATATGACGTTATTGCGTCGGCAGGACGATGACGTCCTGCTTCTTCACGAGGAGCCACCCATGCAACTGAGCCAGTTAGGCGGGCACGTCGCCCAATCCGGTTTCGCCGAACGGCAGAAGCACGCGCAGGCGCTGATGTTCGGCATGGCCGACATCAACGAATACGTGTCCGGCGGCGTCTGCTATGACGCCGCGGCCTATGTCCGGTATCTGCTGCGCAGTGACGCGATGATCGCGCCCGGTGCGCTGCTCGACACGATCGGCCAGCACTGGCGGACCCGCTTCAACTTCGAGACCGGCGGCGAGTGGGACGGGCGCGCGGGCATTCCGGCCGGAACCGCGGTCGGCTTCTCGCGGGGCGGCACCGTTTTTCATGCCGCGATCGCCGTCGGCGGCAGCCGGATCCGGGCGATCAACGGGGGCCGCCTGGGCAGCGGCTGGATGTACGCGGTCGACCTTGCGCGGGTGCTCGAGCCGGACGCGGCCGGCGGATTCACGTATGACCGCGCGAACATCCGGGTTCACCTGTCGCGCCTGTAGGCGGCGCGGCATCGGCCGCCGCTCGCCGCGCCCACGGCCGGCATCGCGTCGTCCGGCGATTTCCGCATGGCGCCGCGCTGTCCATCGCTGCTATCCTCTCGACCGTGAATGACTATTCGTGGGGCCGTGGAAGCGCATGTTGCGTCGCGGCGATTCACGCGGGTGCGAGCCCGCGTGCGCGCCGGGCTCGCATGGCCGCCTGTCCACGACGATCCATGACCCGTTTCGTGATTGATTTCCTTCCGTCCATGTCCACATGGTCAAGACAACGATGAGCGACGCGCCTGAATCCGCGGCGCCCGGCGACGACGAATCGTCCGGCGGCGCATCGTCCTACCTGGTGCCGGGGCTCGAACGCGGGCTGCGGATCCTCGCCGAATTCTCCGCGCGCGAGCCCGTGCTCGGCGCGCCCGAGTTGTCGAAGCGCATCGGCATTCCGCGCACGACCACGTTCCGCCTGCTGCAGACGCTCGAAGCGCTCGGTTTCCTCGAGCGCGTGAACGGCGACCGTTATTTCCGGCTCGGCGTCGGCGTGCTGCGGCTCGGCTTCGAATACCTGAATTCGCTCGAACTGACCGATCTCGGCACGCCCGTGCTCGAGCGGCTGCGTGATACGACGGGGCTGTCGACGCATCTGCTGATCCGCGACCAGCGCGACGTCGTGTTCGTCGCGAAGGCGCAGAGCAATGCGTCGATGTTCGGTTCGGTGAAGGTGCACGTCGGCACGCGTCTGCCCGCGCATGCGACCGTGCATGGCCACGTGTTGATGGGCGACCTGACGCGCGACGCACTGCGCCAGCTCTATCCGGAAAAGCGGCTCGAGCAGTTCACCGAGCGCACGCCGGGCACCGTCGACGAACTGTACGAGCGCGTGCGCCATTACGCGCGGCTCGGTTATGCGGTCAGCGAGGCGGCGTTCGAGAGCGGCATTTCGGCGGTCACGGCGCCCGTGCGCGATCACTCGGGCTCGATCGTCGCGGCGATCACCGCGACGGTGCCGCGCTCGGAGATCGGCGAGGCCGGCGAGAAGGAGCGGCTCGTCGAAGCCGTGTGCGGCGCGGCGGTCGATCTGTCCCAGCGCCTGAACTATCGTCCGCTCGAAAGCGACCCGACGTTCGCGCACGCGCGCCACAAGGTCGCGATGTTCTGACGCCGACTTGTCGGGCGGGCCGCCGCACGCGGCACCGCAATCAAAAAAACGAGGGGCCCGCGGGCCCCTCATTTCATTTCAGGCACCGACTGCCTGACGCCGTTCAGAACGAGTGGTGGATCCCGGTGAGCACGACCACCTGGTTCGCGGTGCTCGACACGCCGGCCGTGAAGAACGCGGCCTTTGCACCGCCCGAACCGTGCTCGTACAGCACGTTCGCATAGAGTTGCGTGCGCTTCGACAGCGAATAGATGTCGCCGAGTTCGACCTGCGTCCAGCGGCGGCCGGCCAGCGTCGTGGTTGCCGCGCCGCCCGCGATCGTGTTGAACGCGCTGCTGCGGTAGTTCACGCCCGCGTCGTAGCTCTGGAACGTGTCCGAATAGCCGTTCGACTGCATTTTCGTGCGCGTGTACAGGCCGTGCACGAGGAAGTCGCCGAACTGGTAGGACGCGCCCGCGCCGATGTTCTCGACCTTGTTCGCGATGTAGCCGTTCGCGGTGTTCTGCCCCTGGAAGGACGTGATGCCGGTCGTGCCGATCAGGATCGAGCGGTCGTGCTCGTTCGAGTACACGGCCGACGCCTTGAACGGCCCGTTCGCATAGTTCAGCGCGACGCCGACCGACTTGCCGGTCGAGAAGTTCGTCGTGTTGCCGAGCGCCATCGTCGCCGCGGCCGAGAAGCCCGCGAAGGTCGGCGAACGATACTTGACCGCGTTGTTGTACGGCACGTTGCCGGTCGCGGCGAGCCCGTCGATGTTGCCGGGGTGGAACGCATACCAGCTCATCGCGAGGTAGGCCGTGCTGAGCGGATCGAGATAGTCGAACGACAGCGGCGTCTGGCGGCCGAGCGTCAGCGTGCCGTAGCGTTCCGAGCTGAGGCCGACGAAGGCCGCGCGGTTCCAGATCGTGTTCGCGGTCGCGAACTGGCCGTTGTTCGTATAGAAGCCGTTTTCGAGCTGGAAGATCGCCGACAGCCCGTCGCCGAGGTCTTCCTTGCCCTTCAGGCCCCACCGGTCGGGCTGCGTATTGCCCTGGATCATCGCCCATTTCGCATGGCCGCCGACGTTGTTCACGTATGCGACCCCCGCATCCATGCTGCCGTACAGCACCACGCTGCTCTGCGCCCACGCGCCCGACACGGCGCCCAATCCGATCACTGTTGCTGCTACCGCATGCTTGACCATTTGATCTCCTGAATCTCCAACCTGATGAAAACGTGCCGTGGCGGCCTGCGCGGGAACGGCCTGCCGTTGCGCGTCTTCGCCATCGAGCGGGCATTTTTTATGTTCCATACAAGGAACAACGTGCCTCTGATGGAATGGAGTATAGGGGCGTCGAGCGCCGTATCAAAAATAATTTTTTCGGGACGGATGGAATCCGTGCCGCTGCCCGGTTGCGGTGCACGACGCCCGAAAAAAGGCCGTAAATGCCCGCTACACAACAAAAAATTACATTTGGCAAGGCAGGCGGAAGTGACTGCCGACCCGATGGTCGGTGTTTTCCCTAGGACGTGCAGCTTTTTGTTTTACTCGTGAAAAGTCGCTCCTATAATCACCATCCATAAACTGCTGTTCCGGGTATGGAACAAATCGGAACAAACCGAGAGTCGATCAGAAGGAAGGGTGTGAGATGTCTGAACAATGGATTTGCGCCGGGCACGCCGGCGCGCTGTCGGAAGACACGCCGATCGAGTTCAAGCGGACCGACGGCGTCGAAATCGGGATCTACCGCGTCGGCGACGACGTGTATGCGCTCGAGAACGTGTGCCCGCATGCGTACGCGCTGCTGACGCAGGGGTTCGTCGACGAAGGCACGGTCGAATGCCCGCTGCACGAGGCCGTGTTCGACATCAGGACGGGCGAATGCCTGAAGGGTCCGGGCGGGCGCGCGCTGAAGCAGTACGCGGTGCGCCTTGCCGGCGAGGAAATCCAGATCAAGGTGGAGTAACCGATGAAAGAAGCGACCGTCAACTTCAATCCCTTCCTGAAGCCGTGGGTGGCGCCGCAGCCGAACAACGTCGCGGGCAAGGGGCAGATCGAGATCCCCGGCCAGGTCGAGAACCAGGTCTGGCAGAACCGCAAGGCCGCCCCGACCCAGTACGAAAACGACCTCGGCGATGCGCTCGAACGCGTGTTCGAAGCCGGCGCGACCGAGCTGGACGATGTCGTCGCGGGCCTGAACCGCATCGGCTTCCGCGCACCGGACGGCACCGCGTGGACCGCCGAGCGCTTCCGCGCCGAAATGGCCTCGCTCGCGGAATGACCGCGCCGAGCGCGTGACCGCCGACCCGACGACAACCGCATCCGGAGCACACTGATGACCTCCCCCGTACAACACGCAGTCCAACACGACCCGGTCCGTGACTATCTCGACCGCGGCATCAAGAACTACTGGTATCCCGTCGCACCGAGCTGGCAGGTGTCGAATGCACCCGTCGGCCTCACGCGCCTGTCCGAGCAGATCGTGCTGTGGCGCGATCACGAGGGCAAGGTTCATGCACTCGAAGATCGCTGCCCGCACCGCGGCGCACGCCTGTCGCTCGGCTGGAACCTCGGCGGCAGCATCGCGTGCTGGTATCACGGCATCGAAGTCGACGGCGGCGGCACGGTCAACCGTGTGCCGGCCGTGTCGAACTGTCCGCTCGAAGGCACGAAGTGCGTGAAGTCGTATCCGGTCGAGGAGAAGGCCGGCGCGATCTTCCTGTGGTTCGGCGATGAAGCGCACGGCGAGCCGGCGCCGCTGAACCTGCCCGAGGAACTGGTTGCCGACGAATACGGCCACTTCCTGTGCGTATCGAACTGGAAGTGCAATTACCAGTACGCGATCGACAACGTGATGGACCCGATGCACGGCGCGTACCTGCACGCGACGTCGCACTCGATGGCCGAAGGCGACAAGCAGGCCGACATGCGCGTGCGCAAGACGGAAACGGGCCTGATGTTCGAGAAGATCGGCCAGCGCGACGTGAACTTCGACTGGGTCGAGCTCGGCGAAACCGGTTGCCTGTGGATGCGCCTCGCGATTCCGTACAAGCAGAAGTTCGGCCCCGGCGGCAACTTCGGGATCATCGGCTTCGCGACGCCGGTCGACGGCGACAACTGCCAGGTCTATTTCTGGCGCACGCGCAAGGTGAGCGGCTGGCAGCGCGACGTGTGGCGCTTCATGTACCGCAACCGCCTCGAGGGCCTGCACTGGGACGTGCTCGAGCAGGACCGCTACGTCCTCGAAAGCCTCGCGCCGCACGCGCGCGATCACGAATACCTGTACCAGCACGACGTCGGCATCACGCGCGTGCGCCGGATGCTGCGCCAGCGTGCGCAGGAGCATCTTTCCGCGCTCGACGCGCATCGCGCGGCGCAGGCCGCGGCGGAGCCCTCGAATGGCTGAGCTCGCTCCGGTCGTGTCGCTGCCGGGGCGCCGCGTGCTCGTCACGGGCGGCGCGCGCGGGCTGGGCGCGGCGTTCGTGAAGGCGCTGGTCGCGGCGGGTGCGCAGGTCGCGTTCGGCGACGTGCTCGCCGAAGAGGGCCGCGCGCTGGCCGCGCAGCTCACGCAAGCCGGTCACACCGCGCATTTCTTCACGCTCGACCTGGCCGATCCGGCGAGCGTCGACGCATTCGTCGCGCAGGGCGCGGCGGCGCTCGGCGGCATCGATGCGCTGATCAACAACGCGGCGATCACGAACTCGGGCGGCAAATTGTCGACGGAGCTCGACGTGTCGACCTGGGACGCCGTGATGAACGTGAACGTGCGCGGCGTGTGGCTCGTCAGCAATGCGGCGCTGCCGCACCTCGCGCAGTCGGGGCGCGGCGCGATCGTGAACCTCGCATCGGACACCGCGCTGTGGGGCGCGCCGAAGCTGCTCGCGTACGTCGCGAGCAAGGGCGCGGTGATCGCGATGACGCATGCGCAGGCGCGCGAGTTCGGCGCGCACGGCGTGACGGTCAATGCGATCGCGCCGGGGCTGACCGAAGTCGAGGCGACCGCCTACGTGCCGGCCGAGCGCCACGCGTTCTACATGCAGGGCCGCGCGCTGACGCGCGCGCAGGTGCCCGACGACGTGACGGGCCCCGTGCTGTTCCTGCTGTCGGACGGCGCGCGCTTCGTGACGGGTCAATTGCTGCCGGTGAACGGCGGCTTCGTAATGAATTGAATTGAAGTTTTCACTCTGATGAAGGAGAGGACGATGGCGGACGCCGATCTCGAACGCAAGTCGTGGGACCAGCCGGAAGGCGCAAGCTTCAACGACTGGATGGAAGGGCGCGTTGCTCGCTACGCGACGCGGCGCTACGACTGGGACGCACTGAAGTTCCAGGCCGACTACGACCCGAAGTACCGCCGCGCGCAGATGCGCTACGTCGGCACGGGCGGCACGGGCGTCGCGAAGGACGTCAACACGGTGCCGGCCGGCAACTTCACGTTCTCGACGATGGTCATCCCGGCCGGCAACATCGGCCCGAGCCACATCCACATCGACGTGGAAGAGATCTTCTTCGTGCTGCGCGGCAAGATGAAGGTGATCTGCGAGCGCGACGGCGAGACGTGGGAAGCGATCCTCGGCGAGCGCGACCTGATCTCGGTGCCGCCGGGCGTGTATCGCACGGAAATCAACATCGGCGAGGAAGATGCGCTGATGTGCGTGATGCTCGGTTCGCCGAAGCCGGTCACGCCGACATATCCGCCCGATTCGCCGCTCGCGAAGATCAAGCGCTGAGACGGGACGGGTGAAGCAATGAGTGTCATCGACAAACGTGAGCGCGACCGCACCGCGGCGTTCGCCGCGCTGCTCGGGCAGTTTCCCGAGCAGCGTTGCGCGGCCGGCGCGGCGGGCACGATCGGCTACCGTGAGGCCGGCGCGCAGCACGCGGGCCGTGCGCTGCCCGTCGTGCTGCTGCACGGCATCGGCTCGGGCGCCGCATCGTGGGTCAGCCAGCTCGACACGCTCGGCGCATCGCGGCGCGTGCTCGCGTGGGACGCGCCCGGTTACGGCGTGTCGACGCCCGTGCACGGCGCGTCGCCGGCCGCCGCCGATTACGCGGCCTCGCTGAACGCGTGGCTCGAGGCACTCGGCATCGAACGCTGCGTGCTGGTCGGCCATTCGCTCGGCGCGATCGTCGCGGGTGGTCTCGCCCGCGTGATGCCTGCGCGGATCGCCGGCCTGCTGCTGGTGTCGCCCGCGGGCGGCTACGGCAGCGCACCGGCCGAAACGCGCGAATCGCGCCGCGACGCACGGCTCGCGATGCTCGCCGAACTCGGCCCGGCCGGGCTCGCCGAGCAGCGCAGCGGCAACATGCTGTCCGGTTTCGCGAACGAGGAGGCACGTGCGTGGGTGCGCTGGAACATGGCGCGCATCGTGCCGGCCGGTTACGCGCAGGCCACGCATCTGCTCGCGAACGCCGATCTCGCGGCCGATCTCGCCGGATTTCGCGGTCGCACGGCCGTGGCCGTCGGCGCGAACGACGCGATCACGCCGCCCGCCGCGTGCGAGCGGATCGCCGCGGCCGCGCACGTCGGGCTGCAGGTGATTCCGCAAGCCGGTCATGCCGGTTATGTCGAGGCTCCGGCCGTCTATTCCGCACTGATCGACTCGTTCTGCCGTCAGTGCGACCAACAGCGGGGGCTGGCATGAACGAACCGCTGCAACGACCCGAACCCGAAAACGACAAGGCCGAAGCCAGCTACGTGGTGCCGGGCCTCGAACGCGGGCTGCGGATCCTCGCCGAATTCTCGCCGCGCGAGCCCGTGCTCGGTGCGCCCGAGCTGTCGAAGCGGCTCGGCATTCCGCGCACGACGGTGTTCCGCCTGCTGCAGACGCTCGAATCGCTCGGCTTCCTCGAGCGCGCGGACAAGGATCGCAACTACAAGCTCGGCATCGCCGTGCTGCGGCTCGGCTTCGAATACCTGAGCTCGCTGGAGCTGACCGATCTCGGCCTGCCCGTGATCGAGAGCCTGCGCGACGCCACCGGCTTCACGACGCACATCGTGATCCGCGACGGCCGCGACGTGGTGTTCGTCGCGAAGGCGCAGAGCCAGTCACCGGTGTTCAGCTCGATCCGCGTGAACGTCGGCACGCGCTTGCCCGCGCATGCGACGACACACGGCCACGTGCTGATGGGCGACCTGTCGCTGAAGGAACTGCATGCGCTGTATCCGGAAGGCACGCTGAACCGGATGACGAACGCGACACCGGAAACGGTCGACGCACTGTACGAAGTGATCCGCGAGGATGCGCTGCGCGGCTACGGCGTCAGCAATTCGTCGTTCGAGCGCGGCATCTCGGTGGTCACGGCGCCGGTGCGCAACGAGACGCAGAAGATCGTCGCGTGCATCACGGTGACGGTGCCGCGGCCGGAGATCGACGCGGCGCTGATCGCGGACGGGCTGATCGACAAGGTGCAGCGCGCGGCGGCGGAACTGTCGCGGCGGCTCAATTACCGCTCGGATGACGAGCACACGTTTATGAAAGCATTAGGACTCCGATGATCCAGATCGATCTGACCGGGCAGGTGGCGGTGGTGACGGGCGGTTCGTCCGGCATCGGCCTCGCGACCGCTGAACGGTTCCTGCAGGCAGGCGCATCGGTCGCGATTTGCGGCCGCGACGGCGAGCGCCTGGCGCGCGCCGAGGCGATGCTCAACGAAAAATACCCGGGCGCGCAACTGCTCGCCGCGCGCTGCAACGTGCTCGACGAGCATGACGTCGCCGCGTTCGCGCAAGCGGTGTCCGCACGCTTCGGCCGCGCCGACATGCTGGTCAACAACGCCGGCCAGGGTCGCGTGTCGACCTTCGCGGACACGACCGACGACGCGTGGCGCGACGAACTCGAACTGAAGTATTTCAGCATCATCCGCCCGACGCGTGCGTTCCTGCCGTTGCTGCGCGATGCGCAAGCGCCGACGATCACCTGCGTGAACTCGCTGCTCGCGCTGCAGCCGGAGCCGCACATGGTCGCGACGTCGTCGGCGCGCGCGGGCGTGCTGAGCCTCGTGAAGTCGCTCGCGAACGAACTCGCGCCGCAGCGCATCCGCGTGAACTCGATCCTGATCGGCATCGTCGAGTCGGGCCAGTGGCGCCGCCGTTACGAAGCGCAGGCGCAGGCCGGCGAAAGCTGGGAGGACTGGACGGGCGCGATCGCCCGCACGAAGCACATTCCGCTGAACCGCTTCGGCAAGCCCGACGAGGCAGCCTGGGCACTTTTTTATCTCGCAACGCATCTGTCGTCCTACACGACGGGCAGCCATATCGACGTTTCTGGAGGCTTTGCACGCCATGTCTGAAAAAACCACGGTTGGCGAGCTGATTGCCGCCTTTCTCGAGCAGTGCGGCGTGAAGACCGCATTCGGTGTCATCTCGATCCACAACATGCCGATCCTCGACGCGATCAACTCGCGCGGCAACATCCGGTACGTCGGCGCACGCGGCGAAGCCGGCGCATTGAACATGGCCGACGGCCTGGCCCGCGTGTCGGGCGGCCTCGGCGTCGCGTTCACGAGCACGGGGACGGCGGCAGGCAACGCGGCGGGCGCGATGGTCGAGGCGCTGACGGCAGGCACCGCGCTGCTGCACGTCACGGGGCAGATCGAGACGCCGTATCTCGACCAGGATCTCGCGTATATCCACGAAGCGCCGGATCAACTGTCGATGCTGGACTCGATCTCGAAAGCCGCCTTCCGCGTGCGCACCGTCGAAACCGTGCTGCCGACGATCCGCGAAGCCGTGCGCGTCGCGCAGACGGCGCCGACGGGCCCGGTGTCGGTCGAGATTCCGATCGACATCCAGGCAGCTGAAATCGAATGGCCGGAAGACCTCGCACCGGCGCACGTCACGGTGCGCGAGCACGATTCCGCACGCGTCGCGAAGCTCGCCGACGCCCTCGCGGCGAAGCGCCGCCCGCTGCTGTGGCTCGGCGGCGGCGCGCGCCATGCACGCGCGGAAGTCGAGCGCCTCGTGAAGCTCGGCTTCGGCGTCGTGACGAGCGTGCAGGGCCGTGGCGTGTTGCCGGAGGATCACCCGGCGACGCTCGGCGCGTTCAACGTGCACGCGTCCGTCGAAGCGTTCTACAAGACTTGCGACGCGCTCGTCGTCGTCGGTTCGCGCCTGCGCGGCAACGAAACGCTGAAGTACAAGCTCGCGCTGCCGCAGCCGCTGTTCCGCGTCGATGCCGAGGCACTTGCCGACAACCGCGGCTATCGCAACGAGCTGTTCGTGCATGGCGATTCGAAGCGCGTGCTGGCCGAGCTGGCCGACCGGCTCGAAGGCCGCCTGTCGGTCGATCCGCAGTTCGCGGCCGATCTCGCGGCAGCCCGCGAGCAGGCGGTGGCCGACGTGTCGAAGGGCCTCGGGCCGTACAAGAAGCTGGTCGACACGCTGCAGGGTGCGGTCGGCCGCGACTACAACTGGGTGCGCGACGTGACGATCTCGAACAGCACGTGGGGCAACCGCCTGCTGAAGATCTTCGAGCCGCGCTCGGGCGTGCATGCGCTCGGCGGCGGCATCGGTCAGGGCATCCAGATGGGCATCGGCGCGGCGCTCGCGGGCGCGGCGGCGAAGACGGTCTGCCTGGTCGGCGACGGCGGCCTGATGGTCAACGTCGGCGAGCTCGTGACGGCCGTGCAGGAGAACGCGAACGTGATGATCGTGCTGATGAACGACCAGTGCTACGGCGTGATCCGCAACATCCAGGACGCGCACTATGGCGGCCGCCGCTGCTTCGTGCAGCTGCACCAGCCCGATTTCGCGCAGTTCTGCGCGAGTTTCGGCCTCGCGCACTACCGGATCACGTCGCTCGACGACGCCGAGGCGATCGTGCGCGAAGGGATGGCCAAGGAAGGGCCGGTGATGGTCGAGGTCGACATGCTGTCGGTCGGCTCGTTCGCGTCGCAGTTCGCGGGCCCCCCGGTGAAGAAGGAAGCGCCGACGGAGCGCCAGTATGCTTAACGGGCAAAAGCGGGCCCACGCCCCCGTCGATGTCGCGATGATCGGCTTCGGTGCGATCGGCGCGGCCGTGTACCACGCGGTCGAGCACGATGCGTCGCTGCGCATCGCGCACGTGATCGTGCCGGAACACCAGCGCGCGGCGGTGCAGGGCGTGCTGGGCGGCGCGGTGGAGGTCGTGTCGTCGGTCGACGCACTGGCCCGCCGCCCCGAGTTCGCGCTCGAATGCGCGGGCCACAGCGCGCTCGTCGATCACGTCGTGCCGTTGCTGAAGGCCGGCACCGACTGCGCGGTCGCGTCGATCGGCGCGCTGTCCGACCTCGCGCTGCTCGACGTGCTCGCGCAGGCGGCCGACGAAGGCGACGCGACGGTCACGCTGCTGTCCGGCGCGATCGGCGGCATCGACGCGCTGGCCTCCGCGAAGCAGGGCGGCCTCGACGAAGTGCTGTACGTGGGCCGCAAGCCGCCGCTCGGCTGGCTCGGCACGCCCGCCGAGGAAATGTGCGACCTGCGTGCGATGACCGCGGAAAAGGTGATCTTCGAAGGCACCGCGCGCGACGCCGCGCGCCTGTATCCGAAGAACGCGAACGTCGCGGCCACCGTGGCGCTCGCGGGCCTCGGCCTCGACGCGACGCACGTGCGCCTGATCGCCGATCCGGCGGTCGAGCGCAACGTGCACCGCATCACCGCGCGCGGCGCATTCGGCGAGATGTCGCTGGAAATGAGCGGCAAGCCGCTGCCCGACAACCCGAAGACGTCCGCGCTGACGGCGTACAGCGCGATCCGCGCGCTGCGCAACCGCGCGGCCCGCTGCGTGATCTGACCGGGCCATTGAATGTCCGCCCGCGCCACCGCGAGGGCGGACGTGCAGAGACAGATTTGTGGGACTTGTGACATGACTCCTTTCGATACGAGCCTCGTGCCCGACGGCAACATCCTGATCGGCGGCGAATGGCGGCGCGGCCGTGGCGCGCCTTACGCGAGCATCTATCCGGCCGACCAGTCGCTGAACATGGAAGTGTCGACGGCGAACGCGGAAGACGCGGCCGAAGCCGTCGTGGCCGCCGACGCCGCCTGGCGCCGCGCCGACTGGGCCGGGCTGAAGCCGCACCTGCGCGCGCAGGTGCTGTACCGCATCGCCGACCTGATCATGCAGCGCCACGAGGCGCTCGCGAACCTGCAGCGCCGCGACAACGGCAAGCCGATCGGCGAGACGCGCGTGCTGGTGGCGAGCGCGGCGAACACGTTCCGCTATTTCGCGGCGTGCCTCGAAACGCTCGACGAGGAACTGACGCCGTCGCGCGGCGACTACCTGACGATGAGCGTGCACGAGCCGATCGGCGTGATCGCGGCGATCACGCCGTGGAACTCGCCGATCGCGTCCGACGCGCAGAAGCTCGCGCCGGCGCTTGCCGGCGGCAATGCGGTGGTGCTCAAGCCGGCCGAGGTCACGCCGCTCGTGTCGCTCGCGCTGGCCCGCATCTGCGAGGAGGCCGGCGTGCCGAAGGGCGTGCTGAGCGTGCTGCCGGGCAAGGGCTCGGTGATCGGCGACGTGCTCGTGCGCCATCCGCTCGTGAAGAAGGTGTCGTTCACGGGCGGCACGGAAGTCGGGCGCGGCATCGCGCGCATCGCGG
Source organism: Burkholderia sp. LS-044 (assembly GCF_004803625.1). Lineage (NCBI taxonomy): Bacteria > Pseudomonadati > Pseudomonadota > Betaproteobacteria > Burkholderiales > Burkholderiaceae > Burkholderia > Burkholderia sp. LS-044. The sequence continues at coordinate 223,713 of NZ_SSWO01000002.1, forward strand.
CGGAAAAGCTGATGCCCGTGTCGCTCGAACTCGGCGGCAAGTCGCCGACGATCGTGTGCGACGACGCCGATCTCGATCATGCAGTGAACGGCGTGCTGTACGGCATCTTCAGCTCGTCGGGCGAAGCGTGCATCGCGGGTTCGCGGCTGTTCGTGCAGCGTGCGGTGTACGACGAATTCATGAAGCGCCTGGTCGCGGGCGCACGCAAGCTGCGCGTGGGCGACCCGACGCGCCCCGACACGCAGATGGGGCCGCTGATCACCGCGAAGCATCGCGAGTCGGTAGAGCGCTACGTGGCGCTCGGCCTCGAGGAAGGCGGCCGCCTGCTGTGCGGCGGCGAGCGGCCGTCGGGCGACGGTCGGGAGAACGGCTTCTTCTATCAGCCGACGATTCTCGAAGGCCTGCCGAACAGCGCGCGCATCTGCCAGGAAGAAATCTTCGGCCCCGTGCTCGTCGCGATGCCGTTCGACGACGAAGCGTCGCTGATCGCGCAGGCGAACGACAGCGTGTTCGGCCTGGCAGCCGGCATCTGGACGCGCGACTACAAGCGCGCATGGCGCATCGCGCGCGCGCTGGAGACGGGCACCGTCTGGATCAACACGTACAAGCTGTTCTCGATCTCCACGCCGTTCTCGGGCTGGAAGGAGAGCGGGATGGGCCGCGAGAAGGGGCGTCTCGGCATCCGCGAGTACATGCAGCAGAAGAGCCTCTACTGGGGCTTGAACGACGCGCCGCTGCCGTGGGCGAACTGAGCGAAGGGGAAAAACGCAATGAGCATTCTGGGAATCGAGCAGATCACGTACGGGGTCGACGATCTCGCCACCTGCCGGCGCTTTTTCGCCGACTGGGGGCTGAAGGAAGTCGAGCACGACGACACGCAGGCGCGCTTCGAGACGTTGAACGGCTGCACCGTGCTGGTCGTCAAGGCCGACGACCCGGCGCTGCCGCCCGCGTTCGAAGCGGGCCCGACGCTGCGTGAAGTCACGTGGGGCGTCGCGACGCAGCAGGAACTCGACGCGCTGCGCGGCAAGTTTGCAGGCCAGCCCGGCTTTTATGCGCGGAAGGATGCGTTCGGTTGCACCGACCCGAACGGGATGGCGATCCGCATCGAAGTCACGCGCAAGCGCGCACTCGACATCACGGGCTCACCGTCGAACGTGTGGGGCCGGACGCTGCGCGTCGACCAGCCGAGCCCGATCTATGCGCGTGCGGAGCCGGTCGAGGTCGGGCATGTCGTGTTCTTCACGAACTGCCTCGACGCGCAGGAAAAGTTCTATCACGAGCTGCTGGGCTTCGAGACGTCCGACCGCTACCCGGGCCGCGGCGCGTTCATGCGCTGCGCGCCGCACGGCGGCCACCACGACCTGTTCCTGCTCGCGCTGCCGAACGGAAAACGCGGCCTGAACCACGTCGCGTTCACCGTGCGCGACATCCACGAAGTGTTCGGCGGCGGCCTGCACATCGACCGCTGCGGCTGGGAAACGCAACTCGGCCCGGGGCGTCATCCGGTGTCGTCCGCGTACTTCTGGTACTTCCAGAACCCGGCCGGCGGCCTGATCGAGTACTACGCGGACGAAGACATGTTGACGCCCGAGTGGCAGCCGCGCGAATTCGAACCGGGCCCGACCGTGTTCGCCGAATGGGCCGTCGACGGCGGCCTCGACGGCAACACGCGCCGGCAGAAGCACGCGAAGGCGCCGGAAGGCAAGTTCATGACGGAGCGCAAATCGTGAGCGAAGAGAACGCACAGGCGCACGCCGCGCCGGGCACGGTCGTCGTGATCGGCGGCGGCCAGGCCGCCGGCTGGGTGCTGAAGACGCTGCGCGCGGAAGGTTTTGCGGGCCGTCTCGTGATGATCGCCGACGAGCCGCATCTGCCGTACGAGCGGCCGCCGCTGTCGAAGGCCGTGCTGGCCGGCGACGCTGACATCGAAACCGTGCGCGTCGTGCGTCCCGACGAATTCGACGCGCTGAACGTCGAGGCGTGGCAGCCGGAACGCGCCGCATCGATCGACCGTGCGCGCCGCGTGGTGCGTACCGAAAGCGGCCGCGAGATCGAATACGACCGCCTCGTGATCGCGACCGGCGGCACGTCGCGCCGCCTGCCGGACGCGCTCGTGAAGACGCCGAACCTGCATTACCTGCGCACGCTCGATGAAGCGGCCGCACTCGGCGAGAAGCTGCGTGCGAGCCGGCGCGTGCTCGTGATCGGCGGCGGCTGGATCGGCCTCGAAGTCGCGGCGACCGCGCGCAAGCTCGGCGTCGAGGCGGTCGTGGTCGAAGGCGCGCCGCGGCTGTGCGGCCGCTCGGTGCCGCAGATCGTGTCGGATTTCCTGCTCGACCTGCATCGCGCGAACGGCGTCGACGTCCGGCTCGGCGCGGCGCTCGCGTCGCTCGACGCCCAGCCGGACGACGCGTCGAAGGTACGCGCGACGCTCGCCGACGGCACGACGATCGACGCCGATTTCGCGGTGGCCGGCATCGGTCTCGCGTTGAACGCGTCGCTCGCGAGCGACGCGGGGCTGGCGATCGACGACGGCATCGTCGTCGACGAATTCGGCGCGACGAGCGACCCGGCGATCTTCGCGTGCGGCGACGTCGCGAACCATCACAACGGCTGGCTGAAGCGGCGCGTGCGGCTCGAATCGTGGGCCAATGCGCAGAACCAGGCGATCGCGGCCGCGAAGGCCGTGCTGGGCGTGCGCGCACCGTACGCGGAGATTCCGTGGTTCTGGTCGGATCAGTACGACGTGAACCTGCAGATCCTCGGCGATCTGCCGGCCGATGCGCAGCTCGTCGTGCGCGGCGAGCTTGCCGCGCGACGCGCGACGCTGTTTTTCGTGGGCGAAGGGCATGTGAGAGGTGTCATCGCCGTGAACAACGCGCGTGAGCTGAAGCTCGCGCGCAAGTGGATGAACCAGGGCCGGGCAGTGGATACGGAAGCGCTGGCAGACACGAGCAAGACACTGGCCTGACCGGGCGACGAAACCCAGGAGATCCTCCGCATGAGCACTTTCGACAATGTCGTGGCCGGTCGCGCCACGATGGAAGCTGCCGCCTCCACGCCCGGCGCGATCATCGCGCGGCTCGAGCGGCTTCCGGCCAACGCAATGCAGATCCGCGCCCGCGTGCTGATCGGCACCGCGACGTTCTTCGACGGCTTCGACGTGATCACGATCGCGGCCACGCTGCCGCTGCTGATTCACAAATGGGGGCTGTCGCCGACCCAGATCGGCCTGCTGATCGCGTCCGGCGCGATCGGCCAGCTGATCGGCGCATTCCTGTTTCCCGCGCTGGCGGAGAAGCACGGCCGCGTGAAGGCGATCGCGTGGAGCTCGGCCGTGATCGGCATCACGAGCATCGCGTGCGGCTTCGCGCCGACGTTCGAAGTGTTTGTGCTGCTGCGGATACTGCAGGGGCTCGGGCTGGGCGGCGAGCTGCCGGTCGCCGCGACGTACATCAACGAGATCACGCGCGCACATGGCCGCGGCCGCTTCGTGCTGCTGTACGAGATCGTGTTCCCGATCGGCCTGCTCGTGTCGATGGCGCTCGGCGCGTGGCTCGTGCCGCGCTTCGGCTGGGAGATCATGTACTTCGTCGGCGGGCTGCCGCTGATCCTGTCGCTCGTGCTGACGCGCCTCGTGCCGGAATCGCCGCGCTGGCTCGCATCGCGCGGGCGGCTCGCGGAAGCCGGGCGGGCGACGAGCGCGTTCGAAGCGTCGGTGCGCGGCGAACTGCCGCCCGTCACGCAGGTGGCCGCGTTCGACGAGATGGTGCGCCAGCACCCGAAGCGCCGGATGAGCGACCTGTTCAGCGCCGCGTATCGCAAGCGCACGCTCGCGGTGGCGACGTTGTGGGCGACCTGCGGGTTCATCCAGTACGGGCTGTCGACGTGGCTGCCGACGATCTACAAGAACTTCTATCACGCGCCGCTGCAGCTCGCGCTGAACCTCGCGGTGATCGGCTCGGTGATGGGCGTGCTCGGGTCGCTGGCGTCGGCGCTGCTCGTCGACAAGCTCGGCCGCAAGCCGGTGATCGTGTGGTCGTTCGTGCTGTGCGCGCTGTCGCTGGCGCTCGCGGGCGTCTATCACGCGTCGTCGGTGTATGTCGTCTCGATCTTCTGCTCGCTGTCGCTCGGGTTGATGGCGTCGGGGTTCATCACCGCGTACGTCTATACGCCGGAGCAGTATCCGACGAGCATCCGCGCGTCGGGCTGCGGGCTCGGCAGCGCGTGGCTGAAGATCGCGTCGTTCGTCGCGCCGATGGTGGTGCCGCACGCGATCATCGGCGGGAATCTCGCCCCCGCGTTCTACCTGATCGGCATCGTGCCGCTGATCGCGGCGGTGACCGTGCACTTCGTCGGGATCGAGACGAAGGGGAAGGTGCTCGAAGCGCTTGAAGCGTAAGCGCGGCCGGCGGCGGTAACGGATGACGTGGTGAGGCCCGGGCGATGCCCGGGCTTTTTGTTTTTCGCGGCGATCCGGTTGGCGTGGCGTGGCGGGCCGTGCGAACGCGCGGCGTGGCCGACTCGAGGCTTGCGTGTTCTAATTCACGCTCCCGTTTTTCGATCGAGTGTTGTCATGCCCCTGTTCGAACCCGTCACGCTGGAAACATCCCGCCTCGTCCTGCGGCCGCTGCGCGAAGCCGACGCGCACGCCTTCTTCGAGATCTGGTCGGATGCGGAAGCGATGCGCTATTTCTCGTTCTCGCCGATGACGCACATCGAACAGGCCGTCGAGCGCGTCGCGCGCAACCTGAAGACGTCCGCGAGCGGGCAGGACCTGATCTGCGTGCTCGAACTGCGGGAAACCGGCGAAGCACTCGGCGAATGCGTGCTGTTCCATGCGAACGAGCAATGCCGGCGTGCCGAGATCGGCTTCAGCCTGCGGCGCCGGTACTGGCGCGGCGGCTACATGCGCGAGGCGGCGTCGGCCGTGATCGATCACGCGTTCGGCACGCTGCGGCTGAACCGGATCGAAGCCGATATCGATCCGCGCAACGTCGCGTCGGCGCGGCTGCTCGAACGGCTCGGCTTCGCGCGGGAAGGGTTGCTGCGCGAACGCTGGATCGTCGGCGACGAAGTGTCGGACAGCGCGCTGTACGGGTTGCTGGCGAGCGACCGGCGCGCGTGAGGCGGCCGGGCCGGCGATGGCCCGGTCAGGTCAATTCCGGCGGCTGTTTTCCATGTCGGTCACGCGCCGGTTGTACCCGTTCGCGTCTGCGTACTCTCCCGTCCGGTCTCTCTGTTGTCGGTCGCGCATTCTGTTCGAACGCTCACGATTTCGCGAGCAGGCCCTCGACCTGTTCTTTGCCGCGCAGTGCCGCGACCCACCGGTCGGGTAACGCGTGCTCGCCGTACAGCGCGCCGGCGAGGCTGCCGGCGATGGCCGCCGTCGTATCCGTGTCGTTGCCGAGCGCGATCGCGCGCTTCACGCAGTCTTCGTAGCTGCGCGTCGACAACAGGCAATGGATCGACGACCAGAAGCTGTCGACCACGTAACCGGACCCTTGCGGCGCGTCGAAGCGGCCATCGAGCACGATCTTCAGTTCGACTTCGTCTGCGGTGCCCGCGTAGCGTGTGAGCAGCTCGTCCTCGGCCGCGCGCACCGCATCCGGCGCCGGCTTGCCCTTGACGATGCCCCATGCCGTCAGGCCATAAAGCGCACAGCACAGCTGCGAGCGCACGTGGCCGTGCGTGACGACGCTCTGCTTGCACGCAAGCCGGATCGCGTCGTCGCGCGAGGCGGCGACCATCACCACCGGGAAGCAGCGCGTCAGCGAGCCGTTGCCGTTGTCGCGCTCGCCGTCAGGACCGGCAACGGCGGGCGCCGCGCCGGCCGCCAGCGCATGGAACGCACGCTGCGTCTGCAGGCCGACATCGAACACGCGGCCGTCCGGCGTGAAGGCGCCGCGATGAAACCAGTCCTGCAGGTTGCGGGCGAACGTGTCGAGATTGAGGTCGCGGTCATCCGCGAGCGCGTCGAGCAGCGCGAGCGCCTGCGCGCCGTCGTCGCTCCAGGTGCCGGGCGGCACGCCATCGTGTGCGCGCGCAAAGCCGGGCGGCGGCGTCATGTCGATCGCGGCGGGCGGCGGGATCGACGCGGCGTCGTGGAATTCGTACGGCACGCCCAGTGCGTCGCCGATCAGCAGGCCAAGCAGGCCGCCGCGCAGGCGGGATTGTCGGTTCGGAAGGGTCGTCATCGGAGGAGGCTGGGGGTGGAGGCTCGCGTTGCAGATTAGACCAATCGCATTCGCGTGCCTAGCCGGCGCATGCTGAAGGGCCGGAGGCAGCGGTGCGCGCGAATCGCCGGAGGTATGCTTGCGAGTCAGGACCGGATTCGCTGACCGACCGCGGAGCGGGTGGCGCCGAGTATGGAGCAACGACATGAAACAGATCGTGGTAACCCGCGTCGCAGCGTATTCCGTCGACAGTGAATGCGCGGAAGTGACGCTATGCTGCGGCGAACACGAGATCACGGTGTTCCCGTTCGGCGGCACGGCGCGCGTGAACGACATCGTGCGAACGCCGGTGTCGGCGGTCGACTGCGATGTGCGCGCGGCCTGTCTTGACGATTGGCCGGACGATGCAAAGCGGGCGGCCAGCCGGCAATGGATCGGGAAAACCGCAAACCCGTATGGTTATCGCGGATGTGCGCAGGTCGTCGACCGGGAGCAGGGGTTGATCGACGTGGTCGGCTTCGTGATCGACGTGGGCGAGTTGCCATGCGATGGCGCGGTCGAATTCGAGTGTCTGCGGCTCGACCTCTGAGCGGCCGATCGACTGACGGCCTTGCCGGATTGCCGGCGCAAACTTACGCTTGGCCGGCACCCCGGCCCACGAACAGGATCGACCATGCAAGCCCATCCTCTGCGTCTTTCCCCCGGCGACGATCTGCGCCGGTCGATCGAGAAAGCATTGCGCCCGCTCGGTGCGCACGCGGCCTTCGTGATCCAGGGCATCGGCAGCCTGAGCGTCGCGCAATTGCGCTTCGCCGGCGTCGACCAGCCGACCGAATTGCGCGGCGACCTCGAAATTCTGACGCTGGCCGGTTCGGTGTCGCCGGACGGCGCGCACCTGCATATGGCCGTTTCCGATGCGAGCGGCCGCGTGTCGGGCGGCCATGTGGCGAGCGGTTGCGTGGTGCGCACGACCGCCGAGATCCTGCTCGCGCTGCTGCCCGCACATCGTTTTTCTCGCGAACCCGATGCGGGCACCGGCTTCAACGAACTGGTGATCCGGCGAGAACCGGGCGGCGAAACGGCATAAAAAAAGCGCCGCAGGCCTTTCAGCCTGCGGCGCCATGGCGTGGTGCCGCGACGTCAACCGCCCGTCGCAGCCCGTCGCGCGTGCTTACATCTGCACGGTGTCGGCCACTTCCTTGAAGTCTTCGATCTGGTCGAAGTTCATGTACTTGTAGATCTTGTCGCCGTTGGCGCTGAGCACGCCCATGTCGGCCATGTACTCTTCCTTGGTCGGGATCTTGCCCAGACGCGAGCAGATGGCCGCCAGTTCCGCCGAGCCGAGATACACGTTCGTGTTCTTGCCGAGACGGTTCGGGAAGTTGCGGGTCGACGTCGACATGACCGTCGCGCCTTCGCGCACCTGAGCCTGGTTACCCATGCACAGCGAGCAGCCCGGCATTTCGGTACGCGCACCGGCCGTGCCGAACACGCCGTAGTGACCTTCTTCCGTCAGCTGCTTCTGGTCCATCTTGGTCGGCGGCGCGACCCACAGCTTGACCGGGATGTCGCGCTTGCCTTCGAGCAGCTTCGACGCGGCGCGGAAGTGACCGATGTTGGTCATGCACGAGCCGATGAACACTTCGTCGATCTTGGCGCCGGCGACGTCCGACAGCGTCTTCACGTCGTCCGGGTCGTTCGGGCAGGCGACGATCGGCTCGTGGATGTCGGCGAGGTCGATCTCGATGACGGCCGCGTACTCGGCGTCGGCATCCGGCGACAGCAGTTGCGGGTCGGCCAGCCACTGCTCCATCGCCGCGATACGGCGCTGCAGGCTGCGCGGATCCTGGTAGCCCTGCGCGATCATCCACTTCAGCAGCGTGATGTTGCTGTTCAGGTATTCGATGATCGGTTCCTTGTTCAGGCGCACCGAGCAACCGGCGGCCGAACGCTCGGCGGACGCATCCGACAGCTCGAACGCTTGCTCGACCTTCAGGTCGGGCAGGCCTTCGATTTCGAGGATGCGGCCCGAGAAGATGTTCTTCTTGCCTTGCTTGGCGACCGTCAGCATGCCTTGCTTGATCGCGTACAGCGGGATCGCGTTGACGAGATCACGCAGCGTGACGCCCGGCTGCATCTTGCCCTTGAAGCGGACCAGCACCGATTCCGGCATGTCCAGCGGCATCGTGCCGGTGGCGGCCGCGAACGCGACCAGGCCCGAACCTGCCGGGAAGCTGATGCCGATCGGGAAACGCGTGTGCGAATCGCCGCCGGTGCCGACGGTGTCGGGCAGCAGCATGCGGTTCAGCCACGAGTGGATCACGCCGTCGCCCGGGCGCAGCGCGATGCCGCCACGCGTGCTGATGAAGTTCGGCAGCGTCTGGTGCGTCTTCACGTCGACAGGCTTCGGATACGCGGCGGTGTGGCAGAACGACTGCATCACGAGGTCGGCCGAGAAGCCGAGGCAGGCGAGATCCTTCAGTTCGTCGCGGGTCATCGGGCCCGTGGTGTCCTGCGAGCCGACCGAGGTCATCTTCGGTTCGCAGTACGTGCCCGGGCGCACGCCCTGGCCTTCCGGCAGACCGCATGCGCGGCCGACCATCTTCTGCGCGAGCGAGAAGCCCTTGCCGCTGTCGGCCGGCTGGTGCGGCAGGCGGAACAGCGTCGACGGCGCGAGGCCCAGCGCTTCACGCGCCTTCGCGGTCAGGCCGCGGCCGATGATCAGCGGAATGCGGCCGCCGGCGCGCACTTCGTCGAACAGCACGTCGGACTTGACCTGGAATTCGGCGATCACGTTGCCGTCCTTCAGCGCCTTGCCTTCATACGGGCGCAGTTCGACCACGTCGCCCATTTCCATCTGCGACACGTCGAGCTCGATCGGCAGCGCGCCGGCGTCTTCCATCGTGTTGTAGAAGATCGGGGCGATCTTGCCGCCGAGGCACACGCCGCCGAAGCGCTTGTTCGGCACGAACGGGATGTCTTCGCCGGTGAACCACAGCACCGAGTTGGTGGCCGACTTGCGCGAGGAGCCGGTGCCGACCACGTCGCCCACGTAGGCGACCAGGTGACCCTTTTCCTTCAGCGATTCGATGAACTTGACCGGGCCGCGCTTGCCGTCTTCTTCCGGCGTGATGCCCGGGCGTGCGTTCTTCAGCATCGCCAGCGCGTGCATCGGGATGTCCGGGCGGGTGGTGGCGTCCGGGGCCGGCGACAGGTCGTCGGTGTTCGTTTCGCCCGTCACCTTGAACACGGTGATGGTCAGGCTTTGCGGCACTTCCGGACGGCTCGTGAACCATTCGGCGTCGGCCCAGCTTTGCAGCACGGCCTTCGCGTGCGCGTTGCCCTTGTCGGCGAGTTCCTTGACGTCATGGAACTGGTCGAACATCAGCAGGGTTTTCTTCAGTGCGTCAGCGGCGACGGCAGCGACCGCCTCGTCGGACAGCAGTTCGATCAGCGGCTGGATGTTGTAACCGCCCAGCATCGTGCCGAGCAGTTCGGTGGCGCGTTCGCGCGAGATCAGCGGGCAGGCGGTCTCGCCCTTGGCCACGGCGGCCAGGAAGCCGGCCTTCACGCGGGCGGCTTCGTCGACGCCGGCCGGCACGCGATGGGTGATCAGGTCGACGAGCGTCTGCTCTTCGCCGGCGGGCGGGTTGGTCAGCAGTTCCACCAGTTCGGCGGTCTGCTGAGCCGTCAGCGGCAGGGGAGGAATACCGAGCGCGGCGCGGGCGGCCACGTGAGCACGAAAGTTTTCAAGCATGGGGAGACCTGCTGATATTGCGTTTGAGGGGAAGGCCTTGCCGGCACTCCGGGGCTGTTCCAGGCACTGCTTTGAGCGGGATTTTAATCTCAATGATCTGTAACGTCAAATGTCTTATGTCTTATATAAGAGTTGAGACTTGGGGCATGGAAAACGCGGTGGCGCGGGGGAGCCGGTGTTTGCGGATGTGCTTCGGCGGCTCGTCGGGGCATGCCTGCGGGCGCGGTGTCTCGGGTGTTCCGACTGTTGATGGGAGGAGCGGGGGCGGCGGTGTGCGTGATCGGGATCCGGGGGCGTCCGTCCGCGTCGCGGCTCCGGCCGCCGTCGTGTGAACAGGCAAGGGGCGCTCGAGGCTGCGACCCGCGCGGGGGCGCTACCGGTTACGAAGCCCGGAAGCCCGGTTGCCGGCGGCGCACATTTCTGCACAAGCACGCAGGAAACGGTACACACATGCCGCTTTCGGGCGCCTACGCTGTATTTCACGTGCCTTTCAGCGAGATTTCAAAAAGCGGGAGGCATTGACGCGTGCCGGCCGCTTCGTCGTGAACGGCCGGCCTCGAACCCTCAAGTCCCGTCAATCCGGAACATGCGATCCAGAGAATCGATTTTCGTTGTCCTGTCGCTCGTCGCGTCGTCGCTCGTTCATGCGGCAGCGGCCGACGACGAAACGGGCGGCTTCGACAGCCGTCCCGTCGCACTGGTCTATCGCGGCCCGGCCGCATGCGACGGTTGCCCCGAGACGATTGCGAGGCGCCTGCGGGAATCGGAGCACAAGTTCCGGGTGCTTTACGTCGGGCCCGCGGAAAAACGCCGGATCACGCCTGCCGTCCTGGCCGGCGCCGCGCTGTATGTCCAGCCCGGCGGCGGGCAGGACATCCCCGGCGCGGCGGCCAGCATCGGGAAAGACTCGATCGAGGCCGTGCGGCACTACGTGTCGAACGGCGGGCGCTATCTGGGCATCTGCATGGGCGCCTACCTGGCGGGCGACCCGGGTTTCGGGCTGGTCGCGGGCGAGATCGACTCGGAGGTCGACCGGCCGCGCTCGACGCTTCACGGTATCGCGGACACGGTGACGCCGGTGGTATGGCGCGGGAAGAAACGCTGGATCTACTTCCAGGACGGCGCGATGCTCCCGGCCGCCCCCGGCGCGGCCGTGCTGGCGACCTATCCGAACCGCGATATCGCAGCCGCGACCTATCGCTACGGCAAAGGGCGCGTCGGGCTTGTCGGCCCGCATCCCGAAGCCGACGAAAGCTGGTATCGCGAGTACGGTCTCCGGAATCCGGACGGCGTTCTGCCGGACATGGCGTACGACCTGATCAACGCGACGATGAAGCCATGACGTGGCGCGAGCTAATTCCGCCGTGCGCGATACGCGTCGAGGTTCTTCCGCGCCTGTGCGCGGATCGCGCGTTGCACGAAAGGCGTCCAGCCGAGCAGCGCGCCTTTCAGTCCGAGCGCCTGACGCGCCCAGCGCCACAGGTCGAAGCTGTCGCGATGCTCGACGATGCGCCCGTCGCGAAACCGGAACCGCGCGTCGATCCGGTTGACCACCATCCGGCCGGTCGTGGTGAACCGGTAATGGGCGATCCATTTGGCGCGCCCGGCCTGCTGATCCGCGGCGACGTCGCTGAACGTCAAGGAAAAGTCCTGCGCACGCGCGACCAGCATGCGCCACATGTCGCGGGCGAGGTCGCCGCGCAGCTCACCGAACGCGGGATCGCTGAAGACGACGTCATCGGCATAGCAGGCGAGCATCGCGTCGATGTCGCGCTGCTGGAACGCCGTGTAGAAGCGCTGGATCAACTCGGTGTGCGGATGGCTCATCGTTGGGTGGGGTGTCGTTGCAGATGAAACGGAGTCTGGCCGCGGCGGCCGGACGTTCGACCGGTTGATCGACGGGGGCGCGCCATACGGCAGGAATGCCCCGATCGAGCGGATGTCGGCGTGTCTTCCACGCGACAATGCGGGTCACGCACGGGCGTTCGGCATGACCGCCGCCCTGAACGTGACATGCGTCGCGACATGTCGCGATATCGATCGAAACAAGCGGGAAGGGATGAGGGCGTGCGCGGCTCCTCCGGTTCAGCCGTCGCGACCCGAACCCGGCTGGCGCGTCGGCGAATGCTCGTCAGCGGTTCGCCAGCGCCACGTCCTGGTTGCCGCGCCCCGTCACCAGGCAGCCCGACATGAATGCCTCGCCCTGGCTGCTGGCCGCTGCTTCGCCGAAGCCGCGGCCGAGCGCGTCGACCTTCACTTGCGCGGCGCCCTGTTCGCATGCGAGCGGGCTGGTGTCGCGGCCCTGCGCATGCAGGATCGCGCGATCGCCGATGAGATATGCCAGCAGCGCGAAAACAGCGATATGTACGGCTCGTCTCATGGTTCGTCTCCTCGTCGCACAAGCGTAACGCGGACACGTTCGACGAAGCACTTGGGGGTTCCCCCGGTAAACGTCTGCTGAAACCGGGGGCGGGCGGGGTGATCGTGTCCCGTTTTTCGCGTGTTGCGTGGGGAACGAAGGCGCCGCTTCCATGCGGCCGGCGGGCGAAACCGGACGTGCGGCGACGCATTCGTGCGATGGTTTTCAGCGCGACAGGCCCGCGATTCGCGCGAGTTTGACGAATGTCAGGAGACGGGCGGGAGGGGGCGGTCGGACGACCGTTCAGAGCGATAGCATGAACGCATGATTTGACGGAACGCGATCGCGGAGGAATGCATCGGTTCCGGCAAGCAGGTGCGAGTTGAACATCGCTGTCGAAATAGTGAGGAATCCAAATGCTTAACGTCTCTTCCGTCCTGATCAGCCTCGCCCCGATGTGGGCCATCCTGCTCGTCGCATCTTCGGCAGCCGCCTATTTCGTGTTCTGGCGCAAGGTCATCAAGTAAGCGCGGCGGGAACGCCGGTGCGTGTGTGGGCGGTAACGCTGAACGCGCGCGGGTGCCACACCGCTCGCTGCAAACCTGCGGTCCGTCAGCGAACGGCCGCCGTCGCGTTGCCGCGCGTCATCGCCGTCATTGCACGGCCGTGACCGGCACGTTCGAAATCCGCACCAGCCGGCTCATCACGCTGCGGCGGAACACCGACATCAGCGCATGCAACGGATCGTGCCGCGGCGCGACGACCACGATCTCGTCGCACCCCGTCTCTGCCGCCACGGCCGCGATCGTATCGGCCACAGGGCCGACCTTCATCACGACGCTGTACTTGACGCCGGCTTCCCGCAGGATCCGCTCGGCCATGGCCAGGTCGGCGGACGCGAACCTCTCCTCGATTGAACGCAGCCGCGACAGCGGATGGTAGGCCTCGAGCCGCGTCGATTCGAGCGGCGCCTGAACGTTGATCAGTACGATTTCCGACGCGCACCGTTCGCGATACAGGAATGTCGCGTGGCGAACTGCCTGAAGCGAGCGGGGAGAGTGGCCGACCGGAACCAGCAGCTTGAGCATGAACGTTGTCCGGGAAACGAGATGATTCCAGCGTAGCGTGCCGCCGGGACGAACGATCTAAAGAGAACGGGCGACCGCGTAAAAATGTCGTTAACGCGCGCCGTCTCCTGATGCGCCTGATAGAAATATAAGAAATTTAAGTTTATGCGCATAAACGATTTCATCCGCGAGGGCGGCGCGTGCGCAGCGTGGCATGTCGCCCCGATTTAGTCGGAACCGCAATGAATCGCGGCGGAAAATATCGGAGGTTGCCGATCCGGCGTCGCGTAGAGTAGTGCATCGGCCGCGGCGCGGCCCCGCCCGGCCGTTTCGGGGGGCGTCCGCCGCCATGCGGCCCGCCATCCCGTTCCGATTCCAGGAGACTCCGCATGCCGCACGGCGCCCCGCAGCTTCTCGCTCCCGCTTCCATCCCCGTCGACCCGATCGTGCGCCTGTCGGCCGGCGAACTCGCGTCGGCGATTCGCGGCAAGGCCGTGTCGTGCGTCGAGACGATGCGCGCGTATCTCGATCACGTCGAGCGCGTGAACGGCGCGGTCAACGCGATCGTCGCGCTGCGCGATCGCGACGCGCTGCTCGCCGAAGCCGCGGAAAAGGATGCCGCACTGGCGCGTGGCGAGTACCACGGCTGGATGCACGGGATGCCGCAGGCGCCGAAGGATCTGGCGATGACGAAGGGGCTGCGGACGACCTACGGCTCGCCGATCTTTCGCGAAAACGTGCCGCAGGCCGATTCCGTGTGCGTCGCGCGGATGCGCGCGGCCGGCGCGATCTTCATCGGCAAGACCAACACGCCCGAATTCGGGCTCGGCTCGCACACGTTCAACGAAGTCTACGGCGCGACGCGCAACCCGTACGACCTGACGAAGAGCGCGGGCGGCAGCAGCGGCGGCACGGCGGCGGCGCTCGCGTCGCGGATGCTGCCGGTCGCGGACGGCAGCGATTTCGGCGGTTCGCTGCGCAATCCGGCCGCGTTCTGCAACATCTACGGCTTCCGCCCGTCGCAGGGCCGCGTGCCGCGCTGGCCGGGCGTCGACGTGTTCGTGCAGCAGCTCGGCATCGAAGGGCCGATGGGCCGCACGGTCGGCGACGTCGCGCAGCTGCTCGCGATCCAGGCCGGCTACGACCGCAACGATCCGCTGTCGCTCGCGGAGGATCCGGCCGTGTTCGCGCAGCCGCTCGACACCGACCTGCGCGGCAAGCGCATCGCGTGGGTCGGCGACTGGAACGGTTATCTCGCGACCGAGGCCGGCGTGCTCGCGCTGTGCGAGCAGGGGCTGGCGACGCTGCGCGAGATCGGCTGCGACGTCGATGCCGCACTGCCGGCGTTCGCGCCCGACCGGATCTGGCGCCTGTGGCTCGCGCACCGGCACTTGTTGTCCGGCGGCGGGCTGCTGGCGCACTATCGCGACCCGGCGCGGCGCGCGTTGCTGAAGCCCGAGGCGATCTACGAGGTCGAAGGGCTGCTCGCGATGCAGGGCGCGGCCGTGTTCGAGGCGAGCGTCGAGCGCACCGCGTGGCATCAGGCCGTGCTGAGCTTCTTCGACCGCTACGACTTCATCGCGGCGCCGACCGCGCAGGTGTTCCCGTTCGACGTCGACCAGCGCTGGCCGACGGAGATCGCGGGCCGTGCGATGGATACCTACCACCGCTGGATGGAAACGGTCGTGCCGTGGACGCTGGCCGGCTGCCCGGTGATCAGCGTGCCGGTCGGCTTCAACGAAGCGGGGCTGCCGATGGGGATGCAACTGATCGGGCGTCCGCGCGCCGATCTCGCCGTGTTGCAACTCGCGCGCGGCTACGAGCAGGCGGCCGGCTGGGTGGACGGGCGGCTGCCGGCGTGGATGGCGGGGTGATACGGCGGCCGGGCGATAGCCGGTTGCGGAGGGGGGCCAAGCGGGTGACGGCAAGCCGCTCGTTTTGCTTTTGTTTCCGAACGTGTTGCCGGGGCATGTCACGCCGAGCCCGTGGCGCGGGCGCGTTGCGCGACGGCATGAAGTCATGCCAATGACGCGGCACGGAACGTTCTGCGTCACGCCGCGCCGTGCTGTTCGTCAGCGCGCGTCACGCCGATCCCGGCACGGGCGCATTTGCGCGACGGTGTGGCGTCATGTGATTGACGCGGTCCGGCGCGTTCCGCGTCACATGCCGCCGGTCGATGTTGAATCCGACGTGCGGTTCAAGACGTGCGACGGCTGCAGGCCACCGGTCGCGTCACCGTGCGGACGCCGCCATTCGCCGCCATTGATGCGGCTCGAGAACGAATGTCGGGACACGCGGGATATCGCGTGGCATACCCGGACGAATCCGCTCGAGCGCGTACGCCGGCCGCGGAATTACAAGCCTTCGCGTCTCATGATTTCGTTTCGATGTGTTTCAGTCGTTGCGGCGGCGCGCGGCGCGCTTCGACAATATCGGCCTCGATCATTCCGGCACGAGGAACACACATGAAACACATTCGCGCGACGGGCCGGTACCTGGCCTCGGCAGGCATCGCGTTCGGCATCCTGGCAAGCGGCGCCGCGCACGCGCAGCTCGACCTGCAGTCGCTCGGCGCGTCGCTGCTCGGCGGCGGGCAGCAGCAGGCGGCGCCCGCGCAGGGCGGCGTTTCCCAATTGCTGCAGGCTTACGTCGGCGCGAACCAGCAGGTGCTGACCGGCCAGTCTTCGCTCGCGTCGGCGATGGGCCTGACCGGCGCGGCCGGGCAGGCGCAGCAGGCCGCGAGCCAGCTGGCCGGCGGCGATGCGCTGACGCCCGCCGCGCTGTCGCAGATGGGCGGCGCGCAGCAATCGGTGTCGCAGGCGCTCGGCCAGGCGTTCGCGAGCGGCGGCGCGACACACGGGCCGATCGACAAGCAGGCGTTCAGCAACGGCCTCGCGTCGCTCGGGCAGGGGCTCACGCAGTATTCGCAGCTGCAGTCGGGGCTCGGCAATCTCGGCTCGACGAGCGCGGCGTCGCTGTTGCAGTCGGGCCTGAATCCGCAGAACATGCAGGCTGCGTCATATATCGCGCAAAGTGCCCCGGGCCAGCTGCAGTCGCTCGCGGCGACGCTCAGCCAGGCCGTGCAGTTCGCGACGAGCCAGGGCATTTCGGTGCCGTCGGTCGCGTCGTCCGCGCTGAAGCTGCTGCCGTAACGTTGCGCAGGGCCGCGCGATGCTGTGCCGGCATCGCGCGCGACGACGAAGATCGCCCCGCACAACATGGGGATTTCGCGCGATGTTATCGTGGCGTGTCCCTTTTTCGGTGCAGGTTCATGACTGACTCGTTCGACCTCTCGCGCTATTTCTCCCGCATCGGCTACGACGGCCCGGTCGAGCCGACGCTCGACGTGCTGCGCCGGCTGCACCTGCTGCACCCGCAAGCGATTCCGTTCGAAAACCTCAATCCGCTGACCGGCGCGCGCGTCGCGCTCGACCTGCCCGCGATCGTCGACAAGGTGATCGAACGCCGCCGCGGCGGCTACTGCTTCGAACTCAACAAGCTGTTCTACACCGCGCTCACGACGATCGGCTTTCGCGTGACGCCGATGATCGCGCGCGTGCGCTGGATGCAGCCGCCGGAAGTCGCCACCGCGCATACGCACATGCTGCTGCGCATCGATCTCGACGGCGCGGCCTGGCTCGCCGACATCGGCTTCGGCAGCGCCACGCTGACCGCGCCGCTACGTTTCGTGCCGGACGAGCGGCAATTGACGCCGCACGGCGCGTTCCGCGTCGTCGCCGCGCCGGTCGACGGTGAATTCGAGATGCAGATCGAGACGCCTGACGGCTGGCAGACCACCTACCGCTTCCAGCCGAAGCGGGTCGAATGGATCGATTACGACGCCGCGAACTGGTTCACGTCGACGTATCCCGAATCGATCTTCCTGCACAACCTGATCGCATGCCGCGTGCTGCCGGACGGCCGCGCTGCGCTGCGCAACACCACGCTGACGATCCGCGATGCGGCGGGCGCCGGGCACTCCGTCACGTTCGACGATGCGGCCGCATGGGGCGCGTGCCTGCGCGACACGATCGGCATCGATACGACGGGATTCGATCTCGACGCGCTGTTCGCGCGGCTGGCGGCGCGCGCTGCGGCCTAGCGCGGGCTC
This sequence comes from Burkholderia sp. LS-044, assembly GCF_004803625.1. Classification (NCBI taxonomy): domain Bacteria; kingdom Pseudomonadati; phylum Pseudomonadota; class Betaproteobacteria; order Burkholderiales; family Burkholderiaceae; genus Burkholderia; species Burkholderia sp. LS-044. Next base: position 241,186 of record NZ_SSWO01000002.1, read on the forward strand.
ACGATACCTGATCGCGGCTCGCGCAAATGGGCTGCATCCGCACTTGATTTTTACTAGATTGCTAGCATACTAGCTCCCATGACCGACGAAGAAGTGAAGCAATTCAACGTGTACCTGCCGCTGAGCCTGATCCGGCAGGTCAAGCATCGCGCCATCGAAACGGAGCAGTCGCTGTCCGCGCTGGTGGCCGATGCATTGCGCGCGTACCTGGCCGCGCCGCAGCCGGGCGCGGGGCCGTCCATCGAGGAGGAGTGACATGTCATCCGAGCGAATCGAAGCCGTGTACCTGACGACGCACAACTGGGGCAAGTCGGCGAAGTTTTTCCAGGCGCTGGGCTTTACGCTGGAGTTCGAAACCGATCACAACTCGGGCCAGCTGCGTCATGGCGACGGCCCCTTCCTGTTCATCGCCGAAGTGCCGCCGGGCGAAACGCCAGACATGCAGGTCGTGCTCAAGGTGCCGAATGAACAGGCGGTGCAGCCGCAGCCGATCGTCGACGTCGTCACGCCGTTCGAGGATACGCACTGGGGCACGCGCGACATGACCGTACGCGATCCGGACGGTCGCGTGTGGCGCCTGCAGGCGCCAGGGCAGCAGGGCGCGTGAGGCCGACATGACCGAACCTCGCGAAAGCGCCCCCGACAGCACCGCCGCGCGCGTCGCGCTGTGGCGTGCGCTGCACGTCGAACTCGATGCGCCGCCGCATGTGCTCGCCGACGAAGTCGGGCGGCAATTGCTCGCACCGGAACCCGGCTGGCAGCAGCGCGGTGACATGGATCCGCAGTTCACGCGGCCGTTTCGCGCGTCGATCGTCGCGCGGGCGCGCTTCATCGAGGATCTCGTGGTGGAGCAGGCCGCGCGCGGCGTGAGCCAGTACGTGATCCTCGGCGCAGGGCTCGACAGCTTCGTGCAGCGTCGGCCCGACATGGCGTCGCGTGTGACCGTCTTCGAGGTCGACCAGCCGGCGCCGCAGCGCTGGAAGCAACGGCGCCTCGTCGAGCTGGGCTTCGGCGTGCCCGACTGGCTGCGTTTCGTGCCGGTCGATTTCGAGGCGAAACAATCGTGGCGCGCGGCGCTCGTCGGTGCGGGCTTCGATGCCGGCAAGCCGGCGGTCGTCGTGTCCACCGGCGTCAGCATGTACCTGACGCGCGAGGCGAACGCGGCCGCGTTGCGCGAAGTCGCCTCGCTCGCGCCGGGCTCGACGCTCGCGATGACGTTCCTGCTGCCGCTGGAACATGCGGATCCGGACGTGCGCCCGGGGCTGGAAATGGCCGCGAAGGGCGCGCGCGCAAGCGGCACGCCGTTCATCAGCTTCTTCATGCCGGCACAGATGCAGGCGCTCGCGCGGGAGGCCGGCTTCACGAAGACCGAGCACGTTTCGGCTGCCGAACTGACGCGTCGCTATTTCGCGGATCGTGCGGACGGACTCAGGCCGCCGAACAACGCGGAGGAACTGCTGGTCGCGTCGGTCTAGCCTCGCGCGTACGCAAGCATGCCGGCAGCGCACCGGTTCCGGTCACGCGGAACCGGCCAGCCGGGTCACGCGCGTTCGAGCACGGCCATTTCCCGCACGACCACGAGCAGCACCGCGAGACTCGCGCCGCCGGACGCGCGCAAGTCGGCGAGCAGGTGCTCGTAGCGTGCGAGCGCGGCTTCGCGGCGCGCGCGCCACGCGCCGACGATCGTCTCCGGCGCGGTCGAATCCGGCGATTCCGCAAGCGCGCTCGACGCGAGCGTGCGCTTGAGGCGCGCGACTTCCGCGAGCGCGGCCGCGCGCGCCAGCATGTCCCAGTGGGTCGGGGTCGGCAGTGTCGCCGCGCGCTCGCCGATCCAGCTGTAATTGAGCAGTGTGCCGAGCGAGAAATATACGCCCGCGACGAGTTCGAGGCTGCGGTTGCTGGTCGCGGCCACTTCGGCGATGTCGAGCAGCGCGGCCGAGATGTCGCCGCTCGCGACGCGCACCGCGAGCGCGCTGTCGACGCCGGCTTCCACCAGCACGCGCTGCCGCTCGGACAGCGCTTCGAGATCGTCGGCCGGCAACAGCGACGGCAGTTGCGGCGCAAGCCGCTCGGCCGCGTCGCGGCAGCGCGCGATCAGCTCGGCGACGCCGCCGTCGGCCACCGCGCCGGATTGCAGATGCCGCAGGAACCACAGCGCCGCGCGTTCCAGCAGCCGCGCGACGTCGACGAACATGCGCGCCTGCACGTCGTCGGCGACGCGGTTGTCGAGCGCATCGATGTCGCGCCATACCGCATCGAGGTCGAACACGTCGCGCGCCATGATGCAGGCCCGCACGATGTCGCCGGGCTTCGCGTCGGTTTCCTCCATCAGCCGGTGCACGAATGCGCAGCCGACGCGGTTCACGAGCGCGTTGGTCAGATGCGTCGCGAGGATCTCGCGGCGCAGCGGATGGCGGCGCATCGGTTCGCTGAAGCGCTGCTGCAGCGGCTTGGGGAAGTAGTCGACGAGCATCGCGGCAACCAGCGGATCCTCGGGCACGTCGGATTCGAGCAGCGCGTCGTACAGCCACATCTTGCTGTACGCGAGCAGCACCGCGCGTTCCGGCGACGTGAGGCCGAGCTTCGCGGCTTGCCGTTCGGCGACTTCGTCGTCGGTCGGCAGGAATTCGATCACGCGGTTCAGGCGGCCCGCGCGTTCGAGCCAGCGCATCAGGCGCGCCTCGGCATCGAGCAGCTCGACCGCATAACGGCCGGCGATCGACAGCGCCTGCGTCTGGTAGTAGTTGTCGCGCAGCACGAGCAGCCCGACTTCGTCGGTCATCTCCGCGAGCAGGGCGTTGCGCTGCTTCCCGGTCATCTCGCCGTCGGACACGACGAGCCCGAGCAGGATCTTGATGTTGACTTCGTGATCCGAACAATCGACGCCGGCCGAGTTGTCGATCGCGTCGGTGTTGATGCGGCCGCCGCGCTGCGCGAACTCGATCCGGCCAAATTGCGTGCAGCCGAGGTTGCCGCCTTCGCCGACGACCTTGCAGCGCAGGTCCGCGCCGTTCACGCGCACCGCGTCGTTCGCGCGGTCGCCCACTTGCAGGTGGGTTTCGCGCGCCGCCTTCACGTAGGTGCCGATGCCGCCGTTGTACAGCAGGTCGACCGGCGCCTGCAGGATCGCGCGGATCAGCTCGGCCGGCGGCAGCGCGTGCGCGTCGATGCCGAGCGCGGCCTGCACGGCGGGCGACAGCGGGATCGTCTTCGCGGTGCGCGGATAGACGCCGCCGCCCGCCGAGATCGCGGCCGGATCGTAGTCGGCCCAGCTCGAGCGTTCGAGCGCGAACATGCGTGCGCGCTCCGCGAAGCTCGTCGCGGGATCGGGGTTCGGGTCGAGGAACACGTGCCGGTGATCGAACGCGGCGACGAGCCGGATATGCGGCGACAGCAGCATCCCGTTGCCGAACACGTCGCCCGACATGTCGCCGACGCCGACTACCGTGAAGTCGGTCGTCTGCGTATCGATGCCCATCTCGCGGAAGTGGCGCTTGACCGATTCCCACGCGCCGCGCGCGGTGATCGCCATCTTCTTGTGGTCGTAGCCGACCGAGCCGCCGGACGCGAACGCGTCGTCGAGCCAGAAGCCGTATTCGTGCGAGATCGCGTTCGCGTAGTCGGAGAAGGTGGCCGTGCCCTTGTCGGCGGCGACCACCAGGTACGGATCGTCGGGGTCGCGCCGCACCACGTCGGGCGGCGGCACGATCGCGTTGCCGGCCAGGTTGTCGGTCAGGTCGAGCAGGCCGCGCAGGAAGGTCTGGTAACACGCGATGCCTTCGCGCATCCACGCTTCGCGATCACTCGGCGGCGGCGGGTTCTTCACGACGAAGCCGCCTTTCGAGCCGACCGGCACGATCACGACGTTCTTCACCATCTGCGCCTTCATCAGCCCGAGCACTTCGGTGCGGAAATCCTCGCGGCGATCCGACCAGCGCAGGCCGCCGCGCGCGACGCGCCCGCCGCGCAGGTGCACGCCCTCGACGCGCGGCGAATACACCCAGATCTCGAACATCGGCTTCGGTTCGGGCAGCCCGGGCACCTTCGCCGGATTGAACTTGAACGACAGGTACGGTTTCGACTCACCGTTCGCGTCGACGAGGAAGTAGTTCGTGCGCTCGGTCGCGTTGATCACGCCGAGGAACTGCCGCAGGATGCGGTCTTCGTCGAGGTTCGGCACCTGGTCGAGCGCGCCTTCGATCGCCTTCAGCAGCCGCTCGGCCTGCACGTCGCGCGTGTCGCCGGTGGCCGGGTCGAAGCGCAGCAGGAACAGCTCGACGAGCTGCCGTGCGATCGCCGGGTTGCCGGTCAGCGCGCGCTCGATATACGCGTCACTGAAGGTCGAGCCGACTTGCCGCAGATACTTCGCATACGCGCGCAGGATCGTCACTTCGCGCGCACTCAGATGGGCGCGCAGCACGAGGCGGTTGAAGTCGTCGTTCTCGATCCGGCCGCTCCAGATCTGGTCGAACGCATCCTCGAACAGGCCTTTCACGCGCTCGATGTCGAATTCGGTGTCGTCCGCGAGTTCGAGGCCGAAGTCGTGCACCCACGCATGCGCGGCGTCCTGCGTCTGGATCCGGTACGGCCGCTCCTCGTCCACGCGCACGCCGAGATGCTCGAGCATCGGCAGGCTGCGCGACAGCGCGATCGGGTCGCCCGCGCGATAGACCTTGAAGCGGAACGCACGCGCTTCCGCCTCGATCGGCCGGTACAGGTTCATCGCGAGCTGCCCCGAATCCTTCACCCGCTCGATCAGCTCGATGTCGCGCACGGCCGTGCGCGCCGGATAGTCGTCGCGGTAGCCGGCCGGGAACGAATCGGCATAGCGCTGCAGCAGCCGGTTGCCTTGCTCTTCGCCGAAGGCGTCGAGCAGCGCGTCGGCGAGATCGTCCTGCCAGCGGCGCGTGACCTGCACGAGCCGCGTTTCGAGCTCGCGCGTGTCGACGTCGGGCATCGTGCCCGGTTCCGCATGCACGACGAAATGAATGCGCGCGATCGCCGATTCCGACAGCAGCGGCGTGAATTCGACGGTCACGCCGTTGTACGCATCGACGAGCAGCTTCGCGATGCGCCGGCGCAGGTCGGTGTTGTACTTGTCGCGCGGCACGAACACGAGGCACGACACGAAGCGGTCGAAGCGGTCGCGCCGCACGAACAGGCGCGTGCGCTGGTGTTCCTGCAGCCGCAGGATGCCGAGCGCGATGTCGTAGAGCTGGTCTTCGTCGGCCTGGAACAGTTCGTCGCGCGGATAGGTTTCGAGCACCGTCACGAGCGACTTGCCGAGATGCCCCTTCGGCAGGAAGCCCGCGCGCCGCACGATGTTCGCGCACTTGCGGCGCACGATCGGGATCTCGGTATACGAACCGAAATAGGAGGTCGACGTGTAGAGCCCGATGAAGCGGCGCTCGCCGGTGACCTTGCCGTCGGCGCCGACGAGCTTCACGCCGACGTAGTCGAGATAGCCGGGCCGGTGCACGGTCGCGCGCGAATTCGCCTTGGTCAGGAAGATCGGCCAGGGGCCGGTGATGATGTCGGCGGCGGCCTGCGGCAGCGGCGTGACGTCGGGGGCGCCGGACGTGCGCAGCGATTCGCGCAGGATGCCGAAGCCGGTGCCCTCGATGCCGCGCAGCCCGAAGCCCGTGCCGTCGGACACGAGCGCGTAGTCGCGCTGGCCGAGGAACGTGAAGTGATCGGCGGCCATCCATTCGAGGAACGCGCGCGCCTCGATGTCTTCCGCGGTCGATTCGCGCGCCTTCATCTCCTTGATCGTCGCGCGGGCGATGTCGACGATCTTCGGCCAGTCTTCCACCGATGCGCGCACGTCGCCGAGCACGTGCGCGATGTCGTTGCGCAAGGTGTTGAGCAGCGCGGCATCGCCGCAGCGATCGACTTCGAAATGGATGAACGACGCGAGCTGCGACTGGCCGTCGCCGGGCGTCGCGCCGCCCGCATCGACGCGCTCGATGCCGCCGTCGGCGCCGCGCCAGATGCGGAACACCGGGTGCAGTGCCGAATGCAGCGCGAGCCCGAGGCGGTTGACGGCCATCGTCACCGAATCGACGAGGAACGGCATGTCGTCGTTGACGATCTCGATGACCGTGTGGTCGGAATGCCAGCCGTGCTGTTCGAGGATCGGGTTGTACACGCGCAGCCGTTCGCTGCCGGGCACGAATTTCTGGGCGGTTTGCCAGTGCGCCATCGCGGCGCCGTAGAGATCGGCGATGCTGCGGCTCTGCAGATCGTCGGCATCGGCGAAATCGTAGTAATGACGCAGGAAGGGTTCGACGATCCGGAACGCGGCTTCGGGCAGGCGCCCGCGCGCGAATTCGACGACGTCCGAGAGCAGATGTGCGACGACTTCCTCGTGCTTCGCTTCCATGGCGGTCTCCTCGTCGGGTGGCCATCGGCTGCTGCGTCTGAGCCGCATTATATGCACCGATCGCGTGACAATGCGATGTGCGCGCGCACATCGGGAGGCGGAGAAGGAAGCCGCCTGCAACGCCGCCGGGCGGGCGCCGCAGGTGATGAATCAGTGCGATGCAGGCGGGCGTTCAAGCATCGCCGGGTGTGACGTTCAGCGCTCGTCGCTCCACAGTTTCCCGGCCGTCGCCCAGTTCTCCTTCTTCACGTCGGTGAGGATGATGTCGACCGAGCCCGGCTCGCAGCCGAGCGTCTCGCAGGTGACGCGCGTGATTGCTTCGACGAATTCGCGCTTCTGTTCGACGGTGCGGCCTTCGAAGAGCTGGATATTGAAAGTCGGCATGACAAGTGCTCCGGTTGAGTGTGTCGGGTTAGGCCGCGATCGCGGCCAGGGATACGGCGTCAGTCGCGATACGACGGATCGATCCGGTCGAGCCGGCGCAGCAGCGCCGGCCATTCCAGTTCGCCTTCGATCGCACCGCCGTCGCGCAGTTGTTCGGCGGTGCGGTCGGCCACCGCCGGGTCGGGCAGCACGAGCGGCCCGCCGCCGGCCTGCGCGCGCACCTGGATATCGCAGGCCTTGATCAGCGTGTCCATCAGCACATAGGCTTCGGCGACGATGCGGCCGACCGTCAGCGTGCCGTGGTTGCGCAGCAGCATCGCGGATTTCGCGCCGAGGCTCGCAGTCAGCCGCGCGCCTTCGGCCGGCGAGAACGCGAGTGCCTCGTAGTCGTGGTACGCGAGGTCGCCGTGAAAGCGCAGCGCGTGCTGCGACGCGGGCAGCAGCCCGTCGCGCTGGATCGATACGGCGATGCCGGCCGTATTGTGCAGATGCATCACGCAGACGGCGTCGGCGCGGGCGGCATGCACGGCCGCGTGCAGCGCGAAGCCCGTCACGTTGACCGCGTGCTCGCCGGCGCCGATCCGGTTGCCGGCCAGGTCGATCTTCACGAGGTTCGATGCGCGGACCTCGTCGAACGTCAGGCCGAACGGGTTGATCAGGAAGTGGCCGGGCTCGCCGGGCACGGTCGCGGAAAGATGCGTGTAGATCAGGTCGTCCCAGCCGTTCAGCGCGACGAGCCGGTAGGCGGCGGCGAGGTCGACGCGCAGCCGGCGTTCGGCGTCCGAGATCGGGCCGCCGGGTTTCACGGCATCAGGACGGTGTGCGAATGACGACATCGGGTTCTCCGAAGGTGAGGCGGCGCGCGACGGCTACGGTCACCCACGATGCAAGGGCGAACGGCGCCGTGAACACGGGGATGCCGGCGCGCATCGCGAGCCACTGGATCAGCGCGGCGAGTGCGGCGGCTGCAAGGGCCGCGCGCGGGCCGCGCGACATCAGCGCCAGTGCGGCGAGCGCGCCGTTGAAGCCGAGCAGGCCGTCGGCGAACAGCGCGCCGTTCGCGCCGAACATGAGCAGCAGCACGGTCGACACGATCGCGCCGCCGAGCGCGAACGCGGCCGCGCGGCGCGACGCGACGGCGAGGCCCGCGACGATCAGCGCGCCGGCCCATGCGCCTTGCGCGAAGGTGGTCTGAGCAACACCCGACAGCAATGCGTCGGTGACGGACGACGGCGTCAGTGCCGCGCCGGCCGTCGCGTCGGTCGCGTGTTGCGGTGCGACAAACGGCAGCCACAGCGCGGTGACGGCGAGGCACGGGCTCGAATACGGGCACTGGCGCCAGCGGGCGAGCGGCGTGCGCATCGCGCGCTGCACGAGCGCCGCGCCGATCGCGGCCAGCGGCGCCAGCGCGACGGCTGCAAGGGAAGCGGGCGCGAACAGCGCCGCGATCAGCGCGGCGAGCGCGCCGTTGAAGCCGTGCAGCCCCTGTTCGACGTCGTGACGCTCGGCGCCCGTCAGCACGGCGGTCATGCTGGCGGCGGCCGAGCCGAGCAGCGCCGCGCACGCCAGCCGCAGGTCGGTCAGCGCCAGCGCGGCCAGCAGCAGCGCGCCGGTGAGCGCGTTCGCCTGCAGTACGATCTGACCGATGCCGCGCAGCAGAATGCGCAGGTCGATCGACGGCGAGGCGGAGCGGGCGGTAGGCATGATGGCGGCGGAACAGGACGAGCCGCGAGCATAGGACACAATCCGATGCACCGGAATAGGGAATTCTGGATAGTCAGGATTTGTCGGCGCTGCCCCGAAATGGGGAATGCGGGCGGCCGGCCATGTCCTGGCGGGCGTTGCATTGGCGTTTTTCGGGGCGAACGTTTCGCGGTGAGGGAAGTCAGGCATCCGCCGGCGTTTTCGTCGGTGGATTCGTGCGACAGTGTCCCGCAGCGGGGAAACCGGGAGGGGGAACGATGCGTGAAGTGCGATGGGCGTCGCTCGAAGGCGACGGGGTCGAACATCTGGCGTTCGACCGGAGCGACGGCGGGATCGTCGTCGAAAGCGCGGTGGTCGGCCAGCGGTACGGCCGTGCGTACGGGCTCGCGTATCGCGTCGAGTGCGACGCGCACTGGCGGGTGACATATGCGGTGTTGAAGGTGATGGGCGGCGGCACGCTCGAACTGCGCGGCGACGGCGAAGGCCACTGGCGCGACGGCGCGGGCCATGCGCTGCCCGAACTCGACGGCTGCATCGACATCGACATCGCGGCGACGCCGTTCACGAACGCGCTGCCGATCGGCCGCCTTGGGCTCGCGCGTGGCGAGCGGCGGCCGATCGACGTCGCGTACATCTCGACGCCGGACCTGAAGGTCACGCCGGTCAAGCAGGCTTACGCGTGCATCGAGCCGGGCCGGCGCTACCGCTACGAAGGCATCTTCCGGAACTTCACCGCCGAGATGGACATCGACGAAGACGGGCTCGTGATCGACTACGAGACGCTGTTCAGACGCCTGCCGGCGCTGACGGGCCGCTGAACCGCGGCGTTCGCGACGGCCGGCCGCTCCTGCGCGGACGCGAAGCGGTCGATCCGCGACGCGATGATGTCGGGATGGCGCAGCACGACCCAGTGGCTGCCGTCGATTTCCTCGCGCACGTGGTCGCCGAGCCAGCGGTCGAGGTCGACCGACATTTCGGGCGTCACGTAGCGGTCGCGCACCGGCACGAGGATCTGCACCGGCGCCTGCGCATACCGTTCGCGCGGTTTGCGCGCCCGCGCAAGGAAGTTCGCGCGGTAAAGCTGCATGCCGTTCAGCGCATTCTTCAGTTGCACGGGATCGCGCTCGGCACGCACGCGTTCGGTGATCTGCAGCCAGCGCGGCCACAGCGCCGCGCCGCCGAGCCGCCACACCAGCGACGGCACGACCGGCAAGTGGAAGAACGCGATGTACCACGACTTCAGGCTTTGCTTGAGCCGCATCTTCGCGCGGAACACGTGATCGAGGCATGGGCCCGAGATCGACGTGTACGACGCGATCCGGCCGCGGAACGCAGGGTCGGTCACGGCCTCCCAGCACTGGATCGAGCCCCAGTCGTGACCGACGAGATGGAACGGCCGGTCGCCGCAGGTCGCGTCGGCCACCGCTTTCAGGTCGCCGGCGAGCCGTTCGAGCGTGTAGTCGGCGCGGCGGCGCGGCGCGTCTGACGCGCCGGCGCCGCGCACGTCGTACGCGATCACGCGGTAGCGCTTCGCGAGCCGCGCGCGGATTGGCGCCCACACGGCCGCCGAATCGGGGTAGCCGTGCACGAGAATCAGCGGCGGGGCGCGACGCGACCCGCTCACGTAGACGGCGAGTTTCACGTCGCCGGACTGGACGGTCAGCATCTCGTGGGCGCGCGCCATGGCGTCATGCCTGCGCAACCGGGTGCAGCGGCACGCGGCGCGGGGCGGCTTGCGCGGCGTAGCGCGCGTTGGTCGCGTCGATGTTCTCGAGCAGCGTGTCGAGCCCCTGCAGGTACTGGTGGTTGTCGTGGTCCCACGGGTGGAAGCCAGGGCGGAAGTAGTCGAGCCATTCGCGCGCGATGCTCGGGAACACGCCGTGTTTCGGGCTGTACAGGTACTTCACGAGCCGCCACATGCCGCCGAACTTGCCGTGTTCGCGACGGTGCGCGCGCATCAGGCGCACGTGGAAGTCGAACACGATCGTCCAGAAGAACACGGTCGTCGTCAGCATCGTGCCCGTGCGCAGCAGGTAGCTGCCGAGGCCCGGCTTCATCACGGTGGTCCATACGTCGTACGACACGGCCTTGTGCTCGGTTTCCTCCATCGCATGCCACATCCACATCTGCTGGTAGCCTTCGACCGAGCCGTCGATCCGGTGCTCGTGGCCCGACAGCAACTGGTTCGCGAGGATCGCCGTGTAGTGCTCGAGCGCGATCGTGATCGCGAGCTGCATCGAATGCGGCAGCACCTTCTTGAACCAGCCGAGGATCGTCCACAGGCGCTTGTCGAGCTTGTGCGCGGGCAGGCCGGACGACTGCAGCAGGTCGTTGTATTCGATGTGCTCGCGCGTGTGCATCGCCTCCTGGCCGATGAAGCCGAGTACCTGCTTCTTCAGTTCGGGATCCTCGATCCGGTCGCGATAGTTGCGCACCGAATCCATGAAGAAGCGTTCGCCGGCCGGGAACAGCAGCGACAGCGCGTTCATGAAGTGCGTGACCGGCACGCCCTGCACGTGCCAGTCCTTCGCGCGTTCCGGCGGCAGCGCGAAACGGATGTCGCGCCGCACCGGCATCATGTTCGGGGTCGTCATGATTGTTCTCCTCCCTGATTGCCTGCATTGTTGTAGGTGGCGTGCAGCGGCGCGGGCGCCGGTGTGCCGCGGGCGGCGTCACGGCGCGCGCGGGCGGCCTCGCGGCGCGTCGCGAACACGACGAGCGCCTGGTACGCGGACGGCAGCACGCGCGCCATCCAGTCGCCGGCCTTCGCGTCGCGGCCGATCAGCACGCGGCGCTTGTTCTTGCGCACGCCCGCGAGGATCGTGCGCGCGGCATCGTCGGCGGTCGTGATGAAGAACTTCTCGAACGTGTCGCGGCCTTGCTGCTCGCTCGCGACCATGAAGCCGACCATGTTCTTCGACACGCGGCTCGCCTGCGCGATGTTCGTGCGGATGCCGCCCGGATGCACGCAGGTCGCCGATACGCCGCACTTCATCATGTCGAGTTCCTGGCGCAGCGATTCGGTGAAGCCGCGTACCGCGAACTTGGTCGCGTTGTAGCCGCTCATGCCCGGTTGCGCGAAGATCCCGAACAGGCTCGACGTGTTGATCACGTGGCCGTCGCCCGATGCCTTCAGGTACGGCAGGAATGCCTTCGTGCCGTGCACGACGCCCCAGAAATTGATGTTCACGATCCACTCGAGATCGTTGTAGTCCATCCCTTCGATCGTGCTCGACAGCGCGACGCCCGCGTTGTTGAAGATCAGGTTGACCTTGCCGTGTTCTTTCGCGGTGTCGTCGGCCCACGCGAACATCGCATCGCGCTCGCCGACGTCGAGCACGCGCGTCGAGACACGCACGTTCGGCGCGATCGTACGGACGATCCGTTCGGTTTCGGCGAGGCCGACGCCGTTCTTGTCGGCGAGCGACACGTGGCAGCCTGCCTGTGCGAGCTGGATCGCGAGCGAGCGGCCCATGCCCGAGCCGGCACCGGTGATCGCGGCGACCTTGTTGGCGAAATCTCTCATGTCGGTTGCTCCTTGTCTGGCTCAGGCCGCTTCGGTGGAAGTCGAAGTCGAAGCGGCAGCGGCCGGCGCGGCGGCGGGCCGCGCCGTGGTGTCGAGTTGCGGCGCGCGATACGCGTGGTAATCGGCGATCGAGAAATGCGCGGTCGCCTGGCGGAAGCGCCACGTGAAGCCCGGCCACAGCGTGGTGTTCTTGCCGGTGCGCGGATCGAGGTACCAGCTCTTGCAGCCGCCCGTCGACCAGATCGCCTTTTTCAGCTTGCCCTGCAGGTCGCTGTTGAATTGCGCCTCGACGAGCGGACGCACCTCGATCGCATCCGCGCGTTCGCGACGCATCGCCTGCAATGCGCCGAGGATGTACTCGATCTGCGACTCGATCATGAACACCATCGAGTTGTGGCCGAGGCCCGTGTTCGGGCCGACGATCATGAAGAAGTTCGGGTAGCCGGGCAGCGTCGAGCCGAGATACGCGTGCGCGCCGTCGCGCCATGCGTCGACGATGTCGAGCCCGCCGCGGCCGATGATCGCGCCGCGTGGAAACGGATCGGCCACCTGGAAGCCGGTGCCGTAGATCAGGCAGTCGACTTCATGGCGGCGGCCGTCGGTCGTCACGACCGCGTCGGCTTCGATGTGGTCGATGCCGGTCGTGATCACGTCGACGTTCTTGCGCGACAGCGCCGGGTAGTAGTCGTTCGAGATCAGCACGCGCTTGCAGCCGAGCGTGTAGTTCGGCGTGACGGTCTTGCGGAGCTCCGGATCGGGAATCTGCTTGCGGATGTGGCGCAGCGCGAGCTTCTGCACGTTCTTCATCAGCGACGGATGGATCGCGAAGCCGAGCACGCGCGATTCGAGCATCCAGTAGATGCCGCTGCGCACGGCCTTCTGCGTGAACGGCAGCGTACGGAACAGCCACTTCTCGAATCCGGTCAGGTTGCGGTCGGGCTTCGGCATGATCCACGGCGGCGTGCGCTGGAACAGCGCGAGTGTTTTCACGCGCGGCGCGATCTGCGGCACGAACTGGATGGCGCTCGCGCCGGTGCCGATCACCGCGACGCGCTTGCCTTCGAGTGCATAGTCGTGATCCCAGTGCTGCGAGTGGAACGCGCGGCCCTTGAAATTCTCGACGCCGGGAATCGACGGCAGCGCGGCGCGCGACAGGCCGCCCATCCCGGACACCAGCACACGTGCCGACAGCCGCTTGCCGTTCGCGAACGTGAGGCGCCAGCGTTGAGCGGCGTCGTCGTATTCGGCGCGCTGCAGTTCGTGGTTCAGGCGCAGGTGCGCGCCGATCCCGAAGCGCTGCACGCAGTCTTCCAGATACGCGCGGATCTCCGGCTGCGGCGCGAACATGCGCGTCCAGCGCGGGTTCGGCGCGAACGAGAACGAATAGACGTGCGATTGCACGTCGCATGCACACCCGGGGTAATGATTGTCGCGCCACGTGCCGCCGACCGACGCGGCCTTCTCGAGGACGACGAAGTCGGTCACGCCTGTTTGCCGCAGGCGGATCGCCATCCCGAGGCCGGCGAAGCCGGTGCCGATGATGGCGATGTCGATGGTTTCGTCCAGGCCGTCGTGGCCGGGCGGACCGAAAGGCAGCGTACGAGCATTCATCCGGGTGTCTCCGATTTGGCTCATTTTCGAATGTTACATTGTTTGATGTAACGATAGTGGGTGAACCCGGAAACCGCAAGAGGCTAGAAGCGGCGCTCTAAGGGCCGGAAGCCAGGCTGGAAAAGGCTGAGCGGGGTTTGGAACGGGCCGGTTCCCGCATCGCGGGATGCGCGGAAAGGGCCGTCGGCGGGGCGAGAGAGGGAGCGCACGAGACCGCCGGCGTGCGGCGGTCTGTTTGAAACGGTATCAGGGACGAATCGTTCGGGCGGCCGTCTCATGGAAAACCCCGGCCACGATCGTGACCTGCGCGAGCGCGTAGAGGCCCCAGATCAGGTACTCGATGCCCGGAAAGCCGCCGAGGAAACGGCCGACGCCGATCAGCGTATCGGAGCCGACGAAGATCAGGCTGCCGACGGCTACCAGCGGGCTGTGCGTGCGCGCCGCGAGCGCGAAGCTCGCCATCACGCAGAGCACGAGCATGTAGACGGCGACGGGTGCGAGCAGCTCGCCGAGGTGCGGGAAGAACGCCACGTAGAACGCCGGGGCGGCGATCCACAGCCCGACGAGCGCGACGACGCGCCAGCCGTGCGGCCGTGCGCGCCAGCGCATGAAGATCGCGCAATAGCACAGGTGCGTGAGCAGGAACGCGCCGAGGCCGAGGACGAACGACAGCGGCCAGTCGGGCAGCGCGAGCAGCACGTCGCCGAGCACGGCGGTCACGAGCGCCGCACACAGCCACGCGCGTTCGCGCGCCGCGCCGCAGGTGCTGCCCGCCGCGAGCAGCAGGATGCCCATCGCGGCTTTCGCGGCGGCCTGGCCGGGATAGGGGGCGGCAGCGAGCGACAGCCCGTACAGCAGCGCGGCGACGACGGCGAGCGGCCAGAGCCGGCGGTAGGTGGCGGGAAGCGTGGCGATCAAGGCGGGTGTCTCCGGTTTGTTGTTGTCTGCGGTGGACGGCGCACGGTCGAGGGCGCGGCTGCCGGCCATTATCCGGAAGAACGGGCGCGGGAAAACCGGCGAATCCTTCTAGGACGCGGCAGGCAGGGGACGCAAAGGCGCCTGGCCGCAACCGTGGCGATCCGGCTTTGCCGTGTGCACGACGGGCGAACGCCTTCACCCGGTTTCTTCGACGTGTTGCCCCGGTCGAGCCGGGGCAACGACATCAATTCGGCTTGTTATGATCGCCGCGGTATTGCCGTTGTCGTTGTTCCGCCCGGCGCGTGACAGGATGCGCAAGCCGGTGCGTGCCCGATGAATCCATGCCGTGCCCGCTCCGCGCGCCGATGCAACGCGGCGCGGGCCGGCCCCCACGAAAAATGGTCCGACCATGACCGAACTTCTCCATGGCGACGGCGCGATCCGTCGCACGACGCCGTACGGCTCGTCGATCGAAAACACCTATGCGGGCGTGCTGTCGTTCATGCGCCGCAACTATTCGCGCACGCTCGACGGGGTCGACGTCGCGATCTCCGGCGTGCCGCTCGACCTCGCGACGACCTATCGCTCCGGCGCGCGGCTCGGCCCGGCCGCGATTCGCGCGGCGAGCGTGCAACTCGCGGAGCTTCACCCGTATCCGTGGGGTTTCAACCCGTTCGACGATCTCGCGGCCGTCGACTACGGCGATTGCTGGTTCGACGCGCACAACCCGCTGTCGATCAAGCCCGCGATCGTCGAGCATGCGCGCACGATCCTGCGCTCGGGCGCGAAGATGCTGACGCTCGGCGGCGACCACTACATCACGTATCCGCTGCTGGTCGCGCACGCGGAGCGCTACGGCAAGCCGCTGTCGCTGATCCATTTCGACGCGCACTGCGATACGTGGGCCGACGACGATCCGGACAGCCTCAATCACGGGACGATGTTCTACAAGGCCGTGAAGGAAGGGCTGATCGATCCCGCGACGTCGGTGCAGGTCGGCATCCGCACCTGGAACGACGATTTCCTCGGGATCGAGCGGCTCGATGCCGCGTGGGTGCACGACCACGGTGCGCGCGCGGCGGTCGAGCGGATCGTCGACATCGTCGGCGCGCGGCCCGCGTACCTGACATTCGACATCGATTGCCTCGATCCGGCGTTCGCGCCCGGCACCGGCACGCCGGTCGCGGGCGGGCTGTCGTCGGCACAGGCCCTCGCGATCGTGCGCGCGCTCGGCGCGATCGACCTGGTCGGTGCGGATGTGGTCGAAGTAGCACCTGCGTACGACCACGCGGACATCACGGCGATCGCGGCCGCGCATGTTGCGTGTGACTTGCTGTGTCTGTGGCGGCAGAAGAAGGTGGCGGGGGCGCTGAAGTAAGCAGGCATGCCGGGTATGCGCGTGCCGACGGCGCGCGCACGTTGTCGGCTCGGCTCGGCTCGATGCGAGGTGTGCCGATTACCGTCTGCATCCGGTGGATTCGGCGACAGGCCATCGGGGATTTCCGTGGAAGGTCCTTGCCGCCCCGTCGGCGACATCCGCGAAACGTCAGCGAGCGGCTGCTTTCGTACGCCGGCGAGGCATTCGAGTGTCACCGATGATGCGTGCCGGCGTCATCGAGCGAAAAGCTATCGATTCCTGAAGAAAGCGGAAAGCATGTCGTCTGCCGGAGCAGCACGGTGCGGCGTCGCTCGCTGCTTTCCCGATCGTCCGCGGGATCGTGCGCGATCCGGCTCGACGCCGGTGCCAACCGGCCATGTTCCTGTATAAACCGCACGCGGCCGGATGAGATCGGATTGCGCGCGCTGCTCGAGCCCGTGCGCGATCCAGCCGATCGAGCGGCCCAGTGCGAACAGGCCGAATGCGGCACCGACGGGAAGCCGCAAATGTCTGCGCAGTGCCACCAGCGCGAGATCCACGGAGGGCTTCTGGCCGGTGAGCGCGCTCCCAGCATCGAGCATCCTGTTCCACTGAGGGTGGCGCGGCAGGATCCGCGACAACAGATACGTCGCGCGCACGTCGCCGTCGGGGTAGAGCGAATGCCCGAAGCCCGGCAAGCCGTCACCCCGGGCGAGACGCTCGCTCATTTTCCGTTCGACATCCTTATTGCCGATTTCGTCCCACAGTGCTTCGCCGCGCGCCGTGGTGGCGCCGTGGCGCTCGCCCGACAGGCCGGCCAGGCCGCCGACCACGACGGCCCGCAGGCTCGCGTTCGTCGACGCAATGCACCGGCCCGTGAAGCTCGACGCGTTCAGTTCGTGATCCGCGCACAGCACGAGCGCCGCCCTGATCAGCTCGGCGCCCGCGGGCCCGACGCCCCACGCCCGTGCGCATTGCACGTGGACGGGGGCCGTATCGATCCGGGTGCGCAGCAGGCATGCCGCCAGAATCCGCACGAGATCGCCGCAGCCCTGTGCGTGACGATCGGACGATTGCTGCCAGATCGCCGTCGGCGCGTCCTCGCTCGCGACGGTGAAGAGCGGCAACAGTGCCTGCTCGGCACGTTGGTCGCCGTAGTGCCTGAAGAGCGTTCGCAGCACCGCGGGCGTAGCGGGGGCCTGGCAGCCGAAAGCGGTCTGCTCGTCGCATCGCCATAGCAGCGCCGCGACTTCCTCGAGGCTCGCACGGCTCGCGAGATCGAGCGCATCCGTGCCGCGATAGAAGAGCCGGCCGCCGTCGATCAACGTGATGCTCGATTCGAGCACCGGGGCGCCCCAGTTCAGCGCGGCCTTTGCCACTTCCTTCGGCTTGCGGCCGCGCGCGCGTTGATCCGCGAGCCGGTCGACGTCGGCCGCGAGGTAGCGGCTTTCACGGTGGCTGCCGCCGGGTTCCGCGCGAAGCAGGCCGCGGCTGACGTACGCATAGAGCGTTTGCCGCGAGACGCCGAGCCTTGCCGCGGCGTCGGTCGAATTCAGGTAGTTCGACATCGTGCGCAGAGTGAATCGTTCGACAGGTTGATCAGGATAATCAACGTTGACAGCAAATGCGAGCGAGACGATCTTTGCGTCACCTAATTCATGCGAGGCGAACATGGGTGTCGATCAAATATCGCGGGAATGGGCCACGACCGACGAGGATCGGGTGTCGCACCATCTGCGGACGTTCTGGCTGGCGGCCGGCGGCTCTCCAGCGTTTCTCGAATCGTGCAGCTTCAGCGGCGCGGGAGAACTCGTCTCCGCGTTTCGCGTAACCGACATGGCCGCGGCGGCAATCGGGGCGGCGGGGACGTCCGTCGCCGAATTGCTGCATGCGTCGGCGGGAACGTTGCCGGCGGTACAGGTCGACCGGCGCATGGCGTCGCTGTGGTTCGGCACGTCGTTGCGTCCGCAGGGCTGGACGATGCCGCCTCAATGGGATCCGGTGGCCGGCAACTATCGGGCGCGCGATCGCTGGATCAGGTTGCACACCAACGCGCCGCATCATCGACTGGCCGCGTTGTCGGTACTCGGCTGTGCCGCCGATGCGGAATCGGTCGCGCAGGCGGTGAGTCGCTGGGATGCCGGCGCGCTCGAGGCGGCGATCGTCGAGCGTGGCGGGTGTGCCGCGGCGATGTACTCGGCGCAGGAGTGGGCCGGGCATCCGCAGGGGCAGGCGGTCGCAGCCGAACCGTTGCTGCACGTTCATTCCGCGACGGATGCCGTCGCGCATGCCTGGCGGCCTTCGAGCGACCGGCCGTTGCGCGGCATTCGCGTGCTCGACCTGACGCGCATTCTCGCCGGCCCCGTGGCGACACGATTTCTCGCCGGTCTGGGGGCCGAGGTGCTGCGCATCGATCCGTACGGCTGGGACGAACCGGGTACGGTGCCCGAAGTCGTCCTCGGCAAGCGCTGTGCGCGGCTGAACCTGAAGGATGCCGCGGATCTCGATACGCTCAGGCAGTTGCTGCGCCGCGCGGATATCGTCGTGCACGGTTACCGGTCGGATGCGCTCGCGCGCCTCGGGCTCGATGCCGCGCAACGGCGCGAACTGAATCCCGCGCTCATCGACGTGTCGCTCGACGCCTATGGCTGGACCGGCGCGTGGCGTTGCCGGCGCGGCTTCGACAGCCTCATTCAGATGAGCACGGGAATCGCCGAGGCGGGCATGCGCGTGACGGGCAGCGATGAACCGGTGAACCTGCCGGTCCAGGCGATCGACCATGCGACGGGCTACCTGATGGCGACGGCCGCCATCCGCGGGCTGACCACGCGAATGACGCAGGGCGTCGGTACCGAGGTCCGCGCCTCGCTGGCGCGCACGGCAGCGGTCTTGCCGTTGCGCCCGGAGCCGATGAGCGAGGTGGTCGAACTGATAGCCGACGATCAGCGGGATCGGGCGGACCACGTCGAGCTCACATCGTGGGGGCCGGCATCGCGGCTTCGCCCGCCATTGCAGATCGACGATGCGCCGCTGCGATGGTTTTATCCGGCACGTGCACTGGGTGCATATGAACCCGGGTGGTTGTCTTCGAACGACGATCTTTGAGGAAGCGCGTTTCCCGGTCTTCGGCGCCGCATGCCCGGAAGGTCAACGTGACGCGAAGAAGTCGGGGGCGATGAACGGCCGGCCGGCTGCCGACACCATCGGCCGGCACGTGACCACGTAGAGCAACCAGGTCAATGGAGGCGCGGAGCGGGGACGTTGGCGAAGCGGGCAGTTGCTCGCCGCCCAAATTCCGCAACGTCGGGCAGTGAAGAAAAGGCCGGCGGGCAGCACGCCCGTCGGCCTTTTTCGTGTGGACGCTGTGCGAAGCGTGAGTTCGCGCTACTTCGCGGCGAGCGCGGATGCGATGCCCTTGTCGCTCCACGCGTTGTCGGCCACGCTCAGCTTCTGCGGAATCAGCTTCGCCGCGTAGAACGCATCGGCGACTCCTTGCTGGGCCGCGACGATCCGGTCGTCGATCGGCACCGCGCCAAACGGGACACGCTTGATCCACGTCTCGACGAGCGGTTGCGGCAGGCCGACCTTCGGCGCGATCAGCGCGGCGGTGTCGGCCGGATGCGCGTTGACCCACAGGCCCGTCTCGCGCGCCTGCTTCAGGATCGCGCCGACCACGTCGGGATGCTGCTGCGCGAAGTCCCGCGTCGCTTCATAGAAGTTGTTGGTCGCCGCGAGGCCCGTGTAGTCGGACAGCGTGCGTACCTTCAGCGTGTTTTGCGCGGCCGCGTAGTACGGATCCCAGACGACCCACGCATCGACGTTGCCGCTTTCGAATGCGGCGCGCGCGTCGGCCGGCGCAAGGTACACGGGGTGGATTTCGTCGTAGCGCACGCCGGCCTTCTGCAAGGCTTCGAGCAGCAGGTAGTTCGCGCTCGAGCCCTTCTGCAGCGCGATTTTCTTGCCGCGCAGGCCCGTAACCGAACGGATCGGTGAATCGGCCTTCACGAGCACGGCTTCGTTGTGCGGCGCCGGCGGTTCCGCGCCGACGTAGACGAAGTGCACGCCGGCCGCCTGCGCGAACACGGGCGGCGGCGCGCCCGTATAGCCGAAGTCGATGCTGTTCGCGTTCAGTGCTTCGAGCAGTTGCGGCCCGGCCGGGAATTCAAACCACTGGACGCCATAACCGAGCGGCTTGAGCCGCGCCTCGAGCGAACCTTGTGCCTTGACGACCGACAGCAGGCCGGCCTTCTGGTAGCCGATGCGCACGACCTTGTCGGCGCTACCTTGCGCGAACGCCGATGCCGCGGACAGCGTGACGAGCGTGACGGCGGCGGTACGGGCGATCCAGCGGGTGAAACGAATCATCGAACGGACTCCATGCAAAACGTCTTCGGGCGAGCGGCTGTGCCGCTCGGTTGGAAGAATCGTCGCATGGGCGGTCGCGCCCGCAAACGAAGCATTGCCGATATGAATATGACGGCGGCGCGCCTATGCTTCGTCGTCGTGTTCCGATGCCGGCGTGCCGGACTGCCGTGCGGCTTCGTCGCTGAGCTTTTTGTCGAGGATCGTCGCGACGCGGCCGCCGAGATAGGCGCTCGCGGCGGTTTCCAGCGCGCGGTTCGTCTCGCCTTCGACGAACACAGCCGCGAGCGGGCGCAGGCGCCAGATCGCGTCGACCAGCTCGGGCACGTCGGTGGCGGGCGGCAGCGTGCCGGCATCGTAGCGGTCGAGCCGCTTCACGACGAGATCGACGAGCAGCCGAGCGATCGCGTCGAAATGCGGCCGCGCGAGGCTGATCACGTCAAGCAGTTCGCGCGGCGGGATGCCTTCCTTCGTCATGGCGGCCGCCGCTTCGAGCAGCGCGGGGCTCTTCGCGACGAACGACAGGCCGCGCCGTTCGAGCAGGCCGAGTTCGGTGACGCGTGACAGCTGCGTGGTCGCCTGCGGGCCGAACATCTGCGCGAGCGCGGCGAGCGAATAGGTTTTCGGCAGTTCGTGCGACCAGCGGCCGCCGATCGCGTTTTCGAGGCCGAGGATCGAGCGCAGGTCGTGGCCTTCGTCGATCGCCTTGATCAGGTCCTGGATGTTCGACAGCGTGTAGCCGCGCGCGAGCAGGTGGTTGATCAGCTTCAGGCGCGCGACGTGCGTGTCGTCGTAAATGCCGACGCGGCCGCGCTTTTCCGGCGGCGCGAGCAAGCCGCGATCCTGGTACGCGCGGACATTGCGCACGGTCGTGTCGGACACGCGCGCAAGCTCGTCGACCGTGTACTCGTTGCGGGAGTCCGGCGCGGCCTCGTCGGGTGTGGAATGAGTCTGTTTTGACATGCGGCCATTCTAGCGCGACGTGGCGCGCCAGGGTCCGTTCGCGCGCATGAAGGGCCGGCGCGAGCCGGTCATTCGCATGGAAGGACCTTATGGCGAGACGGGGAGCGTGTTCGCGCCGTCGCCGAGCGGGCGCTGCAGCAGCGCCGTATCGATCCAGCGGCCGTGCTTGAAACCGGCCGCCTTCAGCATGCCGGCCGGCTCGAAGCCGAACGCGCGATGCAGCGACGTCGAGCCGCCGGTGCCGCCATCGGCGATCACCGCGATCATCTGCCGCCACGGGCCGGCCTCGCAGCGTTCGATCAGCGCCGCGAGCAGCGCGCGGCCGATCCCGCGCCCGCGCTGCGCATCGTCGATGTAGATCGAATCCTCGATCGTGAAGCGGTACGCGCTGCGTGTGCGGTACGGCGTCGCGTACGCGTAGCCGGCCACGCGGCCGTCGCATTCGGCGACGAGGTACGGCAGCCCGTGGCCCAGTACCGCGTCGCGGCGCGCGCGTAGTTCGGCGACGTCGGGCGGCGTTTCCTCGAAGGAGGCGACGCTGTGGTGCACGTGGTGCGCATAGATCGCGTGGATCGCGTCGAGATCGGCTTCGGTCGCGTCGCGGACGACGCAGGCGGCTGGCGAGATGGACATGGCGACGGAGCGACAGGGTGGGGTACGGGAAAACCACTACTATGCGGGCGAATGCCCGGCGCGTAAAGCGGTGGCCGCGGCGATGGCGAGCGGCGGCGACTGCGGCGGTAACCGCGCGTCCGGCGCCGCGGGTTCAGTTCGGCGCCCGCTTCTTCTGCGTGTCGCGCGGCAACTCGTCGAAGCGGGCGAAGTAGTAGGCGGAAAAGCGGCCGAGGTGCCCGAAGCCGAACGTCAGCGCCGTATCGGTGATGCTGGCGGCCGGGTCGGTCAGCAACTGCACGCGCGCGGCGTCCAGCCGGATGTTGCGCAGCAGCTCCATCGGGGTCGCGCCGTGATAGCGGCGACACAGCACGTTCAGCGTCCGCAGGCTGACACCGGCCGCGCGGGCGAGATCCTCGAGCGAGATCGGCGCGCAGAGCCGCGCGTGGATGAATTCGTGCAGCGCATCCATCTGCCGGATGTCGCCGCGCGATCCGGCTTGCGCGGGTGCGCCGCGCGCTTGCAGCGCCGGGCCGGCTCGCACGGCGGCGGGCGACGGCGGGCAATGCACGAGCAGGAACAGCGCGAGGCTTTGTTCGAAGTGGTCGCGCCATTCGGCCCGTATGCCGCCGTCGTCGGCAACGGCGAGCACGTTGAGCAGCGACTGCGCGATCAGATCCCACTGCGACGCAAGCGCCGTCGGCAACAGGAAGCCCGGTGCGAGGCCGGGCGCCGCGTCGTCGGGCCGGCGGCCGCAGACTGCGCGCATCAGCGAATCGGGCACTTTGACGATCAGCTGCCGGGTGCCGGTTCGCCAGCGCAGGCGCACGCGCGACGTCGGTGCCAGCACGGCGGTACGCCCTTCGGACACGCCCATCACGTGCCCGTCGCACTCGATTTCGGCGCCGCCCGCGAGGGACGTGTGGACGAGCGAAAAGCCGTCGAACGGGCGCGGGGCGACTTCGACTTCGGCGCCGTACTGCAGCGCGTAGACGCTCAGGTGATTCAGTTGCCCCTTGAACAGCGCTGCGTCGGGTACGCCCTGCTTCCAGCGCAGCGCATGCTCGGCCAGTTCCAGCGAGACCTGCTCGTGCGCATCCGTGCGCAGGCCGGATCGGAACACGCAATTCCGATACAGCGCGGACAATGCGTCCGCATTCGGGGTGAGGGGCATGGGGCGTCTCCTGCGTGGCGTTTTTCGTGCAGCACATCGGCTGGCCGCGGATGTGCGTCGTGCCACATCGGTTTCTCTTGTGAGCGAGATATCCTGAAAGGATGATATTGATCTTTGTCAGGCTTGTCGAAAGTTTCGCAAGAATCGGATAGTCCCGTCCCCGCCGGGGAGAAATCCGGATAGCGCGCGGCGTGCGGCACGAGAAAAACGAACCGGATTCGCGAGCGGCCTGCAAATTCCGGATAGTGGAAATCATTGTGGCTTCCTACACTGCGCCGGCAGCCGGACGAACAGCGGCGCATTTCATGTCAATGATTCGTACAACTACTAAGTTGATGGGCCGATCGATCGTACTAGGTCGAACTCGCGTAATGCGACGGCTACCGCCGGGCCCGGGTCCCCTCTGGAAAAGGAAGGAAGCTCCATGCGTCAAATCAACCTGCAGGCGCTCTCGGACGATGCGCGGCTGGGCAAGCTGCACGGCGTCGTGCTGTTCTGGTGCGCGCTGATCATCGTGTTCGACGGTTACGACCTGGCAGTGGCCGGCATCGCGCTGCCGGCGATCATGAACGAGATGGGCGTCAACCCCGCGCAGGCCGGCTTCATGGTCAGCTCGGCGCTGTTCGGCATGATGGTCGGCAACATCGTGTTCGGGACCGTCGCCGAGCGGATCGGGCGCCGCCGGGCCATCGCGGCCTGCCTGACGTTGTTCAGCGTCTTCACCGCGGCGGCCGGGCTGGCGCCGACGCCCGTGCTGTTCGGTGTCGCGCGCTTCCTCGCGGGCATCGGCATCGGCGGCGTCATGCCGAACGTGATCGCCCACATGACCGAATACGCGCCTCGCCGCGTGCGCAATACGCTGGTGACGCTGATGTTCAGCGGCTATTCCGTCGGCGGCATGCTGGCGGCGGTCATGGGCAAGGGGATGATCGACGCCCATGGATGGCAATCGGTGTTCGTCGCCGCGGGCGCGCCGGTGCTGCTCGTTCCGCTGCTCATGAAATGGATGCCGGAATCGCTGCCGTTCCTGATCCGGCACGGCAGGACGGACGAACTCGCACGCATCGCGCAGCGGCTCGATCCCGCCTGTCGGCCGCAACCGGGCGACTGCTATGTCGTTCCGCGCGCCGACCACACGGGCAACGCGCCGGTCCGGCAGCTGTTCGACGACGGCCGCGGGTTCAGCACGGTCATGTTCTGGATCGCGTGCTTCATGTGCCTGTTCATGGTGTACGCGCTCAGTTCGTGGTTGACGCGGCTGATGGCGGGCGCCGGCTACAGCCTCGGCTCGGCGTTGACGTTCGTGCTGGTGCTGAACGCCGGCGCGATGGTCGGCGCGATCGGCGGCGGCTGGCTGGCCGACCGCCTGCCGATCAAGACGGTGCTCGTGTCGATGTACCTCCTTGCCGCCGTGTCGATCACGCTGCTCGGCTACCCGATGCCGACCGCGCTGCTGTTCGTGCTGGTCGGCCTCGCGGGTGCGTCGACGATCGGCACGCAGATCGTCAACTGCGCATATGCGGGGCAGTTCTATCCGATGGCGATCCGTTCGACCGGCATCGGCTGGACGTTGGGTGTGGGCCGCAGCGGCGCGATCCTGGCGCCGATCGTCATCGGCGTGCTGGTGGGCATCAATCTGCCGCTGGCACAGAACTTCATGGCGATCGGGCTGCCCGCGCTGGTGGCGGCCGTCGCGGTCGGCTTGATCGATCAGCGTCGCTCGGCGTCGCGCCACGGCCCGGCGGTTTCGGCTGCCGAACGGCACGTGTCGTCCGCCGGGCAGTCCTGAACGGTTTATCCGCGGCCCGCATCCTGTGAAGGGGACAGTCAGTCATGCAGCTCGATTCAAGGGCGTCGAAGGCGATGGTGGGGTGGAGTGTGTTCGCGTCGTCGCTGACCGCGACGACGGGCACCGTCCAGGCGCAGGGCAGTGTGACGCTGTACGGCATCGTCGACACCGGCATTTCGTACTACAACCATGCGGCGCAGGGCGGATCGGCGGTAGGCATGCCGCATCTGACCGGCGAATTGCCGTCGCGGTGGGGCGTGAAGGGTATCGAAGACCTGGGGGGCGGCAACCGGGCGTTTTTCGTGCTGGAGAACGGCTTTCAGCCCGGCACCGGTCGGCTCAACTACGGCGGGCGACTGTTCGGCCGGCAGGCGAACGTGGGACTGAGCAGCGCATACGGAACGCTCACGCTCGGCAGGCAAATGAACATGACGGCCCATGCGCTGGCCAACGCCGACGTGATCGGGCCGTCCGTTCATTCGCCGAGCAACTTCGACGCCTATCTGCCGAATGCGCGCAGCGACAACGCGATCGGTTACCTGGGCAAGTTCCGCGGGCTCACGATCGGCGGCACCTACAGCTTCGGCCGCGATGCCGCCGGGCCGGCCGGGCCTTCCGCGACCGGCTGCGCGGGGCAGGTGCCGGGCAATCTGCTCGCGTGCCGGCAATATACGGCGCTGGTCGCTTACGACGCGGCGCGCTTTGGCGTTGCAGTGTCCTACGACGTGAAGCGCGGCGGGGCGGGCGCATCGGCGCCGCTCGACAGCAGCGCCCATACGAGCACGCACGGCGTCGTCGGCGGCTATGCGGTGATGGGGCGCGCGAAGCTCGGTGCGGGATGGATCAGGAACAACGTCGCGGCGGCCGGCCATTTGCAGATCGATATCGTCTTCGCGGGCGTTGCCTATGCGCTGACGCCTGCGGTCACGTTCGATGCACAAGGCACGCGTTATCTGCAACGCGGGCCCGCGAGCAACGCGAACGCGACATTGCTGGCCGGGCGCGCCAACCATCAGCTGTCCAAGCGGACGCGCGTCTATACGTCGGTCGGCTACATGCTGAACAGCGCGAGCGCAGGCAAGGCGGTCGCCGCCGGCGGCACGGTCGAAACGGGGCAGAGCCAACTGGGGATCATGGCCGGGCTACAGCAGCGGTTCTGACGAGGCCGGGGCGTCAGAGCCGCCCATCCGCCGCGCGAACCGCCTCGGCGATCGCATCCGCGACACGCTGTACGCGCGGCGAGCGGCGCACGTCCGGATGGACGACGAGCCAGATTTCGCGCTCGATATCGCAACGCGGCGCGGCGGTCAGTTCGACGAGCGGCGCACCGGCTTGCGCGGCCGGATCGTCGACGAGAAAGCGCGGCAGCAGCGCGACGCCGGCGCCCGCCGCGCACGCGCGATGCTGCGCGGCGAGGTCGTTCGCGATGAACGCGAAACGGCGCCCGGCCGCGAAACGCTCGATCCACTGCTGCTGCGGCGTTTGCGCGAGCGCGTCGTCGTAGCCGACGAACGTCCAGGTGTCGGGCGGCGCGCTCGCCCATTCCGGCGACGCGCACAGCGCGAAGCGCATCGTGCCGAGCCGCCGCGCCGCGAGCCCCGGCTCGGTCGGCCGCGACAGCCGCACCGCGAGATCGGCTTCGCGCGCGTACAGGTTCGCCGCGTGCATCTCGCCCATCAGGTCGATCCGCAGCGCCGGCCATGCGTGCTGCGCGCGGGCCAGGCGCGGCGCGAGGAAATGGCTGGCGAACACCGGCGACGCCGATACGCGTACCACGCCGTCGAGTGCAGCCGCACCCTGGGCGGCGCGCGCGAACGCATGTGCGTCCGCTTCGAGGCGTGCGGCGTGCTCGGCAAGGTGCAGCCCTTCGTCGGTGGGCGGCCAGCCGCGCGGCAGCCGGTCGAACAGCCGGATGCCGAGCGCGGACTCCAGCGCGTCGATGCGGCGCGCGACCGTCGAATGCTGAACCTGCAGGGTCCGCGCGGCCGCCGACAGGCTGCCGCCGCGCATCACCGCGAGGAAGTAGCGGATGTCGTCCCAGCTCATCGGCGGCGCGGCCGCGGGTGTGGATGCTTGATCGGTCGAATTTTGCACAATAGATGGGCGATCAACGGGAATTCCGATCGATTATGCACGATGGGATGATCGTGTCACTTCATTCGATTGCGAGGAACGTCATGACCCAAACCACGACCGCCATCCGGATCGGGATCGACCGCTACGGCGACGCCGGCGTGCTGCGCCGCGTCGATGCACCCGTCGCGCCGCCCGATGCCGGCGAGGTACGGATTCGCCAGACCGCGATCGGCGTGAATTTCGTCGACATCTATTTCAGGACGGGCGCGCATGCGTTGCCCGCGCTGCCGGACGCGCTCGGCGTCGAGGCGGCCGGTGTGATCGATGCGGTCGGGCCGGGTGTGACGGATCTCGTCCCCGGCCAGCGCGTCGCGTATGCGGGCATGCCGACCGGCAGCTATGCGAGCCTGCGCACGATGCCGGCCGAGCGCGTGGTGCCAATCCCCGACGGCTTGAGCGATGACGCAGCGGCCGCCGGGCTGCTGAAAGGGATCACCGTTTACATGCTGATGCATCGCGTCCGGCAGGTCGGCGCGGGCGACACGGTGCTCGTGCACGCTGCCGCCGGCGGCGTAGGACTGCTGGCGACGCAATGGGCGCGTGCGCTCGGCGCGCGGGTGATCGGCACGGTCGGGTCGGCCGCGAAAGCCGCGCTCGTGCGCACGCATGGCGCCGAGGCGGTCGTCGATTATCGCGAGGAGGATTTCGTCGCGGCGGCGCGCGCGTTCGGCGGCGGCACCGGGGTCGATTACGCGATCGACGGGATCGGCGGCGACGTGCTGACGCGCACGCTCGGTGCAGTCCGTCCGTTCGGGATGGTCGCGAGCATCGGGCAGGTGGCCGCGATCGGCGCACGGCACACGTTCGATCTCGACGAACTGGGGCCGGCGCGCTCGATCGCGCTGGCGCGGCCGAGCGTGCTCGGCTTCATCGCGCGCGACGTCGACGGTTACCGGGAGGCTGCGCGCGCGACACTCGAACGGCTGGCGAGCGGGATGCATGTGGAGATCGGCGCGCGGCTGCCGCTCGAGCAGGCGGCCGATGCGCACCGGCTGCTGGAGTCGCGTGCGACGACGGGTGGGGTCGTGCTGGTGCCGTAACGGCGGGTGGCGGCGAATCGCGAGGCGGCCCGGGGGCTGCATCGCGGTTCACCGGCAAGTCAGTTGTGCTTGCGCAACGGCGCATCCTCAACGAACCACGCGAGCACGAACGCGATCGCGATGACCGTCGCCGCCGCGAGATAGACGACGTGCAGCGAACCGGCGAACGCATGCAGGTACGCGTCGCGCACGGCATCCGGCAACTGCTGCACGGCGGCCGGGCCGAGCGTGGGCGGCAGCTCCGTGCCGGCCGGCAGCGCAGCCATCACCCGCGACTGCAGCCCGTGCGAGAACAGCGCGCCGAACGCCGCGACGCCGAGCGAGCCGCCGATCGAGCGGAACAGCGTCGCCCCCGACGTCGCGACGCCCATGTGCCGGAATTCGACCGTGTTCTGCACGGCGAGCGTGAGCACGGGCATCACCATGCCGAGCCCGATCCCGAGCAGCGCCATGTACGCATACATCGTGTGCAGCGGCGTATCGAGCGTCAGTGTGGACAGCAGCGCCATCGCGATGCCGCCGGTCAGCGTGCCCAGGATCGGAAACATCCGGTACGAGCCGAGCCGCGAGATCAGCCGGCCGCTGACGACCGACGTCACGAGCATCCCGCCCATCATCGGCAACAGCTGCATCCCGGCCTGCGACGGTGTCGAACCCTTCACGACCTGCAGGTAAAGCGGAATGAACGTGACCGAGCCGAACAGCGCGATGCCGACGACGAAGCCGATCAGGCTGACCAGCACGAAGGTGCGATGGCGGAACAGTTCGAGCGGCATGATCGGCTCGGCCGCGAGCCGTTCTTCGTAAATGAAGCCGCCGATCGAGACGACGCCGAGCACGAGCGTCATCCACAGCTGCGGCGACGTCCACGGCAGCAGCGAGCCGCCTTCGCTCGTGAACAGGATCACGCAGGTGAGGGCGGTGGCGAGGAACGCGGCGCCCATGTAGTCGATCCGGTGCTTCACGTGCGCGGTGTGCGGCCGGAACGCGACGCCGATCACCGCGAGCGCGAGAAAGCCGAGCGGCAGGTTGATCGTGAAGATCCAGCGCCACGACAGGTGCTCGACCAGGAAGCCGCCGAGCAGCGGGCCGACGATCGTCGCGAGGCCGTACACGCCGCCGAACATCCCCTGATAGCGCGCGCGGCGATCGGGCGGCACCAGATCGCCGATCGCGGCCATCGTCACGACCATCAGGCCGCCGCCGCCGAGCCCCTGCAGCGCGCGCAGCACGATCAACTGCGTCATGTCCTGCGCGACGCCGCACAGCGCGGAGCCGGCGAGGAACAGCACGATCGCGGCCTGCAGCACGATCTTGCGGCCGTACAGGTCGCCGAGCTTGCCGTACAACGGCAGCACGACGGTGGACGACAGCAGGTACGCGGTAACGACCCACGACAACTGGTCGAGCCCGCCGAGCTCGCCGACGATCGTCGGCAGCGCGGTTGACACGATCGTCTGGTCGAGCGCGGACAGCAGCATGACGAGCAGCAGCGCGGCGACGATCAGCCCGGTCGGCGCGTCACGGCGGGCCGTTTCGGCGGCCGGCGGAGTGAGGAGGGTGTCGGTAGTCATCGATATATCTGCCATGGCAGGGAATTGGCTCGAACTATAGCGATGGATAGTTGACCAGTCAATTTCTGCCCGGGCTCGATTTGTTGCAACGGTAACAGTAGATTGCCGACGCAAAAAATTGACCGGGATCAGCCGGAAAGCAGGGCCGGACTCAAGTTTTTTGCAGGCAAACCGTAATACAGCGTGCTGCGGACCGATTTCCGCGGCACTTTTCACCGCTCACGTCCCGTCATGAACCTGAACGCCCTGTTTTCCCGTTTCTCGATCCGCACGCGGATCTTCTCCACGCTCGGCCTTGTCGCCGCGCTGCTCGTCGTGTCGGGGCTGATCGGCCTCGCCGGCATGCAGAGCTCGAACCGCGCGCTCGACGAGGCTTATACGCAGCAGTTGGCGGCGAAGACCGCGCTGTCGACGGCCAGTCTCAACCTGACGATCGTGCGCACGACGCTCGACCGCGCGCTGCTGCACCCGGAAGCGCCGGACGTGCCCGATCTCGTCAAGAAGGCCGAGAGTTATCTCGCGAAGGCCGACACCGCGTGGCGCGGTTACGCGTCGATGCCGCACGACGGCGACGAAGGCCCGCTCGCGAGCCGCCTCGATGCCGCGCGCCAGGCGCTGATCGGGCAGGCGCTGAGGCCGATGATCGACGCGGTCCGCGACGGCCGCCGCGACGAGGCCGACCGGCTGCTGATGTCGGTCGCGCCGCCGCTGTCGGTTGCGCTCACGCAGGCGACCGATGCGCTCGATGCGTACCAGGGCGCACGCGGCAAGGAGGTGTACGACACCGCGCAGACCTACTACGGCTGGATGCGTGCGGGCGCGATCGCGGGTATCGCGTTCGGCCTGGCCGCGTGCCTCGGCTGCGCGATCGGCCTGCATTACGCGATCACGCAGCCGGTGAACCGCCTGCTGTCGCATTTCCGCCGCCTGTCGGAAGGCGACCTGACGTCGGAAGTGCGCTGGTCGTCGCGCGACGAGATGGCCGAACTGGTCAACGGCGTGACCGGCATGCAGCGCAGCCTCGCGGACACCGTGCGCCAGGTCAGCCAGGGTTCCGAGGCGATTTCGACGGCGACGCACCAGATCGCGGCCGGCAACACCGACCTGTCGCAGCGTACCGAGGAACAGGCGTCCGCATTGCAGGAGACGGCCGCGAGCATGGAGCAGCTCACCGCGACCGTGAAGCAGAACGCGGACAACGCGGTGGAGGCGCAGGCCTGCGCGGACACCGCGAGCGAGATCGCCACGCGCGGCGCGACCGTGGTCGGCGAGGTGATCGGCACGATGAACGAGATCGACCAGAGCTCGCAGAAGGTTGCCGACATCATCGGCACGATCGAGGGGATCGCGTTCCAGACCAACATCCTCGCGCTGAATGCGGCGGTCGAAGCCGCGCGTGCCGGCGAGCAGGGCCGCGGCTTCGCGGTGGTCGCGGGCGAGGTGCGCACGCTCGCGCAACGCTCGGCGTCGGCGGCGAAGGAAATCCGCACGCTGATCGGAGAGTCGGTCGAGCGCGTCGCGAACGGCTCGCGGCTCGTCGGCGTGGCCGGCACGACGATGCAGGACATCCAGCAGGCGATCGGCCGCGTGACGGGCATCATGACGGAGATCGCGGCCGCGTCGAACGAGCAGCGCGACGGGATCGAGCAGGTGAACCGCGCGGTGTCGCAGATGGACCAGGTCTCGCAGCAGAACGCGGCGCTCGTCGAGCAGGCTGCGGCTGCAGCGGCTTCGCTGGAGGAACAGGCGGACGGGTTGCGGCGCGCGGTGGGGGCGTTCCGGGTGGCGTGATCGACGGTGGGCGGCGACACGACGGGCGCTTGCCCGCCGGTCGCCTGCCGATTACGTCACGGTCGCGAGTTGCGCGGCCGCACGCGACGACGCGACGATCAGCAGTTTCATCGTCGCGCGCGTCGCACCGACGAACAGCTTGCGCGCGGCACGCGCGTCGAGCGTATCGAAGTCGACCTCGGTGAGGATCACGCAGGGCGCCGACTGGCCCTTGAAGCGGTAGATCGAATCGAGCAGCACGTCGCCTTCGCGATATTCCGGGTTGCCGAACAGGTCGTACTTGCCGGTGAAACTCTTGAGCCGGTGCGGGCCGAGCTGGTCGAGCGGCGCGAGCACCGAGCCTTCGCGGCCGCGATACGACAGCACCGCGATGTCCTGCTTGCGAAAGCCAAGCGACAGCGCGTGCGTGATCGCCCGCTTGGTCGCGTCGACGCAGGCTTCGGCCAACGCGTCTTGCGACGCACCTTCTTCCCCGTACGCCGACACCGACGGATCCGAACCGTCGAACGGGCTGCCCGAGCGCAGCTCGGCCGCGAGCGGCTCGACCCTGCCGACGATGTCGCGCACGAATTCGAGCAGGTCGCGCGGGCTCCGGTAGTTCGTGAGCGCCTTCAGCGTGACCCAGCCCGGCAGCGCGACGGGCTCGCGCATGTACAGGTTCTGCAGCGGATCTTCCAGCCACCACCATGCGCCGTCCGGCACCAGCAGGCGCTCCAGCGCGGCTGCCCACGGCGCGTGGAAATCCTGCCCTTCGTCGACGACCAGCACGTCGAAGCGCCAGCGTTCGGAAATGGGCGTTTGCGCGAAGCGCGCCTCGAGCCGTTCGAATTCGCCGGGCACCTGGAAGTCCGGCGTATAACCGCCGTCGCGCGCGACCCAGTCGCACAGCTGGTGGTAATTCGCGATCTTCGCGCCGGGCGGCGCGATGCGCGTGATGTAGTCGGCAAGCGGCCGGTTGAAGCACACATAGAGCACGCGCTTGCCGGCCGCGACGGCATCGCGCATTGCCTGCACCGCGAGCTGCGTCTTGCCCGAGCCGGCCGTGCCGGTGACGCGCAGCCGGAACGGCGCGAATTCGAGCTGGCGCGCCCATGCGGCGAGCCCGCCCGACAGCCGCGTGACAAGCGTGCCGGCCTGCCCGACGAGCGCGCTCGTATCGGGCGTGAGCGCGAGCTCGTCCGCGAGGAAATGGTGGAGTTTCGGCGCGTTCGGAAAGTGCTCGTCGTCCTCGGGCAGGATTCGCAGGATCACCTGCGCGAGCTGCGCCTTGCGCGACGCATCGACGATGCGGTCGGCCGCGACGCCGGCGATCGACGCGTCGCGGATCGAGTAGTCGGGGCAGTACAGCAGCGCCTCGACGCCGTAGACACCCGCGCCGAGCGCGGCCGTCAGGCGCCGGTGCAGCGTTTCCTGCGTGCGCGCGAGCTGGATCGGGACGTTGCGTTCCTTCTGCAGATAGACCTTCACGAGCCCCTTCGGCGTTTCGCGCAGGAAGCCGGCTTTCTGCTCGATCAGCAGCACGCGGCCGGCCGGGCTCACGACGACGAACGCGGCCTCGCCGAACACCGAGAACGCCTGGTCGGCGCGCGTCCAGTGCACGCCGTGATACACGGTGTAGCCGTCGGGCAGCGCGTGTTCGAGGGCCGCGAGCGTTTCGCGCTCGCGTTCGGCCGCGCCGGTCGCGGCGAGGCTTTTCCAGTCGTCGGGGATGAGGCGGGCCATGGCGTCGGGCGGCGGATGCCGGCGTGGGCGTGAACGGGTGCGGCTATTGTACTGATCCACGACCCTGTTCACGACCGCCGTGCCGGGCGGACGATGGCCGTCCGGACGGGGAACGGCCCGCGGACGTTACCCGCGTGCGAGCCGTTTCGCGAGATCGGCGCTGAGGATCGCCATGCGCGCGGGTTTTTCGTAGCAGACGACGTCGAACGCGCGGATCACTTCGCTGATGTCGGCCTCGCTCGCGCGGCCGGTGAGCAGGTCGCCCGTCAGCACGAAGATCGGCGCGCCCGGGTTGTCGGACGTGCGCACGGCCTTGATCGCGGTGGCGGCCGTGCTGTCGTCGAACAGCCATTCGGTCAGGACCGCGTCGAACGCCTGGCCCTGCAGCGCGTCGACGAACGGCGCGAGGCCGTCGAATGCGGCCGTCGCGAAACCCTGGCGTTCGAGATAGCGGCACAGCTCGGTCGCGCTGACGCGATCGGGGTCGATCACCGCGACGACGAGCTTGTCGCTCTCCGCGCGGCGCGGATAGATCTCGATCTTGTGCACGTCGTACGCGTTCTGGTACAGCACGCCGGTGTGGCGCAGCACGCGCCAGCGGCCGTTCTGTTCGTACGCGACGAATTCGGGGCGCGCGCCGGCTTCGAGCGGCGCGCCGATCCATGCGGTGCACGGAATCTCGGCGACGCCCGCATAAAGTACGGCCTCCTGCGAATAGGCGCCGACCATGCCGGGGTCGAGCGTTTGCGCGCCGAACAGCTGGGCGGCGGGTTCGCCGTACGCTTCGGCGACTTTCTTGATCTGCGCGAGCGTCCAGGGGCTGCTGCCGCGCAGCTTACGATGGCCTTGCGAAAAGCTCAGGTCGAGGATGCGGCATAGCTCGGTGGTCTGCTGGCGCTTGCCGATGCCGTTGCGGGTCATCAGCTCGCGCACGCGCTCGGCAACCGCGAGGGAATCCGTGGTGATTGCTTCAGTGGTCATGCTACGGGAACGGATCGTGACGTTCAGAACGACGCCTTGCGGCAGTCTCGACGGACAGTCTTCGTGACGTCCAGGGGCGAGCCGACCGGCCACGCGCGGAAAAGATAACTTTACCGCAAAATGGTCGTTATTCAGCGTCGTGAAAGGTGCGTTTGTGTGAAAGGTGTGTCACGACGTTACCACCGCCGCCCGTATCCGGATGCATTAACCCCTGACAGGAAACAATGACAACCACCTATCCGCTGCACGATGCCCTGACCCTTGGCGATACGCCATTCCCGGCCGACGCCGACGTCGTGATCGCCGGCGCCGGCATCATGGGCTGCGCAGCCGCGTATTACCTGGGTCTGCGCAGCCGCGTATTACCTGGGTCTGCGCGGCCTGAAGGCCGTCGTGCTCGACAAGTCGCGTATCGCCGGGCAGCAGTCGACACGGGCGTGGGGCTTCGTGCGGCAGCAGGGCCGGGAAGCTGCCGAGGTGCCGCTGATGATGGCCGGCATGCGGATCTGGGAAACGTTAGAGGAAACCCTCGGTTTCGATCTCGAATGGCGGCAGGGCGGCTGTCTTTATATTGCGGACAACGAAACGGACTGGGCGTCGTTCAACGCGTGGCTCGCGGTCGCGCGCGAGCACGGACTCGACACGCGCACGCTGACGCGCGCGCAGATCGACGAGCGCGTCAGCGGCCTTTCGCCGCAGGCACGCACGCTCGGCGGGCTGTATACCGCGACCGACGGGCAGGCCGAGCCGCGCCGGGTGGCTGCCGCGTTCGCCGCGCGTGCCGTCGAGGCCGGCGCGCGCTTCTTCGAAGGCTGCGGCGTGACCGCGATCGAGACGGCCGGCGGCGCGGTGGTCGGCGTCGTGACCGAGCGCGGCACGATCCGCACGCGGCGCGTGATCTGCGCGGCGGGCGCGACCAGCTTCCGGCTGCTCGACGGCGTCGGCATCCGGCTGCCGCAGCAGGCCGTCCGCGGCACCTGCATGCGCACCAATGTGGTGCCGCCGGTGTCGGCGTCGACGGTGTGGGGGCACGGCCTCGGCATCCGGCAGCGCAAGAACGGCGCGATCAATCTCGCCGACGACATGCAGGTCGACGTCGACCTGACGCTCGGCCACCTGCGCGGGTTGAGCCTGTTCTGGCCGGAGTTCTGGTCGCAGCGCGACAAATTCCGGCTGCACGTGAACGGGGCTGCCTGGCGCGATGCGCTTGCGCGCATCAACGGTGCGACCGGGCCGATCGAGCCGCGCGATCCGCAGCCGCAGCCGAATCGCGCGCATGCGCCGCGTGCACTCGCGAAACTCAAGACGATCTTTCCCGCGCTGAAGGACGCGCAGATCGTCGAGGCCTGGGCGGGCCTGATCGACGTGCTGCCCGACGGCATTCCGGTGATCGATGCGCCGGGCACGCCGTCCGGGCTCGCGATTGCGACGGGGTTCTGCGGCCACGGTTTCGCGATGGGGCCGATCGTCGGGCGGCTGCTTGCCGAATGGATCGACACCGGCGCGCCGTCGCTCGACCTGTCGGCATTTCGCGCGCAGCGCTTCGTCGACGGGACGATGGTGCGGCCGCGCAGCATGTTGTAACGGATGAATCGATGCGATGACGTCGGCCGGTCGCGGCCGACCCATCGTAGAATCGAGCCCGCATCCTTCAGGAGATTCCCCGTTGGCATCGCCCTCCGCCCAGCGCCGCTCGTTGCGCTCACGCCTGCGTCGCGCGCGCAACCCGTGGCAGGCGCCGCGCGCGCGCACGCTGTTCACGCGTCGCGCGACGTCGCCGCGCCGCACACTGCTGTTCCGTCTCGGCGCGGTCGCGCTGCTGTGCACGCTCGCGTTCCTCGTGCTGTATCTCGATCGCGACGGGTTGCGCGATTCGACCAAGAGCACGCCGATGACCGTCGCCGATCTCGTGTACTTCACGATGGTCACGGTCGCGACGGTCGGCTACGGCGACATCGTGCCCGTCACCGCACGGGCGCGCCTCATCGATGCGTTCTTCATCGTGCCGATCCGCATCGTCATCTGGTTCATTTTCCTGGGCACGGCCTATCAGTTCGTGATCCAGCGCGTCGTCGAGGAATTCCGCATGAAACGCCTGCAAAAGCAATTGTCCGATCACATCGTCGTATGCGGTTATGGCCTGTCGGGCTCGATCGCGGTGCGCGAATTGCTCGAGAGCGGCGTCGATCCGGCGACGGTCATCGTGATCGATTCGCAGCAGCAGGCGCTCGAGGCCGCGACGTCGCTCGGCGTGACCGGGCTGCTCGGCGATCCCGCGCACGAGGATCTGCTGCAGCAGGCGCAGGTGCGTTCGGCGAAGGCGGTGATCATTTCGGTGACCGACGATCCGACCGCGATCCTGCTGACGCTGTCGGTGCGCAGCATCGCGCCCGATACGAAGATCGTCGTTCGGATCCAGGAGAACCTGTACCAGCGACAACTGCGGCAGGCGGGCGCCGATGTGATCGTGTCGTCGACGAAGATCGGCGCGCTGCTGCTCGCGGACGCCGTGCATAGCCGCTATATCGTGCCGTTCGTGAACGACATGCTGTCGACGCGCGGACGCGCGACGCTGCTGGAGCGCGAGGCGATGCCGCAAGAGGTCGGCTGCATGACGAACGTCGTGCCGGGTGCGATCGTCGTCGGGCTCGATCGGTGCGGGAAGATTTTTTCGTTCTACGAGGACCCGCCTTGCAGGATCGAGGCAGGGGACACGCTGGTTGTGATTCAGTCGGCGCGGATTCCGGATCCGGATGTTTGATGCTTGGTTGTTCTTATAAAATCAATTAGTTCAATGATTTATGGCTGATTTCCATTGAACAAGGCCGGGTGTGCGTTGGGTCATGCCAAAACGCACGACTCGCGGGCACGCCCGATTCACGGCCATCAAGACAGGCTTTGCCCTTCCTTGCGCAAAGACCCCGTCAGGTGACGCAATTCGTCCAGCAGCTTGACGGCGGGCGCGGGTAGCGTGCCTCGCCGGCGCCGGAATGCCGTCAGGGTGCGTTGCGCATCCAGGCCCTCGATATCCAGAGCGTCGATGACGCCCGCTTTGCTTTCGGTGTCGTACATCGGTTCGGCCATCCACGAGACAAAGCCACATCGCGCTACGAGGCTTTTGAGCACGGTGACCGAACGGGTCTCGACCGCGATGGCCGGCATTGGCAGGCCGCGGGCCCTGAAGGTTTCCTGCATGTGGGCATAAGGTCCGGTTCCCTTGGGCGTGAGTGCCCACCGTTGTGTCAATGTGTCGTCGAGTCGAAGGCCACGCTTCGCCCGTAACGGATGATCGAGTGCCGCGACCACGAAACTCCTGTCGGTCCATGAACAATCGGAGATCGCAGCGACATCCTCGGTTTCGATTCCCGATGTGCAAAGCGCCAGGTCGATTTCATAAGCGAGCAGGCCCTCGACGAGACGATCCCACACGCCTTCGATCACCTCGACGCGCAGATTGGGCCATTTCTCCAGCACACACGCGATGGCCATCGGCAAGACGAGGCTCGCTATGCTGCCCACCGCGCCGACCTTGATCACGCCTTTCGCCAGGCCGCGCATCGCGTCCAGTTCCTCGCGCGCCTGTTCGGCTTCTCTTTGCAGCGAGATCGCATGCGGCATCAATGCTTCGCCCAGCGCGGTCAGCTGCATCCCCTTGGTGTGACGCTCGAAAAGCGCCCCCCCGACGGACTCCTCGAGCCGCTTGATCGATCTGCTCAGCGCCGGCTGGGTCATGTTCAGCATGGCCGCGGCTCGTCCCAGGCTACCTGCGGAGACGATCGTGGTGAACATCATCAACTGCTGCAGATTGAAACTCATCGTGTCGAACCAGATTGAAAGGGGGGAAGGGGGCGAGCGAGATTCCGGGCCGCCCGGTGCCAGCTAGGTGTCTTCCCTGCAAGGGCTCGCGGTGCCCGCTCATTGCGGCCACCGCCGAGCCCCCGATGACGGCGAACAGCCTTTTCCGACAAGGCATCCGGGCGGAATTGGCCGATCCGGCATTCCGATAGACGCATGCCAAAATGTAATGACTTTGAGCTTTTTTGGCAATTTTCAAACAGGGTGCCGAATCCCATACTGCGGCTCATCTCATCACCGCCAGCCTGAGTGGCGAACCGCAGAGGATTCGAGATGCAACGAAATACAAGTGGGCAGCCGACCGTTCGCGATGCCGTCGTGGACTTGATGCGGCGCCTCGAATTGACGTCCGTGTTTGCCAATCCCGGCTCGACCGAGCTACCGATGTTCCGCGACTTCCCGGAAGACTTCCGGTACGTGCTCGGATTGCAGGAAGCAGTGGTGGTCGGTATGGCGGACGGGTATGCCCAAGCCACCGGCAATGCCGCGCTGGTCAACCTGCATTCGGCAGCCGGTGTCGGCAACGCGATGGGCAACGTCTTCACGGCTTTCAAGAACCGGACGCCCCTGATCATCACGGCCGGCCAGCAGGCCCGTTCGATTCTGCCGTTCGATCCGTTTCTGTCGGCGTCGCAAGCCACCGAGCTGCCGCGGCCCTATGTGAAATGGAGCATTGAACCGGCTCGTGCCGCGGATGTTCCGCTGGCCCTCGCCCGTGCTTACCACGTGGCGATGCAGGAGCCGCGTGGTCCGGTGTTCGTGTCCGTTCCGGTCGACGACTGGGATCAGCCGGCCGACTTCGTCGAGGCGACCCGGATCAGCACCCGGTTCCGCCCCGATCCGGTACGGATCGCGGAGATCGGCGACGCGCTGGACGACTGCAAACGGCCGGCCCTCGTCGTCGGCGCGGAACTCGATCGTGCCGATGCGTGGAGCGAGGCCATCCAGCTGGCCGAGCGCCACAACGCGCGGGTTTATGTTGCGCCGATGTCGTCACGCTGCAGCTTCCCTGAAGATCATCGACTTTTCGCCGGCTTCCTGCCGGCGATGCGCGAAAAAATCGTTCGGATGCTGAACGGGCATGACCTGGTCTTCGTCGTCGGGGCGCCGGCTTTTGCGTATCACGTCGAAGGCAGTGGCCCGCATGTGCCCGATGGCGCGGCGTTGTACCAGCTCATCGACGATCCGGCTACCGCTGCCTGGACCCCGGTCGGCACGTCGGTGGTGGCGAACATTCGCCTGGGGCTGGTGGACCTGCTCGCCCGGCCGGCACCGCGAGGCCGGCCCCTGCCGGCGCCGCGCGAGGCGGTCGAGCGAGCCGAGCCCACGGCAGTGATGTCGGTCGCTTATGCGCTGCAGACGCTGTCCGAAGTCCGCAACGCAGCCGATATCGTGGTCGAGGAGGCGCCCAGTTCGCGCCCCGTCATGCAACGTTATCTCCCGTTCACGCGAAGTCAGACGTTCTACACGATGGCAAGCGGCGGTCTGGGCTACGGCATGCCCGCCGCGGTGGGCGTCGCTTTGGCCAGACCCGGCAGCCGCGTGATCGGCCTCATCGGCGACGGCTCGGCGATGTATTCGCCGCAAGCGATCTATAGCGCGGTCCAGCTCGATCTTCCGATCACATTCGTGATCCTGAATAACTCGCGCTACGCCGCCTTGCAGGAATTCGCGCCCGTGTTCGGCTTCGCCGCGTCGGATCCGGTACAGGGCACCGATCTGCCAGGGCTGGATTTCGTTTCCCTGGCCAACAGCATGGGGTGCGAAGGCGTTCGAGTGAGCGACGCGCTGTCGCTGAAGCCCGCGCTGGAAGACGCGTTGTCTTCGGGAAAAACACGCGTCGTCGAAATTGTCGTGGCCTGACCGCGAGTCGGTGATTCGGCAGGCCGGTTTTTCAAGAATATTCCAGGAGACGGTAATGAATCAGGTAACGATGTTGATCAACGGCGAGCGTGCGATGGCTCGCGACGGCGCGACATTCGAGCGCCGTAACCCGCTCGATGACACGGTTGCCTCTACGGCACCGGCCGCGACTGTCGCCGATGCACAAGCGGCGGTGCATGCGGCGGCCGCCGCGTTTCCCGCATGGTCGGCGATGGGCCCCGGCGAGCGACGCGCTCTACTGAATCGGGCCGCGGATGCGCTCGAAGAAAAAGGCGACGCTTTCGCGCTGGCAATGGCAACCGAAACGGGCGCGTCCCGCCTGTGGGCGGATTTCAACGTCAAGCTTGCGGCCGACGGGCTGCGCGAAGCGGCTGCGATGATCACGCAGATCTCCGGCGAGGTGATTCCGTCGGACGTGCCGGGCAGTCTTGCGCTCGGCGTGAGGCAGGCCGCCGGCGTCGTGCTCGGGATCGCACCGTGGAACGCGCCCGTCATCCTCGGCGTGCGTGCCATCGCGTTGCCGCTGGCGTGCGGCAATACCGTCGTGCTCAAAGGTTCCGAAACCTGCCCCGCGACCCACGGCCTCATCATCGAAGCGTTACAGGACGCCGGACTGCCACGCGGTGTCGTGAACTTCGTCACGAACGCGCCGGCGAATGCGGGCGACATCGTCGAATCGATCATTGCCGAACCGGCGGTCAGGCGGGTGAACTTCACGGGTTCGACGCGCGTCGGCCGCATCGTCGCGACCCAGTGCGCGAACTATCTGAAGCCGTCGGTCCTCGAACTCGGCGGAAAGGCACCGTTTCTGGTGCTTCACGATGCCGATATCGAAGCGGCGGTTCAAGGCGCGGCATTCGGGGCGTTCGCCAATTCCGGCCAGATCTGCATGTCGACCGAACGCATCGTCGTCGACACGAAGATCGCCGATGAATTCGTCGCGCGACTGGCGGAAAAGGCACGGAGCCTGCCGCTTGGCGATCCGAGAAAGGGGCCGACCGTGCTCGGCTCCGTCGTGGACATGGCGACGGTCAGGAGATGCAACGACCTGATCGACGACGCGCTGGCGAAAGGTGCGACCCTGGTATGCGGAGGGAAATCCGAGACCACGCTCATGCCGGCCACGTTGCTCGATCACGTGACGGCGGACATGCATATCTACCGGGAGGAGTCGTTCGGGCCCGTCAAGGCGATCGTTCGTGTCAATGGCGACGAAGAGGCCATCGCCTGTGCCAACGACAACGAATATGGCCTGTCGGCGGCAGTCTTCAGCCGTGACGTCGCGCGGGCGTTGACGGTCGCGAAGCGTATCGAGTCCGGGCTTTGCCACGTCAATGGCCCGACGGTTCACGACGAGGCGCAGATGCCGTTTGGCGGGATGAAGTCCAGTGGTTTCGGGCATTTCGGCGGCAAGGCCGGGATCGCGGAATTTACGGATTTGCGCTGGATCACCGTGCAAACGACGCCTCGTCACTATCCATTCTGATCGTTGCCGCGGTCATGCCACGTGTTTCTCACCATGGACGGGATGGGCTTCCGGATGGTGGGCACGAACACAATAACAACCCGATATCGTTGAGACGCCTTCG
This sequence comes from Burkholderia sp. LS-044, assembly GCF_004803625.1. Taxonomy (NCBI): domain Bacteria; kingdom Pseudomonadati; phylum Pseudomonadota; class Betaproteobacteria; order Burkholderiales; family Burkholderiaceae; genus Burkholderia; species Burkholderia sp. LS-044. The sequence goes on from NZ_SSWO01000002.1 coordinate 282,540, forward strand.
CTCCTGGAACGACGAGCGACCGGCTTAAGGAGACTGCAATGCCCGTCATCAATTTCGAGTCGTCGCTCGATCGCGCCCGGTTGGAGTCCGACCGTCGCGTCGGAAAACGAATTACGCAGGACTGCGATTCAGACTTCGCCGGTCTGGCCGGGAGAGCGAAATGAACGATCGTAATCCGCCTCTGCTGACCGTAGACATCGGCCGTGCCCTCGATGACGGACCGTTCTCGGCGTTCCAGCGAACGGTCGTCCTGCTCGCCGCGCTTGCGATCGTGATGGATGGCTTCGATGGGCAGCTCATCGGGTTCGCCATTCCCAGCTTGATCAAGGAATGGGGCATCACGCGCAACGCATTTGCGCCCGCCGTTGCTGCCGGCCTCGTCGGCATGGGTATAGGGAGCGCGTTCGCCGGGCTGTTCGCGGACAGGTTCGGTCGGCGCTGGGCAATCATCGGCAGCGTGCTGGTATTCGGCTTGGCGACGAGTTCGATTGCGCTGTCGCCGGACGTGACGACCATTGCCGTCCTGCGCTTCTTCGCGGGACTGGGTATCGGCGGCGCACTGCCGAGCGCGACGACCATGACGGCGGAATTTACGCCCGCTCGCCGGCGGACGCTCGCGGTGACCGCAACCATCGTTTGCGTACCGCTGGGGGGCATGCTTGCGGGGCTATTCGCGAGTGTCGTGCTTCCGCATTACGGCTGGCGCGGGCTCTTTCTGATTGGCGGCACGCTTCCCGTCGCACTGGCGCTCCTGCTGTATTTCGTCATGCCGGAATCGCCGCGTTATCTTGTGCGTCATCAGGAACGCTGGAATGAACTGCGTCACCTGCTGTCCCGCATGTCCCGCTCGATTCAGCCGCACGCCGTATTCGCCGATCAGAAGGAGCAGAAAGCGGGGCAGCGCCCAGGCTTTCGCGCGTTGTTCGCGGACCATCAAGGCCGCGACACGCTCGCAATCTGGGTCGCTTTCTTCATGAACCTCGTCGCGGTCTACAGCGCATTCAGCTGGCTGCCGACGATGCTGGCAGGCGAGGGACTCAGCGCTTCGGTGGCGGGTTCAGGTCTTACCGCCTACAACCTCGGCGGCGTACTCGGCGCAATGGGCTGCGCAGTGGCGATCGGTCGGTTCGGGTCGCGCTGGCCTTTGCTCGTATGCTGCCTGATGGCGTCCGCGAGCGCGCTTTTCCTGCGCGGTCTCGACGTCTCTGCCCACACGACGTTGCTCGTGTTCGGAATCGGGTTGCACGGCCTCTTCGTGAACGCGGTTCAGTCGACGATGTATGCCCTTTGCGCGTACGTCTATCCCACCGAGATTCGCGCGACCGGGACCGCATCCGCGCTCGCGTTTGGGCGGCTCGGCGCGATTCTCAGCGCGTTCGCGGGGGCCTTCGTGATCACGCAGGGTGGAGCGTCTGCGTACCTGGGCATGCTGGGTGCCGCGATGGCGATGGTTTTTATCTGCCTGATGATCGTGCGTCGTCATATTCCGCCCATCAAGGGCGCTTGAGATCAGTGTCGAGGGCGACGTTTGTCACGCGCTCCGCGCAGGGCACGTAACGATGTCGCTCATGTTGAACCGAATGACGGAAAACGTCCGACAGTACCTTCAGTTGGAGATAGCATGCGCACTCAAGTAGGCATTATTGGCGCCGGTCCTGCCGGCCTCCTTCTTTCTCATCTTTTGCATCTGAAAGGTATCGAGTCTGTCGTGCTCGAAACCCGCCGACGCGAGCAGATCGAATCGACGATCAGGGCGGGTGTACTCGAGCAGGGGACGATGGACCTGCTTGAAGCGTCCGGTGTCGGTGAGCGTATGAAGGCAGAAGGAGCGTTGCATCACGGTTTTGAACTCGCCTTCGACGGAAAGCGGCGGCGCATCGACCTCAAGGCATTGACCGGGCGGGCCATCACCGTCTATGCGCAACACGAAGTCATCAAGGATCTGGTGGCGGCTCGGGTTGCTGCAGGCGGCTCTATCCTGTTTGATGTCGCGGATGTCTCGATTCACAACATCGACACGTCGGCCCCGTCGATACGGTTCGTGCATCGAGGGCAATCACATACGCTGGACTGTGATTTCGTGATCGGATGCGACGGTTCGCAAGGGGTGTCCCGTTCGGCGATTCCCGAGAGCGTTCGCCGCGATTTCGAGCGCGTCTATCCGTTCGGTTGGTTCGGCATTCTGGTCGAAGGTGCGCCGTCCGCAGACGAGCTGATCTATGCACGTCATGATCGCGGTTTTGCATTGGTCAGTACCCGTTCGCCGACGGTTCAGCGCATGTATTTCCAGTGCGACCCGAAAGATTCGGTCGACAACTGGTCCGACGACCGGATCTGGGCCGAAATGCACGCACGCGTCGACTCCGCCGATGGTCAGTGCGTTGTCGACGGGAAGATCTTTCAGAAGAATATCGTCGGCATGAGGAGCTTCGTCTCGACGACGATGCAGCACGGCCGACTGTTTCTTGCCGGCGACGCCGCTCATATCGTTCCTCCTACCGGAGCAAAAGGTCTCAACCTGGCAGTCTCCGACGTGCGAATCCTGAGCAGTGGACTCGACGCGTATTACCGGACCGGCGATGAAGCGCAACTCGCTTCGTACAGCGAGCTTGCGCTGAAACGGATCTGGCGCGCCGAGCATTTCTCCTACTGGATGACCCGCATGATGCATCGTCTCGACGATGCCTCGCCGTTCGAACAGCAGTTGCAGGTTGCCGAGCTCGAGCATGTGACTACGTCCGAGACTGCGGCGAGGTCCATGGCGGAAAACTATGTTGGGAGCGTTGCCGTCTAGCTTTCGACTTTGCGTCGTTACTCGGTCGTCTTCCGCCTCGAATGACCGAGGGAGACGCGCGAAACCGGCGTGCAGCGCGTCTCGTGCTTTTCGCATCACGATTTACTCTGACAGTACCCCGATCATGACAACAGGATTTCCCGGCATTTTCTCCGTCAGCGACTATCGTGACGAAGCCAGACGGCGGTTGCCACGCATGGTGTTCGACTATCTGGAAGGCGCGGCGGACGACGAATCGGGATTGACGCATAACCGTTCGGCGTTCGACAGGTTGCAGTTGTTGCCGCGCCGGCTGTCGGATGTCAGCACGCGAGAGCAGTCGGTGCCGCTTTTAGGGCGGCTGATTCCATTACCGCTGGTGATCGCGCCGACGGGCCTCAATAGTGCGTTCTGGCCGAAGGGCGACCTCGCACTTGCGCGCGCAGCGGGCAAGGCTGGTATTCCGTTTGCGCTATCGACGGCTTCCAACATGTCCATCGAAGAGGTGGCAAAAGGGGCCGACGGAGACCTGTGGTTTCAACTGTACGTCGTTCATCGCAACCTCGCGAAGAGTCTGGTCAATCGTGCCCGTTCGGCTCGCTATTCGACCTTGATCCTCACCGCCGATGTCGCGGTGAACGGCTTTCGCCGACGCGATCTTCGCAATGGCTTTGCCATGCCGTTCAAGGCAAGTGCACGTGCGGCGGTCGACGGACTGTCGCACCCGCGCTGGCTTTGGTCCTATCTGATGAACGGCATGCCGGAGTTGAAGAATTTCGCCACGGACGATGCATCGGACACCGCCTCCCAGGCAGCGATTCTTCGCCGGCAGATGGATGCGAGCTTCAGCTGGGACGACCTGCGCCGTTTGCGGGACGAATGGCCGGGCAAGCTCCTCGTCAAGGGCATCGTGACGGCCGACGATGCCGCGCGGTGCGTCGCGCTCGGCGCGGACGGCGTCATCGTTTCGAACCACGGCGGCAGGCAACTCGCCGACCTGCCCGCGACGGCCGACGTGCTGCCGGATATCGTCGAGCGCACCTCAGGCACGACGGTCATTCTCGACAGCGGTATCCGGACGGGGGCCGACGTCGTCAAGGCGGTCGCGCTGGGGGCCCACGCCGTGATGCTGGGGCGGGCCACCTTGTACGGGCTGGCTGCCAGAGGGGAAACCGGCGTGAGCGACGTCATCGACATGATCAAACGGGAAACTGACCGGACGCTCGCCCTCATCGGTTGTCGCTCGGTGGGCGAGCTCGATCGCAGCTATGTTTCGAAGCGGCCGTCATAGGCAACTGCGCATTGACGGCGGATTCTGGATGCGCAATTGTTCGGGGTAACGCTCCCGCGTATTTGCCGCCGGAACCTTGTGCCATGAATCAAGTGACGACCACGGATCATTACCATCGCGACGACCGGCTTTTGGCATGGGCGGATCAGGTTCGGGCCAGTTGCGTCCCCATGGTTTTCAGGACCGAATCCGATCAGGGATTTCGTGGCGAGATTTCCAGCGTGAACACGGGCGGAGTGTGTGTGTCGCGGATCTCGGCGGTCGATCACGTCGCGGCTCATGACTGGGACGACGTGCGGCGCACGGCGGACGACTACCTGCTCGTGTCGATACAGATCGAAGGGCGAGGTGCACTCGAGCAGGATGCCCGCACCGCGTTCGTCGACCCTACCGACATGGTGCTGTTCGACTCGTCGCGCCATTTCGTCTGGCATTTTTCCGGACAGCACTACACGATCCGCTTTCCCCGCCAGGCGCTGGAGAAATTGGTGCCGTGCGGCCGGCAGCACACCGCGGTGCGTATTCCTGCGGCCACCGGGATACGTCGTATCGCCGCGGACCATATCGCGTCGCTGCACCGAGTGCTTTCGTCAGACGAAGGCGCGATGACCGCTTGCGAGAGGCTTGGCGATGTGTCCGCCAACCTGGTCGCGCTGGCGTTGGCGGATTATTTCAACACGGTTCCGCTGCCCAGATCCAACGTGAAAGAGATGCATCTGCTGCGGGCGCGCGCGTTGATCAAGGACAGGATTCACGACCCGGAACTGGGACCCGAACTGATCGCCGATGAACTGGGAGTTTCCAGCCGTTACCTCTATCGACTGTTCGCCGAGGCCGGGGAGTCGATCGGCGAGACCATCTGTACGGCCAGACTCAACGGGTGCGGCGAGTGGCTTCGGCAACGCGCGTACGCTAACCGCTCGATTACCGATATTGCGATGGCTTGGGGTTTCAATAATGCATCGCATTTCAGTCGTACGTTTCGACGTCACTTTGGCGTGTCTGCGCGCGACTACCGTGCGAAGCATCGCGACGTTGGTTGAATCGCCCCTGAGCGGGCCGCGCGGTAATCCCGCCGGCTGGCAGCATAAGTAAAAATCCTGTTCTGTCAGAGTCAAGCGTCCGCCATATTGGCCCCGGACACTTCCTCTACAACGTTGCGGGCGTCCCGTCCCGCGAGTCGTGGAGGAGTATCTTGGCTCTCAACCATCCCCAATATAAGGCGGCCGTCGTGCAGGCCGCCCCGGCGTTCCTTGATCTTCAAGCCGGAATCGAAAAGTCCATACGCCTGATTGAAGAGGCGGCGCAGGCCGGCGCCGCCCTGATCGCGTTCCCTGAAGTGTGGCTGCCGGGCTACCCGTTCTACATCTGGCTGGGTACACCGGCCTGGTATATGAGCAAAGGCTATGTTCAGCGATATTTCGACAACTCGCTGAGCTACGACAGTCCGGAAGCCGATGCGCTGAGGGCCGCGGCTAGAAGAAACCGCATCACGGTGGTGATGGGACTCTCGGAGCGCAAGGGCCATTCCTTATATATCTCCCAATGGATCATCGGCCCCGACGGAGAAACCCTCCTGCAACGACAGAAACTCAAGCCTACCCATCTCGAGCGGACGGTCTTCGGTGACGGGGAGGGCAGTGGCCTGACCGTAATCGACAGTCCGTTGGGAAAGCTCGGCGGGCTTTGTTGTGCCGAACACGTGCAGCCTTTGACCAAGGCCGCAATGTATGCGCAAGGCGAACAGGTCCACGTTGCGGCCTGGCCGAGCTTCTCGCTCTATGAATTTGCCAGCGCATTGAGCCACCAGGTGAACAACGCGGTTTCGCGGACGTATGCCGTCGAAGGAGGTTGCTTCGTCCTCGCGCCTTCGACAGTCGTCACCGAGGAAATGGTCGAGAGCCTTTGCGACACCGAGGACAAACGTCAGCTGTTGCGGGCAGGCGGTGGCCATAGCGTCGGATACGGGCCCGACGGGGCGGAACTGTTCGACAAGATCGACGAAACCGCGGAAGGCCTGCTCTACGCCGATATCGACCTCGGCATGCAATCGCTTTCGAAGTGCGTTTTCGATCCCGTGGGGCATTACTCGCGGCCTGACGTTCTGCGGTTGCTGATCGACCGGCGACCGCGCCCTCCGGTCACCGAGATCCTCGATGGCCTCGCCGGGGAGACGGTCGCCGATGATCAAACATCGTCGGACAACGGTTGCTCGCCGGAGCTCGCGAGAAGTGGCGGAGATCGGTAGCGGCCTGTCGGGCTCGCCATGCGATTCCGTGGCGAGCCGGACGGAGGTTTTCGTGTCGCTGCCGTATCGGCTCGATACCGATTGAAGCGGGATGGTGTTCTTTGAAAAAACAGCCATTCAATCACGACGATATATTTAGGATGTCGATATGAACTACAAGCAAAATAGAGAATACGAATGGAAGATGGTCATCTTTCTTGCGGTGCTGTTCGGCATCGTTGGGCTCGATCGTCTGGTCATCGTGTATCTGTTTCCGGTTCTTCTGCCGGAGCTCAAATTGAACAACACGCAGGCAGGCGCAATCGCGTCGGTTCTCGCGTTGACCTGGGCCATTTCGACATGGGTGCTCGGGAGTCTGTCCGATCGCCATGGGCGTCGCAAGATTCTGCTGGGGTCTTCGATCTTCTTCTCGGTGATGACCTCCTTTACCGGCGTCGCCAAGTCGTTCCACGGCATGCTGCTCGTGCGAGGCCTCCTTGGCGTGGGCGAGGGCGGCGTCTTCAGCGCCAGCGTCGCGACGATCGACGAAATATCGACACCGAACCGGCGCGGCTTGAATCTGGGCATTCATCAATCGTTTTTCCCGCTTCTGGGTATCGGCCTTGGACCGATCATCGCTACCCAGCTCGTGATGCACATGCGCTGGGAGTGGGTGTTTTTCGTGCTCGGTATTCCGGGGCTTTTGCTGACGTTCCTGATCGGCAGGACCATGCGAAAGACGGAGGCCGGTCGCGACAAGCAGGTCCGGGCGGCCTCGGGCGGCCCGTTGACCGTGCTGAGATACAAGAACATCTGGTTGACCACGGTCATCGGATCGCTCTTCCAGACGGGCCTGTTCGTGTTCTCGACGTTCGTCGCGCTCTATCTGACCAAAGTCGCGGGCCTCAACCTCGGCACGGTCGGCTTGATCATTTCCGGATGGGGTTTCGGCGGGTTTATCGGAATGGTCGCCGTTCCGGCGATATCGGATCGGCTCGGGCGGCGTATCGTGCTCGTCGTCTCGGCGGCTTGCTATGGCATCCTGATGTTGGCGTTCGTTCTTTGTCACGCTTCTCCGATCGTGATGTTCGTCAACCTCTTTGCTGCCGGGATTTGCGGCTTCGGCATCGCACCTCTCTTTCTTGCCGTGATTCCTTGCGAATCCGTACCGTCCACGCTGACCGGTTCGGCCGTAGGCGTTCCGACCGCTGTCAGTGAACTCATTGGCGGGGTTCTGATGCCCGTGGTTGCAGGCGGGCTTGCCGACACGTTCGGTCTGGGTTATCCGATGCTGATCGTCGGGGGCGTGTCGTTGGTGAGCGCGCTCGTGGGGATGTTTCTCGATGAAACGGTGCCCGCTGCGACGTCGAAGCATTCCGTCTCGAACATCGACGCGGCCTGAACGTCCGTCGAAGCGCAGGCGGATTTCAGATCGTTGCGCGGACTCGCTCGATCGAGGCCGCCTGCGTCGGCCGGGGGGCGGTATCCGCGGCGAAGAGGGGCGCTGCCAGGGTTGGCTACGCCATCGTCATTTCTGAAGATGCGCTACAAGAAAGCCGACGCGCAATCTACGAAGACCGAAATGCACGAGAGACGTAGATGCCAACCCTGCCGCGGCTTTCAGTCGTCGACGCAAAAGGCGCGATCGATCGACGCGAGATCTCCTGCCTGGAATACGTTCAGGCGCTGGTGGATCAACACGCCAAAACCGAGTCGCTGAACGGGTTCGTGTTTTTCGACCGTGACGCGCTGTTGCAAGCGGCGCGGGAACACGATGAATCGCTCATAGCCCGAACGGGCCGGTTGCCGCTTTCCGGCATTCCATTGGCCATCAAGGACAACATCGACTGCGCGGGCATGCCGACCGCCGCGGGAACGGCAGCGCTCCGCGACGCCGTACCTCGAGCTGACGCACTCGTCGTGGCACGCGTGATCGACGCGGGCGCGTTGGCCGCCGGCAAAGCCAACATGCACGAACTCGCTTTCGGCTGCACCAGCGACAACGGATTTTTCGGCCCGGCCCGCAACGCGTATGACCCGTCCAGAATTCCAGGCGGAAGCAGCGGCGGGTCTGCCGTGCTGGTGGCGAGTGGTGCGGTGCCGGCGGCGCTCGGCACCGACACGGGCGGATCGGTGCGCATACCGGCCGCGCTGTGTGGATTGGTCGGCTTTCGTCCTACGCACGGACGCTATCCGTCCGGAGGTGTCGTGCCGATATCGCCCACGCGTGACACGGTCGGCCCGATCGCCCGCACCGTCGCCGACGTGATGTTGCTGGACGAGATCTTGTCCGGAAACGGTTCAACGCTTCCCGCGGTCGACGATACACGTGGCTTTCGCCTGGCTGTTCCCTATTCGACGGTGTGGGAGGGGCTGTCACCCGACGCCCGGCCGGTACTCGAACGTGCGCTGCATGCAAGTGCCGCGGTGAGCGTTGGGGGGCTCGTGCCGGCATCGGTACGAAACCGTATTGGCGGTTTAGTCTCTTGTATCGGACGATTCGCCGCGTCGCGCGTACGTGGCCGTCGACCGCGCCGTTCAATCGTCATGACGGCGGGGTCGTTCCGGCCGCGGCGACGCAGGCAGCAAGCTCCGCGCGGTTGGAGAATCCCTTCTTGTCCATGATCCGCCGCAAATGGGTGCGCACGGTCGACAGGCTGATGCAGAGAAGACGGCCGATATCCTGATCGGTACAACCCTTTGCGACCAGCTGGGCGATCTCGTTCTCACGGTCCGTGAGCCCTGTCGCGCTGCCTGTCCGGCGTTTGATCGCGCGGCAAAGGAACGGCTCGATCGCATCGAGCACGAGTTTGTCGCGCATCTCGAACTCAGGCCGATTCCTCGTTCGCCAGATTCTCAGGTCGCTGAGCTGGCGTTCGCCGTCGAAGACAAACACGTTGATCCCGTGATGCAACCCATCCTGCGCGAGAAACTCGTTGTAGAACTCGCTTTTCTCCAGTGCAGGCCGGTCCATCACTTCTTCCACCAACGTGGCCCTGCGCCGCTTGCAGAGTTGCGCCGTCATCGGGTCATTGTGCTGGTACCAGCTCGTGTAGCGACGCACGTGATCCGAGTCGACATTGACTGCAATCGGGTCGGCGTACATCCCTTTTTCGGCATCCCAGTTGTAGGAGACGCAGAAATCGGATCGCAGCAGCCGGGTCAGGTCTGACAAAACGACGCGCCTGACATCCACGATCGGCCCGAGCTCCTCGAGCCGCCCGATGATGTCACCGAAAAGTCGGAGTTCGTCGAGCGTGAGATCGTGAACTTGTGGCTTCAAGGGTGCCTCATCGGTAGGTGGAATCAGGAGACAGCATGCGCAACAGCCTCGAAAGACTGGTTCGCATTACACATCAAGCATAGCAAGGCAAAAAATCCCGATCAGCAACGAACTTCACTGCCATTGCCTGTCCGTTGTATTCATGCCGCAGTCAGGTCCACTGCCTATTGCAGATCGGAAGGGACGTTCGCGAGGGCGCCCGCATTTCGTGATCGCGGGCTCAGGCCAAGTTTTCCCTGTCGATATTTCTAACGATGGGGCTCAAAAAACGGTGCTCATAGAGTAGACGCGCAGTGGGAAGCGGACGTGCCGAGACTGTTCGTTGTAGCGAGGCAAGCTGAAGGATTACCCGGACACGCCTGCCCATTGACCAAACGATTCCGATGCATTTCCAGCGGGACGTTTTCCTCAGTCATTTTCGTCAACGAAAGCTACGCATAAAATTAGGAAAGCGATATGAATACGGTCATCAAGCGAAGCATGGTGGTGTGCGCCGCGGTCGGATGCGGCGTGGCACATGCACAGTCCTCAGTGACGCTGTACGGGCTGGTGGATGCGGGTATTACGTACACGAACAATGCGGCATCGAGCACCGGACATGGCGCGCTCGTGCAGTTTGCATCCGGGTCTTCGCAGGGAGATCGCTGGGGGCTGACGGGTAAAGAGGACCTGGGTGGCGGACTCAAGGCGATCTTCACGCTCGAAAGCGGCTTTCAACTTTCCAACGGGGCCTTGGCGCAGAGCGGGCTTTTGTTCAATCGCGCAGCCTTCGTCGGCCTTGACGGACGCTTCGGCACGCTGACGCTCGGGCGGCAATACGACTTCATCGGCGATATCTTTCCGGCGTACTCGATTGCGGGAAATACGGCAGCGGGCATCCTGGGGTGGGGAATCCCGGCGTATGCGGCTGGCGGATATACGCTCGATAACCGACTGTGGGGCGATAACGTCAACAACTCGGTGAAGTATCTTTCGCCGACGATTTCGGGTTTCAGTGTCGGCGCCATGTATGGTTTCGGCAACGTCGCCGGCTCGTTGGGCACCAACAGCTCGATGAATTTTCTGCTGAACTACAGCCAAGGCGGGCTCGCCGCATCGCTGTCGTATTTCAAGCAGCATAACGCGACGACTTCCGCGAATTTGACCGAATACGCCGGCGGTGCAACCTACAGCCTGGGGAAAGCGCAGATTTTTGGTGTCGTGACCGATGTTCAGTTGAGCAGCGGCACCCAGGCTCGGGCGCTGACCTACGACGGTGGCATGACTTACTTTGTCAAGCCCGATATTTCGCTTGGAGCAGGGTTCCAGTTTCAACAGCGCAACAACGGCGTCGGTAGCGCGAACCAGGTGACCATCGGGGCGGATTACTTCATTTCCAAGCGAACGGACGTGTATTTTGTTGGCGCGCTCGCGCATGATCATGCACACGGCGCGCAAATCGAAGCAGCGCTCGGATCGCCGTCCAGCACGAGTTTTCAGACTGCGGCACGGATCGGCATTCGCCACAAGTTCTAACGGTCGCGGGTCGAGCGCGATGGCGAACCGGGGGTTCGCCCATTTGTCTTCGACGCGGTATCGGCCGCTACATCGCCGCACCATAAAGATGATGCGCGTCGGTCAGTGCATCCGCGACGAGTTCCAGGCCGTCCCGGCACTGCTCCCGATCCTGCGGCCCGCCAAGGCAGATACGGATCGCCGCCGGCGGGTCGCCGTCCGTCGAAAATGCCGCGCTCGCCACGGCAGCGACGTTTCGACTCCGCAGATGCTGCGCCAGATCAGGTGCGGTCCATAGGCACTCGCGCGGAATCGGCAACCAGAGATGGAAACCGTCGGGGTGGGCATCGAAAGGCCATGCGCCGAGAATCCGGCCCGCGATCGCCTGCCGTGCATGCGCCTCCGATCGAATCGCGGCCAGCATCTCGCTTGCCGTGCCGTCGTTGATCCATTGGGTGGACAGCAGCATCGTGAGCGGGCTCGGCATCACGGTCGTGGCGCGCAGTGCGCCGGCGATCCGCTGTGCTTCGCGCACCGTCGGCGCGAGCAGGTAAGCGATGCGCAACCCGGCGCCGAAGTTCTTCGACATGCCGGTCACGTAGTAGGTCAGTTCTGGCGCCAGCAGCGCCAGCGGGGGCGGCGCGCTCTGCGGCAGCATCGCATAGGCATCGTCCTCGATGATGGGCACGTTGTAGCGTGTGGCGATATCGGCCAACGCTTCGCGGCGCCGGAACGGTATCGTGAGCGTGCTCGGGTTCTGCAGGGTCGGGTTGCAGTACAGCGCAGCGGGCTGTCCGCTTCGGCAGAGCGATTCGAAGGCATGCGGCAACGGCCCGTCGTCGTCCCGCGGCAGCGGCTGTAACCGCACGCCCAGTTGCGATGCGATGGCCTTGATGCCGGGGTAAGCGAGTGAATCGAGGCAGATCGAGTCGCCGCGGCTCGCAAGCCGGGAAACGAGCGCGACGAGGGCGCTGTGGATTCCCGGACAAACGAGCACGCTATCGCTGCTGCAGCCGGGCAGGCGATTGGCCAGCCATGCGCGGCCGGCGGCGCGATCCGCCGGTGTGCCGCCGAAATCCTGATATCGCATCAATTGGTAAGGGTCCGCCGCGGCGAACAATGCGGCAGCCGATTCCTGCAGTCGCCCGGCCATCTCGGGCGGCTCCGGTGGCATGTTCATCGACATCTCGATGCTGCTCCCGCCCGACAGCGGGATCGTCCGGGTTGGGCCGCGCACGAATGTACCGCTTCCTGCCCGTGTATCGAGCAAGCCGCGCCTGCGGGCTTCAGCATACGCGCGGGCTACCGTCGTGTAGTTCAGGTTCAGCGCACCGGCGAGATCGCGCAGCCCGGGTAGGCGGTCGCGTGGTTTCAGCCGGCCCGCCGCCAGGTCTTCCTCGATCAGGTCGGGGATCAGCAGGTACGCCGGCTTCCTGCTTTCCAGGAGTCGCTTCGACCAATGATGGATTATGTAATCCATACCTGTTTCCATTTGATGATTCATCAAAACGTTAGCATGGCGCATTAATCGGAAATATCTATATCGCCATTCTGAAGCCAGATGATTGCATTGATCGCATCATGTATCGGATTGATGCATGGATGCACGCTCGATGCGCACGCATGCTTGCTGGTTGCTTCACACGGGTGCGCGCCGTCGCCCGGACGGGCCACTTCCTGTCCGAACCGCATTCGGTCACGCAAGGATCGGACCGGCTGCATCGGCATTTATCGATTGAATGATCGGAGAGTGATCGCATCAGGTCTGTGCCTGGTTGGCATATGCGTTGCGTTAATGAGATCGCCCGGACTCGAAAGTGTTCGGGAATATCACTGAACTCATTATCAAACGGAGCGTGCCATGCCCGCAGTCAATCAGCCGTTGCACAAGAAGGGAGATTTCCTCGTCGATTACGAGGAAAAGGTGTTCGAAGACGTCAAGGCGGAACCGGGCGAGAAAGCGCTCGTGACGTTCCACACGGTTGCGTTCGAGGGATCGATCGGCTTCGTGAACCTGCTGCAGGCGACTCGCCTGCAACGCAAAGGATTCGAGACGTCGGTGCTGCTCTATGGCCCCGGCGTGACGCTCGGCCTCCAGCGCGGGTTTCCGACGCTCGGCGACGAGGCGTTTCCCGGTCATCTGAACTTCAACAAGCAACTCGTCAAGTTCATGGAAGAAGGCGGGAAAGTCTACGCGTGCCGTTTTGCGCTGCAGGCGCTCTACGGGCATGGCGAAGCGTCGCTGATCGAGGGCATTCGACCGATCAATCCGCTCGACGTGCTGGATATCCAGCTGCTTCACCGCAAGGAGAACGCGCTGGTCATCCATACCTGGACCGTTTGATCGAATGACGGGTGCCATCATGTCCGACAAACGCATCGTCCGGGCGGCAGCCGTCCAGATCGCTCCCGATCTGGAACGCGCCGGCGGCACGCTCGACAAGGTCTGCGCGGCGATCGACGAGGCCGCCGGCAAGGGCGTCCAGCTGATCGTCTTTCCTGAAACATTCGTGCCGTACTACCCGTACTTCTCGTTCGTGCGGACACCGGTCGCATCCGGTGCCGATCACATGCGGCTGTACGAGCAGGCCGTGGCGGTGCCGGGCCCCGTGACGCATGCCGTTGCGGAGCGCGCGCGTCTGCACGGGATGGTGGTCGTGCTCGGCGTGAACGAGCGCGACCACGGCAGCCTGTACAACACGCAGCTGATCTTCGACGTCGACGGGCGCCTCGCGGTGAAGCGCCGCAAGATCACGCCGACGTTTCACGAGCGGATGATCTGGGGGCAGGGCGACGCGGCCGGACTCAAGGTTGCGCAGACCGGTGTCGGACGGGTCGGTGCGCTCGCGTGCTGGGAGCACTACAACCCGCTCGCCCGTTATGCGCTGATGACGCAGCACGAGGAAATTCATTGCAGTCAGTTTCCCGGCTCGCTGGTCGGCCCGATCTTTGCGGAACAGATCGAAGTCACGATCCGCCACCACGCGCTGGAAGCGGGCTGCTTCGTCGTCAATGCGACCGGCTGGCTGACGGACGCCCAGATCGAGTCGATCACGGGCGATCCGAATCTGCAGAAGGCCCTGCGCGGCGGATGCAATACCGCGATCGTGTCACCGGAGGGGCAGCATCTGGCCGAGCCCTTGCGGGAGGGCGAAGGGATGGTGATCGCCGACCTGGACATGTCGCTGATCACCAAGCGCAAGCGAATGATGGATTCGGTCGGCCACTATGCGCGGCCGGAACTGCTGAGTCTTGCCATCAGCGATCGGCCGGCGACGACGGTGACCCCGATGGGGATCGGCGTGCCGGCCGCACGCGACTTCGAGGGACATTGCCATGAGCGCGAACGCGAAACCGTCGGTGCAGAGCCGGCAATTGATGACTGAACTGCAGTCGGTCGGGCTGCGCCTCGCGGATCCGCGGGTGGGCGCCGCGAGCCGGCGCGGCGGCGCCGGGCCGTCCGATCACAAGGCCGTGACGGTCGACGGCGTGACCATCATGGTGCCGGTGCACACGAGTACCGCGTGGGATTCGCCGTTCGTCGCGGCGGCGCCCGATGCGGCGGGCGTCAGCCTGCTCTCGCGCGGCACGATCCCGATCGCGAGCATCAGCTTTCCGTCGAGCCCGCGCTTCTACGCGTTGCAGACACTGGAGGGCGTGCCGTATTCGCACATCGCGACGCTGCATGGTGCCGACGTGCTGGCGACCACGGTGTTGCAGACCTGCATTCGCTACGAGAGCCGGCGCAAGACCTGCCAGTTCTGCTCGATCGGCCAGTCGCTCGCGGCCGGCCGGACGATCGCCCGCAAGACGCCGGAACAGCTCGCCGAGGTTGCGCGCGCGGCGGTCCTGCTCGACGGCGTCAAGCACATGGTGTTGACGACCGGCACACCGCCGACGCCGGATCGCGGTGCGCGCGTGCTGTGCGAAAGCGCGTTCGCGATCAAGGCGGCCGTCGATCTCCCGATCCAGGCGCAATGCGAGCCACCGGACGACGACAGCTGGTTCGACCGGATGAAGGCAAGCGGGATCGATACGTTGGGCATGCATCTGGAAGCCGTGACCCCGGCGGTGCGCGAACGGATCATGCCGGGCAAGGCGAGCGTGCCGCTGTCCCGATACATGGCGGCATTCCGCGCGGCCGTCGGCGTGTTCGGCCGCGGCCAGGTCAGCACCTACATCCTCGCCGGGCTCGGCGACAGCGCGGCGGCGATCCTCGACATGTCGCGCGAACTGATCGGGTTGGGCGTGTATCCGTTCGTCGTGCCGTTCGTCCCGATCAGCGGCACGCCGCTGGAGAGTCATCCGGCGCCGTCGCCGGAGTTCATGCGGGCGGTGCTCGAACCGCTCGGCGCCATGCTGCGCGACGCCGGCATGCGCTCCGCCGACATCAAGGCAGGCTGCGGAAAGTGCGGCGCCTGCTCGTCGCTTTCGACCTACGAGGGGTGAGCATGTACTGCGCAGAGATGGGACTGGCCGACTGCCGCGACACCTACCGGCCCGCCGAATACCGGATCAAATGGGCGGCGCTTCCGTGGGAAATCGACGAAGCGTACAAATTGCGCCGGGCGGTGTTCTGTATCGAGCAGGGGATCTTCGCCGGCGACGATCGCGACGATATCGATCGCCACGCGCAACTGCTGGTCGCAGTCAGCTGCTGCGCGGGGCTGCCCGAGCAGGTGGTCGGCACGGTGCGGATTCATGAAACCGTGCCCGGAACCTGGATGGGCTCACGGCTGGCGGTGCATCCGGCGTTTCGCAGGCAGGGCAGGATCGGCTCGATGCTGATCGCACTTGCCGTCAGCAGCGCGCATGCCGAAGGTTGCCGGACCTTCGTCGCACACGTGCAATCGCAGAACGTGCCGCTGTTTCGTCGGCTTCACTGGGATGCGCTCGGCGAGGAAACGTTGTTCGGACGTCCTCATCAACTGATGCAGGCCCGGCTGGCGCACTATCCGCCGTGCGGCACGCCGTTCGAGGGTTTCGTCCTGCGCTCGGAGGTGCGGCAATGAGTGTCGACGGTCGCATCGCAACGCTGCGCGCAAGTCGCGGCTTCCAGCACAAGCACGACATCTCCGGCGTGGTCGCATCGCTCGCAGCGGCATTGCCGAACGGCGAGCGGGATCTTGCACAGGCGGTGGCACTCGGCGACGACTGCGCGGCGATTCCCGACGCGGACGGTTACCTGCTGTTTGCGATCGAGGGCATGGTCGGCGATTTCGTCGAGTCGATGCCGTGGTTCGCGGGGTACAGCGGCGTGATGGCGAACATCAGCGACATCTACGCGATGGGCGGGCGGCCGATCGCCGTCGTCGATGCATTGTGGAGCGACGGAATCGACGCCGCGCGGCCGGTGCTCGCCGGGATGGCCGCGGCTGCGTCGGCGTATGGCGTGCCGATCGTCGGCGGCCACAGCAACACGCGCAGCGCGCAGGGGCAGCTTGCGGTATCGATCCTGGGCCGGGCCCGCGCGCTGCTGTCGAGCTTCAGCGCGCGGCCGGGCGATCGCCTGATGGCGGCGGTCGACCTGCGTGGCGCATTCGAGGATCCTTATCCGTTCTGGAATGCGTCGGTCGGCGCGCCGCCGGCCCGGCTGCGCGGCGATCTCGAGATCCTGCCGGCGTTGGCCGAAGACGGGCTGTGCGATGCCGCGAAGGATATCTCGATGGCGGGCGTGCTCGGTACGGCGCTGATGCTCGTCGAATGCTCGCGCGTCGGCGCGCACATCGAACTCGACGCGATCCCGCGTCCGCCCGGCGTCGATTTCGATCGCTGGCTGACGGCCTTTCCGAGCTACGGGTTCCTGATGTCGGTCCGGCCGGCGCATGCCGACGCGATCGTGGAACGCTTCGCGGCGCGCGGGCTCGCGTGCGCCGTGATCGGCGATATCGACGCAACGCGCGAGGTCGTCGTCGAAGAGGCGGGCGAAACGGCGGTGCTGTGGGATTTCGGGATCGAACCGTTTATGACCGGCGGCAGAGGTGTCCGATGAGCGGCGATGCGTTGCGCATCGCGCTGCTGACCCATTCGGTGAATCCGCGCGGCGGCGTCGTGCACGCACTTGAACTCGCCAGTGCGCTGCACGAAGCGGGAAGCGACGTCACCGTGTTCGCGCCGGCCGCGCCGGGCGAGGCGATGTTCCGCGATGTCCCGTGCCGCGTCGTGCTGGCACGCGTCGATGGCCGCCCTGGCAGCATCGCGGAAATGGTGTCCGCGCGGATTGCCGCGATCAGGCACGCATTGCAGGAGCACGAGGCGGGCGGGTTCGACGTCCTGCATGCACAGGACAGCATCACGGGCAATGCGCTGGCCGAGTTGCGGCAGTCGGGCGCAATAGACGGTTTCGTACGGACCGTGCATCACCTCGACGTATTCGACGACCCGCAGCTCGAGCGCTGGCAGGAACGTGCGTGGCGCGCGGCGGACCAGGTGCTGTGCGTGAGCGCCGTGTGGGCGGCCACGATGCTCAAGACGTTCGGGGTCGACGCAAGCGTGGTGCCCAACGGCGTGGACGTCGCCCGGTTCGCTCGTGCGGACCAGGAGGACATGCAGGCGGTACGGCAGCGGTACGGCCTGTACGGCGGCCCGATTGTCCTGGCGATCGGCGGGATCGAGGAGCGGAAAAACTCGATCGCATTGCTCGAGGCGTTCGCCCGGCTGCGCGGCACGATGCCCGATGCACGGCTCGTGATCGCGGGCGGCGCGAGCCTGCTCGATCACGACGCATACGCACGCCGCTTCGTCGCGCGCGCCGCTGCCCTCGGGCTGGGGATCGGCGTCGACGAACCCGTCGTGTCGACGGGGCCGCTCGACGACGCGGCGCTGGTCGCGCTGATGCACTGTGCCGACGTGGTGTCGATGGTGTCGATCCGAGAGGGATTCGGTCTGGTCGTGCTCGAGGGGCTTGCTTGCGGAAAGCCCGTCATCGTGTCCGAAATCGAACCCTTTACCGAGTATCTGGACGAGCACGCGTGTGTGTGGGCCGATCCCGGCGATGTGGATTCGATCGCCGACGCGCTGCGCGACGCGCTCTCGGGACGGCGTGTTCCCGATTTCGTACATGCCGTCCCCGCAGTGCTGAACCGCTACTCATGGGAAGCGAGTGCGCGAAGGCATCTGGATATCTACCGGGCCCGGCTGGCGCAGCGTGCGCGAGTCGTGTCCACTGAATGAGGAGGAATCATGCCGGTCATGCATTTTCGGGTTCGTTGGCCCGATCAGTCGGAAACAAATTGCTATTCGCCTTCGACCGTCGTGTCGGAATTCTTCACGCCCGAGACGCAGTACGCGCTCGACGACTTCGTCGAGCGAGCCCGACGCGCACTGGGTATCGCGTCCGATCGCGTCCGCGAGAAATACGGATTCGCGTGCTCGGCCGCGATGGACGAGCTGGCACGGATCGAAGCGAACGCGGAACGATTCGCGCCGCAGGGCGACGCGACCGTGACCGTCATCGAACTCGTTTGAGGCGTAAGGCACGCAGGAATCCACTGTCTTCTTCAACACACATTCAGGACTGCATCATGTCAAGCGAACCCGTTGTTTCATCCAGCCTCCCGGATTCCGATTCCCATCTGCGCGTAGCCGTCATCGGTGGCGGGCAGGCGGGGTTGTCGATCAGCTACTACCTGAAGCAGGCAGGTATCGATCATCTCGTATTCGAAAAGGAGACCGTGACGCACACGTGGCGCAAGCAGCGCTGGGACGCGTTCTGTCTCGTGACGCCGAACTGGCAGTGTGCGCTGCCGGGTTATCCGTATCGCGGTGCCGACCCGCACGGCTTCATGACGAAGGACGAGATCGTCGAGTATCTCGACGGATTCATCCGCAGCGTCGATGCACCGGTGCTGGAACATACCGCCGTCGAGCGTGTGACGCGCGACGCGGACGGGCGCTATCGCATCGCGACGTCGCGCGGCGCGTACACGGCGGATCAGGTCGTCGTTGCATCGGGCGGCTACCATCGGCCGATCGTGCCGCGGATGGCCGAGCGGTTGCCGGCAACGATCGTGCAGATCCAGTCGTCGGAATACCGGAATCCGGCCGCATTGCCGGACGGGCCGGTTCTCGTGGTCGGATCGGGGCAGTCGGGCGCGCAGATTGCGGAAGACCTCCACCTCGCCGGGAGAAAGGTGTTCCTCGCGGTGGGCGATGCACCGCGCTGTGCGCGTTTCTACCGGGGCAGGGACGTCGTCGACTGGCTGGCCGACATGCAGTACTACGACATGCCGGTCGATGCGCATCCGCTGCGCGAAGGCGTGCGCGACAATACCAACCACTATGTGACCGGCCGCGATGGCGGGCGCGATATCGATCTGCGCCGCTTTGCGGCCGAAGGGATGGAACTGTACGGCCGGCTGGAGGATTTCGCGGACGGGCAGTTGCGCTTCTCCGCGGATCTGTCGGCGCAGCTCGACAGCGCCGACGATACGTACAACCGGATCAATGCCGGCATCGATGCCCATATCGAGAAGAACGGGATCGCGGCGCCGCCGGCGACGCGCTACGAGCCCGTGTGGCGTCCGGCCGGCGAGCGCACGGCGCTCGATCTCGCGGCCAGCGGCATCGCATCGGTCGTCTGGTGCATCGGCTTCACTCCGGATTTCAGCTGGCTGGATGCGCCGGTATTCAACGGCCGCGGTTATCCCGCGCACCGGCGCGGCGTGACGCCGGTTCCGGGGCTCTACTTCGTCGGGCTGCCCTGGCTATATACGTGGGGTTCCGGGCGATTCTCCGGGGTGGCGCGCGATGCCGCCCATATCGTCGAACAGATCCAGGCCGGGACGACGGCCGCACGGCGCTCGGCCGAAAGCCTGGCCGCCTGACGCCGATGCATACCGCCATCCATCGCTATCGGGCCGGCATGCCGCAACTCGCGCACACGGGGCTCGCGGAGAACTGGCTGCTCAAGGAGTGCGGGCAGCGTCACTGGGACGCGCTGGCCGCGCACGGCGGTCGCGACGTCCCCGAGTTCTTCGACGACGAGGGGCGGCGTGCCTATGCGTCGTTCGTTGCGGTGCACGTCGACATGAACCGTCGTCACGCGATTCGCGAGAACGACACGTTCGCGCTTCATGTCGCGCTTCGCAGGGTCGGCCCGATTCGCCATTTCAGCGAGCAGCGGATCCGGCACGGCGACGACGAAGCCGGTATCGTGCGGATGATGTCGACGTTCGTGACGCGCGAACACGCCGGCAGCAACCGCTCAGTGGCGAAGGCGCGCATGACCGGCATCGACGGCCGCACCGGACCGGTTCCGGCCGATGCGCTGGCGATGGCGGAACGTGCGAAGAAGTTGCGCGTGCGGGATGCGTCGATCGTGCCGGCGCTCGCCGGCCTCGCGGAGGGCGACGGCGCAAGCGTCTCGTTTCTGCCGTGCCCGAACATGGATTTCAATGGCGCGGACCTGCTTTACTTCGCGAGCTTCCAGGCATTCGTCGACCGCGCGGAATGGCAGCATTACTGCTTCGAGCAAGCCCCCGTGCTGGCGGCGCGTCAACTGTACTTTCATGGAAATCTCGACATCGGCGATTCGTTGACCGTGCGTTTCGCGCGTGCTCGATCCGATGCGGATGGCCTGTTGCACTGGAGCGAAATCGTGCGCGACGGCGACGGGACGAAGATTGCCGATGTGATCACGCAAAAGCGCTGGAGTCGGGCATGAACGAAGCGGCATGCATGGAGCCGGGCACCGGCGTGGAGAACGTCGCGCGGAACGATCGAGGCGCGCGCGCGGTGCCGCTGCGGAAACTCTACACGCGCAGCGATCTCGACGCCGTCGCGCATCTCGACGGCATGCCCGGCGCGTGGCCCTATGTGCGCGGGCCGTACGCGTCGATGTATACCGATCGCCCGTGGACGATCCGGCAATACACGGGGCATGCCGACGCCGCGGATTCCAATCTCGCGTTTCGCACGGCACTCGAGCAGGGCGCGCAGGGGTTATCCGTGGCATTCGACCTGGCAACGCAGCGGGGCTACGACTCGGACTGCGCCGAGGCGCGGGCCGACGTCGGCTTGGCCGGCGTCGCGATCGATACGGTCGAGGACATGGTGCGGCTGTTCGACGGCATTGCGCTCGACGCCACGACCGTGTCGATGACGATGAATGGCGCGGTCCTGCCGATCATGGCGGCGTTCGTCGTGGCCGCCGAGGAGCAGGGCGTGCCGCCCGAGCGGATCGGCGGGACGATTCAGAACGACATCCTGAAGGAGTACATGGTCCGCAATACGTGGATCTTCGAGCCGGAGCCGTCGATGCGGATCGTCGCCGACGTCGCGTTGTGGCTCGCGCGGCATGCACCGCGCTTCAATGCGCTGTCGGTGTCGGGATATCACTTCCAGGAAGCCGGCGCCGATGCCGTGCTCGAGCTCGCGCTGACGCTGTCGAACGCGCGCGCGTACGTCGACACGCTGGCCGCACGCGGCATGCCTGCCGATGAAGCCTGCTCCCGTTTGAGCTTTTTCTTCGGCGTCGGCAGCGATTTCTATACGGAAATCGCCAAGCTGCGCGCGGCGCGCCTGCTGTGGGCGGAGATCGCACACGCGTGCGGCGCGCGTTCGCCCCGGGCGTGCGCACTGCGCATGCATTGCCAGACGTCGGGCTGGTCGTTGACGGCACAGGAGCCGGAAAACAACATCGTTCGCGTGACGGCGCAGGCGATGGCCGCGGCGTTCGGCGGCACGCAGTCGCTGCACACGAATGCGTACGATGAAGCGCTTGCGCTGCCTTCCGCGGCGGCGGCGCGCCTCGCGCGCAATACGCAGCTGATTCTGCAGCATGAAACGGGACTGTGCGACACGGTCGATCCGTGGGCCGGCTCGTACATGATGGAGTCGCTGACGGACGACATCGCGACACGCGTGCGCGCCGAGCTGGCCGCCATCGACGCGCAGGGCGGCGTGATCGCCGCGATCGAGTCCGGCTGGGTCAAGCGGCGCTTGCTGCGCGCCGCGGCCGCGACGCAGGCGCAGGTCGATTCGGGGCGCCGGACCGTGGTTGGCGTGAACCGTTTCGTCGCGGACGAAACGACTGGCGAATTCATGGTGTGCGAGATCGACGGCCGTCATGTGCGTGCCGGGCAGGCGCGGCGAATCGCAGCCGTCAAGGCCGCGCGCGATCCGGCGCGGGTTGCGACGGCGTTGCAGCGGCTGGCCGATGCCGCGCGCGACGGCACCGGAAACCTGCTGGCACTGGCGATCGACTGCATGCGGGCACGTGCGACCGTCGGGGAGTGTACGCGCGCGCTGGAATCGGTATGGCCGCGGCATGTCGTGGCGGTGGAAGCGGACGGCGAGGGCGTCTACGGCGAACATCGGCGAGACGACGCTGCATGGCGGGCGGCGAAGGGCTGCGTCGACCGGCTGGCGCAACGCGTGGGACGCAGGCCGCGCATCATGATCGCCAAGCTCGGCCAGGACGGGCACGACCGCGGTGCGGCCGTCGTCGCAGCTGCGCTCGAGGACGCCGGATTCGACGTCCTGCGCCTGCCGCTGTTTCAGCAGCCGGCATGTGTGGCGGCAGCCGCGCAGGCGTATGGCGCCGACATCGTGGGCATTTCGTCGTTGTCGGGTGCCCACCTCGAACTGGTCGAGGGGCTACTCCACGCACTGGCGTCGTATGACGCCGCGATTCAGGTGGTGTTGGGCGGAATCTTTCCCGTGGCGGATGCGCGACACCTGAAGATGAAGGGTGTCGCGGCGACGTTCGGGCCCGGCGCACCGATCGACGCTATCGCCGAAGCGCTGTGCGCATGTATCGAGCGGGCTCGGTGTGCGCACGTGGCGGACGGCGCCAGCTGACGCTTCCTCGTGCGCCGCAACAAGTCCGCGATGGAATACGTGCGCGATTTCGGCGCGCAACTGCACACGGTATTGCTCGCCGGCGTCGTATGCGCGAGCAGCGATCTTTATCACCGCAGCAGATAAACGTATCCGAATCGCTTCGTTGACGCACGCCGGTACGCCCTCGTAGATTCGCGTTTTGACCGAATCAGGGCCATGCCGTGACGACTACCGCCATCCGCGACGCCGCGACGCTATCCGCTGGACATCCTGCCTTGCGGCCGGACGGCGCGGCGCAGCATTTCGACATCGTGCCGTTCGACGCGCCGCTCGGCGCCGAAGTGATCGGCCTCGACCTGTCGCAACCGCTCGACGCCGGCGACTTCGCGCGCATCCATCGCGCGCATCTCGATCACCACGTGCTGGTGTTTCGCGACCAGCGCATCACGCCGGACGAGCACATCGCGTTCAGCCGCCGCTTCGGCCCGCTGCAGATTCACGTGCTGCACCAGTTCGCGCTGGCCGGCCACCCGGAAGTGCTGATCGTGTCGAACATCGTCGAGAACGGCAAACCGGTCGGGCTCGGCGATGCCGGCCATTTCTGGCACTCCGACCTGTCGTACAAGGAAAAACCGAGCCTCGGCTCGCTGCTGCACGCGCAGGAACTGCCGGCGGAAGGCGGCGATACGCTGTTCGCGAACATGCATCTCGCGTGGGACACGCTGCCCGCGCACCTGCGCCGCGCAGTCGAAGGGCGGCGCGCCGAGCATACGTATCTCGCGCGTTATGCGGAACTGCAGGCGCGCAGCCGGTGGCGGCCCAACCTGTCGCCCGAGCAGATCGCGCAGGTCGAGGCGGTCGTTCATCCGGTCGTGCGCACCCATCCTGAAACCGGCCGAAAGGCACTGTTCGTCAGCGAGCATTTCACGACGCGCATCATCGGCTTGCCCGACGACGAAAGCCGCGCGCTGCTCGACGAACTGTTCACGCACAGCGTGCGCGCCGAGCACCTGTATCGGCACGCATGGCGCGACCACGACCTCGTGTTCTGGGACAACCGTTCGCTGATGCATCTCGCCGCCGGCACGCCCGACCACCTGCGCCGCAAGCTGTACCGCACGACGATCGAGGGCGATGCGCCTTTCTGAGCCGCGCGCCGCGTCATTCATTCCTGCCCCTTCCTGACCGGAGTTCCGATGTCGTTTTCGTTCTTGCCGGCGCGTCGCGCGCTGGCGGCCACGCTCACCGCCGCGCTCGCCTTCGCGGGTGCGGTCATCCCGCAAGCCGCACACGCGGAAGGCCGCATCCGCATCGCCGAGCAGTTCGGCGTCGTCTATCTGATGCTGAACGTCGCGCGCGACCAGCAACTGATCGAGAAGGAAGGGCGCAAGGCTGGCCTCGACATCAAGGTCGACTGGGTGCGGCTGTCGGGCGGCGCGGCCGTAAACGACGCGCTGCTGTCCGGCGCGGTCGACGTCGCGGGCGCGGGCGTCGGTCCGCTCTTGACCGTGTGGGATCGCACGCGCGGCCGGCAGAACGTGAAGGGTGTCGCGTCGCTCGGCAATTTTCCGTACTACCTCGTGAGCAGCAACCCCAACGTGAAGACGATCGCCGACCTGAGCGCGAAGGACCGCATTGCGGTGCCGGCGGTCGGCGTGTCGGTGCAGTCGCGCGTGCTGCAGTACGCGGCCGCGAAGCAGTGGGGCGACAAGCAGTTCGACAAGCTCGACGCGCTGACGCAGGCGATTCCGCATCCGGACGCGACGGCCGCGATTCTCGCGAACAGCAACGTGATTACCGGTCACTTCGGCAATCCGCCGTTCCAGGAGCAGGAACTCGCCGGCAACCCGAACGCGCACATCGTGCTGAATTCGTATGACGTGCTCGGCGGCCCGAGTTCCGCGACGGTGCTGTACGCGACCGAGAAATTCCGCGACGACAACCCGAAGACCTACCGTGCGTTCGTCGCCGCACTGGCCGACGCCGCACGGCAGATCGCGGCCGATCCGGAACGCGCGGCCGACACCTATATTCGCGTGAACGGTTCGAAGATCGATCGCGCGCTGCTGCTGAAGATCCTGCGCAATCCGCAGGTGCAGTTCAAGACCGCGCCGCAGAATACGCTGCCGCTCGCGCAGTTCATGCATCGCACCGGCGCGATCCGCAACGAACCGAAGTCGTGGCGCGATTATTTCTTCGACGATCCGGCGACGGCCGGCGGCAGTTGAACGGCGCCGACGCTGTGACGCCGCGATCGACGCTTATGCGTCGGCGCGGTTTCGATATGCGCAATCGATGGTTGGTCCACACGGTGCCCGGCCGTATGTTGATGCTTTTCCCGCAAGAGATTCGATCGTGAACGCCACTTCTCCCCGAACCTGGTTGCCGCCGTATGCGGCACGTGGCGGCGCGTCGCCGGCCACGTCTGCCGTGCCCGATACGCGTGCCGACGGTCGCCCGGCCGCGAACGCCGCGCGGGCCGGCACGCACAGCGAACGCCTGCTGGCGATCGACCAGGTCAGCCTCGAATACCGCAGCGGCGCGCGGATCGTTCGCGCGACGCATCAGGTGAGCTTCGACGTGTACGGCAGCGATCGCTTCGTGCTGCTCGGCCCGTCGGGGTGCGGGAAGTCGACGTTGCTGAAGGCGATCGCCGGCTTCATCGAGCCCGTCTCGGGTTCGATCGCGCTCGACGGCCGGCCCGTAAGCGGGCCGGGGCCCGACCGCATCGTCGTGTTCCAGGAGTTCGATCAGTTGCCGCCGTGGAAGACGGTCGCCGAGAACGTCGCGTTTCCGTTGCGCGTCGCCGCGAAGCTGTCGCGCGCCGAAGCACGCGAGCGCGCGCTGCACTATCTCGACAAGGTCGGCCTCGGCGCGTTTGCCGATGCCTATCCGCATACGCTGTCGGGCGGCATGAAGCAGCGCGTCGCGATTGCGAGGGCGCTGGCGATGCAGCCGCGCGTGCTGCTGATGGACGAGCCGTTCGCGGCGCTCGATGCGCTCACGCGCCGCAAGATGCAGGAGGAACTGCTGCGGCTGTGGGACGAGTTCCGCTTCACGCTGCTGTTCGTCACGCACTCGATCGAGGAGGCGCTCGTGGTCGGCAACCGGATTCTGCTGCTGTCGCCGCATCCGGGCCGCGTGCGCGCGGAGCTCAACAGCCACGAGCATTCGCTCGACAACGTCGATACCGGCGACTTCCGCGACAACGTCGCCCGGATTCACCGCCTGCTGTTCGACACCGACGCACCGCACGTACCGACGACCGAGGACGCCGCATCATGAGTACGATCGATCCGGCCCTGCCGCCGCGGCCGCCCGTGCGCGACGAATACACGCGCACGCTCGACGCGCTGCCCGACGCCGAACGCGCTGCGCCCGCGCCGCTGCTGCGCCGCATCGCCGGCGCAGCGTGGTTTCGCCGCAGCGTCATCGCGCTCGTGCTGATCGCCGTCTGGGAGATCGTCGCGCGCATCGTCGCGAACGATCTGCTCGTCCCGACCTTCGGCGCGACGCTGGCTGCGTTCGTGCAGGGCATCGAGTCGGGCGAACTGCTCGTCAAGACGGGCATCTCGATGTCGGTTCTGCTCCGCGGCTATGCGCTGGGCGTGCTGCTGGCGTTCGCGCTGACGTCGCTCGCGGTATCGACGCGCATCGGCCGCGATCTGCTGACGATGCTCACGTCGATGTTCAATCCGCTGCCGTCCATTGCGTTGTTGCCGATCGCGCTGCTGTGGTTCGGGCTCGGCACCGGAAGCCTGCTGTTCGTGCTCGTGCATGCGGTGCTGTGGCCGCTCGCGCTGAGCATGTATACCGGCTTCGCCGGCGTACCCGTCACGCTGAAAATGGCCGGACGCAACTACGGGCTCACCGGCCTGCGCCAGATCGCGCTGATCCTCGTGCCTGCCGCGCTGCCGTCGATCCTGTCGGGGCTGCGCGTCGGCTGGGCATTCGCGTGGCGCACGCTGATCGCGGCCGAGCTCGTGTTCGGCGCGAGCGCGGGGCAGGGCGGGCTCGGCTGGTACATCTTCCAGAACCGCAACGAGCTGTACACGGATCGCGTGTTCGCGGGCCTCGCGGCCGTCATCGTGATCGGGCTGCTGGTCGAGAACCTCGTGTTCGATACGCTCGAACGCGCGACCGTGCGGCGCTGGGGCATTCAGCACTGACGCGTCGGGACGCGATCAGTCCCGGCGCATGCGTGACGTAAGCTGAAATCGGCTTTTCACGCGGGGCGGGTGGGTTCCAATCCTTGCGGACGGCGCGTCACATACGCCGCGTAGCGGATACCGCGTCGCGCGCTGCCGCGACGTGCCCCGATCCACCGGAACAGGGGCCTGCCGAATGACTGCCCGTGATGCGATCGATTCGCGCGACGCATGGCGCGACGCGCGCGGGTGCACTGCTTGATGCGGCGGCAAGCGGAGCGAGACGGGTCACAGCTTGCCCGGCCTCGGGTCGGGCACGAAGCCGTCGCGGTTCGGCATCTTCACGCGCGGCAGCGTGCGCGCGTCGAGCCGGGCGTCGCCGGGCACGATGCCGTTCAGGTGGAGGACGTACGCAGTGACCGCATAGACGTCGTCAGCGCTCAGCGATTGCGGCGCGTTGTACGGCATCGCACGGCGAATGTAGTCGAACAGCGTCGTCGCGTACGGCCAGTAGCTGCCGACCGTCTTTTTGGGCTTCGCGCTCGCGAGCGAGCCGATGCCGCCGACGAGCGGATCGCCGACACCGCCTTCGCCGCCGGCGCCGTGACACATCGCGCATTTGTCGGCGAACACGTGGCCGCCGCGTGCGACCGTGCCCGCGCCGGGTGGCAGGCCGGTGCCGTCCGGGGCGACGTCGATGTCCCACGCGGCGAGCGCCGCGCGATCGACTGGCTGTCCGAGGCCGAAGCCGGCGCCGAACGCGCCCGACGTTATCGCGCAGCCCGCCAGCAGGCAAACGAGCACCTTACGCATTGCGCACCTCGCCGTCCGTGCCGACGCGCCAGTTCTGAATGCCGTTGTAGTGATACTGCGAGTTCAGGCCGCGCGCGGCGACGAGCGCGTCGCGGGTCGGTTGCACGTAGCCGGTCTCGTCGGTCGCGCGGCTTTGCAGGTCGGCCGGCTCGCCGCGCCATATCCAGTCGGCCTCGAAGCGCGTCAATGCGCGGTCGCGTACGTCGCCGGCGAGCCGTGCCGGCCGCCACGTGCGACCGCCGTCGGTCGACACGTCGACGGCGCGAATTCGGCCACGGCCCGACCACGCGTAGCCGCTGATCGGGTAATAGCCGTGCGCGGCGAGCCGGTGCCCGGCCGATGGCCGCGTGATGACCGACTTCGCGTCCATCTCGAACACGAACTGGCGCGCGCAGCCGTCGGGCAGCAGATTCGTATATTTCGACGTTTCCTCGCGCGTCATCTCCGGCGCGCGCACCAGTTTCAGCCGTCGCAGCCACTTGATGTTCGTATTGCCTTCGAAACCCGGCACGATCAGCCGCACCGGGTAGCCGTTCTCCGGGCGCAGCCGTTCGCCGTTCTGCGCATAGACGACCAGCGCGCGCTCGAGGATCCGGTCGAGCGGCAGGCTGCGCGTCATCGCCGCGCCGTCCGCGCCTTCGGCGAGCAGCCAGCGTGCGTCGGCATCGACGCCCGTTTCATCGAGCAGCGTCGACAGCCGGACGCCGGTCCATTCGCAGCACGACAGCAACCCGTGCGTGAACTGAACGGGCAGCCCGCTCGGGCCGTTCCATTCGCTGCCCGTGTTGCCCGAGCATTCGAGGAAGTGGATCCGCGATTCGGACGGAAAACGCAGCAGGTCGTCGATCGTGAAGACGCGCGGCTCGCGCACGAGGCCGTGCACGACGACGCGATGGCGCTGCGCATCGATATCCGGCACGCCCGCGTGATGACGCTCGTAGACGAGCCCGTTCGGCGTGATGTCGCCGAACAGGTCGGCGAGCGGCGTCATCGACGAGCCGGAGCCGGGCAGCGCGGGCGTGCGGGCGCTGCGACGGATCACGTCGCGCTCGTGCTGCCCCGGCGCGCCGTACGGTGGCGACAGCAGCGGCGCACCGGGCGCGCGTGTCCACGGAGGCACGTCGAGCGGCTGGCTCGCGAGCGCGCCGCCGGTGGGCAGCATCGCGGCCGCCCAGCCGCCGGCGAGCTGGCGCAGCGCCGCGCGCCGGCCGGAGCGCGGTGCTCGGGGAGGAAAACGGGAATCGGTCATGGTCGAGCGCGTGTAGCACGCGGGAGCCGCGCGGGGAAACGATGATTTTCGGCAACCGGGCACGGCGCGGCAAACAACGATTCCCGCTTTGCTTATCGCGACTATTTCACGGGCGTACAACGCATGGCCGGTCGAAGCGCTGAGTTCAGACGAAACGCTCTCCGCCTCGATGCTCGCCACCAATGCCGCCTGCCGAACCCGGCGTGATGTTATCCGGGGCGCCAACCAAAAAAACTTGACGTTGAGAGCACATGCTCCTATTCTTCGTCTCAAGGGAGCATATGCTCTCACTTTCGAACGGAGCGAAACGATGAACGAGCCTGAGATTCTTGTGAGCGGTGCAACCGGACGCACCGGAGGTATGGCGATCGACGAACTGCTCAAGATGCACAAACGCGTGCGTGCCTACGTGCGCACCGATGACGATCGGGCGGCCGCCCTGAGGCAGCGCGGCGTCGATGTCGCGATCGGCGACTTCACCGGCATCGACGACATTCGGGCAGCGATGGAAGGCATCCGATCGGCGTATTTCCTTCATCCGATCGCGCCGGGGATCATCGGGGCCGCAGCCTATTTCGCACAGGCGGCAAAGGAAGCGGGGGTCACGGCGATCGTCAACATGTCGCAGATTTCCGCGCGTCGGGCGTCGCTGAGCCACGCGGCACAGGATCACTGGGTCTCCGAGCAGGTCTTCGATTGGTCGGGCGTCGCGACGACGCATTTGCGCCCGACCTTCTTTGCCGACTGGCTCGTCTATCCGCATTTTGCGCGGGAGATATGGGCCACGAAGAAGATCGAATTTCCGTTTGGCAACGGCCGTCACGCGCCCATCGCCAGCGACGACCAGGGACGCGTGATCGCCCACCTCCTCGCCAAACCCGAAGGCCACGAGGGCAAGACCTACACGTTGCACGGCCCCGTCGAGATGAACCACGTCGAGATCGCAGAGGCGATGAGCGAGGTTCTCGGCGCCCGGATCGAATACGCGCCGACTTCCATCGAGGAATTCCGAATCAAGATGGAGACCCTTTACAAGTTTCCGCCGTTCCTCACGCAGCATCTGGTCGAAGTCGCGCAGAACTACCGAGACGGCATCTTCTCGGGCACCAACGACGCCGTCGAGAAGATCACCGGAACGCCGCCGCTGTCGGTCCAGCAGTTCGTCGAGAAATATCGGGCCGCATTCGTGTGAACACGTCCCTGAAACGAATCGAGGGGTTTGAACATGTCACCCATCCAGCCTGATCGTCACCCGTTTCTCGATGATCTGACGGCCGATGCCGAACTGGTCAGCTCGGTGTTGCGCACGCCCGTGACCGGACGCGACGAAATCCGGCTCGCCGTCGACGCCGTCGGGACTTTTTACGTCTCGCAGACGCCCACGTTTGTTCAGGCCGTCGGCTCACGGCTCTTTCTCGAATACGAGGCCGTACTGACGAGCGGCGAGACGCTGAGCGCGGTCGTGGTCGTCGATCGTAATGCCGACGGCTCGGTGCCGCGAGTCAGCGTGCGAATGAGCCCGCTTGGCGCCGTACTGACGCTCGCGACCCGTCTGCGGGAGTCGCTTTCGAAGCAGTTGCCGGAACACGTCTTTCTTTGAGCCAGGCACCCGCGTGCTCGTGGCGGACGTCGACACGCCCCCGGCACGCGGCTTTTGAAACAGGAGCTTGTCATGGATATCAAGAACGCCACCGTCTTCATCACCGGTGCCAATCGCGGCCTGGGCCTCGCTTTTGCACGCGAGGCGCTGCGGCGCGGGGCGGCGAAAGTGTACGCCGGTATGCGCAACACGAGCGGTTTCGACGAGCCGGGCATCGTGCCGGTCAGGATCGATGTCACGGATCCGGCGTCGATCGCCGAGGCCGCGAAACGGGCGGCCGACACGACCCTGCTGATCAACAACGCGGGCATTGCCGCGCTGATCGACGGGCCTTTGGCGGCCGACGTGCAAGCGCAGTCCGCCCGCTTGTTCGATACCAACTACTACGGCGTGGTGCGCGTCACGCAGGCCTTCGAACAGATCCTCGCGGCCCAGCCGCATGCCGCGATCATCAACGTGCTTTCCGACATCGTGTGGCTCCCGCGGCCGAATCTCGCGCCGTATGCCGCGTCGAAAGCCGCCGCCTGGAGCTACACGAACCAGCTTCGCTTTCACCTGCGCGAGCGCGGCATCCAGGTTCTCGGCTTGCACGTCGGGTTCGTGGATACCGATCTGACCAACGGCATCGACGTGCCCAAGGCCAGTCCCGGTGACGTCGTACGACGGACCTACGACGCGCTCGTCGCCGGCAAGAGCGAGGTCATGGCCGACGAGGGGACCGCGGTGCTGAAGAGCACGCTTGCGGACGAGATACCCGGCTACATCACGCCGCCGGCCGGGCTTTGAACACCGCGGTCGACACGAGCCGGATTCGGCGGCGAGACACGAGGTGCGCGGATCGTGTGCCAGCGTTGTCGCTCCCGGCTATCATCGATGGATACGACCATACCTTTGCGCGACGCGTGCGTAGCGTTCGCGCAAGGAACCGAAATCAGGAGTGCACCCGATGTTGCCCGTCAACCAGCCGCTTGGCATCGATCAATGCAACTGCTTCACCGTAAGGAAGGCGAGCAGGCAGATCACCCGACTCTACGATAGTCATCTCGAACCCTCGGGCTTGCGCATCACGCAATTCCTCACGCTGGCCGCCCTGCGCGAAGTGGGAAGTACGCCGGTCAACGCCCTTGCCGAACGGCTCGATATCGAACGAACGGCGATGGGGAAGATGGTTGGCTTCCTGGAGCGCGACGGCTTCGTCACGATCAAGCCGTCGCCCACCGACGGCCGCAGCCGCCTCGTCGAACTCACCGAGGAGGGACGGCGCCTGCACGAAAGAGCCTCCCCGCTCTGGCAGGAAGCGCAACGGGAGTTCGAGCAACTGAACGGTGTGGCCAATGTGACGGCGTTGCGAGAAGGGTTGAGAGGAGTGCAGATCGGCGACGTATCGATGCGCTCGTCGCAAGACTGAGTAGTCATTCGACGAAGGGCGATGAAATCCGCTGTCGTTATAGCTGGCCGGCATCGCGCAGCAGCCCGAGGCGCACGAGGCTTTCGGCCGTGGCGACAATGGCGTCCTCGCGAGGGCGGGGCGACCAGCCGAGCAAGCTGATGGCCTTCTGGCTGGTGGCGTTCAGGTTGCGGCCGAGCAACGGCAGCGATCCTCGCAGCGCAGGATCCCTGAGTGCGCCGATGCGCACCAGCCAGTCGGGCAGCACCCGGGTGGACACATGGCGCGCGGCATCCCCCATGCGCGCCTTGAGCACCTGCGCGACTTCGGCGAGCCACATGCTTTCGCCGGCAATGGCAATGAAGCGCTCTCCGTTCGCGGCGTCGTGGGTCATCGCCCGCACATGCAGGTCGGCGACGTCGCGCACGTCGACGAAGCCGGAATTGATGCGCGGATTGCCGGGCTGGCCGTTCAGCATGCCCCTGATCAGGCGGATGGAGTGCGAATAGTCGTCGCCGAGCACGGGCCCGACAACCGTCACCGGGTTGATCGCGGACAGTTGCATGCCGCGTCCTTCTCGCGCGATGAAGTCCCATGCCGCGCGTTCCGACAACGTCTTCGACTTCTGATAAGGCCAGACATCGGCGGCCGTCAGGTTGCTCCAGTCGGTCTCGTCGAAGGGGCGGCTCATTGGCCCGTGTCCGGCGCAGATCGCACCGAAAGCGGAGGTCAGCACGACGCGCTTTGCACCCGCGTCCCGCGCCGCACGCAGCACGCGCAGCGTGCCTGCCACGGCGGGCTTGACCCAATCGTCTTCACTCGTCTGCGTGCCGGTGGGCGTGGGCGACGCGCCATGCACGACGTAGGCGCAGCCGGCGGTTGCCTGTTGCCAGCCGTCGTCGGCGAGGAGATCCGCCTCGACGAATGACAGGCGATCTCCGGGTTCTGCGCCGCCTCTTTCGAGCTGGGCGCGCACCTGCGTCTCGCGCGTGAGCGAGCGGACGGTGGTTCGTACCTGATAGCCGCGATGCAGCAGCGCCAGGATGCAGTGTTGTGCAATGAAGCCGGTGCCGCCCGTTACGAGAACCGATTCGAGGCTGGATGTGCTGTTCATGTCGTTGAATGTCAGGGACGAAGAACCGGAAGGTTAAGGGCCGGTCTGCCGCGTGTTAATGCTTTATAGTGCGATTTACTTGCGCGACAGTACGATGATGAGTGACGACCCCTTCTCCGACATCCTGAGACTCGCGAACGCCGAATCGCTGGCAACGGGAGGCTTCTCGGCCGGCGGCGCTTGGGCCATTCGCTTTCCGGCACCCGACAAGATCAAATTCTTCGCGGTGGTGAAGGGCACGTGCTGGGTCTCCATCGACGGAGAGGAAACGCCGATCCGCTTCGCAAGCGGGGATGTCGGTCTGCTGACGGCAAAACGGTCCTTCGTTCTCGCGAGCGACCCTGGCGTTCCACCTGTCGATGCGATGACGTTGTTCTCGGGCGCGGGCAAGTCGGCGGTGAAACTGGGTGACGGCGATGACTTCGCCCACATCGGTGGACACGTCCTGCTCGATCCGGTAACCGGCAACTTGCTGTCGGACGTACTGCCGCCCTGGATTCACGTACCGGCCGCATCGCCGCAGGCCGTGAAGGTGCGCTGGCTTCTCGAGCAACTCGTGGAAGAGCGGGCGGCCGATCTGCCCGGCGCGCAGCTCGTCTCGGCCCAGCTTTCGCAACTGCTTTTCATTCAGATACTGCGCGCCCATCTGAACACGTCCGCGCCCCTGGCGGGATGGTTGCGCGCGTTGAGCAACCCACGCATCGCACCCGCACTGCGACTGATGCACGGCGATCCCGCACGCGCATGGCATCTGGACGAGCTTGCCGCCGCGTGCGCGATGTCACGAACCACGTTCGCTGCGCACTTCAGGGCGAGCGCCGGCGTCGCGCCGCTGACCTATCTCGGCCAGTGGCGCATGCGGGTTGCCGAGCGCCGTTTGCGCGACGAGCGCATTCCGGTCGCCCTGCTTGCACAATCGCTCGGCTATTCGTCCGAAAGCGCATTCAGTAACGCGTTCAAGCGCATGTCCGGACATGCGCCGACGGCCTATCGTCATATCGCGCGAACGGCTGCCGAAAACGTCGGAAGTGAACGTGGCGGCGATCGCGTGGAAGCCGGGGCTACCGGTTCGACGCCGTAGCCGTCTGATGGCGGAGGGTCAGCGAGAACGGGCAAAGGTCATGCGAGCGCGACGAGCGGCGGCGAGGCACGCGCGCCGGCCAGCGTCGGCAGCGCATCGAGCAGCGACGCGGTGTACGGGTGCGACGGCGCGCCGAACACGCGCTCGACCGGGCCGCTTTCGACCACCCGGCCGCCGCGCATCACGAGGATCCTGTCGGCGACGTGATGCACGACGCCGAGATCGTGCGAGATGAACAGCATCGCGGTGCCGTGCTCGGCCTGCAGATCGGCAAGCAGATCCAGCACCTGCGCCTGGATCGACACGTCGAGCGCGCTGACGGGTTCGTCCGCGACGAGCAGCGCCGGGTTCGACGCAAACGCGCGCGCAATCGCGACACGCTGCCGCTGCCCGCCGGACAATTCGCGCGGGTAGCGGTCGATGCAACCGGCGCCGAGCTGCACCTCGTCGAGCAGTTGCAGCACGCGACGACGACGCGCATCGCCGCGGGTACCGGCCGCGTCGAGGCTTTCGCCGACGATCTGTCCGACCGAGTAGCGCGGGTCGAACGAGCTGTACGGGTCTTGCGCGATCAGTCGCAGCCGGGCGCGACGCATGCGGCGTGCGGCTTCCGGCACACCGCTCCACGGCTGGCCGTCGAGCGCGACGGTGCCGCTGTCCGGCTCGACGAGCCCGAGCACGATCCGTGCGACCGTGGACTTGCCGGAGCCGGATTCGCCGACGATGCCGAGCGTCTCGCCGCGTGCGAGCGTGAACGACACGCCGTCGACCGCGGCCGGCGCGGCGCGATCGCCGTAGCGTTTCGTCAGCGCGTCGACGGCCAGTACCGGTGCCTGCGTATCGATGCGCTTCGGCGGCAGCGGCACGCGCGCGGCGGTCGCGAGCCGGAACCCGCGCGATGCGGCGGTGGGAATCGTTGCCAGCAATTCGCGCGTGTACGGGTGCGCCGGCGCGGTCAGCACGTCGCGCGCCGGGCCCTGTTCGACGACCTGGCCGGCGCGCATCACGAGCACGCGATCGGCGAGCTCGGCGACGACCGCGAGATCGTGGCTGATCAGCAGCACCGCGTCGCCGGCATCGCGGCGCGCGCGCAGCAGCGACAGGATCTGGCGCTGCACGGTCATGTCGAGCGCGGTGGTCGGCTCGTCGGCGATCAGCAGCGATGCGCCGCCCGCGATCGCGGTGCCGATCAGCACACGCTGCCGCAAGCCGCCGGACAACTGGTGCGGATACTGCGGCAGCCGCCGCTCGGGATCGTCGATGCCGACCGCGCGCAGCAGGTCGGCGCTGCGCGCCGCGACATCGCGCCCGCGCGTGTTGCGCAGCGCCTCGGCGACGAGGTCGCGCACGCGCCACAGCGGATCGAGCGACACCAGCGCGTCCTGCAGCACGTAGCCGATCCGGCGCCCGCGTATCGCGCGCCAGTCGCGTTCGCGATGGCGGCGCGCGTCGGCGCCGGCGATCTCGAAGCGTTCGGCGTCGATCACCGCGTTGGGTCCGTTCAGCCCGACGAGGCTGCGTGCTGTGACCGACTTGCCGGAACCCGATTCGCCGACGAGCGCGACGCATTCGCCGGCATGCACGGCGAGGTCGAGCGGTCCGACGACGGGCTGCGTGCCGTGCGCGCCGCGAAAGCCGATCGTCAGGCGCTCGATGCGAACCAGCGGTGCGGCGCGGGCCGGTGTTGCCGGCGCAGCGGATGCGATCGTGCTCATGCTGCCTCCCTGCGTTCGAAGCGCGCCTGCCAGTAGCCGCCGAGCGCATTCACGGCGATCACGGCCGCGGTGATCGCGACGCCGGGCCACACCGCGATCCACCACGCGTTGTACAGATAGTTGCGGCCCTCGGCGAGCATCAGCCCCCATTCGGCGGCGGGCGGCTGCGGCCCCATGCCCAGGAAGCTCAGTCCCGACGTGCCGATGATCGCGGTGCCGAGCCCGATCGTCGCGAGCACCGGCACCTGCGCGATCGCATGCGGCAGCACGTGCCGCCAGACCAGCACCGCCGGTGCGAGGCCGAGCGTGCGCGCGTGCTCGACGTAGCCGGAAGCCGCGACGACGAAGGTTTGCGCCCGCACCACGCGCGCGAAGCGCGGCACCGACGCGACGCCGAGCGCGAACACGAGGTTCACCGCGCCGGGGCCGGTGAACGAGATCAGCATCAGCGCGAG
The DNA here is from genome assembly GCF_004803625.1 of Burkholderia sp. LS-044. NCBI lineage: Bacteria > Pseudomonadati > Pseudomonadota > Betaproteobacteria > Burkholderiales > Burkholderiaceae > Burkholderia > Burkholderia sp. LS-044. The sequence goes on from NZ_SSWO01000002.1 coordinate 318,954, forward strand.
CAGCAGGTCGGGGAATGCGGACACGACGTCGAGCACGCGCGTGATCAGCTCGTCGAGCCAGCCGCGCGCAAGGCCGGCAAACAGCCCGAGCGCGGTGCCGAACAGCGTCGCGACGCCGATCGCGGCCGCGCTGATCGACAGCGAGTAGCGTGCGCCGTACACGACGCGCGAGAAGATGTCGCGGCCCAGCTGGTCGGTGCCGAGCCAGTGCTCGGCACTGCTGCCGAGCTGCGCGGACAGCGGATCGGCGGCCAGCGGATCGTAGTGCGCGAGCCAGCCCGGTGCGATGACCGCAATCGCGTTCAACAGCAGATAGACGGCAGCCAGCGCGAGGCCCGGATGGCGGCGCAGCCAGCCGGCCGCGGCGGATGTCGCCGGGGCGCGCAATGTGAGATCGACGGGAGTGGACATCGAAGCCTCCGGTTCAGCGCGGTGCGCGGCGATCGCGCAGGCGCGGATCGATCAGCAGGTACAGCAGGTCGACGGCGGTGCTGAGCGCGACGTAGATCGCCGCGGACAGGATCGCGATCGCCAGGATCACCGGCATGTCCTTCGACAGCACCGCGTCGACGGTTATCTTGCCGAGGCCCGGCCGGCCGAACACCTGCTCGGTGATGACGGCGCCGCTGAGCAGCCCGCCCACGAGCCAGCCGGCGAGCGTGACGGCCGGCAGCGCCGCGTGGCGCAGCGCATGGCGCACGCGCAGCGCGAGGCCGCCGATGCCCCACGAACGCACCGTGAGCGCATACGGCTCGTCGAGCGCGCGCTCGATGCCTTGCCGCAGCACGCGGCCGATCACGGCGCCCTGTGCGAGCCCGAGCGACAGCGCGGGCAGGACGAGCGACGCGAAGCCGCGATCGCCGGCCACCGGGAACAGCTTCAGCGTGAAGCTGAACACGAACAGCAGCATGATGCCGAGCCAGAACGACGGCGTCGACGCGAGCAGCAGCTCGACGCCGGATGCCGCGCGCCCCGCCCAGCGGCGACCGGCCGTCAGCACGGCGAGGCCGACCGCGAACGCGATCGTCACGACGAACGCCGCGCCCGTGAGCTTTAGTGTCGGCCACAGCTGGCCGAGCACGAGCGGTGCGACGTCGGTGTTCAGGATGTACGAGCGGCCGAACTCGCCGTGCAGCACGCGCCACAGGTAGTGCACGTATTGCAGCGGCAGCGGTTCGTCGAGTCCCCATTCCCGGCGGATCGCCGCTTCGATCTCCGGCGTGCTCAGCTGCTCGCCGATCAGGATGCCGACGATGTCGCCCGGTGCGAGATGCACGGCCGCGAACGACAGCGTGACCGCGGCCCACAGTACGAGCGCGCCGGTCGCGAGCCGCGTCGTGACCGGCGAATGCAGCCAGCGGCGCCAGGGGGCCGGCGAGCGTGCGGCCGGCAGCGCGTCCGGGACGGGGACGGGAGCGGAAGGCGAAGGGTGCATGTGCGATATCTCCTGTCGGTTTGGCGCGGCGTGCGGGGCAACGCGCTCGACGCGCCCGCCTACTTCTTGATCCACACGTCGTACGGGTTCTCGGGCATCTGCGCGAACGAGCGGAAGCGCAGCCCCTGGACGGCCTTCGCGGCGGCGATCTGGTCTTCGGGCTCGTACAGCGGCACCGCGTACGCCTGCTCGTTGATCGCGAAGTGCTGCAGCTCGCCGTACAGCTTCTTGCGTTCCGCGATGTTCTGCGTGCGTGCGGCCGCCTGCAGCCAGCGCGTCAGCTCGGGCGCTGCCGCACGGCTGTAGTTCAACGCGCCGCCGCGATCGACGGGCAGGTAGTGGCCTTCGATGTCGATGCCGTCCGGCGGTGTGTTCGAATTCGCGATCGAGCCGAACTTGCCGCTCTTGCGCGCTTCGACGTACGTGCCGTCGTCGACGTACTGGATCTTCAGGTCGACGCCGAGTCGCTGCCGCGCCTGCGCCTGCAGTGCCTGCAGCAGCACGTCGCGCTGGTCGCGCACCGTTGCCTGCGCCTGGATCACCGCGATCGTCAGCCGTTCGCCGTTCTTCGTGCGGTAGCCGCCGCTGTCGCGGATGTTCCAGCCGGCTTCGTCCAGCAACTGGTTCGCGAGCTTCGGGTTGTTGCCGTAAGTCTTTTCGATCGACGCGACATAGAGCGGATCGATCGGCGACGTGACGCCCCATGCACGCGTGCGCTCGCCGCGGTAGATCGACTGCACGATGCCCGTTATGTCGAGGCCTTCCAGCAGCGCCCGGCGCACCTTCACATCCTGCGTGGGACCGTAGCCGACGTTCAGGAACAACGAGTAGGGCGTGCCGGTGTTGAGCGCGCGGCGGTAGGTGAAATCGGCGTTCTTGCGGATCAGCGCGGCGTCGTTGCCGGACACGCCTTCGATCACGTCGACCTGGCCTGACAGCAGCGCGCCGGTGCGCACGGACGATTCGGGCAGGAACCGGTAGATGATCCGGTCCAGGTACGCGGGGCCCTGGTGGCCCGCCGTCGGCGGCGCCCAGCGATAGTCGGGGTTCTTCGCGAATTCGATTTCCTGCCCCTTGACGTAGCGGCGCAGGATGAACGGGCCGGTGCCCGCGATGTCGGGGCCGCCCGATTTCAGGCTCGGTCGGTCGAACGCGTTCGGCGACAGCAGCGGCAGCCGGCCGGCGAATGTCAGGAACGGCGCATACGGCGCATCGAGCGTGATCGCGACCGTGTGCTCGTCCGGTGTCTTCACGTCCGCGACGTGCGAGATCAGTCGCGCGAGCTGGCTGCCGGCGGAGTACGACAGTTCGCGTGCGTTCAGGAAATTGCGCGCCACGGCCTTCGCGTCGAACGGCGCGCCGTCGGTGAACTTCACGCCGTCGCGCAGCGTGAACGTATACGTCTTGCCGTCGGCGGAGACCTTGTAGCCGGTCGCGAGCCACGGCACGTAGCTGCCGTCCGGCTTCTGTGCGAGCAGGCTTTCGTATGCGTTGCGCAGGAGCAGCTCGACCTTGTCCTGGCCGTTCAGTTGCGGGTTCAGCGTGCGCGGCTCCGTTTCGACGCCCCAGGTCAGCGCGCCTCCGGAGACGGGCGTGCCCTGTGCGAACGCCGCATGCGGGAACGCGAGCGCGACCAGCAGCGCGGCCGAGGCGGTACGGCGCGAAGCGCGGAGAGCGGAATCCGGAAATGCGAATGTCATGCGTGGCAGCCTTTCACGAGGTGGGTAGCAGGGGATGCGGTGCGCGAAGCCCGGAGGAGGGGGCGTCACGCGTTTGCGTGGAGCGGCACGTCGTGCGCGGTGGTATCGTCCGCCGCCGGATCGCGATAGAGATCCGGGAGCAGGATTTTCCGCAGCCAGACGAGCGGCGTGCCGAGCGCATTCGTCGAGCGATCGAACGGCAGGTAGCCGTTACGTTCGTAGTACGGCTGCAGCCACGGATGGTTGGTCGCGGTCGCGAGATAGGTCGCGGGCGCCTTCACCTGCGCGGCCAGGAACCGCGATTCGACGTGCTCGATCAGTGCGTGCCCGAACCGCTGCCGCTTGAACGCGGGCGCGACCGCGAACCAGTGGAGGAACGGATACGGCATGCGGTGGCGTTCGCCGGATACCCATGGAAAGCGCACGGTCAGCGTGGCCGCGAGGGCCGGTCGGCCTTCCGGTGTCGTGTGTTCGAGCACGAACGTGGTTTCGCGCGCAACGGTCTGCGCGACGCGCTCGATCGGCGAGCGCGTGATCGTGAAAAGCACGCCCTGCGGCACGAGCGGCGCATACGCATCCTGCAGCAGCGCGTAAAGGGCCGGCACGTCGTCCGCGCCGGCGATGCGGATCGTATCGGTCATCGCGCGGTGCCCTCGAAGTCCGGTTGCGGCGTCGCGGCGCGCTCGCGCGATTCACGCGCATCGGGCCGGTACTGCGACGCCGCCGCACCGTGCTCGTCGGCCGACGCGCCTGCCAGCAGCCGCAGCGACGCAATACGCGGTGCGGCATCGGCGAGCGGCGTATCGATGACGAATTCGTCAATCCCGTGGCGGCGATGCAATGCGTGCAGTTCGTGCAGCACGTCGTCGCGCGTGCCGTGCACGATCCGCGTTTCGCGCGGATCGATGCGATGGGGGCCGCCGCCTGCCTGCCGGATATAGGCGTGCGCCTGATCGAGGCTGCCGACGTTGACGGCAGGCGTGTCGCCCACCTGCACGCGAAAGCCCCGATGTCCGCTCGCCAGCTGCGCGGCCGCGTCGCGGGTTGCCGCGACGATCGCGGAGACCGCAAGCAGCGGCGTGCGGCCACCGGATGCGCTGCGGTATGCATCGAACGCGCGTTCCAGATCGGTCGGTGAGGCGTTCAAATGCGACGCGTAGACGAACGCCCAGCCGAGCCGCGCCGCGAGCGCGGCGCTTTCCGCACTGGCGCCGAGCAGGAACCGTTGTGCGGGCTCGAGCGGGCGCGGCGTCGCATGCAGCGTGGCGTCATCCTGCCCGGTCGTATCGGCAGCCGTGGCTGCGCCCTGAAGATGACGATTCAGTTCGTCGGCCAGATCGGCGAACGCCGCGCGCCGCGCGGGATCGTAGCCGGCCTGCAGCGCGCGCGTCGACAGCGGCAGGCCGCCCGGCGCCTTGCCGATACCGAGATCGACGCGGCCCGGCGCCAGCGACGCGAGCAGGTTGAAGTTTTCCGCGATCTTGTACGGACTGTAGTGCTGCAGCATCACGCCGCCCGAGCCGACGCGAATGCGCCGCGTATGCGCGAGCACGTGCGCGATCAGGATCTCCGGCGACGGGCACGCGAGCGCGGCGGTGTTGTGATGTTCGGCGAGCCAGTAGCGGTGATAGCCGGCGGCATCGGCGAAGCGCGCGAGCGACACGCTGCGCGCAAGCGCGTCGGCGGCCGTTTCTCCCGGCGCGACCGGGCTCTTGTCGAGCACGCTCAAGCGGAACGGCAACGCGGTCGAAGCGGACGAATCGGAGTCGGAGCGGATGGCGTCGAACGTCATGATGAAGCGATCGGCGCGGGTCGAAACGGCCTGATCAACGGGTTTGGCATGCCGAATTATTTTGCGGCGCCGTTCGCACGGTCAAACAATCAAGAAGAATATCGAAAGCCGAAAATATTCGTTCCGGCCGACCGGGGGGCTTGCATTATGGTCGTTGACTGCGCGTCGTCTCGCGGCGTGTGCCCGGCGCCTGCCGGGCGATGCGGGGCCACGATGCCGACATGAAGTGTCCGATCGAACGGAATCAAGAGGAATACAGATGAATGAAAAATGCGTACTGCGTGAGACGCTCACCTTCGTTACGCGCCATCGTGCGACGAACGGAGCCGTGTCATGAGCGGCGCACGTAGACGGTTGAAGACGCTCGTCGGCGCGGCGAGCGTGCTGTACGCACCCGGCGACGCGGATGTCGTGCACGGTGTGCGACGTGCGGCGTCGCTCGCACGCAAGGCGGAAGCCGAGAAGATCACCGGTCTCTTTACCGCCGACCTGCTGCAGGCCGATTCGGCCGGCCTCGCCGGCACGACGGGCAGCCAGGAGCCGATCGTCGCGCTGGCGGCGCTGAGCCAGGCGACGTCGGCGATCGGCCTCGTCGCGACGGTGTCGACGACGTATCACCATCCGTACAACCTCGCGCGGCTGATCGGCACGCTCGACCACGTGAGCGGCGGCCGTGCTGCGTGGAACGCGGTGACGTCGTCGGTCGGCGAGGAGAATTTCGGCGATGCGGCGCTGCCCGACCCCGAACGGCGTTACGCACGTGCGGCCGAATTCGTCGAGGTCGTCAACGCGCTGTTTGACGCGAACGATCCGGGCGCGACGCGGCGCGGGCAGGGCGGTGGCATCTCGGTCGATCCGCGCAAGCTCGGGGCGATCGACTATCACGGCGAGCACTTCCAGGTGCAGGGGCCGCTGAACGTGCCGCCGTCGCCGCAGCGTCGGCCGGTGCTGTTTCAGGCGGGTCAGTCGGCCAGCGGCGTATCGCTCGGCGCGAGGTACGCGGAGGTCGTGTATACGTCTCAGCCGACACACGAAGACGCGCGCGCATTCGTCGCCGAACTGCATCGGCAGGCCATCGCATTCGGCCGCGGCGACCGGCTGCCGCTCGTGATGAACTCGTTCCATTCGGTGATCGGTGAATCCGATGCCGACGTCGCGCGACGGTTGCGTGACAAGCATGAACGCATCGATTACGAACAAGGCCGGCTGAAGCTCGCCGACATGCTCGGCGGCGTCGTCGACCTGCGCGACCTGCCTCTCGACCAGCCGTTGCCGGGGTCGCTGCTGCCGGCGATCGACAGCGTGCATCGCCGGCGAGGGCGTGTTGCGATCTTCGTCGGCTATGCGCGTCAGCGGCTGACGCTGCGCGAGCTGATCGTCCGCGCGCAGGAGACCGGCCACTGGTTCGTCGCCGGCACGCCGGAGCAGCTCGCCGATGCGATCGAGGCGCGCTATCGCGCGGGGCTCGTCGACGTGCTGTCGCTGCACGGGCTCGGTCAGCCGGACCAGGAGGATCTGCTGCTCAATGGCTTGCTGCCCGAATTGCGTCGTCGTGCGCTGCTCGATACCGACTACGTGGGCGGTGATTTCCGCGCGAATCTGGAGTTGCCGGCGTTGCAGCGCGAAACAGCGGAGGCGTGAGCGGGCGAACGGTCGAACGATGCACCGTGCCGCGCGTTCGGCGGTGCGCCGTTCCGCCATATCGCGCGATCAGATATTCATCGAAAAAATAACCATTTGGTACACACGTCGGCGCGCATTACAGTCTCGCCTCCTGCCGGCTGCGACGCCGGTCGTTCCGACGTTATTTCAGAAATTCGCCACATGAATCGTTTGATGCGTTCCAGTGTCCGCCGTGCCGCGGCCGCGGTGTTTGCGGTCGGCCTCGTGCCGGCTTCCCATGCGGCCCAGCCGACGTTGCGCGTCGGAATCGACGCCGAATCGTATCCGCCATTCTTTTCGAAGGACGCGGCCGGCAAGTGGAAGGGCTGGGAAATCGACGTGCTCGATGCCGCGTGCGGCAAACTGAACGTGCGGTGCGAACTCACCGACATTGCTTGGGACGGCCTGATTCCGGCGTTGCAGAACCGCAAGATCGACGTGATCTGGTCGTCGATGACGATCACCGGCGAGCGGCAGAAGGCAATCGATTTCAGTCGCGCGTATTACGAATCGCCGACGGTGTTCGTCGGCGCGAAAAGCGATCGGCGCCGCGTCGACTGCGCGGTGCCCGCGAGCTTCAAGGGTCGCGTGATCGGCGTCGAGGCCGGCACGAACTTCTCGGCGTTCCTCGATTCCCGCTTCAAGCCGGATGCGCAGATCAAGGCGTTCGACAAGTTCGACAACGCGCTCGCGGATCTGGTGTCCGGCCGGGTCGACTACGTGCAGGAAGGCAAGGGTCTGTTCACGGCCTTCCTCGCGTCGCGCGACGGCAAGGACTTCGAGGTCAAGGCGACGTGCGCGGACAACCCGGTGCTGGGCCTCGGCATCGGCGCGGGCGTGCGCCAAGGCGATGCGCTGCGCGGCAAGCTGTCGACCGCGATCGCTCAGCTGCAGCAGGACGGTACGTGGGATGCGATCACCGCCCGCTATCCGAACCTGAAGGGCACGATCGAGAAGGGCCGCTGACCCGATGGCCGCGGACGACTCGCTGCTCGCGCTGCTTGCATTCGACGACGGTGGATATGGCCGTGTGTTCGCGGGCGCGTTCGCGCTGACATTCGGCGTCGCGGCGTCGTCGTTCTGCACCGGCGTGCTGCTCGGCATCGCCGGCGCGCTCGGCAAGCTGTCGCGCCACGCGCCGCTCGCATGGCTCGCGCGGCTCTACACGACGCTGGTACGTGCGCTGCCCGAGCTGTTGTGCCTGCTGCTCGCGTTCTATGCGCTCGCGCCTGCCGTCGAGGTCGCGCTGCGCCGCGGCGGCCTGGTGCCCGACGGCTTCGCGTTCCCGCCGTTCCTCGTTGCTGCGCTGTCGCTCGGTTTCATCCAGGGCGCGTATCTGACCGACATCTTCCGCGCGGCGCTCGTCAACGTGCCAATCGGGGAGATCGAAGCCGCGCATGCATACGGGATGACGCCATGGCAGACGTTCACGCGCGTCCGGCTGCCGGCCGCCGCGCGGCTCGCATTGCCGGGCGTCGGCAACGTGTGGCTGAACGCGACCAAGGACGCGTCGTTCATCAGCGTGCTCGGCTCGTTCACGGACTTGCTGAAGGCGAGCCAGCTCGCGGCCGGCGCGACCCGTCACTACGTATTCTTCTATCTCGTCACGGCCGCGCTGTTCCTGCTGCTGAGCATCGCGTCGACCGGCATCTTCGCGGTGCTCGAGCGGCACGCGAACCGTGGCACGAGGCGCGCAACCGCATGATCTTCTCGCTGCCGTTCCTGCTCGATACGGTGATGCCGAAGCTGCTCGCCGCAGTGCCGACGACGCTCGCGCTGACACTTTTTTCGGGCGTGGCCAGCGTGCTGCTGGGCGTGCCGCTCGCGCTCGCCGCCGGTGCGCGCCATGCGCCGCTGCGCTGGTCCGCGCGCGGCTGGATCATGCTGATTCGCGGCACGCCGCTGCTCGTTCAGCTCTATTTGCTGTACTACGGATTCGGGCAAATCGTGCCGCGCGAATGGATGCGCGACAGCTGGGCATCGCCGCTGCTGCGCGACGCGTTCTGGTACGCGATCGTCGCATTGAGCGTGAACGAGAGCGCGTATGTCGCGACGATCCTGCGCGGCGCGATCGCCGGCGTGCCGGCCGGCGAGATCGAAGCCGGGCACGCATACGGCATGACGCGCGCGCAGGTGCTGCGCCGCATCGTCGGCCCGCGCGCCTGGCGGCTCGCGCTGCCCGCGCTCATCGGCGAGGCGATCCTGCTGCTGAAATCGACCGTCCTCGCGTCGACCGTGACCGTGTTCGACGTGATGGGAACGGCCAATACGCTGCGCTTCGAGACGTTGCGCGTGTACGAACCGCTGGCCGGCGCGGCGATCGTCTATGTCGTACTGGTCGCGCTGCTGATCGTTCCTGCCGGCCGTTTCGAGCAGCACGTCAATCGCTACCTTATGAGCGCGCCAGACGAGCGCACGCCAGCACGGCGCCGCCGCCGCGCGTCGTCGGGCGCGTGGGCGGCACCCAACTGATTCCTTCCCTGATACCGATTTCGACGATGTCCGATCCTCGCCCGTTGCTGTTTTCCCTGTATGAACAAGCCAGTGTCGGTTGCGGTGGCGCACCAAGCCTGTGGACCCACCCCGCCGATGAACGGCTGCGCGCCAATACACTCGCGTTCTGGTCGAACCTCGCGCGCACGGCCGAACAGGCCGACCTCGACATGCTGTTCTTCGCGGACGTGCTCGGCCTGTACGACGTCTATGGCGGGTCGGCCGATGCCGCGCTGCAGTGGGCGGTCGAGTCGCCCGCGAACGATCCGATGATGCTGATTCCGGCGCTGGTCGCGCAGACCGAGCGGCTCGCGTTCGGCGTGACCGCGAGCACGACCTACGAGCATCCGTTCGCGCTCGCGCGCCGCTTCAGCACGCTCGATCATCTGAGCAACGGCCGGATCGGCTGGAACATCGTGACGTCCTACCTGACGAGCGCGGCGCGCAACTTCGGGCTCGACCGGATGATCGGTCACGACGAACGCTATGCGCGCGCCGAGGAGTTTCTTGACGTCGTCTACAAGCTGTGGGAAGGGAGCTGGGCGGACGACGCGGTCGTCGCCGACAAGCACGCGCCGCGCTATGCGCGTGGCGACCGCGTGCGGCCGATCGCGCACGAAGGCACGCACTATCGCGTGCAGGGGCCGCACGTCTGCGCGCCGTCGCCGCAGCGCTCGCCGGTGCTGATCCAGGCCGGCTGGTCCGGGCGCGGACGCGAATTCGCAGCGAAGCACGCGGAGGTGGTGTTCGTCGCGAAGTCGAATCCGCACGAGATCCGCGCGGGCCTCGACGAGATTCGCCGGCAGGCGGTTGAACGCGGCCGGTCGGCGGACGACGTGAAGTCGCTGACGGTGCTGCGGATCGTGACGGCGCGCTCGTCGAGCGACGCGAAGGAGAAATACCACCTGCTGCAGCAGCACTATCACCAACACGCGCAACTCGTCAGCTACGCGGGCGACACCGGCATCGACATCGACCGCTATGCGGACGACGAACCGCTTACGACGCAGACGGAAGGGCTCACGTCCTACGTGATGAGGCCCGACGGCAGCGGCAAGCCGCTCACCGCCGGCGACGTGCGGCGCAAGTTCGCGAGCGTCACGCGCGGCACCGACCTGATCCTCGTCGGCTCGCCCGACGAGGTCGCCGATCAACTCGCCGAGCATGCGCGGCAGTCGACGACGAGCGGCTACATGCTCAATCCGCTTATCAGCCCGGGCACGCTCGACGATTTCGCCGAACTGATCGTGCCGGAATTGAAGAAGCGCGGCCTGTACCGGACGACGGCACCGGCCGGTACTTTCCGTTCGCGCCTGAGCGGACGGGATCGGTTGCCCGATACTGCGTATGGTTCGTCATTCAGACACTCGGCCGTGGGGTTGGTCTGACCTCAAGCAATTCGGTGCCGGTATTTTCAGCGCGCAACCGACGCTCCGGTGTCGTGGAACGTCCGGACGACGGTCGGGGGTTGATCCGCTTGGCGGGTGGTGAGGTGCAAGTTTTTCGTGTACTAAAACGACAAGCGAGGGCGCGCCTTGATGAGCGATGCAAGGCGTACTGAAGCCTGGTGAAGCAGGCTCACCCCGGTGTGTCCTGATCATTCTCGCGGGGCATACGTTTGATGCGCATCGATCAGCCGGCCTTCTTGGGTTCCCTTTTTTCTGTCGCGGATCGCGGACCAGATGCTGCTCTTTCTGGTGCCGCTCGTCGTCTTTCAGATCACGCATAAAGCGACGTGGTCCGGGCTCGCATTTTTCATCGAAGCGTTGCCGCGATTCATCGCCTTTCCGGTCTGCGGTGCATTGAGCGACCGCGTGCCGCCCGTTCGTGTGCTGCGAGCGAGCCGGATCAGTCGTGCCATCGCCTGCAAGATCGGCATTGCCGGCTATGTCGCCTGGAGCGGAATCGGGTGGCTGATCGCGTTGTCCGCCGTCTGTGGCGCACTCACGAGTCAGGGGCTTGTCGCTCGCGAGGTGCTGCTGCCGCAGATTTTTCCGCGGCAGCGCTTCGAAAAAGTGCTGTCATATACGCAGCTTGCCGAGCAGTTGGGTGTCGTGCTCGGGCCGATCGTCGCGGCGGCACCTAGAAATCCGAACGTACGGTCAACATCACGTTGCGCGCATCGCCGAATACGCTGTAATAGGTGCTGGGCGGACGAATGTAGTACCTGCGATTGAACACGTTATTCAATTGCAAGGACGCCGTCACGTGCTTGGTGAAACGATATCCCGCTTGTGCGTCGAAAACCGCATAGCCGCCCTGTTCGACGCCACGCGAAATCCGCGTTTGAGCGAGCATGCCGCCCCCGATCGAGAATCCGCGTAACGGGCCTTGCGAGAGCGTATATCGGGTCCACAGCTTGAACAAATGCTTCGGATCCGTGCCGTCGGTGAGATCGGGAGAGTCGTTCTCGTAGTGTGCGTTCAGATACGTGTAGCCGGCATAGAGATTCCAGTCTGGCGTCGGCTGGCCAGTGAGTTCGAGCTCGATACCCTGATTGCGTGCCTTGCCTGCGGATACGTAATAGAACTGATGGGCAGGATCGGCAACGGCGCGGTTGTCGTCGTTGATGCGGAACAGCGCGGCGTTCGCATTCAGGCGGCCATCGAGCAGGCTGCTTTTTATGCCCACTTCGTACTGCTCTCCCGAGCGCGGCGGCAGGCCCGGCCCCGAGTACGTGCCTTGCGTTTGCGCATCGAGGAACCGCGCGTAGTTGGCGTAGGCCGTCAGCGACGGCACGATGTCCCACAGCAAGCCGGCGGACGGCAGGAAGCGATGATTGACCTGTGCGTTGGTCGTCCAGTCCGCGACGCTCGGCAACGTCGACTGCGTGCGGTCTTGCAGGAACGCCTCACGGCCGCCGAGCACGAGCGTCAGCGGCGTGGCGAGCTTGATACGCGCCTGCGCATAGACGCCGTATTGCACGGTGCGATGATTGGTGCCGAACGTGTACGGTACGTCCACGGCGGGTACCGCATTGGGATCGTAGAGACTGTAGGCGCCACCGTACGGGCCGCTCAACGCACGGTAACCCGATTGCGCGCCCGATGTCATCACGGCGTAGTTCGCGCCGATGGTCAGCGTATGCGTCTGCCCCCAGAGGCGGACCGGGCCGGATACATTGGTGTCCGCGCCGAACCAGTCATAGCTCGTGCGCTGCCGCTGGTCTCCGAAGCGCGCGAGGCCGTTTGCGGTCGCGCCGGGGCCGGAGTACGCGTAGTAGGCCTTGGAGAGTTCGTGGCGGTAGAACAGCGTGGTCGAAGATTGCCACGCGTTTTCGAACCGATGCACGAGGTTGGCGTTGACCTCCTGCAACGAGGTGTACGCGTAGTTCCAGCTCGGACTGAAGTTCCGCGTATATTCGCTCGGCACGCGCCCGGTGAGCGCGGTACGCGTGCTGTTCAGCACGCCGCCCGCACCGTAATCGATGCCGGAAATCGGCGAGACCTGATAGCCGCCCGAGAACGACAGCGTCGTGCGCGGCGTGAGGTCCCAATCGAGCGCACCATAGGCCATCACCTCCTTGCTGCGCGTGCGCTCGATGGATTGCATACCGGTGCTGCCCACGAGAACGGCGCGTCCGCGCAGCGTGCCGTCCTTGTTCAGCGGCCCGGTGACGTCGATCATCTGGCGCACGCTGCCGAACGAATCGACCTGTGTTTCCGTGCCGAGATGGAACTGATCCTGAGGGCGCTTGCGCACGAGATTGACGACGCCGCCCGGCTCGCCCATGCCATCGATCGAGCCTGCCGGGCCGCGCAGGATTTCGACGCGGTCGTACATCGCCAGATCGAATTGCAACTGATACTGCAGGCCGCTCAGCGTCGGGACCCCATCGAATTCAATGCCGAGCTGCGAGCCGCGCGCGCGGAAGTACGCGGTACCGTCGCCGTAGTCGATCGAACTGACGCCGGTCACGGAGCGCAACGCCTGCTGGATGGTCGTGATGTTCTGGTCGTCCATCCGCTCGCGCGTGAGCACCGAGACCGAGTTCGGCGTCTCCTTGATCGATTGCGCGACTTTTCCGCCGATGGTGGCCCACTTTGCAGCGTAGTTGCCGCTGCCTTCGGTTGTCGCATCGGCGTCCTTTGTGCCCACCACCGTCAAGGCGGGCAGCATGCCGCCGGCCGGGGCGGGCGAGCCTTGCGCGTTCGCCCACGAGGAGGCGAGGCACAGCGCCGAAAAGGCGAGCGGGGCACCGCTGCGTCGTCCCGTCGTCACGCGCCGCGCGCGCGGGTGGTCTATTCTCGTTGTCATGGTTGATCATCCCGATGTTGAAAAACGTCGAACTGCTTCCTCCCGCCAGCGGCGGGTTGAAAAATGGGGGGGACGATCTTTATCGACGGGCATCTGACGGCCTCGTCTGTCTTGAATCCATGCACTACCGAACAATCGCCGGGCCGACATCGTGGTCGATCCCGCGACCCGTGACGCAATTACCGCCGCAACCCGCGCAGCATCACGAGCGCGACGAGCCACGGTCCGCCGAGCAGCGTGGCGACGAGGCCGGTCGCGATTTCCTGCGGAAAAACGATCTGCCGCCCGAGCCAGTCCGCCGTCACCATCAGCAGCGCGCCGAGGGTTGCGGCCAGATAAAGCTGCGGCACGGGGCGGCGCGCACCGGAAAACCGTGCGATATGCGGCGCGATCAACCCGACGAACGACAACGGCCCGACAATCACGGTAGCCGCCGCCGTTGACATGGCCGCCAGCAACAGCAATGCGAAGCGCGCGCGACCCACGGGCACGCCGACGCTCGCCGCGACGTCCGTGCCGAGCGCAAGAGCGGCGAGCCAGCGTCCGGTCAGCGGTGCAACGGCGAGCGCGAGGAGCGCCAGTGCCGCGACGCTCCATGCGATGCCGGGCGCGACGTAATAGGTGGATCCGATCAACAGATCGACGAGCACGCCCGCGCGCGGATCGCCGCTTGACATCAGCGCGCCGACTACCGCGTTGAACAGCGCACTGATCGACAGCCCGACGAGCAGCAGGCGCTCGGGCGCGAATCGCGCGCGCCGTCCGAACCAGACGAGCAGCACCAACGTCGCGAACGTGCCGGCCACGCAGCCAGCCACGAGCGCGGCGGGAACGAGGCGGTGACCGAGAAACAGCACGGCGACCATGCCGAACATGCCGCCGGAACCCACACCGAGCACGTCGGGACTCGCCATCGGATTCGCGCTCATGCGTTGCAGCAGTGTTCCCGCGACTGCCAGCAGAGCGCCCGCCGCCAGCGCCGCGACGAGGTGGGGTACGCGCCAGAACAGCAGGCTCTCGATTTGCGTGAGCGTGGCGACGCTCGTGCCGGTGGGGCCGCGAGAGACCGCCAGCGACAGCAGGCATGCGAGCGGCAGCAGCATGGCCCACACCAGCGCCATCGCACGAGGCGCGCGGCGATCATGCCGGGGGCCCGTTGCAGCATGCGCATCGGGCCGCGAGCGCAAACGCGGCAGCAACCCGACGAGCAGCGGCACGCCCACGATCGCGGTCGCGCTTCCGGTCGCGATCACGTGTGCGGAAAACAGGTCGGCCCGCGCGGCCGTGCGCACGATTTCATCGGTGAGCGACAGCAGCGCCGCGCCGGTGAGCGGTGACCACACGAGCCGCGCGCGCAATTGCCGCGCGCCGGCCAGGCGGGCCAGCAACGGTGCGGCCAGGCCGATGAAGCCGATGACGCCCACTTCGGCGACCACGAACGCCGTGAGCGCGACCGCGACGAACAACGCGGCGCCGCGCACCCATCCGACCGCGACACCGAGATGGCGCGCCGTCGTGTCGCCTGCGTCGAACAGACTCAGCGGACGATAGAGCAGGGCGGCGCCGCCCGCGCAGGCGGCGAGCTGCATGCCCAGATGCAGCGTCGGTTGCCAGCCGTTCTGGTCGAGCGCGCCGCCGCCCCAGATCTGCAAGCCGGCAAGCCTGTCGAAATGCACCACCGAGATCGCGAGACTGATTGCGCCGCAGTACAGGTTCACCACCATGCCGCCGAGGATCACGCCGAGCGGCGACATACGTTGCGCCCATGCCAGCGCGAACACGACGAGCATTGCGGTCGCGCCGCCCGCGAGCGCCAGCGTGCTTCGACCCATGGCCAACCAGCCGGGCATCCAGATCGTCGCGACAGACAGCGTGAGATACGCGCCCGGGAACACCCCGAGCGTCATGGGTTCAGCGAGCGGATTGCGCAGCACCTGTTGCATCAGCGCGCCCGCGAGACCGAGTGCGGCGCCGCACAGCAGTGTCATCGCGACGCGCGGCAGCAGGCTGTAGTGGACGAGCAAGGCCCCCACGTCCTGCGTGTCGGCGGTGGCCGCGAGCGCGTGCCAAAAGGATGCGCCCGCCAGTGCGCGATGCACGTCCGCGGCGGTGAGGCATGCGGCGAGTACGGCCATGGCGCCGACCAGCGCCAGGCGCCGATCGCTTGTCCGCGCGACGCGTCCGGCCAGCACGAGGTTACGCAAGGCTGCCTCCGCCGTGCTCAAGTGTGGCGAGGGCGATCGAGACGGCCGCGGCGAAGCGGCGCATCGACACGAGTCCGCCGAAGGCCGCGATCACCGGCAGTACTGCGACGCGTTTCTCGCGCACGGCAGGCAGCGCACGCCACAACGGGCTCTGGTTCAGCGCGGCACGCACGGCGGCGCGCAGCGGCCCGATCAGCAGAATGTCCGCGTGCGGGACATCGAACAGGCGTTCCAGCGCGACGGTGGCCGAGCCGGTTACGGAGGTGCGCCATGGCGTGGAGGCCGCGCGGCTCGCCGCGTCGCGAGGATGGGCCGCATTGTCGACACCGATGCGCGCGAGCACGTCGTCGAACAGGCTACCCGCGCCATAGACGCGAAAATGTCGCTCGTCGAGTGCTTCGGCGACGATCACGGCTCGCGCCGGGTGAGCCCCGGTGCTCGCGATCCGGGTGGCCACCGACGCGAATTCCTGTTGCGCGGCGGCGATCAGCTCGGTGGCGCATAGCGGCGCACCGATCGCGCGCCCCATCGCGGAGGTTTCGTCGCAGAGCACCTCGAGAGGCCGTGCAGCGCTCATGTATGTGCCCAGCGTGAGCGTCGGCGCGATGCGTCGGAGCGGCGTCATCAACGCCGCATGCGCCGGCGTGACGATGATGAGATCCGGCGCGAGCGCGAGCAGCACCTCGAAATTCGGCTGATAGAGCAGGCCGACATCGGCGACGCTGGGCGGCAACGGCGGCGTCACGATGCCGCTCGCATACCAGTCGGGCAACGGAATGCCGACGGGCGCGCGCCCGAGCGCGAGCAGCGTTTCCGTCAGTTCCCAGTTGAGCACCACGATGCGGTGCGGGAACCGTGTGACCGCGGCAGCGACGCATGGCGCGGAGAACCGTGGGCCTGAGCCGGCGAGCGCGGTGAACGCGACGAGCAGTTGCCGGCGGCGCGGATTCGCAACGAGCGGGTTCATGCCGGAAACCCCAGGCGCCGCCCGCTGACCGGATCGGCGCTCACGCGCATCGGCACGCCGTAGATCGATTCGAGGTGTACCGGGTCCATGATGTCGGCGGCGCGCTCGCGCATCAGCAGACGGCCCTCGCGCAGCGCAACGATGCGGTCGCAGAATCGCGCGGCCATGTTCACGTCGTGCAGGACGACGACGGCGCTCATCGCCCTCGTCGCGCAGAGCGTGCGCACGAGTTCGAGCACGGAGAGCTGATGGTTGAGGTCGAGCGCCGACGTCGGTTCGTCGAGCAGCATGCAGCGGCAGTCCTGTGCGACCAGCATCGCCAGCCATGCACGCTGACGCTCGCCGCCCGACAGTACGTCGACGGGGCGATCGGCGTGACGGAGCACATCGGCTGCACGCATCGCGCGCTCGACGTGCTCGGCGTCTTCTTCCCCGAAGCGTCCGAGCGCGCCATGCCACGGATAACGCCCGAGGGCGACCAGTTCGTGCACGGTCATGCCGTCGGTGGGCGGCGTCTGCTGCGGTAGATACGCGACCTGGCGCGCGAACTGGCGTGCGCCCCAGTCGGCGAGCGGCTTGCCCGCGTAGCGAATCGTGCCGGCAGTGGGGGCGAGCTGGCGAGCGAGCAATTTGACGAGCGTGGATTTGCCCGAACCGTTGTGCCCGACCAGCCCGGTCACGCATGCGGGTTCGATCGCGAGAGTGATCGATTGCAGCAGGGGACGGCCGCTGGCGACGTACGACACGCGTTCGAGCGAGAACGTCGCGGTATTGCCGGTGTCGCCGCATGCGGAGCGGGCTGCTTCGTCGCGCACGATGTGGCTCATGCCGCGCTCGCCATGTCGTTGCCGCCCGTACGCCGCGCATTGTCCGCGCCGGCCGTGTCCGCGCTAATCGCGGCGATGCGCCCGTTCTCGAGTTTGATGAGCCGGTCGGCGAGATCGAAGTAGCGATCGTCGTGCGTGATGACCAGCACGGTCTTGCCGTTCGCCTTCAGCGCGGGCAACAGCGTGCGATAGAACACGTCCTTGAAGGCCGGGTCCTGATCGGCCGCCCATTCGTCGAAGACATAGAACGGTCGATCCTCCAGGAATGCGACCAGCAGCGCGAGGCGTTTGCGCTGACCTTGCGAAAGGGCGAGCGTGGAGAACGTGCCGCGCTCGATGCGCACCTTGTGGTCGAGTTGCAGCGCGACGAGCAACGTACGCGCCATCCCTTCGCGTTCGCCGGTCAGGCCGAGCAGCGAATCGAACAGATGAAAATCGCTGAAGACCACCGAGAAACGCTGTCGATACGCGGCACGCGTCGTGTCGTCCACGGCGACGCCATCGACGAGCAGACGGCCGCGCTCGGGCGCGTAAAGGCCGACGAGCAGCTTCGCGAGCGTGGTCTTGCCGCTGCCGTTGCCACCGACGAGATACACGAGCTCTCCGGCGTCGAACGTCAGATCGATGGGCCCGAGCGTGAACAGGCCGTCGTCGCTTTCGCGCACATAGCGATGTTCGACACCTTCGAACGCGATGCGCGAGAATCCTTCGGCCGGGGCTGGGGCGGAATCGGCGTGATTGCCTGGTTCGGCAGGCAGCGCCGCTTCGAGCGCGCCGATGCGCTCGAACGCAACGCGTGCCGAGTTGAGCGACGGTAGCGCCGCGAGCAGCCCTTCGACGGGCATGATCAGATAGAGGAACACGAGCGCGTAACCCGACATGACGTGTGCGTCGGCGCCGAACAGATGCGCGAGCACGAAAGTCGTCAGGCCGACGAAACCGAACAGCAGCAAATTGCCCCAGCTTGCCGCGAGCGCGTGCAGCACATAGCCGCGCGTGCGCTGCACGCGCACCGCTTCCACGTGCGGTGCGAGCTCGCTGCCGACGAACGCGTCCGCGCGGGCGCGATGCAGCTTGAGTTCCTTGGCGCCGTCGAACAACGCACGAAACTGGTTCAGCAGCGTGTCCTCGCGGTCGCGCGAGGCACGCAGATGACGCAGCGCACGGGCGCTCACCAGCTGCGTGCCGAGCGTGCCGGCCCCGAGCACGCCCAGCGCGACCGCAAGGATCGGCAGCGAGAGCATGCCGAGGTACGCGAGACAGCCGACGATCACGGCGCCCTGCATCGCAATAGAGGGCAGGCTCACGAAGAACACGACGATGCTGTCGAGATCCTGGGTCAGCGCGCCCACCGCGCGGGCCGCGCCGCACCGCTCCAGATCGCGGAACGACGCGGCGGTAATGCGTCCGATCGTCTGCATGCGCAGTTGAGCCTTGACGCGCTGACCGAGATACATGAATAGCGCCTGCGAGCCGATGCGGGTCACGAGCACCAGCGCGGCGAGCAGTACGAAGCGCATGCCCAGGTGCATCAGCTGTGCGCCCGACGCTTGCAACGCCTGATTGATGAGTGCCACGAGCGCCGCGTTCGCGAAGCCGCTCGCGAGACTCGCGAGCAGCGCGACCGGCAGCAACCAGCGTGAGTAGCGGAGCAATGAGGCAATGAGAGGCATAAGTCGTCGAAGGTCGTGCGGACGTGCTGGCTGCACGTGTTGTGTCTCAGAAATAAGAATGAGACGTATTAAATATGGCGAGCGGGATTTGGCCGTAACCATTGATGGGTAAGGAGATTAATGCCTCCCGGAGCCGAAAGGTAGACAGGTGATATCGATTTTTTGACAGAATTTGGTGAATTTGAAATATCATGGCGCACTTCCTTTCGAACGTCTCCGATGAAGGCTTTTCTGCTCAAGCGCTATCCGCTGGCGCGGGTGCCGCTGCCGCGCCAGGTGGCCGCGACCCTCGTGAACTACCGTCAAGGCGAACGCGTGGCTTGGCATCAGCATCGCCATGGCCAGCTCGTCTTTGCAGCGAAGGGCGTCGTTCGCGTGCTCACGCCGGCCCGCACATGGACGCTCCCGCCGTCGCGGGCGGTGTGGCTGCCGTCGGACGTCGATCACGAACTGCACGCGGTGGGCGACACCGCGCTATGCAGCGTCTATGTGGAACCCGAAGTGTTTCCGTGGCCTTGGGAAGAGCCGGCGGTCATCGCCGTGTCGGTGTTGCTGCGGGAACTCGCGCTCACGGTGGTCGACGGGGCGGATACCTATACGGCCACGAGCCGTGCCGGGCTCGCCGCGTCGTTGCTGATGAAAGTGCTCGCGGAAACGCCGAGCCTCGCCGAGCCGGGTGTGCCCTTGCCGCGCGATGAGCGCCTGCTCAAGCTGTGCGAGCACATGATGAACGACCCCGCGAGCGATCTCACGCTGGACTTCTGGGGCGAGCAATTCGGCGCGAGCGGCCGTACGCTCGCGCGCCGGCTGCATGCCGAGACGGGGCTGACGTTCGTGGCCTGGCGGCAGCAGATGCGCGTCGCGGAAGCGATCACGCGCCTTGCGCTCGGCCAGTCGGTTGCGCAGGTGGCAAAAGATCTCGGGTATCGCAGCGCGAGCGCGTTCATCGTCATGTTCCGACGGATCACGGGCGAATCGCCGCAGCGATATCTCGCAGCGAGCTGAGCGGGCATGATTCGGGCCGGCCCGGCGATGCAGCGCCGCGCATGCATGCGGCCCGATCGGGATTCCTCGCCGCGCGCTTATCCCCGCCCGACAAACGGCATGGCCGTCGCCATGATCGTCATGTTCAGGATGTTCGTGTCCAGCGGCAGGTTCGCCATCTGGACGATCGCGTTCGCGACGTGCGTGACGTCCATGCGCGCTTCGGGCGCGAGGCTGCCGTCGGCTTGCGGGACGCCTTGCGTCATCCGTTCCGTCAGCGACGTCGCGGCGTTGCCGATGTCGATCTGGCCGCACGCGATGTTGTACCGGCGGCCGTCGAGCGCCAGCGCCTTGGTGATTCCGGTCACCGCATGCTTGGTGGCCGTGTACGCGATCGTATCGGGGCGCGGCGCATGCGCCGAGATCGAGCCGTTGTTGATGATTCGGCCGCCCTGCGGCGTTTGCGCTTTCATCACGCGCCATGCGGCCCGCGCGCACAGAAAGACGCCGGTCAGGTTCGTCGCGACGACGCTGTTCCACAGATCGAATTCATATTCGTCGAGGGAAACCGCGGGCGCGTTGCGGCCGGCATTGTTGAACAGCACGTCGAGCCGGCCGAACTGCTGCGCGATCTGCGCAAACGCGTGGTCGACCGATGCTTCGTCGGTGACGTCCGCAGGAAACACGTGCGCGTCGCCGCCGGCGGCGCGGATCGCGTCCTGCGTTTCGCGCAACGAGGCCTCCGTGCGACCGAGCAGCGCGACGGTGAATCCCGCGTGGGCGAGCGCGACGGCCGCTGCGCGACCGATGCCGGAGCCGGCGCCCGTGACGGCTGCGAATTTCTTCGAGACAGACATGGCTTGATTTCCTGCTGGTTGAAAGAGGACGAGGCGGTCGATGACCGGGATCATCGCCGCATTCGGCAATGTAGTCGAAATGCGCGGTGCGCATGTCCGGGCGACATCGCAACGCACGCTCGGCTGACTACTTCGTCCGGCCGGGCGCGGCCTTTCGTGCCCGCGTGCCGGTCTGCGCAAACAGATCGACCACGACGTCGCGCAGCCACCGGTTCCCCTCGTCCTGGTTGACCCGTGCATGCCAGAGCATGTGAATCGGCGTCCCCGGCAGCGCGACGGGCAGTGCGCGCCAGCCCAGCGAAAACGGTGCGGCGAGCTGCTGCGCGAGATGCTCGGGCACCGTCGCGATCAGGTCGGTGCGCTGCAGGATGTAGCCGACGCTCATGAAATGCGGCACCGTCAGCCGCACCTGGCGCGCCACGCGGCGGCGCCTCAGCCATTCGTCCACCTGCCCGTGACCGGTGCCGGCCGACACCACGACCAGATGTTCGGCATTGCGCCATGCGTCGACCGTGAGCGGCGCGTCCTCGAGCGGATGCCCCCGCCGGAACAGGCACACATAACGCTGATCGAACAGCCGGCGCTGATAGAAGCCGCCCTTGAGCTGCGGCAGCAGGCCGATCGCGAGATCGACGCGGCCGTCGGCCATTTCGTCGCCGAGGTTGATGCTCGTGTTGCGCACGGTATTGAGCGCGATGCCCGGCGCCGCTTGCGACAGGTGTTCGAGCAGCGCGGGCAGGAACACGACTTCGCCGATGTCGGTCATGCCGATCGTCAGCGTGCGCGTGGCGCGCAGCGGATCGAAACCGGTCTCGGGATTGAGCGCGGCGTGCAGGGTCGCGAGCGCGTGCGACACGGGTTCCGCCAGGCGCAGCGCGAACGGCGTCGGCACCACGCCGCCCGGCCCGCGCACGAACAGCGGATCGCCGAGCCGGCGGCGCAGCTTCGCGAGCGCGTTGCTCACGCCCGGCTGGCTCATGTTCATCTGCTCGGCGACGCTCGACACGCGCCGTTCCTGCATCAGCCGCTGGAAAAGCAGCAGCAGGTTGAGGTCGATATCGCTCAGTTCCATGGGTTTTGCCTCGCCCGGTTCATTGCATTCAGTGATGATGCAGATTCATTTCATTTTATTGTGGAATGAAAGTCGGCTCCCGAGAATACCGATACGGCCCATGCAATCGGCATGGCCGCTGCGCACGTCGCACACCCCACATCGGAATATCGGAGACACCTTCATCATGCAGACGAACCTGAAGATTGCGATCGTCGGCGCCGGGATCGGCGGGCTGACGCTCGCGCTCGCGCTGCGCGAGCACGGCATCGACGCGCAGATCTACGAACAGACGGAGGTGCTGCGCGAAGTCGGCGCGGCCGTCGCGCTGTCGGCCAATGCGACGCGCTTCTACGAACGCATGGGCCTGCGTGCGGCCTTCGACGCGGTGTGCGCGGACATCCCGGGGCTCGTCTATCGCGACGGCCGCAGCGGTGCGGTGATCGGCCATCATCGCGGCGAGCCCGACTATCGCCGGCAATTCGGCGGCGCGTACTGGGGCGTGCATCGCGCGGATCTGCAGGCCCTGCTGTCGAAGGCGGTCGGCCTCGACAGCATCCATCTCGGCCACCGGTTGACCGATCTCGTGCAGCACGCCGATCGCGTCACGCTGGCGTTCGACAACGGCGTGCGCATCGACGCCGATCTCGTGATCGGCGCGGACGGCGCGCGCTCGATCACGCGGCGCTGGATGCTCGGCTACGACGATGCGCTGTATTCGGGCTGTTCGGGTTTTCGCGGCGTGGTGCCGGCCGCGCGGCTGAGCCTGCTGCCCGATCCCGAAACGCTGCAGTACTGGATCGGGCCGCACGGGCACCTGCTGCACTATCCGATCGGCGACGGCGGCGACCAGAATTTCCTGCTGGTCGAGCGTCATCCGTCACCGTGGCCGTCGCGCGACTGGGTGATGCCGTCGGAAGAGGGCGAGCAACTGCGTGTATTCAGGGACTGGCATCCGGCGGTGGTGCAGATGATCACCGCGGTGCCGATCAGCCAGCGCTGGGGCTTGTTCCATCGGCCGCCGCTCGGCCGCTGGAGCCGCGGGCGCGTGACGCTGATCGGCGACGCCGCGCATGCGCTGGTGCCGCACCACGGGCAGGGCGCGAACCAGTCGATCGAGGATGCGGTGGTGCTGGCGGCGCAACTGGCGAAGGCCGGGCCGGGCAACTGGCGAGAGGCGCAGGAAGCGTACGAGCGGCTGCGTCGCGGCCGCACGCGCAAGGTGCAGTACGCGTCGATTTCCGTGGCCGATGTGCTGCATCTGCCCGACGGGCCGGCCGCGCAGGCGCGCAATGCGCGTCTGGCCGAGCGCGACAGCGTGCTGCATCACCTGGACTGGATTCACGATTTCGATGCGCTCGCCGGGGAGCCGGACGAGCGCCAGGGCGGCACGTGGCTTTGAGCCCGCCGTCAGGCCCGGGCGCGCCGGGACGGCGTGCGCAGCGCATGGGACGGGGCGACGGCCTGCGGCCGGCCGGTCACCGTCGCGCCGGGTGAAGACGGGCGGGGTAGCGCCCGCCCGCCGTCACTTCACGCACTCGAGCGCGTACTTCAGTCCCGTCCCGAGCAGCCCGCGCCATACGTCCCACGTATGCCCGCCGTCGACGATGCGCAGTTCGGCCGGGTTCTGCGCGCGGCGCAGGTGCGTGTACAGCACGCTCGATTCGGCCTGGATGGTCAGGTCGTCGTCGCCGGCCGCGATGAACATCGGGATTCGCCAGCTGCGCGCGAAATAGCCGCGCATCAGCGCCGGGTAGTTGAGTTCGTGCCACACGCGCGGGTCGAACTGCCGGTCGCCGAACACGCCGACGTAGCGCGCGGCGGAATTGAGCGGCGGCTCGTTCGCGTAGATCGCGGGGCTCAGCAGCATCGCGCCGCAGAACAGCCCCGGTTCGAGCAGCGAGAAGCGCAGCGCGCCGAACCCGCCCATCGACACGCCGCCGATCGCACGGCCCGCGCGCTGGTTCGACACCGCGAAGTGCGCTTCGACTTCGGGCAGCAGGTCGTTGAGAAACGCGCTCTGCATCTTCTCCTTGCGGTCGACGTACCAGTCGGTGCCGCCCTGCGGCATCACGATCACGACGGGCGGAATCTCGCGGCGCTCGATCAGCGTGTCGGCGGTGGCCTGCAGCCGGCCCTGCGTGACCCAGTCGTTCGCGTTGCCGGCATTGCCGTGCAGCAGGTACATCACCGGGTAGCGCGCGCCTTCCGGGTTGTAGCCGGGCGGCAGGTAGACCGTGTACGACCAGTCGCGCTTCAGCGACGCCGACCGGAACGTGCGCAGCACGACGCTGCTGCCCGGATTGAGCGCGGGCTCCTGGGCGGCCGACGGGGTCGTCGCGGTCTGGACGGCCGGCGGCGGCGCGGGCGATACCGCGGGCGCGGGCGGCGTGGCGCGGGCGGTGGCGATGGAGCCGGCGATCAGGGCGAGGGCGAACGGAAGGGCGAGTCGGCGCATGTCGAATCGTTTCAGGAGAGGCGCCGGCTATCGTAGCAGCGGCGCATGACGGCGCGGCGCGTCATCGCCGCGATCGGAACGGCAGCCGCGCGACGAGCGGCCCGTAGAGTTTGGCGACGAGATACAGCAGGCCGATCGCGACGACGTCGGCGGTCAGCCCGAGTTTCACGTCGAGATAGCCCTCGGTCGCCTGGTAAAGCAGCGAATCGACCGCGAGCGAGATGCCGGTGCCCGCGACGAAGCACAGCAGCCCCTGCCGGCCGATCGTGCCGATCCACGGCATCGCGTGCGCGACCTTCTTCATCCAGCCGAGGTGGACGAGCTTGGCCGCGAGCCACGCGATCGCGAGGAAGTTCGCGAGCCGCAGCGCGCCGAGGTTCTGCTTGATCGACGGATCGGTCGGGAACGGTTCGATGCGCAGCCGGTAGTACGCGCCGGCCGCGACGATCGCGAGCGACACGGCCGTCAGCAGCCAGCCCTGCGGCTTGGGCGCGAGCGTCTGGTAGACGGGCTGGCAGCGCGCGATCACGCCGAGCACGAACAGGAACTGCCACGCGAACGGGTTGAAGTCCCACGGCGCGCCTTCGACGGTCGGCAGGAAGCGCGCGACATGCGGCGCCGCGAACCACAGCGAGCCGCTGAACGCGAGCAGCAGCCACGGCTGCGTGCGTGCGAGCGGCAGCGTGAGCGGGACGAGCAGCGCGAAGAACGCGTACATCGGCAGCACCGACGCGAGGTACGGCTGGCGGCGGAACAGCAGGATGTCGCGCAGCGCGGCGAGCGGCTTGTGGAGCAGGCCGTCGAGGTCGTTGGTCGGCATGTTCGGGCCGTCGATCGCGAACGCGTTCAGCACGGCCGTGATCAGCAGCATCAGGCCGGCCGTCACGAGGAACGCGCGGTAGATCTCGAACGCGCGCCGGATGAAGCGCTGGCGCGCGGCGGCTTCGTCGTGCCGCTCGGCGAGCGAGTTGTACGCGATCGCGGTCGCGAAGCCGCCAAGGAACACGAACACCTCGGCTGCGTCGCACAGCGCGTACGCGTGCAGCGTCACGCGCGACAGGATGCTGCCGCCGATGTGGTCGACGACGATGACGAGCAGCACGAGGCCGCGAAAGAAATCGAGCTCGGCGTAGCGGCCGGCCCGGGCCGGCGCGGTCATCGGGCCGCCTTCCGGCGCGGGCCGCGTGCGCGGCCGGCACACGCCGCGCATGAATCGGGGTGAAGCATGAATTCGTGAAGAAATGACGAACGGATGCGCATTGTGCCACCGATGCGCCAGGGCTCGGGTTTACGCGGATGGCGGCGCGTCCCGCCGCTGCCGATAAGCCGGGTCAGGCCGTCCGCGCGACGGGGCAGTTGGACGAGCGCAACGTTTTGCGCAGGGTTCACATGCCCCGATGGACGGACGGTTTGCGACGTGACACCATTTTGTCCTCACGCGGCCGCACACCGCGTCGTCCGCCCTGCGGGCCACACCTACAACAGATCGAACAATCGCCGGGCGCGACACGCCCGGCCCCGGCTCCGGAGATTCGTCATGAAGAAGCACGTCTTTTTTACCGCTGCGCTGGCTGCTTTCGCCGCGCCGGTCTTCGCCCAGAACAGCGTGACGCTGTACGGTGTGATCGACGAAGGCTTCAACTACACGAACAACGTGAATGTGAATGGGGTCGGAAAGTCGAATTACCAGCTCGCGAGCGGCTATGCGCAGGGCAGCCGCTGGGGCCTGAAGGGCAGCGAGGATCTCGGCGGCGGGCTGAAGGCGATCTTCACGCTGGAAAACGGTTTTGACGTCAACAACGGCCGGCTCGGGCAGGGCGGCCGCATGTTCGGCCGCCAGGCGTTCGTCGGGCTCTCCGAGTCGCGTTTCGGCACGCTGACCTTCGGCCGCCAGTACGACTCGGTCGTCGATTATCTGGCGCCGCTCACGGCCAACGGCAACTGGGGCGGCACGCTGTTCTCGCACCCGTTCGACAACGACAACACGGACAACTCGTTCCGCGTCAACAACACGGTCAAGTATGCGAGCGCCGACTGGAACGGCCTGACGTTCGGCGGCACGTACAGCTTCAGCAACAGCACCGGCTTCTCGAACAACCGGCAGTACAGCCTCGGTGCGCAGTATTCGCTGGCCGGGCTGCAGGTCGCGGCTGCGTACCTGCAGGCGAACAACCCGGGTGTCGGCAGCGCGGGCGCGATCACCGCGGATGACGCGAACTTCGTCGCCGACCGCCTGCGGATCTTCGGCGGCGGCGTCAACTACACGTTCGGCCCGGCCACGGTCGGTTTCGTCTACACGAAGACGGACGTGAAGAATCCGGTATCGACGGTCTACCTGCCTGCTTCGACGTTCGCCGGCCTCGGGCTGACCGCGACGAAGTTCCAGAACTTCGAGATCAACGGCAAGTACCAGCTCACGCCCGACTTCTATCTCGGCGCGCAGTACGTGTACACGGACGGCAAGTTCGATGCCGCGGCCGGATCGTTCAAGCCGAAGTACCACACGGTCGGCCTGATGGCCGACTACAGCCTGTCGAAGCGCACCGACGTCTACCTGCAGGGCGCATGGCAGAAGGTTGCCGGCGACAAGACCGGCACCGCGGCCGACGGCGGCTACGTGGTCGGGACGGACGGCCCGTCGGCGTCGTCGAACCAGTTCGCGGTGCGCGCCGCGATCCGCCACAAGTTCTGAGCGTTTCGACCGGCTGGGGCCGGTGCCCCGGCCCCAGCCCGCGTCAGCCCGCCCGGTACGGGCCGCCGAGCGTCTCCGCGAGCCAGTCGACGAAAATCCGCACGCGCGGCGCGAGATGCCGCCCGGTCGGAAACACCACGGACACGGGCAGCGGCTCGGCATTCCATTCCGGCAGCACCTCGACCAGCGAGCCGTCCGCCAGCAGCGGCCCGAGCCCTTCGCGCGGCGCCTGGATCAGCCCGAGGCCCGCAAGACAGCACGCGAGATACGCCTGCGAGCTGTTGACCGACACGACGCTGCGCATCTTGACCGCATGCAGTTCGCCCGTATCCATGTCCGCATATTCCCAGTCCAGCTCACGGCCCGTTCGGCTCGAGAAATAGCCGACCGCGACGTGGTCCGGCAGCTCGTCCGGCGAGCGCGGCGTGCCGTGGCGCGCCAGATACGCGGGCGCCGCGCAGTTGATCTGCGCCAGCTCGCCGATGCGCCGCGCGACGAGCGACGTGTCGGACATCGTGCCGACCCGCACCGCGCAGTCGATGCCGTCGGCGACGAGGTCGACGAAGCGGTCGGTCGTGCCGATCACGACGCGCAGGTCGGGGTAACGTGCGTGGAAATCCGGTAGCGCCGGAATCATCTGGTTCACCGCGAAGCGCTCGGGCAGGTCGACGCGGATCGCGCCGCGCGGCGTCGCGCCGGCGTCCTCGAACAGCGTTTCCGCATCGTCGAGATCGGCCAGCAACCGCATGCAGCGCTCGTAGTAGGTCGCCCCCTCGGCCGTCAGCGCGACGCGCCGCGTCGTGCGCTGCAGCAGGCGGACCTTCAGGTGCTTTTCCAGATACTGGACGGCGTTGCTGACCGTCGGGCGCGGCAGTTGCAACTGCTCGGCCGCTTTCGTGAAGCTGCCGAGATGGGCGACGCGCGCAAAGATGCGCATTGCATGCAGATGATCCATGCGGGGCGGGGGTGTGGGCGGATGGACAGGCTCCATTGTTAATCAGCGTCGAATGGTTTGGTGGAGTGTTTCGCATTTATCGCGCGTCGCGATGCGCCCAGAATCCGGCCTGTCGATTCATCACTCGAGGAAACGGACATGGAGATGCGTGAACTGGGCCGGTCGGGCCCGCGGGTATCGGCGCTCGCGCTGGGCTGCATGGGGATGTCGGACTTCTACGGGCCGGCCGATCGCGCCGAGAGCATCGCGACGCTGCACGCGGCGCTCGACCACGGCATCACGATGCTCGACACCGGCGATTTCTACGGAATGGGCGACAACGAGATGCTGATCCGCGATGCGCTGCGCGGCCGGGCACGCGATCAGGTGCTGATCAGCGTGAAATTCGGCGCGCTGCGCGATCCGGCCGGCGGGTTTGCGGGCTACGACGCGCGGCCGGCGGCGATCCGCAACTTCGTCGCGTACTCGCTGAAACGGCTCGGCACCGACTACATCGACATCTACCGGCCGGCGCGCGTCGATCCGGCGGTGCCGATCGAGGAGACGATCGGCGCGATCGCCGATCTCGTGAAGGCCGGGTACGTGCGCCATGTCGGCCTGTCGGAAGCCGGCGTCGACACGATCCGCCGCGCGGCGGCCGTCGCGCCGATCTCCGACCTGCAGATCGAATATTCGCTGCTGTCGCGCGGTATCGAGGCCGGGATCCTGCCCGCGTGCCGCGAACTCGGGATCGGCGTGACGGCCTACGGCGTGCTGTCGCGCGGGCTGCTCGGCGGGCGCTGGAGCACGGCGCGGCAGGGCGAGCGCGATTTCCGCGCGGCGAGCCCGCGCTTCCAGGGCGAGAACCTCGCGCACAACCTCGCGCTCGTCGACGCGCTGCGTGCCATCGCCGACGAGAAGGGCAGCAATCCCGCGCAGGTCGCGATCGCGTGGGTGCTGTCGCGCGGCGGCGATATCGTGCCGCTGATCGGCGCGCGCAAGCGCACGCAGCTTCAGGACGCGCTGCAGGCGGCTGAAATGCAACTAACGGTCGATGACATCGCGCGCATCGAAGCGGCGGTTCCCGCCGGGGCGGCTGCCGGTGAGCGTTATCCGGCCGCGCAGATGGCTCACCTCGACAGCGAGCAGGGACGGGGGACATTTCACGGGGACTGATCGACCCGGCCGGTAGCCGGCGCACGCGACCTGCGTTGAACGAAGGCAGGCGTGCGCCGGACGGCGGCGGCGCGGTGTGCGAATGTGCGCGCGCGCCGGCCGCGCCGGTTCCGCGCGGCAGGCCCGAGCCAGCCTCAGGCAAAGCCAGATGGCGGGCGGCGCGATCGGGGTTCACGATCGGCGCCGTACTCATCCGGACGGAATGCCTTTCATGCACATTGATACGCTGACGATCGTCGCGGTGGTTTTCCTGCTGGCCGGCGCGGTCAAGGGAATGATCGGGCTCGGCCTGCCGACCATCGCGATGGGCTTGCTGACGCTCGCGATGCCGCCGTCGGCCGCCGCGAGCCTGCTGCTTGTGCCGTCGTTCATCACCAACGTGTGGCAGTTGTGGCTCGGCCCGTCGTTCGGGCCGCTGCTGCGCCGGCTGTGGCCGCTGCTCGCCGGTCTGACGATCGGCACGCTGACGGGCGGGCTGCCCGCGCTCGCGGCCGGCAGCACCTGGACGCATGCGGCGCTCGGCGTGGTGCTGATCCTCTATGGGCTGTGGGGGCTCGCCGCCGCGCGGCTGCCCGCGCCGGGGCGCCACGAAAAATGGCTGTCGGCCGTGGTCGGCTACCTGACGGGTGTCGTGACGGCCGCGACCGGCGTGTTCGTCGTGCCGGCCGTGCCGTACCTGCAGGCGCTGCGGCTGTCGAAGGACGACCTGATCCAGGCGCTCGGGCTGTCGTTCACCGCGTCGACGATCGTGCTCGGCCTGCAGTTGCGCGTGACGGGTGCGCTGGAGACGGTCGATCTCGGCGTGTCGGCGCTCGCGCTCGTGCCGGCGCTGGCGGGTATGGCCGGCGGGCAGTATGCGCGGCGCGTGATGAGCGAAAAGGCGTTCAAGCGCTGCTTCTTCGTCGGGCTGATCGCGCTCGGCGCGTACATGGCGGTTTCGGGGTGGCGGTGAGCGGGCATCGCCGGCGAGCGTGATGCCCGCTGTCCGTGACGATCCCGAAGCCGGTCGTCGAAACCGGCTTCGGGCGCATTCACCGGGCGCGGGCCACCCCGCTCAGGCCGGATCGGCGTACTTCAGCGTCCACCCGAACGTACGGGTCGCGCCCGCGCCGAGTGCGAACGGCTTCGTCGTGCACGCGAAGTTCGAATGCAACTGGCCGATCGGCGTCGTCGACAGCGGATTCGTCGTGCCGTTCACCGTATCGAAGGCGGACAGCGCGCAGGTGTCGAACCCGGTCGCCGCATAGCCGGTCGCGGGGCTGTTCGCGTACGTGACCGACACGCCGTCGCCGTTGGCCTGCGTCGAGGCGAAATCCGCGAACGACGTGAAGTCCGTTTCGACCGACAGGTTGCCGGTGAGCGTGCCGGTGCTCAGCGTGTCGCTGCGCGCCACCGAGCCGTGCGCGAACGTCAGCACCGTGTGCACCTGGAGGTCGAGATCCGTCGTGTACGCCGCGTTTTTCGATGCGAGCCGGAACTTCGCGGTATCGAACGACACGATCACCTGCCCGTTGCCTTGCTGGACATTCAGGTTCCTGTAGTACGTGACGGGAATGTAGGTCTTGCCGTTGTGCGACACCTGCGGAATCAGCAATGCGTAGCCGAGATCGGTCGTGCCGTAGGTCAGCTTGTCGGAGGACGGCACCGGGTAGTACGGCGTGAACGAGTTGTAGTCGGGCGCCTGGCTGAGGTTCAGGTTGATCACGCGCCGGCCGTCGCGCACGGTCACCAGCGCCGCGCTGTATGGATGCGCGGGGTCGTTCGGCCGGTTGTACCAGGTGAGCGTGTAGCGCGGGAGCGCGTCGAGCCATGCGTTGTAGTCGGCGTCGGCCATCGGTGCCTTGCCGCCGAAGCCGAGCTTGTTCCACCACGCGTTCACGTACAGGTACTGGTGCAGCAGGCTGAAGTTCTCGCCCATCACGCGCGGCTTGCCGCGATACGCGTCCGTGCCGCGACCCTTGACCCACATGTTCACCGAGGGCGTCGGCAGCGACGGGTCGTACCAGAATGTGTCGAAGCGATGCGCCGCCTTCGTGATGAACGTGTATGCGACCTGCTTTTCCTGGTCGGACAGCACGCCGGCGTTGGCCGCGGCCGTCAGCACTTCCATGAACGCGGAATCGCCGTACGGGCCGATCGAGCGGCCGTAGTTGAAGCCTTCGCCGTCGCCGTTCAGCTGCGGCAGGATCAGGTCGACGGACTTGCGCAGATACCCCTTCAGTTCCGGCGTGAAATTCGCTTCGTTGCCCATCTCGAACGTGCGCTCGGTCACTTCGCCGATCAGCAGCGTGCTGTAGCGGTCGAAGCGCGCCTGATCGTAGTAGGTCGTGTGCGTGTTCGACGCTTCGTCCGAGAACCCGCCCGACGAGTCGTTGCGGATATGGTTCGTGAGCGTGTACAGCAGCGCGTCGCGCGCGTCCATCGTCGCGACCGACGGATCGGTTTTCGACGCGAACGACGGGCTGCTCCAGCCGAGCTTCTGGCGCAGCCCGGCGATTCCGTAGGACACCGCATAGTAGTTCTGCGCGGTGTTGAGCGACGCGATGTCGATCGGCGTGCCGGCGGCCGGGCACGTGTCGACCTTGCCGCTCGCGTCGGGGCCGAACATGTCGCAGAACCGCAGCCGCTGCTGCAGCGTCGCGAGCATCGCGTCGCTGAAGACTTCGTTGAGCATCCCGTGCGCCTGCAGGTTGTTCAGCGCGACGAGATAGTAGTACTCGCCCCACGACGTGTTCGCATACGTATAGTTGCCGCCCGACTGCGCCATCATCGCGGTCGTGATCTTCTGGTAGGTCGCGAGGTAGCTCGCGTATTGCGGATCGTTCTTCGACTTCATGTCGATCAGGATGTACGACAGGCCGAGCGCGAGCTTGCCGGGCAGGAATTTGTCGCCGGTGTTCGTGTCGAGCACGTGGACGGGCGTGCCGTCGCCGAGATCCATCACGACCTGCGTGAAGTCGGGCGACTTCCGGATCAGGTCGAACAGCGCGCGCATCTGGCCCATCATCGTGATCGGCGTATCCGTGCCGGCCGGCACGCGCGTGTCGGCCGCGCCGTAGACGAGCGCCTGCAGCGAGTTCGCCGCGAGCGCGGAGGCGGGCGGCGACGTCGGCGTCGAGTTCGACGGCGGGGACGACGAAGACGGCGGATCGGTGATGTCGTTGCCGCCGCAGGCACTGACGAACAGGACGGAAAGGGCGCTGAGCGCGGCGCCGAGCGCGAATCTGCTGCGCGGATGCATTGTGTCTCCAGTCTTGAATAGTGATGAGGGACGGGCGGGGGTGGCCGTCGCCGCGCTCGATGCCCGTGCCTGGCCGCCGCCTTGCAACCCTGATCCCTGAAGACGGACGGCCTGAATCACCATTCGAGCGGGCAAGCGTTCTCCCTGCGCGGGCCGTGGCCGGCGTCGCGCGGATGCATTGGAAAACGTTTTCCAAATTTAGGCATCGAGCGGCGTGATGTCAATGAACTTTCACGTCGAACGCGCCGGGAAAAACCCGGATGGCGGGGTACGAGGAAATGGAGCGACAGATTGGAATGCCGCAAAAATTACGGGGATTTCTTTCGGTCGTGACGAGGTGACGCGCGGGAGGTCGATGCGGACGCGGCGAGCAGAGAGACTATCCGGCGACATCTGCGCGCCGGATTTCGAGAGAAAACGTTATCCATAAGAATCGAAGCGAATCGTGCATGCATCGCGGCATCGACCGCGATCGACGCGCGTCACCTCGGCGCGGTTTCGCCGGACAGGAACGCGACGAATTCGCGCGTGTACTTCGGCAGCGCGTCGAACGACCGCGCGCACAGCTTCAGGCGACGGTGGCTCCACGGATCGGACAGCTCGACGAGCCGCACGTCCATCGTCTGCATCGCACGTTCGGCCGCATGGCGCGACACGATGCCGATGCCCACGCCGCTGGCGATCACGCGGCAGATCGCATCGAAGCTCTTCAACTGCACGCGGTAGCGGATCCGCTTGCCGAGCGCGCGCGCCTGGTCGGCGAGATGCACCTGCAGTGCGCTGCCGTCGGTGAGGCCGATGAAGTCGGCGTCGGCGATCGTGTCGAATGCGACCTTGTCGTGTGACGCGAGCGGATGCGCGGCCGGCACGACGACGATCAGCCAGTCCTCGCGGAACGGCTTCTGTTCGAGCCCGCCGAGCCCGACCGAATCGGCGACGATGCCGACCTCGGCCGTCTTGTTGCGGATCGCATGCACGATCTCCTGGCTCGAGCGCTCCTCGACGCTGATCGACAGCTTCGGATGATGCGGCAGGTAGTCGGCCAGCGCATCGGGCAGGTATTCGCTCAGCGACGCCGTGTTGCACAGCAGCCGGATATGCCCGCGCAGCCCCTGGCCGTATTGCTGCAGTTCGCCGCGCATGTGGTCGATCTGCTGCAGCACGGTGCGCGCGTGGTGTTCGAGCGCGCGGCCTGCGTCGGTGGCCTGCGCGCCCGACTTGGTCCGGTGCAGCAGCGGTACGCCGAGCTCGTCCTCCATGCCGCGGATGCGCTCGCTCGCGGCCTGCAGCGTGATGTGGGTCCGCTCGGCGCCGCTCGTGATCGTGCCGGCCTCGCAGATGTTCAGGAAGAGCCGCAGGTCGGTCAGGTCGAAGCGCATGATGGGTGGGGGCGATCGCGTTGGAATGGCCGATAAGTTAGCAGGGAACCGCGGCCGGGGTCTCAGGCTTAGCCTGAGGCCCGATTCGCCGGTTCCGTATTTTCGGGGCGCGATCGATGACGGATCATGGCCGCACATCAACCGGGGGAGCCTGTCATGCGGATCGATCCGTCGTGGGGCGTGTCGTTCAAGATCGCGCTGCACGTGCTGTTCCTGTGCATCGGCATCGCGTGGGCCTGTTCCGAACTCGCCGCGTGGCTGCGTTGAGCGTCGCGGCGCGCAGCAGTGGCAGGCTGCGACGCCTATCAAAACGAGTTCGTCATAGTTTTACGAAACGAAAATTCTTCCGTTTTCGCGCGAAAAAACCATCAAGTTTTTCCGAATCGGACCGTATTACCGGTAGCGAATGCCGGCCGGCATCCGGTTCGTGATCGTTTGTCATCATTGTTTTCATCCGGTTACACGTCGGCCGTTCCGTTTTTGAGATGCTTGAAAGATTGTCAAACCGGAGTCGGATCGTCCATGAAATCGCACGAGATTCACCGTCACGCGGCGTGGCTGCCGGGCCTGGCCGCCGTGCTCGTCATGGCCGGTTGTGCAAGCACGCAGTCCGTTCCGCCGAGCGACACGCTGGCGGCACAGTCATTACCGTCGAGCCCGCCGGCCGTTGCGCCGGCGGCCGCCACCCCGCCTCCCGCGCCGATTCTCGTCGCGCAGAAGTACGTCGTGAAGCGCGGTGACACGCTGACGAGCATCGCGTCCGCGAACGGCTGCAGCATTGCCGACCTGCGCACCTGGAACAAGCTGGGCGCGAACGGCAGGCTGCGCATGGGGCAGGTGCTGCGCATCGTCAGGCAGCAGCCGTTGCCGCCGCCGGGCGCGGCCGGCGTGCAGGTGGCCGCCTCGTCGGCTGCGAGCAATGGCGCGGGGAGCAGCCTCGCATCGGCGCAGGCCACCGCGTCGACCGCGAGCGACCGTCAGGTCGTCAAGGAAACGAAGCGGCATGCAGGCGGCGTCGCGCTCAAGTGGCCCGCCAACGGCAAGATCGTCGACGGGTTCCGGCCGGGGCAGAACCGCGGCATCCAGATCGCCGGCCGGCCGGGCGACCCGGTCCGCGCCGCGGCCGACGGCCGCGTGATGTACGCCGGCACCGGCCTGAACGATTACGGCAGCCTGATCATCGTCCAGCACAACGCGGATTTCCTGACCGCCTATGCGCACAACCGCAAGCTGCTCGTGAAGACGGGCGACATCGTGCGCCAGGGCGACGAGATCGCCGAGATGGGCGACCTCGACAACTCGCGCGTCGCGTTGCTGTTCGAAGTGCGGCGCGACGGCAAGCCGGTCAATCCGATGCCGTACCTGCCTTCGTCGCAAGGGTGAGGCCGGGTCGTTTCGCTGGAACGTGGCGGCGGTCGCTGCTACGCTAGGGCCTGTTCATGCGAGTCCCGTGCTTCGCGCGGGGCCGACGGCCGTCTTTCGGGGATGCGCGGTGAATGCCGTCGCGGGCCGGCCGCCGGCGCGAACGGGGGCGCTTCGTCAAGGCGTGCCCGCGTCGCTTCGTGCCACCGTTTCCGACAGAAGACAGAACACACCTCATCCATGGAACACTCTCCGACACGCCGCTCGCTGTTGCTTGCCGCCGTGGCCGCGCCGTTCGTCGCCGCGTGCACGTCCGCGCCGGTCGCCGACCAGGGGCGCGCCCACGCCGCCCAGGCCGAATTGACCGCGCTCGAGAAGGCGTCGAATGGCCGGCTCGGTGTCGCCGCGCTCGATACGTCGAACGGCGTGCGCATCGCTCACCATGCGCGCGAGCGCTTCCCGCTGTGCGGCACGTATGCGGTCGTCGCGGCTGCCGCGATGCTCGCGCGCGGCTCGCTCGACGCGTCGCTGCTGCCGCGCCGGATTCTTTACCGTCGCTATGAAATCGTGTCGGGCTCGCCGGTCACGGAAAGCCACGTCGACACGGGCATGACGATCGAGCAGCTGTGCGTGGCGATGCTGCAGTCGGGCGACAAGGGGGCCGGCAACCTGCTGATGGGCGTGCTGGGCGGCCCGCAGGCCGTCACGTCGTTCGCGCGCGCGAGCGGCGACACGTCGTTCCGCCTCGATCACTGGGAACCCGAACTGAATCACGCGGCGCCCGGCGACGAGCGGGACACGTCGACACCGGTCGCGATGATCGACACACTGCAGCGGCTGCTGCTCGGCAATACGCTGCCCGAACCGCAGCGTGCGCAGCTGACGGAATGGATGGTCGGCGGCGCGCGCGGCGCGACCGGCATCGCGGCGGGCGTGCCGCCGGGCTGGCGCATCGCGGACAAGGCCGGCACGGGCGGTTACGGCACGACGGCCGACGTCGCCGTGCTGTGGCCGCCGTCGCGTGCGCCGATCGTGATGGCCGTGTCGTTCACGCAGCCGCAAGCCGCGGCGGCGGCCCGCGCGGACGTCGTCGCGTCGGCGGCGCGCATCGTGGCGGGCGCGCTCACCGCGACGGCCTAGGGCCAGCGCAAGCCCGTTATTAGCGTGAACAGGCCCTAACGCCTCGCGCCTCGCGCAAAACCGGCGTTTGGCTTATCGTGTCGGACAGCGCGCGCCGGAGCCGGCGCGCGGCCCTTTCGCGCCGTTTTTGCGTTTGCCTTCTTCATGCACCGACTTCCGCCCCTGCACGCACTGCAGATCTTCTCGACGGTGGCCCGCCACCGCAGCTTCACCCGCGCGGCCGAGCAGCTGTGCGTCACGCAAGGGGCGGTGAGCCGGCAGATCCAGACGCTCGAGGCGCATTACGGCTTTCCGCTGTTCAAGCGGCATGCGAAGGGCCTCACGCTGACGGCGGAAGGCGAGCAGTTGCTGCCGGTCGTCAACGAGAGCTTTGCGCGGATCGAGGACATCTCGATGAAGCTCACGCGGCAGCGCACCGATCTCGCGCTGAAAGTGCCGACCTGCGTGATGCGCTGGATGCTGCCGCGCATCATGCGCTTCCAGGACGAGCATCCCGATCTCCACGTGCAGATCACGACCGCGTGGCAGCACGTCGTCGATTTCTCGACCGAGCCGTTCGACGCGGCGATCGTCTACGGCACGTCGCCGGGCGCGGGCGTGTTCGCGCTGCCGCTGTTCGACGAGCGGCTGACGCCCGTCTGCGCGCCCGAATTGCGGCAGACGTCGCCGCTCGACTCGGTCGGCGACCTGGTGCGTCACACGTTGCTGCATCCGACCCGCGACCATCGCGACTGGCGCGCCTGGCTCGATTACGCGGGCGAGCGCGGCGTCGATCCCGCGCGCGGGCCGACGTTCGACACGCTCGATCTCGCGACGAACGCGGCGATGCAGGGCTTGGGCGTCGCGGTCGGCGACGTGACGCTCGTCGACGACGACGTCAGCGCGCGCCGGCTCGAACGACCGTTCGACCTCGTGCTCGAGACGGGCGCGCGCTACTTCTTCGTCTATCCCGAGAACATCGGCAACCAGCAGAAGATCCGCGCGTTCAGCGACTGGATCGCGCGCCACCGCGACTGAGCGGCGCCGCGCGCGTTCACCGAACCGGCGTGCGGAACCCGTCCGGCGTCGCGCCGGCGAGCGGCTTTACTGGTATGTCACGACCGCGATCATCGGTGCGTGATTGTTGCCGGGACGGCTCGGTAAAACGATTGCGCGCGAGGCCTGAGTAAAGGTCGTGGTCTTGATCGCCTGCTGGCTCGCCGCGTCGACGAACGCGATCTGGCCGGTTGCCGGGCGCGGACAGTCGGCGCGTACGCGCCCATTGGCGAGATCGGGCGTATCGAGCGCGAACGAGCAGGGCGGCTCGACGATCATGCCGGAGAAGTGGATGATGCCGGACGCGCCGGCGGCGAAGGACGAGGAAGTGGCCAGAAGCGAGGCAGCCAGGGCGAACGAGGCGGCGATATGGCGGTGCTTCATGACAGGCTCCATATAGGAAGCGCGTCGCAGCGGGGCCGCTCGGGTGGCAGTCCGTCAACGCCGCGATGCTGTATGCGTAAACGGCAAAACCATTGGGCCTCTTGAATGAAAAAATCGAAATAATGACTATAGGCAAACGATTGCGAATTGCTTGAATCAATGTAGGCCGAATCTGCGCAATCGCAAGTCAGGGAAAAGCCGGGGGGATAAGATCGAACGGCGAACGGTCGTCGCGACCGTTGTGCGGGCAACGGGCTCGCGCCGTCCGGAATGCAAAAACGCCGCTCGTCTCGAGCGGCGTTTTGCGTTGGGGCGAAGGTGCGCCGTTCAGTTCATGCGCTTGCGAACCGCGCCGACGATCACGAGCAGCACGATCGCGCCGACGATCGACGCGATCCAGCCCGCGCCCTGGCCCGGCGAGTACCAGCCGGCGGCGCGGCCGACGTAGCCGGCGATCAGCGAGCCGACGATGCCGAGCACGGCGGTCATCAGGATGCCCATCTTGTCGTCGCCGGGCTTGAGCGCGCGGGCGAGGAGGCCGACGATGAGCCCGACGACCAGGGTTTCGATGAATTGCAGCATGAACGCCTCCCTATTGCGGTTGAGCTGTTGACGAAACGAAGTTGACCCGTGCGGCGCACAAGGGTTCCATGCGGCGGCAAGCCGGCGCGTGGCGTGCCGAGTATCGCATGGCGGCGCGACGTGCGGATGTCACGCGGCCGGCGCGCCCGGCGCAGGCTCGAGACGACGATAGCCTTCGGTTGCATTCAGCAGCGTGCGCGTGTAGTCGCGCGCCACCTGCCCGGCGCGCACGTCCTCGATCCGCAACTGCTCGACGATCTCGCCCTGCTGCATCACGGCGACGCGCTGGCACAGGAAGCCGATCACCGCGAGGTTGTGGCTGACGAGGATCATCGTCAGGTTGCGTTCGCGATGCAGGCGGCGCAGCAGGTTCAGGATCTCGGCCTGCACCGACACGTCGAGCGCGGACGTCGGTTCGTCGAGCAGCAGCACGCGCGGCTCGACGATCAGCGCGCGCGCGATCGCGACGCGCTGCCGCTGGCCGCCCGACAACTGGTGCGGATAACGAAACCGGAACGTGGGGCCGAGGCCGACCTCGGACAGCGCGCGGGCGATGCGCGCATCGGTGTCGCTCATGCCGTGGATCGACAGCGGTTCGCGCAGCGTCTGGTCGACCGTGAAGCGCGGATGCAGCGACGCGTACGGGTCCTGGAACACCATCTGCACGTGGCGGCGAAATGCACGATCGGGCGTGCCGCCGACCGGCCGGCCGTCGATCGACAGGCTGCCGGACGCGAGCGGCACGAGGCCCGTCAGCGCGCGCAGCAGCGTCGACTTGCCGGAACCCGATTCGCCGACGAGCCCGAACACCTCGCCGTCGCGCACCGCGAAGCTCGCGTCGCGCACGGCGTCGACGTGACCCGTGCGGGTCGGGAAACGGATCGATGCGTGATCGACGTCGATCATCGTGCGGCCTCCTGTCGATCGGCGGGCGGCGCGGGTTCGAGCCACGCCGGATCGCGCCGCAGCACGGGCAGTTCGTCCGGCGGGTTCGCGAGCGGCGGGTTCGCCGCGAGCAGCCCGCGCGTATAGGGATGGGAAGCGTTGCGCAGGTCGCGCGCGGCGCAGGTTTCGACCACGCGGCCCGCGTACATCACCGCGACGCGATCGCAGAACGACATCACGAGCGGCAGGTCGTGGCTGATGAACATCAGGCCCGTGTCGTGGCGCGCGATCATCGCGTCGAGCACCGCGAGCACCTGCATCGACACGGCGACGTCGAGCGCGGAGGTCGGCTCGTCGGCGATCAGCAGGCGCGGGCCGGTCGACACCATCATCGCGATCATCACGCGCTGGCCCATGCCGCCCGACAGCTCGTGCGGATACGCATCGGCGACGCGCGCCGGGTCGCGGATCTGCACGGCCGCGAGTGCATCGACGATCCGCTCGCGCAGCGCGCGGCCGCGCAGCCCGGGCTCGTGCAGCCGGAACGCTTCGCCCATCTGCTTGGCGACCGTCATCACCGGGTTCAGCGAATATTTCGGGTCCTGCAGGATCATGCCCATCTGGCTGCCGCACAGCCGCCGGCGTTCGCGCGGCGACATCGCGAGCAGGTCGTGGCCCGCGAAGCGCATCGTGCGCGCCGACCAGCGCGCGGCGTCGGGCAGCAGGCCGAGCAGTGCGCGGCCCGTCAGCGATTTGCCGGAGCCCGATTCGCCGACGATGCCGAGGCGTTCGCCGGGCGCGAGCGTCAGCGACAGGTCGCGCACGGCATCGGTGACGGTGCCGTCGTGCCCGCGAAAGCCGATCTTCAGGCCGTCGATCTCGCACAGCGGCGCGGGCGTGGGGGCGGGGTTCATCGGCATGTCACGCTCCATGACGGGGATCGAAGACATCGCGCAGCCCGTCGCCGAGCAGGTTGAACGCGAGGCTCACGAGCAGGATCGCGCAGCCGGGCAGCGTCGCGACCCACCACGCGTCGAGCAGCACGTTGCGGCCCGACGCGACCATGAAGCCCCACTCGGGGCTCGGCGGCTGTGCGCCGAGGCCGAGGAAGCCGAGGCCCGCGACGGTCAGGATGATGCCGGCCATGTCGAGCGTCGCGCGCACGATCACCGACGACATGCACAGCGGCACGATGTAGCGCAGCAGGATGCGCGGGCCCGACGCGCCCTGCAGGCGGGCGGCGTGGATGAAGTCGGCCTGCGCGATGCGGATCGTCTCCGCGCGCGCGAGCCGCGCATACGCGGGCCACGCGGTGATCGAGATCGCGACGACCGCGTTGATCACGCCGGGCCCGAGCGCGGCCGCGAATGCGAGCGCGAGCACGATCTTCGGGAACGCGAGCGCGATGTCGGTGATGCGCATCAGCACGCTGTCGACGAAGCCGCCGCAATAGCCGGCCGTCGTGCCGATCGCGAGGCCGATCGGCACGACGATCACGACGACGAGCAGCGCAATGCCGAGCGTGAGACGCGAACCGGCGATCAGCCGCGAAAGGATGTCGCGGCCGAGCTGGTCGGTGCCGAGCCAGTGCGACGGCGAGCCGGGCGGCAGTAGCCGGTCGGACAGCACCTGGCGCAGCGGATCGTGCGGCATGATCAGCGGGCCGACGATCGCGACGACGATCAGCGCGACGAGGATCGCGAGCCCGAACAGGTTGAGCGGGTTGCCGGCGAAACGGCGCCAGCGGCGATACGCGAGGCCGAGTGCGGCCTGCGAGCGCGAGGCGGGCGCGTCGGACAGCAGCCACGCGCGCAGCGTGAGACGCTCGGCGTTCATGGTTGGACAACCTTCGGCATGGGCGATGAAAGAAGCAGGGTGGAAGCGGTCATGTCGTGTCGGCGCGTCAGCGCGCGCGCGGATCGAACACGCGGTACAGCGCGTCGGTCAGCAGGTTGACGGTGATGAACATCGCGCCGATCACGAGCGTCGCGCCGAGCACCGCGTTCATGTCGGCGTTCAGCAGCGCGCCGGTCAGGTACGAGCCGAGCCCCGGCCACGCGAACACGATCTCGGTCAGCACCGAGCCTTCGAGCAGGTTGCTGTAGGTGAGCGCGATCACGGTGAGCAGCGGCACCGCGATGTTGCCGAACGCATGCCGCCAGATCACGCGGCGCTCCGGCAAGCCCTTCGCGCGCGCGGTGACGATGTATTCCTGGCTCAACTGGTCGAGCATGAACGAGCGCGTCATGCGGCTGAGATACGCGACCGAGTAGTAGCCGAGGATCGCGGCGGGCAGCGCGATGTGCGATACCGCGTTGCGAAACACGTCCCATTCACCCGCGAGCGCCGCGTCGATCAGCAGGCTGCCGGTGCGCGGGTCGACCATTCCGTCGTACACCGGATCGAGCCGGCCCGGCCCGCCGACCCAGTGCAGCCGCGCATAGAACAGCAGCAGCCCCATCAGCCCGAGCCAGAACACCGGCACCGAATTGCCGATCAGCCCGACGAAGCGCGCGATGTGATCGATCGGACGGTTGTGCTTCACGGCGGCCGCGACGCCGAGCGGCACGCCGATCGCGATGCCGATCAGCGTCGCGATCGTCGCCAGTTCGAGCGTGGCCGGGAATACGCGCTTGATGTCGTCGAGCACGGGGTTCGCGGTCAGCAGCGACATGCCGAGATGGCCGTGCAGCACGTCGCGCGCATAGATCAGGAATTGCGTGACGAGCGGCTTGTCGAGCCCGAGCGCGATGCGTTCGGCCGCATACGCCTCGGCCGACGCGCGATCGCCGAGGATCGCGAGCACGGGGTCGATCGGCACCTTGCGGCCGATCACGAACGTCAGCGCGAGCAGCCCCGCGAACGTGACGGCGAGCGTGAGCGTCCAGCGCAGCACGCGCAGTGCCCAGCGCACGGCCGGGCGCCGCGCGGGCAGCGTGCGCAGGGCTTCGAGGGAGGAGGCGGGAGTCGACATGCGGTGAATCTTATTGCTTCTTCAGGTTGCGGTACGACACGAGATCGTTGATCGGCCCGACTTCGAGCCCGCTCACGCCGGGCCGCGTCGCGACCTGCGCGACCTTCTCGAACATGATCACGAACGGCGAGCGCGCGAGCATCTCCTTCTGCATCGCCTGATACCGTTGCGCGCGTTTCGCGGCGGTCGGCTCGGCGAGCGCGGCGTCGGTTTCCTTCGTCAGTTGCGGAATGTCCCAGCTGTTGCGCCAGGCCAGCATTTTATAGCTCGACTTGTCGGAATTGTCGGGGTTCCACGCAAAACCCTGCGCGTTGCTGTGCGGATCGATGTAGTCGGCCGACCATTCGCCGATGTAGATGTCGTGCTGGCGCGCGCGGTATTTCGCGAGCGTCTGCTTGTTGTCGCCGGGGATCAGCTGCACCTTGATGCCCGCCTGCGCGAAGTTCGCCTGCACGGCCTGCGCGATTTCGGTGTACGGATAATCGTTGCGCACGTCCATCGTCACCGAGAACCCGTTCGGCACGCCGGCCTTCGCGAGCAGCGCCTTCGCCTTCGCGACGTCGAGCCGGTACGGGTTCGCGTTCAGCGTGCCGAGGAAACCTTCGGGCAGGAAGGTCTGGTGGACCTTGTAGGTCGTCTTCACCACGTTGCCCTGGATGCCCGCATAGTCGACGAGCCACTTCAGCGCTTCCTGCACGTCGGGCTTCGCGAGCGTCGCATTCTTCGTGTTCAGGCCGAGATACAGCAGCGTCGCCTGCGGCGATGCCGACACCTTCGCCTTGCCGGATTTCACGACGGACGCCAGATCGTCGGGGCTCAGGTCGCGTGCCGCATCGACGTCGCCGTTCTCCAGCAGCAGGCGCTGGCTCGCGGCTTCGGGCACGTGGCGCAGCACGATGCGCTTCATCGCGAGCGGCAGCCGGTAGCCGTCGAAGCGCTGCAGCACGACGCTGTCGCCGGCGGTCCACTTGACCAGCTTGTACGCGCCGGAGCCGGCCTCGTTGGTCTTCAGCCACGCGTTGCCGAAGTCGCTGCCCTGCTGGTGCGACAGCAGCAGCTTCCTGTCGAGCACCGAGGCGGGCCAGGAGCCCAGCACGTTCAGGACGAAGGTCGGCGCGTACTTCTGGTCGGTCGTGACCGACACCGTCAGGTCGTCGAGCTTCTTCACGTTGGCGACGACGTTCGCCTTCGTGAGCCCGATGCCGGTCAGCACGGCCGCGGGCCCCTTGTCGAGCAGCACCGCGCGCTGGATCGACCACGCGACGTCGTCGGCCGTCAGCGGGTTGCCCGAGTGGAACTTGAGGCCGGGGCGCAGCTTGAACGTGTAGGTCAGCCCGTCGGTGCTCACCGTCCACGACTGCGCGACGTCGCCGTTGAATTTCGACGGATCGCGCAGGTCGACGCGCACGAGCCGGTCGTACGTGTTCGCGACGTATTCCTCCGGCACCAGCTCGTAGACCTCGCCCGGGTCCAGCGTCGTGAATTCGTCGAGCAGCGTGGCCATCACGAACATGTCCTTCGGCGTCT
This sequence comes from Burkholderia sp. LS-044, assembly GCF_004803625.1. NCBI lineage: Bacteria > Pseudomonadati > Pseudomonadota > Betaproteobacteria > Burkholderiales > Burkholderiaceae > Burkholderia > Burkholderia sp. LS-044. The sequence continues at coordinate 362,625 of NZ_SSWO01000002.1, forward strand.
CCGCATGCGCGGCGGACAGCGGAACGGCGGCGAGAACGGATGCGGCGGCCAGCGCCGCGACGAGCCGGGATGTCAGGGGTTTCATCTGCGCTCCATGTGTCGTTGAAGTCGTTGAACGTGAACGGTGGGGAGAATGCGTCGGGCCATCACATCAGGCGCCACGGGCCGCTTGCCGCATTGTCGATCTGGGGCAGCGCATGCGAGCCGGGCAGTTCGTAGTGCCACCATTCGCTGTCGATGTGCGCGAAGCCGGCCGCGTGCATCACGCCGAGCAGCAGCAGGCGGTTGCGCTGCACGGCTTCGGGCAGCCCCGCGTGGAAGTGGCCGGATGCGGCGACCATCTCGTCGAAGCCGGTGCCCATGTCGAGCGGCTCGCCATCCGCGCCGACGAGCGTCAGGTCGAGCGCGGTGCCGCGGCTGTGATTCGAGCCGCGGCCGAGATCGGCGACGAAGTTCGGGTCGGGCAGGAAATCCCACAGCACCTGCTGCGCCTGCGGCGGCCGGTACGCATCGTAGATGCGCAGCGTGAAGCCGGCCTGCGCGGCGACGTTCACCGCGCGACGCAACGCGGCCTCGGCCGGCGCCAGCAGCAGGCAGTGCGCGCGGCGGTAGATCGGCTTGCCGGTCAGGTTGCGGTCGGTCGCGTAGACGAGGTCGATGTCGACGCGATGGGTGGCGGGCGTGATCTCGACGAGGCGGTGGTCGTTCATTGGCGGTTCGGGTTCGGTCGGGCTCGCTCAGGATTCGAATTGGTCGAACGTGTGCTGCAGTTCGCGGTTGCGCGCGACGCGCCGGTCGATCGCGGGGCCGAGGCGGTCGACCACGGCCGTGATCAGCAGGTTGAACAGGCAGGTGAGCGGTGCGAGCGAATCCCAGAACTGGCCGACGTCGGTCTTCACCTGCAGCAGGTCGGCCGGCCAGTCGCGCGCCCACGGGCACGAGAGGTCGGTGACCAGCGCAAACGGCTGCCCGCGCTCGGCGGCCGCCTGGCAATAGCGGCGCGCGCTGCGCGAATACGCGCGGGTGTCGGTGACGATGCAGTACGGCCGCTCGAATTCGGAGTTCAGCGAATCGACGTACGAGCCCGACTGGCCGTCGGAATAGAACACGCGCGGGCGCAGGTATTCGAGGTAGCTGCTGAACGCGTTGCTGATCCCGCGCGTCGACTGGATGCCGAGGATGAATACCGCGTCCGCATGCGCGATCCGGTCGGCCACCTGCGCGAACACCGGGCCTTCGGCGAGGCGGTACACGTGGCGGATCGCGTCGAGCTCGCGCTCGAGCGACGATGCGAGCGGGCTGTTGCCGGCATCGCCGTTTCCGTTGCCGTTTCCGTTTCCGTGGGCCGGTTGCGTACCCGCGACGCGGCGGTATTCGTCGAGCCGGTCGGTGATCATCCACGGGCGATCGCCTCCGCCGCGCAGCTCGCGCTTCAGGTCGTCGAGATTGCGGTAGCCGACGCTGCGCAGGAAGCGCCCGACCGAGATGCCGCTCGTGCCGGCCTGCTGCGCGATCTGGTCGGCCGTTTCGAGCCCGAGCCGGTCGAGGTTCGCGAGCATGTAGCTCGCGATGCGCTTCGCGGTCGGCGTGAGCTCGGCGTAGCGGGATTCGACGGTACGGGCGAACGCGCAGGTCATCGGCTGTTAGATCGTTGTCGTCTGATGATCGAATGTCATCCATCTAACGAAGCCAAAATCATTCGCGCCAGCGGATAAAAACTATGGTGTGAGGATAGGTGATAGGGTCGGAAGTGCGTTCGACGGTGGGGCGGTCCGCGCTGGAAAGGGGCTTGGTTTTATCTCTGTCAGGAATAATTTGCGTTTATGCCTGATAGAGATAATTTGCGTTTATGTCGGTCAGTCATGTTGACCGAATCGAACCGCGATCGTCCGCTACGTGCCTCCATCTCGTCTTGCCGTCATTCGCACTTCACGACCGGGCTCATCGGACCTGACCGATTTGCCGCCCTCGATCGTCGCCCGCCATCCCGCTGCACCGCAATAATTACAAAATTAAAGTCGATCAGCTTAAATCATTAATTCAGGTTAATAATTCATTTAAATTATTCGTCGAATTGTATTTAACTTGCGTGACGGGATGTTCGATTTTCGATAATCCGAAAAACGGCATGTGTTCCGTAATGGGAATTCACTTGATCGCAAGAATGAAGGAGAAGTCATGACGAATCTTTCTCGACGCAGAATGCTGGCGAATACGGCCGGCGCCATTGCTGCCGCCGGTATTGCGGTATCGGCGAAGGCCGCCTCGTTCGGCAATCCGGACAGTCCGCCGGAAGGCGCGGTCAATGCGCGCAACCGCCAGAGCCTGACCGATCCGGGGCCCAAAAATCCGGCTATCGCCAACCAGTTTCCGTCCTTTCAGGATCCGCCGGCCACCGATATCAACGGCATGCCGTTATTCTGGGCCTCGTTCAATAATGCGCATAAAAGAATTCAAAATGGCGGATGGGCGCGTGAAGTCACCCAGGACGATTTTGCGATTTCCGAAACCATTTCCGGCGTCAACATGCGCCTGACGCGCGGCGGCATTCGCGAGATGCACTGGCACCAGCAGGCCGAGTGGGCCATCATGCTCGACGGCCGGTGCCGGATCACGGTGCTCGACGAACTCGGGCGGCCATCGGTGCAGGACGTGAAAACCGGCGATCTCTGGTATTTCCCGCCCGGCCTGCCGCATTCGCTGCAGGGCCTCGGCACCGACGGCGCCGAATTCCTGCTCGCGTTCGATAACGGCCGCGCGTCCGAATTCAACACGCTGCTGCTGACCGACTGGGTTGCGCACACGCCGCCCGACGTGCTCGCGCTCAACTTCGGCGTGCCGGCCGACGCATTCCGGAACATCCCGCTCGACAACCTGTGGATCTTCCAGGGCGACGAACCGGGCCCGCTCGCGGAAGCCCAGCGCGCATCGGCATCGGCGGCAGGGGCGCCGCCGCATCCGTTCATCTTCTCGCTCGGCGACATGAAACCGGTCAGGAAGACCCGCGGCGGCGAAGTGCGGATCGCGGACAGCACGAACTTCAACGTGTCGACGACCGTCGCGGCGGCGCTCGTCACCGTGCATCCGGGCGGCATGCGGGAGCTGCACTGGCACCCGAACGCGGATGAATGGCAGTACTACCTGCAGGGCGAGGCTCGGATGACCGTGTTCGACACGGGGCCGAAGGCGCAGACGGCCGACTTCCGCGCGGGCGACGTCGGCTACGTGAAGAAAAGCCTCGGGCACTACGTGCAGAACACCGGCAACACCGATCTGGTGTTCCTCGAGATCTTCAAGACCGACCGTTATGCGGAAGTGTCGCTGTCCGACTGGCTCGCGCATACGCCGCCGAAGCTCGTCGAAGCGCACCTGAACGTCGCGCCGGACGTGATCGCGCAGTTTCCGCGCAACCGTCCCGACGTCGTGCCGCTGTAACGCCGCCGCTGCCGCCGCGGCCGGCAGCCGACATGCCGGCCGCGGCGCCTGACCTTCAGGAATCCTGCTTCATTCGAACGGAACACCACCATGATTCCCGTCACGAACAAACCTGCCGGCAGCTTCGCGCTGCCGAGTCTGCCTGCCGGGCACACCGGCCACACCGGCCACACCGACGGCGCGGCGCGTGCCGCGCTGGAAGGGCGCCGCACCGGCGTCGCCGCGCTGCTGCCGTTCGTCGGCCCGGCCGTGATCGCGTCGATTGGCTATATGGACCCCGGCAACTTCGCGACCAACATCCAGGCCGGTGCCGCGTACGGCTACCGGCTGCTGTGGGTCGTGCTGGCCGCGAACGCGATCGCGATGCTGTTCCAGGCGATGTCGGCGAAGCTCGGCATTGTGACCGGCCGCAATCTCGCGGAGCTGTGCCGCGACCGGTTTCCCGCGCCGGTCGTATGGGGGATGTGGGTCGCGTCCGAGATCGCCGCGATGGCGACCGATCTCGCCGAATTCCTCGGCGGCGCGCTCGCATTCGGGCTGTTGTGCCACCTGTCGCTGTTCGCGGGGATGATCGCGACGGCGTTCGCGACCTGCGCGATCCTCGCGCTCGAAAAGCGCGGCTTCCGGCCGCTGGAAGCCGCGATCGCGGCGCTGGTCGGCGTGATCGGCGCGTGCTATCTCGGCGAACTGCTGATCGCGCCGCAGGACTGGCATGCGGCCGCGTTCCACCTGGTCGTTCCGCAGATTCCGGATCGCGCGGCGCTGACGATCGCAGTCGGGATCATCGGCGCGACGATCATGCCGCACACGCTGTATCTGCATTCGGGGCTCACGCAGGATCGCACCGCGCCGCGCGACGATACGGAGCGCCGGCGGCTCGTGCGCTTCTCGAATCGCGAGGTGGTCGTCGCGCTCGGGCTGGCCGGGTTCGTGAATCTCGCGATGGTGATGATGGCGTCGTCGGCGTTTCACGCGAGCGCGCCGGGCATGACCGACATCGGCGACGCGTATCACACGCTGATCCCGGTGCTCGGGCCGGCGGCCGGCGCGCTGTTTCTCGTCGCGCTGCTGACCTCGGGCGTGTCGAGTTCGGTGGTCGGCACGATGGCCGGGCAGGTCGTGATGCAGGGCTTCATCCACCGCCGCATGCCGGTCTGGGTGCGGCGCGCGGTGACGGTCGTGCCCGCGTTCGCAGTGGTCGCGCTCGGCTGCGACGTCACGCGCGCGATGGTCGCGAGCCAGGTGGTGCTGAGTTTCGTGCTGCCGATGCCGATGATCGCGCTGCTGATGCTGTCGGCGCGCGCGGACGTGATGGGCGCTTACGCGATGCGGATGCCGCTGCGGATCGTCGCCGGCGCGGCGACGGTCGTGATCGTCGGGTTGAATGCGTACCTGGTGTGGGCGGCATTCAATTGACCGGCGGCGGGCCGCCGCCCGCTGCCTACTGCTGCATGTCCGGCGCCTCGCGCAGCCGCCAGATCGCATTGCACTGCTGGCCGCCGAGGCTCGTCGAGCGCAGCGTGACGACGGTGCCGGGCGCGATCCGGTACGTGAAATGCGCCGTCAGCTCGGTGCCTTTCCGCTGCGGCTGCCCGTCGACCAGCACTTCGCACAGCAGCGGCGACGGCGACCCGGACGGGTGCGTGACATAGACGTTCAGCCGCGCGATGTCGCGTGTCGCGGTGAACACGACTTCGTGGTTCCCGCTGCCGATCAGCATCGTGCCGCCGGGTTCGTCGATCGCCTGCAGGTAGGCGCCCGCGCTTGTCTCGATCGTTGCGGCCGCAACGGTCAGCCCGGCCGAGCGCACGTAGTCGGTTGCCGCGATGCGCGCGGCGACCGCGTCGGACTGTGCCGGCCTGCCGTCCGACAACGCGAACGGCACGCCGTCGCGCAGCGCGGCGTCGACGTGGTTCGCGTAGTAGCGCCAGCGGTCGAGGAAGCGGATGTCGCCGGTCATGTGCAGCGCGCGGATCGGCTCGCCGTGATACCGGAGCGTCGTCGTGCCGGTGCCGGCATCGAACGCTTCGTGAATGCCGTACTTGCTGACGAAGTTCTGGACCGGATCGAGCAGCGCCGTTTCGCCCTGGGCGCTCCACAGGTGCAGGAACGTCGTATCGATCCCGAAGCATTCCTGGAAATCGGTGCCGATGCGGGCGGTGCAGTCGCGCAGGTGGCCGGCGTAGCGTGCCCACGCGTCGGCGGTCCCGGCAACGAGCCCGGCCTGCAACGCGCTGCCGTGGCGTGCGGAGACTTCGTCGACGACGAGGCGCCAGTGATGGTCGCGCCGCTCGCCGATCAGCGGCGTGACGACGAACGTGCAGAACAGCGGGTCGGGGCACGCGTGGAGCCGGTCGTCGCCGATCTGCGAGAACAGGTCGAACGGCGGCGCGCAGAACCAGATGTCGGCGTCGTACAGCGCGAGCTTGCGGATCTGCGGGTTGCGTGCGCAATACTCGGCGGCCTCGATGAAGCGGCCGACCGGCAGCGCATACGCGCTCGACGCGTCGATCACGTCGACCGACTGGCTCGCGAGGATCTGCCGCTTGCGGTCGGACAGCCCGTAGCCGATCACCGCGATCCGGCCGTCGTAGCCGGTGTGCCGCAGCGACAGCAGGAACGGCACGAGCATCTCGTACCACGCGCGGTTGTTGTCGTTGATCGCCACGCAGACCGCGTGTTCGCTCGATTGCATGTTCGCCCCCCGTTGCGCGCGCCCGGCTCAGTAGCCGACGTGGCGCTCGCAGACGACCGCGCCGCAACCGCGGCTGTCGTGATACGTAATATGAAACTGCTTGTTGTCCCACAGCCACTGGAACACCGCCTGGTACACGCCGGCCACGGTCATGTCGTGCAGCACGATCTTCTTGCGCGCCAGCGGGCCGAAACGGTTCAGTTCGGCGAGCGTCTGCTCGTACGTATGGGTGGTGTCGATGAACAGCAGGTCGGCGGCGAGCGGCTCCATCGCGAGATCGTCGGCGATCCGGAATTCGAAGTCGATCGACAGGTCTTTCGCCGCCTGCTCCAGTTCGGGCCGGATCTGGAAATACTCGTCGGAGATGTCGACCGACACGAGGCGCTTCGGCTGCGCGAGCAGGAAGGCCGTCGTGGTCAGCCCGGTGAACACGCCGAGCTCCAGGATGGTGTCGCATCCGGCGGCCGTTTGCGTATAGAAGTCGAAGCGGGAGGGGCTGTCGCCGAGCCAGCCGATCGGCTCGATCTTGTACTGAAGGAACTCCATTCGCAGTTGTTGTAGCGTGCGCATCCTGTTTTCCTTGGCGAAGCGGATTGGCGGATTCGATGGTCCCGATCGTCGCCGGTCGCGGCCGGCGTCCGTGGCGTCGCGCATTGTAGATCGCCCGCGCCGCACGGCATAGCACCGCCACGGCGGCTCGCGGCGATTACCCGCGCGCCGGCAGGGCCGGGCGCGCGGGCGGGCGCCATTATTTCGCGAGCGTGCGGTATGACACGAGGTCGTTGATCGGCCCGATTTCCGGCCCGGTCACGCCGGGGCGCGTCGCGACCTGCACGACCTTCTCGAACATGATGATGAACGGCGAGTTCGCGAGCACGGCCTTCTGCAGCGCTTCGTAACGCTGCGCGCGCTTCGCGGGCGACGGCTCGACGAGCGCGGCCTCGGTGTCCTTCGTCAGTTGCGGAATGTCCCAGCTGTTGCGCCACGCGAGCATCTTCGTCGGCGACTGGTCGGAGTTGTCCGGATTCCACGCGAAGCCGCGCGCATTGCTGTTCGGGTCCATGTAGTCGGGCGACCATTCGCCGACGAAGATGTCGTGCTGGCGCGCGCGATACTTGCCGATCGCCTGCTTCGCATCGCCCGGAATCAGCTTCACGCGGATGCCGCCCAGCGCGAAGTTCGCCTGCAGCGCCTGCGCGATCTCGAGGTACGGATAGTCGTTCGGCATGTCCATCGTCACGTCGAAGCCGTTCGGCAGGCCGGCCTTGGCGAGCAGCGCCTTCGCCTTCGCGACGTCCTGCCTGTACGGCCGCGCGTTCGACGCGCCGAGGAAGCCTTCGGGCAGGAAGGTTTCATGCACCTTGTACGTCGTGCTGACGATGTTGCGCTGGATGCCGTCATAGTCGACCAGCCATTTCATCGCCTGCTGCACCTCGGGTTTCGCGAGGTTCGGGTTCTTCGTGTTCAGGCTCAGGTACAGCAGCGCGGACACCGGCCATGATGCGACCTTGATCTTGCCGGCCTTCGTCAGCGCGGTGAGGCTGTCGGGGCTCAGGTTGCGCGCGGCGTCGGCGTCGCCGTTCTCCAGCAGCAACCGTTGCGCGGACGCTTCGGGCACGTGGCGCAGGACGACGCGCTTCATCGGGTAGGGCGTGCGGTATTTCTCGAAACGCTGCAGCACGATGGTCTCGTTGGGCGTCCACTTGACGAGCTGGTACGGGCCCGAGCCAGCGTCGTTGGTCCGGAGCCAGCCGCTGCCGAAATCGTTGCCCTGCTGGTGCGACAGCAGCAGCTTCTTGTCGAAGACCGATGCCGGGCATGCGCTCAGCACGTTGAGCACGAAGCTCGGTGCGTACTTGCGGTCGGTTTCGAGCACGACGGTCTGCGGATCGACCACGCGCACCTTCTGTGTCACGTTCGCCTTCGTGAGGCCGAGGTCGGCGAGCACGCCGGCCGGCCCCTTGTCGAGCAGGATGGTGCGCTGCAGCGACCACGCGACGTCGTCGGCGGTGACCGGGTTGCCGGAATGGAACGTGAGGCCGGGGCGCAGCTTGAACGTGTAGGTCACGCCGTCGGTGCCGACCGTCCACGATTGCGCGATCTGCCCGTCGAAGCGTGTCGGGTCCTTCAGGTCGACGCGCACGAGCCGTTCGTAGGTATTCGCGACGTACTCCGACGGCACCAGTTCGTAAATCCCGCTCGGGTCGAGGGTCGTGAATTCGCCGAGCTGCGTGGCGACGACGAAGATGCCGGGCGGCGTGGCCGCCTGCGCCGGCAGCGCCGGAACAAGCGCGACGAGCGCGGCGCTGACGAACAGCCGGGACAGCAGGTGCTTCATGCGGGCTCCGTTGAAAGGGAATCGTGGGTGCGATTCTCTCATCGACGGCCACCCGGATGAAAATATTCAGCGTGCGCGCCGACGGGCCGGCGCGCAGGCGCGAGCCGGGCGGGCGCCCGGCGTCGGCGGGGTTCGGATCAGATCAGATCAGGCAGCGTGCGAGCGCGAAGCGCATCGTTTCCTCGGGCGGCTCGCTGCCCGAGCCGCGCACGACCTTGACGACCGAACCGTTGCCCGACGGCGTCAGCGTGACGAAGTACGAGTTCGAGCCGACGGCGATATCGGTCACGCCGTTGTGCTGCGATTGCTCGGTGCCCGGCAGGCGGCTGTCGAGGCAGTTGGCGATCGCGTAGGCCGGACGTTGCGACGACACGTACATCATCGGCGCCGCGCCGGACGAGGCGGCCGAGTCGGACGACGGCGCGGAACCGCAGGCGGCGAGCAGGGCGGCGGGAAGGAGCAGCAGGAATCGTTTCATGGTGGGTCGTCGTGGGTCTCGTATCGAGGCTGGGGCGCGGGGTAGGCGAAACGCGAAGCTTCGCGACGAAACCGCCCGGAATCGGGCCATTTTTGACGGACGACGATGCGGCAGGCGGCTGACGACGGAGTATACCCGCAGCATTTGACGCCGTTGACGCGTTGAAACGATTCGATACACAACAAGCACCCGCTGCCGCGCGGCGGCAGCGGGCGTTTCAGGGGGGGGCGAATGGGCACCTGCCGGTGTTGTCGATCTTATTGGCCGATCTGGTGGCTGACCGCATTTTCCTGCTGGTTCAGCACGTGCTTTTCGCTCTTCGTGATGTGGCTGCGATCCCGCGCAGCCATGTCCCGCTCTTCCCGGCGGATCTTGCGGTCGTCACGGTGCAGGCGCGCGGCCTGTGCGTGCGACATCTCGCCTTCCTTCACTTCGTGACGGATCCGGCGATTCTGGTTTGCGAGGCGCTGGTTGACCGCTTCGCGGCGCGGATGCGCCTGTTGCCACGGCGTGTCGGCGAACGCGGTGCCGGTCAGTACCGACATCAGCGTGGCGGCGATCGCGAGATGGCGGGTCAGGGCTCGCATGGTGTTTTCTCCCGTCGTTGCGCGCTTGAATCGTGGGCGCTTGTCCAGAAAACGCGGCGCGGGCACCGGCTGTTGACGTTTCCGCCTGTATCGATTGCAAGTCTTTATTACGTCGGCGCGTGGCGGCGCGGGGCCCGGCCGCCGCGCATGCGGATCAATGCGCGCCGGCCGCCGCCGCGTCGGCATCGCCGCCGCCCGAGCGCGACGGTTTCGTGATCCAGATCAGCGGAATGATCGCGACGAAGATGATCGCCGATACATAGAAGATGTCGTTCAGCCCCATCACGGCCGCTTGCGAATCGACCGACGAGTTGAAGAGGGCGAGCGCCGAATCGGGGCTCAGGTGCAGCAGCGAGCGCGTCGTGTCGACGTGTTGCGCGAAGGTCGGGTTGTCGATGCTCGCCTGTTCGGTGAGCCGCGCATGATGCAGGATCGTGCGGTCGTTCCAGGCGTTGCTGATCAGCGACGTGCCGACGGCGCCGCAGAACGTGCGGCCGAAATTCGACAGGCCGGCAGCGGCCGGGATCTTTTCCGGCGGCAGCCCGGACAGGATGATCGACGTCAGCGGCACGAAGAACATCGCCATCGGGATGCCTTGCAGCAGCGTCGGCAGCACGAGGTCCCAGCGCGACACGTCGGTGTAGAAGGTCGTGCGCATCATGAACACGACCGCGAAGCCGACGAACGCGAGCGTGGCGATGTAGCGCGGATCGGTGCGCGGCAGCAGGCGCCCCATGACCGGCGTGAGCAGGATCGCGAACACCCCGAGCGGCGCGGTGGCGAGCCCCGAGTCGACCGCGCGGTAGCCGAGATAGCCCTGCATCCACTGCGGCAGCAGCACGAGCGTGCCGAAGAACATGCCGTACGCGACCGAGATCGCGATCGTGCCGCCCGCGAAATTGCGCTGCGTGAAGAGCCGCAGGTCGACGATCGGGTTGGCCTCGTGCAGTTCCCACACGAGGAAAAACGCGAAGCCGATCAGCGCGACGATGCCGAGCGCGACGACGACGGGCGAGTTGAACCAGTCGAGATCCTTGCCCTTGTCGAGCATGATCTGCAGCGACGCGACCCACAGCACGAGCAGCAGCAGGCCGACCGTATCGATCGGCAGGCGGCGCGTGGCCGATTCGCGATCCCGGAACACGATCCACGTGACGGCGGCCGCGAAGAAGCCGACCGGGATGTTGATGTAGAAGATCCACGACCAGTTGTAGTCGTACGTGATCCAGCCGCCGAGCGACGGCCCCGCGATCGGGCCGACGAGCGCCGTCATCGACCACAGCGCCAGCGCGCTCGACGATTTCTGCCGCGGCCACGCGCCGAGCAGCAGCGCCTGCGACAGCGGCGCGAGCGGCCCGGCGACCGCGCCCTGCAGGATCCGCGCGGCGAGCAGCGTCGGCAGGTTCGGCGCGATCCCGCACAGCCACGACGCGAACACGAACAGCAGGATCGACGTGACGAACAGGCGTACCTGGCCGAAGCGCTGCGTGAGCCAGCCCGTCAACGGAATCGACACCGCGTTCGCGGCCGCAAAGATCGTGATGACCCACGTGCCTTCGTCGACCGACACGCCGAGGTCGCCCGAGATGGTCGGAATGGCGACGTTCGCGATCGACGAGTCGAGCACGTTCATGAACATCGCGAGCGATACCGCGATCGTGCCGATCGCGAGCTTGCCGCCCGACAGCGGGGCTGGAGATGACGGAGTGGACATGGGTTTCCTGCGTAAGAAGCGTAAGGTGCTTGACGGTTGCGGCCCGTCGCGGCGGGCACGCGCCACCGCGCACGCACGCGCGCGAAGGCGACGCAGGCGCGGCGCGGCCGCTGAACGGAAAGGCGCACGGCGCGCGACGCGGCCCGGTAGCCGGGGCCGACGCGTGCGATGTGCGGCTCGATCGGATGCACGAAGCCGTGACGGGCTTCGGAAGGCGGGATGCTGCCGGTCAGGAAGGCGGGACGCGCGTGACGCGTCTGCGGGCAGCGGTCAGGCGGCTGGCGTCGCCGGTGGAGTCGTTGTGCATCGCGACAGGCTAACGATGCGGCGAGCCGTCATCAACACGGGCCGGCTCATTAATCGATTTCGCGCCGCGCAATAATCGGTGTGCGAACCGTGCCGAACCGAGCCGGTTACGGTGCGGTTCGCCATGCGGTGAACAGTTCCGCGAGGAAATCGACGAACGCGCGCACCTTGCTGTCGAGCGTCGCGCGCCGCGGGTACAGCACGTGCAGCTCGACGTCGTCGGCCCGGTGCCAGTCGGGCAGCACGATTTCGAGTTCGTTCCGTTCGAGCCGGCGGGCCGTGTAGTGCGTCGAGGCCAGCGCGATGCCGCCGCCGCTCGCGGCCTGGCGCAGCACCGTCACCGATTCGTTGGTGATCAGCACCGGCCGCACCGGCACGTCGGCGACTTCGCCGGCCGTATTGGTGAGCCGCAGCGTCAGGCCGGGCGCGTCGCGGCCGACGAGCAGCAGGTCGTGCTGCGCGAGATCCTGCGGCGTGGCGGGCCGGCCGACGCGGTCGAGATAGGCGGGGCTCGCGGCGAGCTTCGCCTGCGACCAGCCGAGCGAGCGTGCGATGTAGCTGGAGTCGGTCAGCACGCCCGCGCGCAGCGCGACGTCGAAGCCGTGCTCGACGAGATCGAGCGGGTTGTTGTCGTAGATCAGCACGAGCTGGACGAGCGGGTAGCGCCGGCGAAACTCGGCGAGCGCCGGCTCCAGTTCGAACAGGCCGATCGAGTAGGGCACCAGCACGCGCAGCGTGCCCTCCGGCGCCATGCGCAGCGCGCGGGCCTGGCGGTCCGCGTCGAGCAGGATGTCCTCGGCGCGCAGGCAGCGCTCGTAGTAGTCGCGTCCGGCCTCGGTGACGGACACGCGGCGCGTGGTCCGGTACAGCAGCTGGACGCCGAGATCGTCCTCGAGCTGCTTGACCTTGCGGCTCACGCGGCTGAGCGGCATGTCGAGTTGCGTGGCGGCGGCGGTGAAGTTGCCGCGCTCGACCACGCGCAGGAATATGCGGATGCTTTCGAAGTTCATACGGGGTGCTTCCGTGTTCGACCTGCGCGCATCTTACCTTCGCCGGCCGGATCGCTCCGTGCGGCGGCGATTATCCTGCCCGGTGCAATAACGCATCCTGTCCGCGCCTCTTAGTGGCGGCGGCGCGCCCCCGTATGCTCGCCGCATGAAATTCGCCTTGCCCGATCTGCCGCCGCGCGCGGCCTTCCTCACCGTGCTGCGCGACGCACGGCCCACGCTGCCGCCCGGTGCGCTCGCCTTCGCGTTGCGCAACACGGCCGCGTCGCTGCTCGCGCTCTACATTGCCTTCCGGATGAATCTCGACGACCCGAAATGGGCCGCATCGACGGTGTGGATCGTCGCGCAGGGCAGCCGCGGGATGGGCTTGTCGAAGAGCCAGTACCGGATTCTCGGCACCGCGATCGGCGCGCTCGTCGCGCTCGTGCTGACCGGTGCATTCGCGCAGACCCCCGAACTGTTCCTGCCGGCGCTCGCCGCCTGGATCGGCCTGTGTGCGGGCGTCGCGACGTTCCAGCGGAATTTCCGCGCCTATGCGGCGGTGCTCGCCGGCTACACGGCCGCGATCGTCGCGATGGATGCGGTATCCGCGCCGTTGCACGCGTTCGACATCGCGGTCGCGCGGTTCCTCTACGTGGTGGTCGGCATCCTGTGCGGCGCGCTGTTCGATACGGTCTTCGCGCCGGGCGCGCCGCTGGACGATGTCCGTACGCGCCTCAAGCGCTATCTCGACCGCGCGGCGGCGGTCGGCGCGGGTGCGCTGCGCCGCGAGCCGAACGTCGCGGCCGTGCACCGGCTGTTCGCGGATGCGCTCGAACTCGACACGGCGGCCGAATATGCGGCCACCGGCGCGCCGCCGGTGCGCAACGCGATCGGCCATCTGCGCACGGCGGTGCTGGGCGTGCTGTCCGCGCAGGCCGCGGGGCAGGCGCTGCACGATCACGCGGCGCGCAGCGGCGGCACGCCGGACCCGCTGGTCGCCGATGCCGCGCAGGTGCTCGACGGCGTGGCGGCGTCGGGCGAAGCGGGCGCCGCGCTCACCGCATTGCGGGCGCGCGTGGACGACGCGGTGCGCGCCGAGGCCGCGGAGCCGTCCGGCTCGGACCCGTCGCGCCTGCTCACGCTCGACCGGCTGGCGGCGCTGCTTGCCGGGTTCGACGCCGCCTTTGCGGGCAAGGCGCGGCTGGACCTGCCGAATCCGCCGGCGTCGCGGGTGCGCTATGCGTTCCACCACGATCCGGTGCTCGCGTGGCACAACGGGATGCGCGCGTTCATCGCGGTGCTGATCGCCGCGGCGTTCTGGATCGTGACGGCGTGGCCGTCGGGCGCCGGGTTCGTCGCGATCACGGGGGTGGTCTGCGCGCTGTTCTCGACGCGCCCGAACTCGGTGGGCGCCACCGTCGGCTTCCTGAAAGGAGCCGCCTGCGCGGCGGTCGCGGGCGCCCTTTGCAACTTCGTGCTGCTGCCGGCGGTGTCGGGCTTCGAGATGCTCGCGTACATCCTCGGCGTGTTCACGATCGGCGCGGGCATCGCGATGCGCCATCCGCGCGCGGCCGGCATCGGCAGCGGCTTCTCGATCTTCTTCTGGAATTTCACGTCGCCGGACAATACGGCGCGCATCGGCGACGCCGCCTTTCTCAATTCGGCGCTTGCCACGCTGCTCGGCATCGCGTTCGGCGCGATGGTGTTCGCGCTCGTGTTCCCCGGCGATCCCGGCGCGAGCCGGCGGCGCCTGCATTGCGCGGTGCGCGCCGACCTCGCACGCATCGCACGCAATCCACGGGCGTGGCCGGCGAGCGCGTGGCTGAGCCGCACGGCCGACCGTCTCGGGCGCGAGCTCGGCTTCGCGGGCCGTCTGCCGGCCACCCTCATCGAGCGCGACCTGCGCGACTTGCTCGCGGCCTGGACGATCGGCGACAGCCTGTTGGCGCTGGCCGAACTGGCGGCGCGCGAGCCGGCGGCGCGCCGTGCGGTCGCGTTGGTGCGGGGGCGGGTCGGGCTCGCGGATTTCGCCCGGCTCGAGCGGGCTTGCGGCGCGGCGGCCCGCGTGCTGCTGCGGCGCGTGACCGAGGTCGACAGCGACGACGGGCGCGCGCTGCTGCGCGGTGTCGTGCTGCTGCGGACGATCGCGGAGACGGCGGCCGCGCATGACGGCTTTCTGCGCGGCCGTCGGGATTGAGGGATTGAGGGATTGAGGGATTGAGGGGCTGAGGGACTGAGGGGCTGAGGGACTGAGGGGCTGAGAGGCGGAGGGCGGAGGGCGGAGGGGCGCGCGAGCGGCGGCCCGCGCGTCAACTGAGGCGATAGGCCTTGCCGGGCGTCACTTCCGCCGGTAGCGGCTCGCAGTTCAGTTCGAGCAGCGTGCGCTCGATTGTCCGCGTCATGGCATCGAGCGCGAGATGGTTCGGCCCGTCGCCGAACGGTTCGGCGATCGCGTGCGCGATCGCGTCGAGCGCGATCAGCGTATAGGCGACGAACACGGTGACGAACGGCGTTGCCGCGCCGATCGAATCGACGAGGCCGAACGGCAGCAGCACGCAGTACGCATAGATCGTCCGGTGCAGCAGCACGTCGTACGAGAACGGGATCGGCGTCGACGCGATGCGCTCGCAGCCGCTCACCATCGCGACGAGATCGTCGAGGCGTGCGTCGAGCATCCACAGTCGCGTATCGGCGAGACGCCCGGCGTCGGCGCGCGCGGCGAATGCTTCGCGCAGTTCGTGAACGATCGCGACCGGCGCATACCGGGCGGCGGCGATGCGCGTACAGGCGGCGCCGTCGAGCAGCGTGCGCAGGTCGGCCGACGGATCGGTGCCGCGCAGCTGATGCTTCAGCGCGTAGACGAACGCGACGACCTTGCGCACGAACGCCTGCCGTGACGCGTCGTCATCGTCGATCGCGCCGTAGCAGAGCGCCTGCGATACCAGCGTGCGCGTGGCGGTCAGCACGCCGCCCCACAGCTGACGGCCCTCGCGGTAGCGTTCGTAGCTCGCATTGTTGCGAAACCCGGCGAAGATCGCGAGCGTGAGGCCGATCAGCGTGAACGGCGTCGGGTTCAGCGGCACCTTCTCGCCGAGCACGCGGCCGCCGCCCCACACCGCGACGACGCTGATCGCGAGCGTCAGCACGAGTTGCGGCAGGATGGTCGGCAGCACCGACCCGTTCCAGACGAGCAGCATCCGCAGCCAGTGCTCGCGCGGACGAACGATCATCGCCGTGCTCCGTCAGGCGGCGATCGATGCCGGCGCGGCCGCGCGATGCAGCAGCACGGGTACCGACTTCGACGTCGGCGTGTTGCACACGTCGCCGACGCTGTCGAGCGGCACCAGCGGGTTGGTTTCCGGGTAGTACGCGCCGATGCAGCCGCGCGGGATGTCGTACTCGACGAGCAGGAAGCCGTCCGCGCGCCGCTCGATGCCGTCGTGCCACACGGTTTCCATGTCGACCCATTCGCCGGCCTTCAGGCCGAGCATCGCGAGATCGTCGCGGTTGGCGAACACCACGCGGCGCTGGCCGAACACGCCGCGATAGCGGTCGTCGAGCCCGTAGACGGTCGTGTTGTACTGGTCGTGCGAGCGCGTCGTCATCAGCGTCATCAGGCGTTCGCCGTGCAGCGCACGGGCGCGCTGGATCGGCGTGTCGGCGGGCAGCGGGTGTGCGAAGAAGTTCGCCTTGCCGGTCGGCGTGAGCCATTCGCGGTCGCGCGACGCGACGCGCAGGTGGAAGCCGCCCGGCCGCGCGATGCGCGTGTTGTAGTCGTAGAAGCCGTCGAGGGTGGCCTCGATCGCGTCGCGGATCTTCGCGTAATCGTCCTTGTAGGCGAGCCAGTCGATCTTGCCGCTGCCGAACAGCGCATGACCGATGTGCGCGACGATCGCGGGCTCCGACATCAGGTTCGGCGAGGCCGGCTTGTTCATCCCGTACGACACGTGGACCATGCTCATCGAATCCTCGACCGTCACGCCTTGCGCGACGTTGTCCTGCAGGTCGATCTCGGTGCGGCCGAGCGTCGGCAGGATCAGCGCGTCGCGGCCGTGGATCAGGTGGCTGCGGTTCAGCTTCGTCGTGATGTGCACGGAAAGATCGCAGCGGCGCATGCCTTCCCACGTGCGCGGCGTGTCGGGCGTCGCCATCGCGAAGTTGCCGCCGAGGCCGATCAGCACCTTCACGTGGCCTTCGAGCATGCCTTCGATCGTCTCGACGACGTCGTAGCCGTGGTGGCGCGGCGGTTCGAAATCGAACACGTGGCCGAGCCGGTCGAGGAACGCCTGCGACGGCTTTTCCTCGATCCCGACCGTGCGGTTGCCCTGCACGTTCGAGTGGCCGCGCACCGGGCACAGGCCGGCGCCGGGACGGCCGATGTTGCCGCGCATCAGCATCAGGTTCGTCAGCATCTGCACGGTCGCGACCGAATGCTTGTGCTGCGTGATGCCCATCCCCCACGTCGCGATCACGCGTTCGCTGCGCGCGTAGAGCTGCCCGAGGCTGTCGATCTGTTCGTACGGTACGCCGCTTTCGGCGGTCAGCGCGGACCAGCTTTCGTTGCGAAGATCGTCGGCAAACGCGTCGAAGCCGGCCGTGTGCTCGCCGATGAACGCGGTGTCGAGCACGCGCGGCGTACCGGCGGCGCGCGCGGCGTCGTCGAGTTCGAGCACGCGCTTCGCGATCCCCTTGATCAGCGCGAAATCGCCGCCGATCGTCGGCTGGATGAACGTCGATGCGATCTTCGTGCCCGACATCGTCAGCATCTCGATCGGGCTTTGCGGATCGGCGAAGCGTTCGAGGCCGCGCTCCTTGAGCGGGTTGATCGACACGATCGTCGCGCCGCGCTTCGCGCATTCGCGCAGCTCGCCCATCATCCGCGGGTGGTTGGTGGCCGGGTTCTGGCCGAAGATCAGCAGCGTGTCGGCGTGCTCGAAATCGTCGAGCGTGACGGTGCCCTTGCCGACGCCGACCGACGGCGGCAGCCCGCGGCTCGTCGCCTCGTGGCACATGTTCGAGCAGTCGGGAAAGTTGTTCGTGCCGTACAGCCGCACGAGCAGCTGGTACAGGAACGCCGCTTCGTTGCTCGCGCGCCCGGACGTGTAGAACGCGGCCTGGTTCGGATCGGGCAGCGCGCGCAGGTGGCGCGCGATCAGCTCGAACGCGTCGTCCCACGCGATCGGCACGTAGCGGTCGGTCTGCGCGTCGTACACCATCGGGTCGGTGAGCCGGCCGTGCTGCTCGAGTTCGAAGTCCGTCTGTTCGAGCAGCTCGGTGACCGTGTGCGCGGCGAAGAATTCGGGCGTCACGCGCTTGCTGGTCGCTTCGGCGGCCACGGCCTTCACGCCGTTTTCGCAGAATTCGAACGTCGATGCGTGCTGGCGGTCGGGCCATGCGCAGCCGGGGCAGTCGAAGCCGTCCGGCTGGTTCTGGCGCAGCAGCGTGCGGTAGTTGCCGCCGGTGACCTTTTCCTTGATCAGGTTGATCGTGACGGCCTTCAGCGCCCCCCAGCCGGCGGCCGGGTGGGTGTACGGTTCGATGCGCGCGGTAGCGGATTTCTTTTTCATGATGCAACGGGTGTCGGGGTCGATGGCCGCAGAGTACGCGCGGGCCCTGTTCGGCTGTGTGTACACCTGTTCGCTTCAAAAAAGAGTACAGTTTCGGCCATTCAGGCAGTGCGGATCGCAACTGTGTTGTTGAAGGGAAGCTGAAAGGGAGGCGCGTGAAGCGTTACGAACAACTGGCCGACGATCTCCAGGCGCAGATCGAGCGTGGCGTATACCGGCCCGGCGAGCGGATTCCATCGGTGCGGCAGGCGAGCCGGCAGCAGCAGCTCAGTGTCACGACCGTGCTGCGCGCGTACCTCGTGCTGGAAAGCCGCGGCCTGATCGAGAGCCGGCCGCAATCGGGCTACTTCGTCCGCGCGCGCGCGTCGGCGCCCGCCGAGGCCGAGCTGCACATGTCGGCGCCGGCCGCGGAACCGTCGGCCGTGGACGTGAGCCGGCTCGTGCTGTCGACGCTGCGTTCGATCGCGCGCGACGACGCGGTGCCGCTCGGCTCGCCGTATCCCGATGCGTCGCAGTTTCCGGTGCAGCGTCTCGCGCGCTATGCGCAGACGATCGGCCGCCGCCGCACCCGCTGGGGCGTGATCGACGATCTGCCGCCCGGCAACCAGGAGCTGATCCGCCAGATCGCGCGGCGCTACGCGGAGCGCGGGATCGCAGTCGAACCTGGCGAGATCGTGGTGACGATCGGCGCGACCGAGGCGATCAACCTGTGCCTGCAGGCCGTCGCGCGGCCGGGCGACACGATCGCGGTGGAGTCGCCGACGTTCTACGCGATGCTGCACGCGATCGAGCGGATGGGCATGCGTGCGCTGGAAGTCGCGACGCACCCGGGTGACGGCATCGATCTCGACGCGCTCGAACGAATCCTCGAACGCGAGCGCATCACCGCGTGCATGGTGATGCCGAATTTCCAGAATCCGCTCGGCTTCCAGATGCCCGACGCGCGCAAGCGCGCGCTCGTCGAGCTGTTGGCGAAGCACGACGTGCCGGCGATCGAGAGCGATGTCTATCACGAGCTGCATTTCGGCGACACGACACCGAGCGCACTGAAGTCGTTCGACCGCGACGGGCTCGTGCTGCATTGCGCGTCGTTCACGAAGAGCCTGTCGCCGCGCTACCGGATCGGCTGGGCGATGCCGGGCCGCTACCGCGACCAGGTCGAGAAGCTGAAATTCCTGAACACGCTCGCGACGCCCGCGATCGAGCAGCTCGCGATCGCCGAGTACCTGAAACACGACGGCTACGACTTTCACCTGCGGCGCATGCGCAAGCTGTATGCGCAGCAGGCGAGCCTGATGAGCGCGATGGTGCGGCGCTTCTTTCCGGAGGGCACGCGGCTGTCGCAGCCGCAGGGCGGGTATGTGCTGTGGGTCGAGCTGCCGAAGCAGGTCGACGCGATGAAGCTGTATGCACTGGCCCTCGCGGAGCGGATCACGGTCGGGCCCGGGCACATGTTCTCGGCCGGCACCGATTACCGGCATTTCATCCGGCTCAACTACAGCTATCCATGGTCGCGGCAGATCGAGGATGCGCTGAAGGTGCTCGGGCGGCTCGCGTCGGAGTGCGCGGCGCGGTGAGTGCCGCCATGCCCGGCGGCAGGCGGCCGATGGCCGGCAGCCGTGTCGTGCGTTAGCCCGCGTGCGGCGCCTGCAGCCCGGCTTGCACGACGCCGGCCATCTGCCGCATGTCGAAGCCCGACGGGTGCTGGTACACGCGCAGCCCGAATTCCGGCAGCACCGCGATCAGGTGATCGAACAGGTCGGACTGGATGGCTTCATAGTCGACCCAGGTCGTCGTGTCGGTGAAGCAGTACAGTTCGAGCGGAATGCCTTCGGCCGTGAGCGGCAGTTGCCGCGCCATGCAGGTCATGTCGCGGCGGATGCGCGGATGGCCCTTCAGGTAGTTCGCGACATACGCGCGGAACGTGCCGAGATTCGTCAGCTGGCGGCGGTTCGCCGGGCAGTCGCCGGCCGCGCCGAGCGTGCCGTTCCATTGCTCGATCGCGTCGACCTTGTCCTCGAGATAGTCCTTCAGCAGCGTCAGGCGTTCGAGCCGTTCGATCTCGTCGTTCGAAAGAAAACGCACGCTCGTCGCGTCGACGAACAGCGCGCGCTTGATGCGGCGCCCGCCTGCCTCGGTCATCCCGCGCCAGTTCTGGTAGCTCTCGGTGATCAGTTTCCACGTGGGCACCGTGATGATCGTGTGATCGAAGTTCGCGACCTTGACGGTGTTCAGCGTGATGTCGATGACCGTGCCGTCCGCGCCGGCCGACGGCATCGTGATCCAGTCGCCGATCCGCAGCATGTCGTTCGACGACAGCTGAACGCCCGCGACGAGGCCGAGCAGCGTGTCCTTGAAGATCAGCATCAGCACCGCCGACATCGCACCGATGCCGGACAGCAGCAGGCCGATCTGCTTGCCGGTTGCGTCGCCGATCACGACAAGCGCGGCCGTGATGAACATCACGAGCTTGACGAGTTGCATCGCGCCTTTCAGCGACAGGCGCGGCTGGTCGCGCTGGTACGTGCGATGCGCGTGTTCGAGCGCCGAAAGCGTCGCGCTCACGGTCATCGTCACGAGGAACACGATCAGCGCGAACAGCACCTTGTCGGCGACCTGCGCGGCCGTATCGGGAATGCCGGGCACCGCGCCGAGCCCGAGCTTGATCACGACGAACGGGACGATGCGGTTCAGCCACTTGAATGCGCCGAACTCGAACAGCGCGTCGTCGACGCGCGTGGCGGAAAGCCGCGCGAGCCGCGCGACCACGCGGAACAGCAGGAAATGGACGACGGCGGTGATCGCGCCGGCGGCGGCGAGCAGGATGAGGATGCCGACGAGCGGCGCAAACCAGGATTCGTTCAGGGTCATAGGGGCAAACAGGGGCCTTCTCGTGCGTTGAACCGGCGCCGCGGCGCGGCGCGCGCCCGGTGAAGGGCGCATGAAAGGGACCGTGATTGTGCCATCGGGTTCCAGGCACGTCGCCGTGAACGCGCGGCGCGCGGCTCCCGGATCGGCTCACCATTGCGCAGGTCTCCTCTGCAATCGGGTGAGGGCGGATGACGAAAGCGCGTCACCGCAAGCCGGTGCGCGCGCGGCTTGCCGGATGCGCCGCCGGTTCGTCCGGAATCGGCGCGACGCCGCTGCGGCGGGCCTGCGCGCTTCAATGCGCGTGCACGGCGATCCATGCAATCATGCGGGCGTCGCAGGGTTGTCGACGTGCAGTTCGCCGTTGCGCGCGGGCCATCCGTCGACGGTGAGCGACACGTGCCGCCTTCGCGCACTTGCCATGCGATGCCTGCCGGGGGCACGATGCGCGAACGACTTCGCGAACCACGTCACCCCGTATTCACGCACTTCACGCATGCAAGATTCCAACGAAAGCCGCCCGTCAGGCGTGCGGCTGCTGAAAGGCATCCTCCCGATCCGCCGTGGCGGGGCCGTCCGCGACATTCTCGCGGGCATTTCGCTCGCATCGATGGACATCCCGCAGGTGCTCGGCTACGCGCGCATCGCCGGCATGCCGGCCGTCACCGGCCTCTACACGGTGTGCCTGCCGCTCGTCGCGTTCGCGATCTTCGGCGCGTCGCGGCATCTGGTGGTGGCCGCCGATTCCGCGACCGCGACGATCTTCGCGAGCCGGCTGTCGTCGATGGCGCCGGCCGGCAGCGCCGAATACGCGGCGCTGGCCGGCATGGTCGCGCTGCTGACCGCCGCGATGCTGCTGCTCGCGCGCATCTTCAAGCTCGGTTTTCTCGCCGATTTCCTGTCGCGCACGGTGCTGGTCGGCTTTCTCGCCGGCGTCGGCGTGCAGGTGTCGATCGCGATGCTCGGCGACATGCTAGGGCTGGCCGTACCGTACCCGGCGTCGCGCAGCCTGGCGCAGCTCGACTACGTCGTCACGCATCTCGTCCACACGAACCGGCCGACGTTCGCGCTCGCGGCGCTCGTCGTCGTCGCGATTCTCGCCGGCAAGCGGTTCCTGCCGCGCGTGCCGATGCCGATGATCGCGGTCGCGGGCAGCATCGCGGCGAGCGGCACGTTCGGATTCGCCGCGCACGGCATCGCGGTGCTCGGGCCGGTCGCGGGCGGGCTGCCGCCGCTGCGCTGGCCGTCCGTCACGTGGCAGCAGTTCCTCGATCTCGTGCCGGTCGCCGCGTCGTGTTTCGTGATGATCATTGCGCAGAGCGCGGCCGCCGCGCGCGTGTTCGCGCAGCAGTATCGCGAGGACGTCGATACCAATGCCGACATCCTCGGCCTTGCGGCCGCGAACGCGGCGGCGGCGGTGGGCGGCGCGTTCGTCGTCAACGGCAGCCCGACGCAGACGGCGATGGCCGACGGCGCGGGCGTGCGCAGCCAGATCGGGCATCTCGCGTTTGCGGCCGTGGTGGCGGTGGTCCTGCTGTTCTTCAGCACGACGCTGCAGTATCTGCCGCATGCGGTGCTGGCCGGCATCGTGTTCACGATCGCGCTTGGGTTGATCAACGTGCGCAGCCTTGCCGCGATCCGCAGGGAAAGCCCCGGCGAGTTCACGCTTGCGCTGGTCACGGCCGTGGCCGTCGTGACGGTCGGCGTCGAGCACGGCATCCTGCTGGCCGTCGCGCTGTCGCTGATGCGGCACGTGCGCCACAGCTACCAGCCGCACACGATGGTGCTCGAACCGGTCGAAGGGAACGGCAGGTGGCAGCCGGTGCCCACGCGGCGGGGTGCGATGACGGCACCGGGGCTGATCGTCTACCGGTTCGGCTCCGACCTGTTTTTCGCGAACGATCACCTGTTCGCCGCCGAAGTGACCGAGCTCGTCGATGCGGCGCCGGTGCCGGCGCGCTGGTTCGTCATCGATGCGGGGGCGGTCACCGACATCGATTATTCGGCCGCGCGCACGCTGACCGATCTCGTCAGGATGCTGCACGCGCGCGGGATCGGCGTGCTGTTTGGGCGTGTCAACCGCTACCTGCGCGCGGACATGGATCGCCACCGGATCACGGAGATCGTCGGCGCGTCGTGCATCTTCCCGACGCTGCACCAGGCGCTCGAGGCCGCCGGCACGACGCCGGCGCCGCAGGAGCCGGGCACCGTGTAGCGTCGGCCCTATGCGGCCGCGCGCAGGCGCGCGAAGCCGTTGCGCAGGTGGCGGGCGAGTTCCGTCGCGGCCGGCGTGTGCTGGCCGCGCGGCAGATGAAGGTTGATCGCGAAGTTCGGCAGCGCGGGCAGGCCGCTGCCGGCCGGCAGGATGTCGAGGTCGGCCGGCACGGTCGACGCGAGCCAGGCGGTGACGGCGAGGTCGGAGCGCACGGTCGCGGTGGTGGCGTCGATGCTGCCGTTCTCGAACACGGTGCGCCACGCGCGATCGCAGCCGCGCAGCGCGTCGAGCACCGTCGGGCGGAACGCGCAGGTCGGCGCGACCATCGATACGGGCAGCGGCGTGTTCCGGTACGCGATGCCGCCTTTCGCACCGACCCAGACCAGGCGGTCGACGGCGATGCACTCGCCGCGTGACGGCCCGACCGGCGCCTCGATCAGCGCGACGTCGAGTTCGCCCTGCGCGAGCCCCCGGTGCAGCTCCGGCGACGCCTCACACACGAGCGTGAGCGCGACCTGCGGATGCGCCTGCGCATAACCCTTCAGGATCGGCGCGAGACAGGTGCCGACGAGATCCTGCGGCGCGCCGAGGCGCACGGGGCCGTCGACCGCGCCGGCCGTCATGTCGGCCAGCAGCGCATCATGCACGGCGAGCAGCCGGCGCGCCTGCCCGAGCAGCCGCTCGCCGTCCGCCGTGAGCAGCAGGTTGCGGTGCTCGCGGACGAACAGCGGGCCGGACAGCGTTTCGAGCCGCGCGACCTGCTGGCTGATCGCGCCTTGCGTCAGGTGCAGCGCGCGGCTGGCCGCCGTCATGCTGCGATGATCGGCGACCGTGACGAAGGCGCGCAGCAGCGCGATGTCGAGATGACGTGCCATGCGGCGCATTATGAACGCTAATGACAGGCATAAAAAGCTTTCGCTGTCGTAATGGCGGGATCGCGCGTAAAACAGGGCTTCGACGACGCCAACCGGGAGCTTCCGTGCCGTTCCGAGACTACCTGCCGCTGATGCTGTTCGTGATCGTGTCCACCGTGACGCCGGGCGGCGCGACGACGCTCGCCACTGCGTCGGGCGCGCATTTCGGCTATCGGCGTTCGCTGCCGATGATGGCGGGCATCGCGGCCGGCCTGGCGTCGATGGCCGCGGCGGCGGCGGCCGGGCTCGGCGGCGTGCTGCTTGCGCTGCCCGCGTTGCAACTCGTGATGAAGGCGGTCGGTTCGGTGTACCTCGTGTGGCTGGCCGTGCGCATCGGGCGCGGCGGCAAGCCGCGGCTGGATGCCGAGGTGCACCGCCCGCAGGGTTTCCTCAGCGGCGTCTGGATGCTCTGGCACAACCCGAAAGGCTGGGCGATGACGCTCGGCGCGGCCGCGTCGTTCGCCGCGCTCGCGTCCGGCCCGGCCCGGCTCGGCATATTGCTCGGGCTGGCGTTCGGCGTGGCCGCGATGGCGTCGCTGTCGCTCTGGTGTTTCGCCGGGCTGCTGTTCGCGCGGGTGTTGCGCACGGAGCGGCAGTGGCACTGCCTGAATGCGGCGCTCGGCGTGCTGCTCGTGATCTCGATCGTGCCGATGTGGCTGCCGTAGCGGGTCGGCCGCACGTGTCGTGCGGCCGACCGAAGGTCAGCGCGAACCGGCGCGCGCGGTGCCGGCCGGCTGCCCGCCCGCACCGGCCGACCACAACGGCAGGCGCAGCGTCGTGACGACGCTTGCCGCGTGCAGCACGCAAAGCAGGCCGAACGCCCACGCATACGCGTTCGCCGGCGTGCCGCCGCCCGCCGCCGATTCGACCTGCAGCCGCCATGCGAGGAACAGCGTGCACACGGTGGTGAACGTCGGGCCGCCGAGACGCTGCACGATATTGAGCGAGGTCGTCGCCATCGGCAGGTTGCGGCGCTCGACCGACGCATACGCGGCGGCGATCGACGGCGCGCCGATCGCGCTCTGGCCCATGCCGCGCAGGAACAGCGCCGGCACGAGCAGGTAAGGATCGTAGCCAGTCAGCGCGAGGAACACGAGCGGCAGCGTCGCGAGGAGTGCGAGCAACGCGCCGGCCGAGGCCAGCCGGCGCACGCCGAACCGGCTCGTCAGCGCGCCCATCGACGGATACGTGACGAGCATGCCGAGGCCCATCGGCGCGAGCAGCCAGCCCATTTCGCCGGGCGTGCGCCCGCACGCCTGGATCAGGAACACCGGAATCAGCATCTGGCCCGCGAACAGCGCGCCGTTCGACAGGAACTGCGTCGACGCGGCCGCGCCGAACACCTTGCCGCGGAACAGCGCAAGGTCGATCAGCGCATCGTCACCGTTGCGCGTCTCGGCCCGCAGGAACGCGGCGAGCAACAGCGCCGACACGACGATCGCCGCGATGCCGGGCGCTTCGTTGATCCGCTCGATGCCGTACAGGAACAGCACGAGCCCCGGCGACAGCAGCGCGAGGCCGACCCAGTCGAGCGTGCGCCGTTGCGCGTCGTCGCGGTCGGCCGGCAGGAACCGCGCGGCCAGCGCGAGCGCCAACACGCCGACGGGCAGGTTCACGAGAAACAGCCAGCGCCACGACGCGTGTTGCAGGATCGCGCCGGCCACGACCGGGCCGAGGATCGGCGCGAGCAGCACGGGCACGGCCGCGTAGCCGATCACGCGCGCCATCTGCTGGCCGGCGACACGCGCGATCATCATCTGCGCCATCGGCGCGAGCAGCCCGCCGCTGACCCCTTGCAGCACGCGGAAGGCGATCAGCGACGGCGCGGACCATGCGAGCCCGCACAGGGCGGACGTGAGCGTGAACGCCGAGAAGCACCACAGATACAGCGCCTTTGCGCCGATCCGGTCGACGAGCCAGCCGTTCAGCGGCAGCACCAGCGTCAGCGCGAGCAGGTAGCCGCTCGTCACCCACTGGATCGTCGCGAGGCTCGCGTGCAGGTCGGTCGCGAGGCTCGACAGCGACACGTTGACGATCGTCGCGTCGAGCTGCGACAGCAGCGAGCCGAGCGTGGCGACCGCGCCGACCTTCCAGATCGACGGATCGAGCCGGCCGGCCGCGCGGCCCGGCGCCGGCTGCGCGCGTTCGCCGCTCACGCGCCGCGCCGGTCGAGCAGCGCGACGATGTCCTGCGTCGTGCCCGTCTCGCCGAGGCGCGGGAACAGGCGCTCGACGCTGTTCGCATGCGCGTCCGCGTTGAGGTCGGTCATCGCGTCGATGGCGAGCGTGACGTTGTAGCCGAGTTCGTGCGCCTGCCGTGCGGTCGACTCGACGCCGATGCTCGTCGCGACGCCGGCCAGCACGATCTGCGTGACGCCGGCCGCCTTCAGGTGCGCGTCGAGGCCGGTGCCGGTAAACGCGCCCCAGGTTTTCTTCGTCACGACGTGGTCGCCGGGCTGACGGTTCAGTTCGGGGACGAGCTCGGTCCAGTCGGGGGGCAGCGCACCGGTGCGCGCCTGCTGCTGCGTGCGGCCCGGCGCAACGCCGGCGACGTTGACGAGCACGACCGGCAGGCCGCGGCCGCGGAATGCGTCGAGCAGCGCGCGGCTGTGTGCGACCACCGGTTCGACCGGGTGCGCGGTGGGGAGGGCGACGATGCCTTTCTGCAGGTCGATGACGACGAGTGCCGTGTTCGTGTCGAGACGGGTTGCGCTCATGATGGGGGCTCCGTGGAAGGGACGAGGAAAGCCGTGCGCGCGAATGCGGCGAGGCGCGCGGGCCGGGTTCACTGCTCGCCGATGCGGCGGATCAGCGGGATTGCGGCGGCGAGCGTGTCGATGTCTGCGGGGTCGAGCTGCTCGATCGCGGCGCCGAGCCACTTGTGCTTGGCGGCGTTGCGCTTGAGCCGCGCGTCGAGGCCGGCCGCGGTCAGCCGGAACAGGATCTGGCGGCCGTCGGTCGGATGCGGTTCGCGCTCGACGAGACCGTCTTCCTCGAGGCTCGCGAGAATCGCCTTCATCGATTGAGGCTTCATCGCTTCGGCGCGCGCGAGATCGGCGGTCGTCATCGGCCCGTGCCGCTGGAGTCGCGCGAGCGCGCTCGTCTGGGACATGCCGAGCCCGTCGGATTCGATCTCGGAGCGGAGCCGGCGGACCAGCTGGCCGACCGCGAGGGTCAGGTCGGCCGCGACGATATCGGCGGAAACGCCGGATTTGCGTGGAGGGTTCATGCGGCGGATCATAGAACACGACAGCTAAACTTGCAAGTTTAGCTGTCGAATTGACCGCCGGTTCGAGGTACGGCCGGGTGTGCGGTTACGCGCGGCGAAGCGGGACCGGTACGACCTCGTTGTATCTCGGGGTCGCGCTCTCGTGCAGCAGGTCGCCGAGGTATTGCGCGAGTTCGTCGGCGGCGAGCGCGGACGGAATGTGCAGGTTGGCCGCGCGTCGCTTGCCTTCGGTGCCGAGATCGAACACGGCCCAGCGGTCGTCCTTGCGCACGACGGCGAGTAGACGGCCAAATGCGTTGAAGCGGTATTCGTCCTGCATGGCTGCGCTCCCGTAGGTGACTGCGCCGGCCGCCCGCGCGCTCACTGGATCGAGCAGGACAGCCAGCGATGGATCTTGATGGCATCGCTCGAGACGCCTGCACGCGTCGGTGCGCCGAGCAGCACGACCGTTTCGCGGCGGCCCTTCACACGCATGCGCATCACGACGCCGTGCCCCGACTCGTTGATGAAGCCGGTTTTCTGCAGCCGGATCGGCAGGCGGCGGTAGCGGACGAGCGGGTCGGAATTCACGTACACCAGCTCGCCGTCGCCGGGGCGCACGGTGGTCGACGTATCCGTCGAGAAATAGCGGATCAGCGGGTCCTGCGCCGCCGCGCCGACGAGCTTCGCGAGATCCTCGGCCGTCGACACGTTGTGCGGCGACAGGCCGGTCGGCTCGCGGAAGTGCGTATGGTGCATGCCGAGCCGGCGCGCTTCGCGATTCATCGCGTTGACGAACGCGGTGCGCCCGCCCGGATAGTCGCGGCTCAGCGCGGCGGCCGCACGGTTTTCCGACGACATCAGCGCGATATGGAACATCTCGCGGCGCGACAGTTCCGAACCCACCTGCAGGCGCGACCCGGTGAACTTGATCGTGTCGCGGTCGCGCGCGGTGACGCGCAGCACGCCGTTCAGCGGACGGTCGGCGTCGCGCGCGACGACGGCCGTCATCAGCTTCGAGATCGACGCGATCGGCCGCACCGAACGTGCGTTGCGCGCCAGCAGCGGCGTGCCGGAGTCGACGTCGAGCACGTAGGCCGCGCGTGAATGCAGGGCATTGACCGCGCGTGGGGTGTAGCCGCAGCTTGCCATCAGGCGCGGTTTCGCGGCGGCCGGGCGCGGGCGGACGGCGGTCGTGCGCTTCGCGCGGCGATGCGGGGCCGGGGCGGCGTGACGCTTGATCGTCTGATGCCTCGCACTCGGGCGACGATGCTTGACCGCCTTGTGCTTGCGGTGGGGTTTCTTCTTGACGGCTTTCTTGTGCGGATGCGCGTGGGCCTGCGCGGTGCGATGCGGCTGCGCGCGCTGCGCGGACGCGTTCGCGGCGAACGCGAGCAGCAGGAACGAGAGAGCGAGGATCAGCGTGGTCCGGGCGCGAGGCACGCGCGCGATGAGGCCGGTCAAGCGAAAGTCTCCTTTCCACGCGCGAGGTGGCGGCGCGGAATGCATGGGCGGTCAGCGGGTGCGGGAAATTATAAGGTCGATCGCGGGAGGATGACGATAGCAGCCGGCCGTCGGCGCGCTGTTTTGCCGGCTGCCGTTGCGGTGTGCCGCGTTTTGCGTCGATATGTCGCGCCGGCGTGACAAACGATGGTACGGCCGGCAAGATGGCGAGCCCATCGTCAGGAGAACCCATGTCCCGCCAACCGCACGCGCTGCCCGTGCTGCCGCTTGCATCGATCGGCAGCCTGTCCGCGACAGGTGAACTCGTTGCCTTCAACGTCGGCGCGGACGATGTGTTGTACACGGCATTTGCACTGGAACCGCTCGACGACCGGACACGCTCCGACGGCGCTTCGTTCGCGATCACGACACCGTCGGCTGCGCGGCGCTATCGCTTGATTGCGTGGCGGGACGGCGAAACGCTGCTCGATCTCGTCGTCGACAACGAACCGTTCGATATTCACGAGATCCAGCCGGTGGGAGACGATCTGCTGCTGGTTTGCTGTCGATCCTGCTATCGCGGGCCGGACGACTTCGACCTGAACGGTCGCCTCTATCGCCGCGACGGCACGCGTTGCGGAGAAATACTGCTGGGCGACGGCATCCGGTCTGTGCAGGTCACGGGCACGGGAGAAATCTGGACGTCCTATTTCGACGAAGGTGTCTTCGGCAATTTCGGCTGGGGGGCGCCGGTCGGGGCGTCCGGACTGGTCGCCTGGAGCCGGCGCGGCGAGCTGCTTCATGCGTTCTCGCCGCCCGAGGGGCTGGGTCCGATCGACGATTGTTATGCGCTCAACGTTCAAGGTGACCACGACGTCTGGCTGTATTACTACAGCGAATTCGCGCTCGTCCACTTGCGCGACCGGCTGCCTGTTGCGTCATGGCGTATTCCGGTCAAGGGCAGTCACGCGTTCGCGGTGATGGACGACCAAGCGCGACACGGCGGGTTCGTGGCGCTGTTGTGCGGGGCATACGGCGATCGCGACGTGTTGCAGCTCGTGCGTCCGGGCGCCGATGGCCAGGTACGGGTGGTACGCGCGTATCGCATGCTGAATGGTGACTCGGCGCCTGTGGGTGTGGCACGCGCGGTCGGCCGTGGTCGTGCGCTGTACGTTGTCGGCACGGACGGCAACGTGTATCGGATCGACATGACGGGGCTTTGCGCGGCCGATACCGCTTAACGCGGCCAGTTCCGCCGCGACACGACCGCGAAACTGATCGCGATCGACCCCGTTACCACGCGCGGCGGCGGATCGTCGAGCGCGTCGCCGAAGCGAAAACGGCGGCTGCGTCCGTCGCTGCGTTCGGCACGACGTTTCGGTGCACGCGTATCGGCCGCGGCGGCGCGTTCGTTTGCGACGGCCGTATCGCACGGCTGGTCGGCCACGCAGTCGGCGGCATGATCGAGGGGCATGACAGTCGGTTCCGGGAAGGGCATGCCCGTATTGAACGTCATTGCGTTCGATCGGTAAAATGAATGTTTCAATCGTTACGATTCCTTTTAAGAATGGAATTGAAACTGCTGCGTACGTTCCTGACCGTCACCGAGCTGTGCCATTTCAGCCGCGCGGCCGATACGCTGCACATGAGCCAGCCGGCACTGAGCAAGCAGATCGGCGCGCTGGAGGCGAGCCTCGGCGGCAAGCTGTTCGAGCGCGGGCGGCACGGCGCGGAGCTGACGCCGTTCGGTGAGCGTTTCCTGCCCGACGCGCAGGCGCTCGTGCGCGATGCCGACGAGATCCTCGCGCGCGCACGGGAGGCGACCAGCGGGCAGCGCGGGCATCTGCGGCTCGGCATTTGCCTGTCGGTGCTGACGATCGTGCCGAAGCGGGTCGCGGAGTTTCGTCGCCGCAATCCGGGCATTGCGGTCACGTTGAGCGACCTGTCGTCGTCCGAGCAGACACGCCGGCTGCGCGCGGGCAAGCTCGATGCCGGGTTTCTGCGCCTGCCGGCCGACGAAGGTTTGTCGTCGTTCAAGGTGGTCGACGAGGGGCTCGCGCTGGCGGTGCCGCCGCATCTCGGCTTCAAGCGCGTGCCGGCCGATCTCGACGTGCTCAACGAGATCGGCTTCATCGCGCTGCAGCGTGCGCGGGGCCCGGGGCTCGCCGCGCAGATCGATCGATGGTGCGTCGAGCGCCGCTTCGTGCCGCACGTGACACAGCAGGCCGAGGACGTGCAGTCGGTGCTGACGTCGGTCGCGGCCGGTGTCGGCGTCGCGTTCATTCCGTCGCGCGCGCAGTACCTGCTGCGCGATGCGACGGTGCTGCCGCTCGATGGCCGGGACGCAAAGTGGCGCGTCGGGCTGGCGTGGCTGTCGGATCGCGACGATCCCGTGACCACGCGCTTCGTGTCGTTCATGCGTGCCGCGATCAAGGACGCCTGACGGGCGAAGCGATATAGTCTCCGCAATCGGCGCTGAATGCGCGAATGAATACCTGTCTGCTACGGACCGAACCGATGACCTCAGAATCCGACGAATCCCCGCTCGATCCCGCACTCGTCGCGACGCTCGCAACGCTGAACGACGCCGCGAGCGATCCGGCCGGCAAGACCTGGTCGTTGCCGAAGATCGCGAAACGCACGCAACTGCCGATGAGCACGCTGCGCCGCGTGCTGACGCAGCTCGACGCCGCGGGCCTGAGTGCGACGACGCTGAACGAAGACGGCACCGGCAGCGCTGCGCTGACCGACGAAGGGCGCGCCGTGTGCGCGCAACTGTTCGGCGCGAACGACACGCAATGAAAAACGGGCCGCTGGAAGCGGCCCGTCGTCTGGCGGTTCGGTATGCGGTTCGATGCCGCACACCTGCGTGTCACCACCGCACCGTGACGCCGCCCATCACCGAATGATCGTAGGTCTGGTCGTTCAGCCCGCGCCGATAGCCGATGTCGAGATCGAGCCACGGCTTTGGCGAATAGATCGCGCCCGCGATCGCGAATGCGGGATTCGCGCCGGCGCCGCGCTCCGTGTTGCGCGACGTGCCGATGTCGGCCACGATCTGCAGCTTGTCGGTCGCCTTGTAGATCGCCGCGCCCGACACGGCCCAGATCGACGTCAGGTCGCCCTGGCGATTCGGCTGGTACGTCATGCCCGCATTCGCGAGGAACGAAAATCGCGCGACGTCGAGCTGTGCGAGCAGCGTTGCGCCGGCACCCGCGCGGCCGGTGCCGAGCCCGCGCCGGTCGTTGCCGGTCGGCGTCGTCAGTTTCGGCTTCAGCGCGATCGACAGCGGGCCGCGTTCGACGAACCGCCATTTCATGCCGATCTCGACATCGCCGATTCCCGCACCGTTCTCGTCGGTCCGCGTTTGCAGATGCGTGTAAGGCACGTTCACGTAGAGATCGACGCGTTCGCCGAACCCGCGCGTGAGCGTCGCGTTCCACAGCTGGTGGCGGCCGTTTTCTTCCTGTTTCGAGGTTTCCTCGGCGTTGAACTCGAACTGCCAGTTCGCGTTGCCCTGCGTGCCCGTGTCGTCGCTGACGAGCGGATGGGTGGCGAGGGCCTCGAACGGCGCCAGGAGGGCGCTCGCGGCTGCGAGCGGAAGCATTCTCTTCATTGCATCACCTGTGTCGTGCATGGCGAGCCGGCCGGCCCACGGCGCAGCGCGCGGGCCGGCCGGCTTCAGGCCGGGACCATCAGAACCACTGCTTGTAGCGGCGCACGTAGATCGTCTTGACGATCTGCGCGAGCAGGATATAGCCGACCATCGTCGCGGCGAGCCACAGCCAGAAGGTGCCCGGCAGGTGCATGAAGCCGAGCGACTCCGCGAACGGCGAGAACGGCAGCCAGCAGCCGATCGCGATCGCGGTGAACGTCGACAGCAGCACCGGCAGCGCGGCCGTGCTCTGCAGGAACGGGATCTTCTGCGTGCGCAGCAGGTGCACGACGAGCGTCTGCGACACGAGGCTCTCGATGAACCAGCCCGAGTTCATCACGATCTGGCCGCCCGCACCGCCGTTCAGGTGATACATCGCACCCGCGCCGAATACCGTCCACATCAGGATGTACGTCGTGATGTCGAACACCGACGACGTCGGCCCGACCCACAGCATGAAGCGGCTGATGTTGCCGGCTTCCCACTTGCGCGGCTTCTTCAGGAACTCGGGGTCCATCTTGTCCCACGGCAGCAGCATCTGCGACGTGTCGTAGATCAGGTTCAGCACGAGCAGCTGCGTCGCGAGCATCGGCTCCCACGGCAGGAATGCGCTCGCGACGAGCACCGAGAACACGTTGCCGAAGTTCGAGCTCGCGGTCATGTTCAGGTACTTCAGGATGTTGCCGAACGTCTCGCGGCCCTTGATCACGCCTTCCTCGAGCACCATCAGGCTCTTTTCGAGCAGGATGATGTCGGCGGTTTCCTTCGCGATGTCGGCGCCGCTGTCGACCGAGATGCCGACGTCGGCGTCGCGCAGCGCGGGGGCGTCGTTGATGCCGTCGCCGAGGAAGCCGACCGTGTGGCCGTTCGCCTGCAGCGCCTTGACGATGCGTGCCTTCTGCAGCGGCGTCAGTTTCGCGAACACGGTCGTGCGTTCGACGACCTGCGCGAGCGTCGCGTCGTCGAGCGCTTCGATCTCCGTGCCGAGGATCGGCTTGCCGGGTTCGAGGCCGACCTGGCGGCACACCTTCATCGTGACGATCGGGTTGTCGCCCGTCAGCACCTTCACGGCGACACCGTTTTCGCGCAGCGCGGCGAGCGCCGGCGCGGCCGATTCCTTCGGCGGGTCGAGGAAGGTCAGGAAGCCGCGCACGACGAGGTCGTGTTCGTCGGCGGTGCGGTACTGTTGGCGCTCGTCGCCGCGCGGGATCGTGCGCGTCGCGAGCACGAGCACGCGGAAGCCGTCCTCGTTGTACGCGCTCGCCTGTTCGAGCAGCCGCTTGCGCGCGACGAAGTCGAGCGGACGCACGCCGTCTTCATCCTGCACGTGCGTGGAGACGGCCAGCATCTCCTCGACCGCGCCCTTGCAGATCAGCAGGTGCGTGCCGTGGGTATCCTCGACGACGACCGACAGGCGGCGCCGGACGAAGTCGAACGGCAGTTCGTCGATCTTCTTGTAGCCCTGCGGCTTCACGCGCTCGCCGATCTCGTCGGCGCGTGCGACGACCGCGATGTCGATCAGGTTCTTCTGCCCGCTCTGGTGGAAGCTGTTCAGCCAGCCGAGCCGCAGGATGTCCTCGTTCTTGTGGCCCGACAGGTCGAGGTGATGCTCGAGGATGATCTTGTCCTGCGTGAGCGTGCCGGTCTTGTCGGTGCACAGCACGTCCATCGCGCCGAAGTTCTGCACCGAATTCAGGCGTTTCACGACGACCTTGCGGCGCGCCATCGCGACCGCGCCGCGCGCGAGGTTCGCGCTGACGATCATCGGCAGCATCTCGGGCGTGAGGCCCACGGCCACCGCGAGCGCGAACGTGAGCGCGCTCAGCCAGTCTCCCTTGGTCAGACCGTTGATCATGAATACGATCGGCACCATCACGAACATGAACTTGATCAGCAGCCAGCTCACGCTCGCGACGCCGCGGTCGAAGCTCGTCTCGATGCGCTTGTGGCTCACGACGTTGCGCGCGAGCGAGCCGAAGTAGGTGTCCTCGCCGGTCGCGACGACGACGGCCGTCGCCGTGCCGCTGACGACGTTGGTGCCCATGAAGCAGACGTTCTCGAGATCGAGCAACGATGCCGACGTATCGGTTGCCGCACCGGCCGCGCGCGTGCCGGCGGATTTGCCCGCGACCGCGCCGAGCGTGTCGTACTTCTCGACCGGCAGCGCCTCGCCGGTCAGCACGGCCTGACTGATGAACAGGTCGCGCGACGCGAGCAGGCGCACGTCCGCCGGGATCATGTCGCCGGCCGACAGGTGCACGATGTCGCCGGTCACGACTTCGCGCATCGGCACCTCGCGGCGGGACGGCTCGGACGTGTCGGTCACCGCGCGCTGCACGGTCGCGGTCGTGCGGACCATCGCCTTCAGCTTCTCGGCCGCGCGCAGCGAGCGGAATTCCTGCACGAAACGCAGCAGCGCGCTGATCGTGACCATCGTCAGCAGGATCGTCATGCCGACGTAGTCGCGATCGTCGGGTGCGGCGAACCAGACGTCGGTGAAGAAGCTGATGGCGGCCAGCACCAGCAGCACGTAGACGAACGGGTTGTGGAACGAGAACAGCAACTGGCGGGTCCAGTGCGGCGGCTTGTCGTGCGCGATTTCGTTCGGGCCGTCGTGCTGCAGGCGGCCGGCGGCCTGGTCGTAGGTGAGGCCGCGCGTGCTGGTGTTCAGCGACTTCAGCGTGTCTTCGAGCGGACGGGCCGCTTCCTGCGCGGCGCGCATGATGCGCGGTTCGTTCTGCGGGCCGGCGCCGGCCTTGATGAAGCCGCGTTGTTTCTTGTGCGAGGTGTTGTGTCGTGTTGTCATGAGTCGCTCCTTGCGCACGAGGCGGCGGGCGGGGAGCGACCGTGACGTTATCGACGCACGAGCGCTCCCCGCCGCGTCGCGTCAGGCGCGATCGGCTGTGGATCGGTGATGGCGGGAACGCTCGCCGGCGCGTGCGGTGCGGCCGGAGGGGCGATGCGCGGCGTCGCACCGGCGAGCGGTAATCGACTACTGTCGTCCGAGTTCATCTGCACTCCTGTCGGTTGCGGGTAATCGGCACGGGCGATCGAAGGCGACGCGCGCACGAAGGCGCGCGGCCGGACGGCACGCGAACGGAAGGCGCGCGCGGCTGACGCTGCGCGCAACACGAACGCACGCGCGCGACGGCGCGGCGCGTGCGTTCGACAACATCGAAAATTCGGCGGGAGATCTGGCCGGTCAGGCCGGAAGGGCGCCGCATCCTGCTTCCCGGGATGCGGCAGAAGACGAGGCTCTGCGCGTTTTCCTCAGGCAGCAGTCAAGTTGGTCAGGCACCAACTACAACTCGCATCGGTGTTCACAGAACACTCCATGTAATTAGACGGGAGCGATGGTAATGGGTCGCTGTGCGAAGCGTCAACCCTTTTGTCGGTCGTTATTTCGGGAAACATGATCGGGGTGATGTGTGCGTGGCGCAGCCCCGGATTGCCGCGAATGAAACGGCCGCGCGCATGCGTGATCGGCATGCGCGCGGCCGCGTGGAAGCAGGGGCGGGTTACTGGCCGGCTGCCGCGATGGCGGCCCCTGCGTCGACAATGCCCGAGCCTGCCGGCATCGCGGTGCACGACGTGCCGGCCGCGAGCTTGGTCGTGCGCGCGCCGCCTTGCAGCTTCTGCTGGATCTGCGCGGGCGTGAGGGTGCCGTTCACCGACAGCATCAGCGCGGCGACGCCCGACACCTGCGGCGTCGCAAGGCTGGTGCCGTTCGCGAGGCCGTAGGTGTCCGAGCCCGGCGTCGTGGTGCCGGTGTTCGACGTCGACAGGATGTTGACGCCCGGCGCGCTCAGCGAGACATCGGCGCCGAAGTTGCTGAACGAGGCACGGCGGCCGGTCGCGTCGGTGGCGCCGACGCTGATCACGCCGCGGCAGTTCGCAGGCTGGTCGAGCCCGGTCGACAGGCCGTCGTTGCCGGCTGCGACGACGACGGTCACACCCTTCGCGGTCACGTCGTCGATGGCCTGCTGGAACGTCGTGCTGCACGCGCCGACACCGCCGAGGCTCAGGTTGATGACCTTCGCGGGGCGCGGGTTCGTCGGCACGCCGTTCACCGGGATGCCGGCTGCCCAGCGCATCCCGTCGGCGATGTCGCTCGTCACGCCGCCGCACTTGCCGAGCACGCGCACCGGCAGGATCTGGCTGAGCCACGACACGCCGGCGATGCCGGTGCCGTTGTTGGCGGTCGCGCCGATCACGCCCATCACGCGCGTGCCGTGCCAGCTGCTGTCGCTCGGTTGGCTCGCGCAGTGATAGTACGGGCCGTTTGCGTTGTCGAGTTCCTGTTGCGTGACCCAGTCGCCCGGATCGGTTGCGTCAGGGTTGCGCGTCAGGCCGTTGTTGCTGGTGTTGACGTTGCTGATGAAGCTGTATCCGGACAGCACGTTGCCCATGAGGTCGGCATGCGGCCGGTAGCCGGTGTCGAGCACGGCCGTGACGACGGTCGGCGAACCCTTGGTCACGTTCCATGCGGGCGGCAGGTCGATGCCGGCGGTCGGGTCGGACAGGTACCACTGCTGGTTGTAGAGCGGATCGCTCGGCGTGTCGCGGATCTGCATCGGGTGATCCGGTTCCGCGTAGTCGACGTCCGAATCGGCCGCGAACGCCTGCGCGAGCGCGGCTGCGTCGGTGGCTGCCATGCGCTGGCCGAGCGACAGCACGGCCGCGCCGTTCGAGATCGTCCGTTCGACCTGCACGTTCACCGGGGCTTGCCCGACCGTGCTCGCATAGGCACGTGCACTGCCGGCGACCGGTGCCGTCCAGCGCGTCATCGAGCGCTGGATGACCGCGTCGAGCCGCGTTCCGTTGTCGATGGCCGCCATCGCGCGCGTGGCCGTCAGCGTCTTCAGCTTGACGATCAGGTGATCGATCGGCGCTTCTGCCGGCGCGGCCTGCGCCGCCATCTGCACGGCGGCCTGCTGCGTCGCGCATGCATTGTTGCCGGCCGAGGCGGGCGGGGTCGTCGGAGTGCCGGGAGCGGGCGTCGGGGCGGGGGCAGGTGCAGGTGCCGGTGCCGGCGCCGGTGCCGGCGCCGCGTTGGAAGAAGACGGGTTGCTGCCGTCGCCGCCGCCTCCGCCGCCGCAACCGGCGAGGGGCAGGAGGGCGGCGGCGGACAGCATGCCGGCGAGCATGCGCGCATGTGCGGAGCGCGCCAGCGCAAGATTGAAACGCTTGGTTCTCATGTTGAAACTCGATCCTCGTAGATAACCGTCGTGCCGGCGGTGGCGCTGGTCCGGCTGACCCGGACCTTGTCGTTTTTGTCTGGCGGCCGCGGCAAGCTTGCTGCGACGCGCCATGCACTGGGTAACGGCTGGCGCGGCGGCTTCTTGAGTGCGTTTCACGAGAAAAACCGGGGCTGGCGCAAACGATTACGTTGCTGCGCCGCAGCACGAACACGTGTTTGGAACGTATGGCACAGAAGGCGGGGTGAGCCCGCGTGCGGCCGGTCGGGCGAAATGTGCGGCGGGGGCCGGTTTGCGCGGCACGGCAAACGTCTTTCAATGCACGGCCACGGTGGAAGGTTGCTTACGCTTTCCCTGATGCGACGCGAATTTTGTCGGGCGTAGGATCGCGATTCGATCAACGTTTCGTCAGGAGAAAAGCATGGATCGCCGCTTATGCTGGCTGGCCGTCGCGCTGTCCTGTGCGCTGGCGGGTACCGCGCACGCGCAGGCCCTCACCGGCACGCTGAAGAAGATCAAGGACACGGGCGTCGTGTCGCTCGGCATTCGCGAATCGTCGGTGCCGTTCTCGTATTCGGACAACCAGCAGAAGAACATCGGCTATTCGCGCGACATCGCATCGCGCATCGTCGACCAGCTGAAGACGGAATTGAACCTGCCGAACCTCTCGGTGAAGGAGATCCCGATCACGTCGCAGAACCGGATTCCGCTGCTGCAGAACGGGACGATCGATTTCGAATGCGGATCGACGACGAACACGCTCGAACGGCAGAAGCAGGCCGCGTTCTCGAACAGCATCTTTCTCTACGGCATCCGCTTCAGCACGCGCAAGGATTCGGGCGTGAAGGATTTCGCGGACCTGGCCGGCAAGACGGTCGCGACGACGGCCGGCACGTCGGACGAGCGCCTGCTGCGCAAGCTCAACGAAGAGAAGGCGATGAACATGACGATCATCAGCGCCAAGGATCACGCCGAAGCGTTCATGAACGTCACGACCGGGCGCGCGGTGGCGTTCGTGATGGACGAGCCGTTGCTGTACGGCGAGATCGCAAAGGATCGCAACCCGGGCGCGTATACGGTGACGGGCACGCCGCTGGTTCACGAGAATTACGCGTGCATGATGCGCAGGGACGATCCGGCGTTCAAGCGCGTGGTCGACGGCGTGATTGCGAAGATGCAGACGTCGGGCGCGGCCGAGAAACTCTACGACCAATGGTTCACGCAGCCGATCCCGCCGAAGGGCGTG
The DNA here is from genome assembly GCF_004803625.1 of Burkholderia sp. LS-044. Taxonomy (NCBI): domain Bacteria; kingdom Pseudomonadati; phylum Pseudomonadota; class Betaproteobacteria; order Burkholderiales; family Burkholderiaceae; genus Burkholderia; species Burkholderia sp. LS-044. The sequence continues at coordinate 401,480 of NZ_SSWO01000002.1, forward strand.
AGCCTCAACTATCCGCTGTCGGCGGAGATGAAGCAGCTGTTCAGGAATCCGACGGATCAGGCGCAGTATTGACCGGATGCGGTGCTGATCGACATTCGGTAATGCAAAACCGCCGGTGCGTGCCGGCGGTTGCGGTGTGGAAGGCAAGTGGCTGGAACAGCATCAGGTCTTGAGCTCCGGGCCACGCGCGACCGGTATCGCCAGGGACGCTCGAGGTACCGGCCCAAGTCAGGATTCGAGCGGCCGAAGCGGCCCGAAGCGGCTGCTGCAATGCCCGTAGCGGATTTCCGCGTATGCCGCAATCGGCATTCAACCTCGTCCGTGCCAGGGGAATCCGGCGGCATGACGCGACAACAGGCACAATACGGTATTCGACATGACGCACGGGTGTTCGCGGTTCGAACATCGCACGACCGCGTCACCGCTGTCCGACATCCTCCCCAGTCGTCATGAACGCCACGCTCACTCCCGCGCGCGAGTCGAACTCGCCGCGTTTCCTGTTGTTCCTGATCTGCCTGTTCGCGTCCGCGGGCCAGCTCGCAATCGACATCTACGTGCCTGCGCTGCCCGACATGGCACGGTCGTTCGCGACCACGCCGCAGGCGATCCAGTCGAGCGTGTCCGGCTACATGGCCGCCTACGCGCTCGGCCAGCTCATCTTCGGGCCGGTCGCCGACGCATACGGGCGCAAGCGCGTGCTGGCGTTCGGGCTCGTGATCTACACGATCGGCTGTCTGCTGTCGCTCGGCGCGCAGAACCTGGAGACGTTCGTGCTGGCGCGCTGCCTGCAGGGTTTCGGGATCGCGACCACCAACCTGCTCGCGAAGGCGATCATCACCGATTCGTTCTCCGGCCAGGCGCTGATGCACGCGTTCACGTACATGTCGATCGCGTGGGGGCTCGCGCCGATCATCGCGCCGGTGATCGGCGCGCACCTGCAGGAATGGTTCGGCTGGCGCGCGTGCCTCGTGTTCCTGCTGGTGTACTCGCTCGTGATGTGGGCGCTGCTGTGGCGATACCGCGAAACCTTGCCGAAGCCGGTGCATCTCGAGCCGCGCACGCTGATGACGAACGCGGGCAAGGTGCTGGCGAGCCCGGTGTTCCAGAGCTGCTTCCTCGCACAGGGGCTGTGCTACAGCATCCTGCTGGTGTTCAACATCGTCGGGCCGTTCATGGTGCAGACCACGCTGCACAAGCCGCCGACCTTCTTCGGCTATCTCGCGCTCGGCATCGGGCTCATGTATTTCCTCGGCGGGCTGTCGAACCGCATTCACGGGCGCGGGCTGCCGAGTGCCGAGCAACGGCTGCGTATCGGCGCGCGCGTGATGGCAGGGGCGTCGGTCGCGATGCTGGTGCTGGCGCTGACCGTCGGGCTGCGCGTGTGGACGCTCGCGACGCCGGTGCTCGTGATGGGTTTCTGCGCGGGCGCGATGTACCCGACGCTGATGGCCAAGGGCAATTCGCTGTTTCCGCATATCGCCGGCCTGACGAGCGCGATCCTCGGATGCGCGCTGCTGCTCGTGTCGTCCGCGATGATGGGGCTGGCCGGTTTCGTGTCGATCCATGTCCTGACGCCGCTCGCGGTCTTCTTCGTGGCGCTGTCCTGCATCGTCGTGTGGATGGTCACCAAGCTGCTGCGGTACCTGTCGCAGCAGCAGGCCGAGGCCGCGCCCGTCGCGTGCGGGCGTGGGGAGGCCGCGTAAATGCCGCCTGTCGACCGCCTCATGAACCCGATCCTGCTGAACCGCATCGCCCGAACCGACGCCGCCGACCTGATCGCCGCCAATCGCGCGAGCCGGAGCCATCATCTGCCGTGGGTCGACTCGTTCACCGACCAGGCGGGATTCGACCAGTGGTTCGGCCGCTGCCTGACGGGGCCGAACGTCGGATTCGTCGCGCGCGAGCGCACGTCCGGGGCGGTGGTCGGCGTGGTGAACCTCAACGAGATCGTCGGCGGCGTGTTCCAGAGCGCGTATCTCGGGTACTACGGGATGGTGGCGTTCAGCCGCAAGGGGCTGATGACCGACGCCATGCGCGCGGCGATCGGTGTCGCGTTCGGCGAACTCGGGCTGCATCGGCTCGAAGCGAACATCCAGCCGGGCAACCATGCGTCGATTGCGCTGGTTCGGCGGCTCGGCTTCACGAAAGAGGGATTTTCTCCGCGCTATCTGCGTATCGGCGGCGAATGGCGCGACCACGAACGGTGGGCGCTGCTGGCCGACGACGCGCCCGAAGCGCGCGCCTGACGCGCGATGCCAGGCAATAACGGGCGACGTTCTTCCCGCCGCCGGCCGCTTGTCAAAGCGGATGCGTCGCGCCGGCCTGCGTGAGCAGCGAAACCGCAGCCGGATCCGGCATCCCGTTCGCGTCGATCGCGCCGGCTTTCGCGAGCGCGACGAGATCGCTGTCGACACCCGGTTGCCCGACCGTGAACGACGTGGTCAGGAACGCCGGCGCCGTGAGCGTGACCGAATAGCGCTGCTGCAGGTTCGTCACCACGGCCGATTGCGCGGCCTGTACGGTGTTCGCGCTGTTCATCGCCTGCTGGTAGCGCGGATTGCCCTGGAAATTGCCGATCAATGCGGCGGTGTTCGTGCCGAGCTGGGCGGCGAGATAGGCCAGCATCAGCTCGGTCTCGGGCGTCGTATTGAACGTGCCGCCCGCGTACGCGAGCGAATGCAGGCTCGTGCCGCCCGACGTCACGGTGACGACGCACGGCAGCGCGGCATTGACCGTCACGCGGTAGTTGCCGCCGCCGTCCGTCAGCGTCGTCGCCGAGCCCGTCACGCAGCTGACCGTCACCTGCGCGCTCGCGAGCGCGTCGCCCGTCGCGGCCGTGCCCGACAGCGCGACGGTTTGCGTGTTGTTGTTGTTGAAGCAGACATCCACGCCGAAGCAGGCATCGCCGTTGCACGCCTGAAGCGTTGCGAGGGTGGCGAGGCAGAGCGTGCCCAGCGCGGGGCGGATGAAACGCCTGGGGTGCAGGTTCATGGTCGCTGGCCTTGAGGAGAGTGGGGCAACCGGTAGGCGCCGACGGTGCGGTGCCGTTCACATTCTATGTCCCGAAGCCGGGCGCTGCTTGCCCGTTTCGGTCGTCTGGCCGGCCTGCGGCCGGACGCGGCCTGACGACGAGCGCGTCGTGCAGCGGCACGCTGAAATGACGAGATCCGGAAGTCGGCCGGAAACCTTTCAGTTCCTTTCACAATTGGTTATGCTGCGGGACGATTAAAAACGACGAGAGAACGTGCCGTTCCCGATGGAGCCGGCGCGCCGTTTCCGACATGAATTCGAAACGACAGACGGGCCGGCCGTGCGCGCCGGGCGGCGAAGGCGATCCGGCATCGCGGGCAGGCACGGCCCGAACCGGCATTCGGCACCCACGCGGCACCAGGGGCGTGACCGGCAGGTCCGGCTTCCGGAAGGCCGCTTCCTTGCTCGCGGGCGCGATCTTGCTGTTCGGCGGCACGGCCATCGCGGCGTCGGCCGAAGATGGCAGCGTCGCCGTCGCGGCGTCCATGGCCGCCACGCTTGCCACCCCGGCCCGGTCGGCGTGCACACACGTGGCCGCCGCGGCAGCCTATCCGGTTGCCCCGAAGCCGGAAGCCGCACCGCCGTTGAAAGGCCGCGTGACGGACACGACGGGCGTGCTGAGCGCGGCCTGCGCCTCCGAGCTGACCGACCGCCTCGCCGCGCTCGAACAACGGCTCGGCGTACAGGTCGCGATCCTGCTGGTCGGGTCGACCGGGCAATCGACGATCGAACAGTTTGCGACCACCGTGTTCGACCAATGGAAACTCGGCAAGGCCGAGGTCAACAACGGCCTGCTGCTCGTCGCCGCGCTCAACGACCATACCGTGCGGATCGAAGTCGGCTACGGGCTCGAAGGCACGATTCCGGACATCGTCGCGGGCCGGATCATTCGCGAGCGGATCATGCCGGCATTCCGCGAGAACCGCATTGAAGCCGGCATCAGCGATGCGCTGGACGCGCTGACGCACGAAATGATGCCGGCCGACGTCGCCGCGCCGGAGCAGCCCGCACCCGCCACGGCGTTCGGCGGGCGCGACGAAGCATACGAAACGGCCGCGGCGACCGCGACGGATGCCGCGAACCCGCCGCCCCGCGACGCGCGAGCCGGCGGCGAAAAATACCAGTCGAACGGCCTGCCCGAGCGGAAACGCACGAACACGGGCGGCGTGAGGTTCTGGTTCCTGCTCGGGGTCGCCAACGTCGTGCTCGGCGTGGTCGCGCAGTGGCGCAAGCTGCGCCGCCGGGTGGCGCTCCTGGCCGCCTGGCTCGTGGCGGCCGTCGTGCCGGTCGTGATGCTGCCGGTCGGCGCGATCTTCAACGGCAATCTCGAAGCCATGCTGGGCGCCGCGGCGTTCGTTCCGGCGGCCGCCGGTGTCGGGCCGTGCCTGCTCGGCATCAACCTGTACCTGTCGGCGCGCGTGCGCAAAATCACCGCGATCGTGGGCGGGACGCTGTTCATGATCGTCGCGATCGGGCGCGAAATGGACTATTCGGTCGGGGAAGTGCTGTCCGGCATCTTCGGCGTGCTGTGCGTACTCGCCGTGATCTGGGCGAAGCTGACGGGCAGCGGCTCGTCTTCGTCGTCATCCTCGTCCGGCTCCCGGTCGCAATCGGGTTCCGATTCGTTTCGCGGCGGCGGCGGGTCGAGCGGCGGTGGCGGCGCATCGGGCCGCTGGTAGCGTCCGCGCGCAGCCTGCCTGCGCGCCTGATTCCATTCACCTGCCGCTCCACCCGGAGCGTTCAACCGGAAACAACCCATGATGAAATGGTTTCGAATCCTGCTCGTGTGCTGCGTGCTGGCCCCGCTCGCGGGGTGCGGCTACAACGCGATCCAGTCGTCCGACGAGGACATCAATGCCGCATGGTCCGAAGTGCTGAACCAGTATCAGCGCCGCGCGGACCTCGTGCCGAATCTCGCCGCGTCGGTGAAGGGCTACGCGTCGCACGAGGCGCGCGTGCTGACCGAGGTGGCATCGGCCCGTGCGCGCGTGGGCAGCGTGCAGATGACGCCGGCGATGGCGAAGGACCCGGCCGCGCTCGCGGCGTTCGACCAGCGGCAGGGCGAGCTGTCCGGGGCGCTGAGCCGGCTGATGGTGGTGTCCGAGCGTTATCCGGAGCTGAAGGCGAACGAAGCGTTCCGCGACCTGCAGACCCAGCTCGAAGGCACGGAAAACCGCATTGCGGTCGCGCGCGGCCGCTACATCAAGACGGTGCAGCACTACAACGTGCAGATCCGCCAGTTCCCGGGCGTCGTGATCGCGAAGATCTTCGGCTACCAGCCGCGCCCGAATTTCAGCGTCGCGAACGAAGCGGCGGTTTCGACCGCGCCGGCACTCGATTTCTCCGCGCAGTCGCAGCCGGCGAAGGCAAACGCGGCCGGCGAGTAAGGCCGGAGCGTCAGGTCGAAACGTCCGACCGAAGCGCGCATTCAGGGCTTGCGCGCGGCCGCCTTCGCGAACGCGCCGCGCACCTCGAAGCCGATCGCGTCGGCAACATTGCCGCGCGCATCGACGAGTTCGAGCCGGTGCCGGCCCGGCCACGGCATCCACGCGATGCGGTCGGCATGCCCGATCACCTTGTCGTCGAGCCGCCACGCGAACTTCGCGGCGTGCCCGGCCGAGCGCTCGAACCAGATCCGCTGATTCTTCGGCGGAATGTCCGGGTCGATCGCGAAGATCGTGCCGTCGGTCGGCGTGCCGATCGTCAGCGGCGCGCGCGCGCCGTCCTTGCCCGGCGTGACGGGCGCGGCGAGCCGGATCGTGTCGACCGCCGTGCCCGCGACGAACCATTCGTTGCGTGACGGTTCGATGTCGCGCTCGAAGGTGATGCGGCGCGTCTCGACGCCGGCCGGCGCACGCGGCGCGCGGCTCGGCACGTCGCGGTGCAGGTAGCCGACGACGGCCGACCACACCGGCGACGCGCCCGTGACGCCCGACACGTCCCACATCGGCGAGCCGTCCGCATTGCCGACCCACACGCCGACCGTATAGCGCGACGTGAATCCGACGGTCCAGTTGTCGCGCATGTCCTTGCTCGTGCCGGTCTTGACTGCCGAGAAGAAGCGCGTCGCGAGCGGATTGTCGAAGCCGAACGTGCGCACGCGCGCGTTGTTGTCGGAAAGGATGTCGGTCACGACGAAGCTGGCCGCCTCGCTGAACACGCGCGTACCGTCGGCCGTGCGGGCGGGCGAGGCTGCCGATGCGCCGGATGCCGGTGCCGGTGCTGGCCGGTCGACGACCTGACGGGCGACGCCGCCGTTCGCGAGCGCGCGGTACGCGTTGGTCAGCGACAGCAGCGTGACGTCCGCACTGCCGAGCGCGAGGCTGAAGCCGTAGTAGTCGCCTTCCTGCGAGAGCGGCAGGCCGAGCGCGGTCAGCGTGCGCGCGAAGCGGTGCGGCGTGACGAGCACGAGCGTGCGCACGGCCGGCACGTTCAACGAGCCGCCGAGCGCGCTGCGCACGCTCACCCAGCCCTTGAAATCCTTGTCGTAGTTCTGCGGGATGTACAGGCCGCCGCCGGCGGCGAGGTTGATCGGCGCGTCGTCGAGCAGCGACGCGGCCGTCAGCCGTTTCTCGTCGATCGCCTGCGCGTACAGGAACGGCTTGAGCGTCGAGCCAGCCTGGCGCGGCGCGAGCACGGCATCGACGTCGCGCGCGCTCGACAGCGCGCCGGACGAGCCGACCCACGCACGAATCTCGCCGGTCGCGTTGTCGATCACGACGACCGCACCGTCCTGCACGTTGCGCCGGTGCGCGGGCGCGTTGAGTTCGGTCAGCGCGCGCATCAGCGTGTCGCGCGCGAAGCGCTGCAGCGGCGCATCGAGCGTCGTGCGCACCTGCGCGCCGGCCGCCGGCCGGACCTCGGCCGCGATGCGTCGCGCGAAGTGCGGGGCGAGGGCGGCGCCGTCGTCGCGCGCGGCGCTGGCCGGCCGCGCGGTGACCAGCTGCACGTAGCCGTCGAGCGAAGCACAGGCCGGCTCCGCGTGCATGTCGCGCAGGATCCGGCACGCGCGCTCGGCAACCTTCGCGGGCGTGGCGTTGGGCGCACGCACGAGCGCGGCCGCGATCGCGGCTTCGCGTGCGTCGAGGCCCGACGGTGCCTTGCCGAACAGCACCTGAGACAGCGCGGCGAGGCCGATCGTCTCGCCGCGGAACGGCACGAGGTTCAGGTATGCCTCGAGCACCTGGTCCTTGCGCCAGCCGCGTTCGAGCAGCAGCGCGTTGACGGCCTGCGAGGCCTTCTGCGGCAGCGAGCGCTGGCCCGACCGGCGCGGCGAATCGCTGAGCAGCCCGGCGAGCTGCATCGTGACAGTCGATGCGCCGCGCGTGCGTTCGTTCCACAGGTTGCCCCACGCGGCGCCGGCGATGCCGCGCCAGTCGACCCCGCTGTGTTCGTAAAAGCGCTTGTCTTCCGACACGACGATCGCCTCGCGAAACGCGGGCGACACGTCCGCGAGCGACACCCAGTCGCCGCGCCGTTCGGTGAGGTCGACGCGCGTGCGCTGCAGCGGCGTGCCGTCGCGCGCGAGCAGCACCCAGTCGGAGCTGCGCCAGTTGCGGCGCACTTCGTCGTAGCCCGGCAGCGCATGCGCGACGAGTGGCGCGGCCAGCACGACGGCGACGAATACGCGGCCGGCGAAACGCGCCGGCCGCGGCAATACCTGATCGATCATCGCGTACTCGTTACTTGCCCGCGTCGGCCGGCTTCACGGTCATCGGCGGGTTCGGCCACAGGCCGTACACGGACGGCGCGTACAGCGCCTCGACACGCGTCGGCGGCAGCCCGAACGTGCCGACGTTGTTCAGCCGCACCGTGTACTCGACCGAGAATTTGCCCTTCGGCAGATAGTCGTAGTACGCACGGTAGCCGTCGAAGTCGCGTTCGATGAACGCCGGCCAGGCGCCGTCCGGCGTCTTCTCGCCCTGCGTCGCGGCTTCGGAGTCGCGGCCGAGGCCCGAACCGAGGATCGTCGAACCGGCCGGAACCGGATCGTTGACGACGACCCACGTCATGTCGCTCTGCGCGTCGATGTCGAGATGCACGCGCACGACGTCGCCGCGCGTCAGCACGCCCTTGACGGCGGGCGACACCGGCGTGACGGTCTTCGTGATCCGGTAGCCGGCCGCGAACGGCGAACGCAGCGGCACGGCCGCGAGGCTTTCGATCGTGGCCCACGGGCGGCCGGTGCCGTCTTGCGTGACGGACAGCGTGGCCGGTGCCTGCGACGCGCGCGGCCACGGCAGCATCACGCTGCGGGCCGCGGCGGCGCGGGTGGCCGGGGTGGCTGGCGTGGTCGATGCAGCCGGGTCGGCGGGCACGGGTGCCGGCGCCTGCGACCACGAGATCGTGCGCTCGTCGCCGCCGAGCGCGACCTTCGTCGCGCCGGCAACCGGCGTGCTCTCGTAGGTGCGCGAGAAGCGCTCGACCGCGAGCAGGCCGAGCGCGTTCGACGTGGTCGTCTGCCATGCGCCCTGGCGCTGCAGGGCGAGCAGGCCGGCCGTCACGCGCGGCATCTCGTCCTTCCACGCCGGATCGCCGGCGAATTCCAGCGCGAGGCGGGCCGCGTTGGTCTCGTTGCTGGTCATCAGCCACCACAGGTCGTCGTCGCGCGCGGTCGAGAACACGAGCTGCGTGCCCTGGTACGTGAGGCGTGCCCGCAGGATCTGCTCGACCTGCGCGCGTTTCTCGTCGCGTTGCGGGATGTCCTTCACGCGCGTGAGGATCGCGTGATAGTCGATCACCGCCGACGTCGGCCACTGGTTCGGCGCGATCTCGATCGAGCCGAGCATGCGGCCCTGCGCGGCACCGTAGCGCGACAGCGCTTCGATCGCGGCGAGCTTGCGGAGGTCGCGATCCTGGCGCGGCGCCCACGTGTTGCGCTCGAGGCGGCCGTCGACGAAGCGCGCGAGCCCGGCTTCGAGCTGCGTGCGAAGGTCTTCCGGCAGCGCGAAGCGCGGGTCGAGACGGCTCGCCTCGTCGGACACCACGAGCAGGTACGACGACAGCGTCGCGCTGCCGGCGTGCGAATCGTCGGACGACGGCGGGAAGTAGCTCGCGAGCCCGTCGCTGTCGAGATAGACGGGCATGCGGGCGATCAGCGCCTGCCATTGCGCGGGATCGCGCAGGCCGATCGCGCGCGACGTCTGCTGTTCGAGGCAGCGGTACGGATAGCGCTCGAACCAGCGCTTCACGCCGGGCAGTCCGTCGGCGAGTTTCGACTGCAGCGACACGGCGATGCCGCCGCGCGGCAAGCCTTGCGCGTTGTTCGCGGCGCCGGCCGGGGAGGCCACCGGCACCGTCAGCGTGCCGTCGACCTGCGCGAGCGTCGCCTGCTGTACCGTGACCGGCAGCGCGGGCACGACCTTCTGCGCGACCGCCAGCGCGTCGGACGCGCGCTTGCCGCCTTGTTCGGCCGCTTCGATGCGCCAGTTCAGCGCACCGGCCGCGTCGAGCGCCTGCTCGGGCACGGTGATCGTCCATGCGACTTCGGTTGCCGTATTGGCCGCCAGCGACACGGTTTGCGGTGCGACATCGAGGCCCGTCACGCGCGGCGTCACGACGACCTGCATCGCGCGGTCGGTCGTGTTGCGCAGCGTGACCTGCGCGCGGAACGCGTCGCCTTCGCGCACGAGCGGCGGCAGGCCGGAGATCAGCTGTAGATCCTGCGTACTGCGGATCGACGTGCTGCCGGTGCCGAAGCGGTCGGGGCCGACCGCCGCGATCGCGACGATCCGGAAGCGCGTGAGCGCGTCGTTCAGCGGCACCTCGACGGTCGCGCTGCCGTTGGCGTCCAGCGTCACGCGCGGATTCCACAGCAGCAGCGTGTCGAACAGCTCACGCGTCGGCGCGCTGCCGCCGCCGCCGCCGGCCGGCACGGCCTTGCGGCCGAAGTGGCGGCGGCCGACGATTTCCATCTGCGCGGTGGCCGTCTCGACGCCGTACGCGCGTCGCCGCAGCATCGCGTCGAGCAGGTCCCAGCTGTTGTTCGGCATCAGTTCGAGCAGCGCCTCGTCGACGGCCGCGACCGCGATCTGCGTGCCGGCCGGCGCGGGCTGGCCGTTCGGCAGCGTGACCTTCACGTGCGCCTGCGCCTTGCTGCGCACGGTGTAGCGCGTCGCGTCGGTCGTCACGGTCACGCCGAGACGGTGCACGCCGGTGCCGACCTTGATCTCGCCGAGGCCGTAGCGGAACGCGGGTTTCGACAGGTCGACGAACGCGGTCGGCGCTTCATAGTGACGGCCCTCGCGCCAGAATGCGCGTGCCCATTCGACCGGTGCCTTCCAGCCCCACGTGAAAAACGAGTACCACGGCACCTCGCGAATCCGGCCGCGCAGCGCGAGCACCGACACATAGACGTTCGGCCCCCACGTGTCGCCGACCTTCAGGTCGACCGTCGGGTTCTTGCCGTTCAGTTCGACGATGTGCGTTTCCATCACGCCGCCGCGCTCGACCGCCACCAGCGCGGTCGCGTAGCGGAACGGCATGCGCACCTGGAAGCGGGCGGTTTCGCCCGGTTCGTACGAGGTTTTCTCGGGGATCACGTCGATCCGGTCGGTGTTGTCGCCGCCGAACCAGAGTTCGTCTTCGCGCGTGACCCATACCGAGGTCGACGCGTTCGACGTGCGGCCGTCGCCGTCCTTGGCCACCGCGATCAGCTGCACGTTGCCGGCCTGTTCGAGCGTCGCGTCGCAGGCCATGCGGCCCTTGTCGTCGGTCTTGCCCGAGCACAGCACGCCGAGGTCGCGGGTGTCGCTCTTGTTGTCGTACGCATAGAAACCGCCGACCATCCGCTTGCGCGACGACGTCGTGATGCGCGCGACGCCCTTGATCTCGATCGGCACGGACGCGCGCGGCTTGCCTTGCAGGTCGACCGCCAGCGCCTGCACGGGCACGCGCTGACCGACGGAGACCCAGCGACCCGCCTTGATGCCGGCCACCACCGCGGCCGGCCACAGGATCGTGTCGCCGCGAATCGTCTGCACTTCGCCGTTCGGGTCCGCGAACGTCGCTTCGAGCGCGATGCGCTTCGGTGCGTCGACGTCGGGCAGGCCCTTCAGCGTGACCGAGCCCGCACCGTTGCGGTCGAGCGTCAGCGGCAGCTTGTCGGCGATCAGCTTCGTCGCGTCGGGATCGTTGTTCGACGACGACGCGTTGTCGCCGTCCTGCGAATCGTCGTCGGCATTGCCGTCGCTCGTGTCGGGGCGATACGGCGTGAAGCTGAAATCCTCGAAGCGATCGGCGAACGGCGGCGATGCCCACTTCATCAGCGCCGACACCTGCACGGGCAGGTTCGATGCGCCACCGCCCGACACGTAGTCGATCTGCACCGCGAGCGGCGCTTCCTTCACGGCGACGAGCGGGCTCTTCTGCGCGTCGCGCGCGCCGATCGATCCCTTCAGCACCGGCAGGCGGAACGCCTCGACGCGGAAGCTGCCGCTGTAGTAGGTGGACGTGGGCGAGTCTTCCGGGCCGCCTTCGAGCTCGACGCTGTATTCACCGAGCTTCGCGGCGGCCGGCAGCGTGAACTGCGAGTCCGCGCTGTGATCGGCCGCCCATGTGAGCGGCAGCTTGTAGGTCTGGCCCGTGCCGAGATGGCGGATCGTCACGCGCGTCGGGTATTGCGACGGGAACGCGAGGCTCTGCAGCGTCTCGGATCGGATGAAGTGCTTCATCGACACGGTTTCGCCCGCGCGCAGCAGCGTGCGGTCGAACACCGTATGCGCGCGCACGGTCCGGGCGCTGTCGGTATCGGTCGGCACGTTGAAGCGCCACGATTCGATCCCGCGGTTCCAGCCCGAGCTGACGAACGCCATGTCGGGGCCCGTCTTCGGATCGTTCACGCGGGCCGACACGAAGTAGTCGTCGAAGCGTTGTTCCGAGTCGGACGAGTTGCAAGCGCGCTTCGATTCGAACGCGCCGTCGATCTTCAGCAGCCCCTGCGCATCGGTCGTGCCGGATGCGATTTCGTCGCCGTTGCAGTCCGACACGCGGATCTGCGCGTTCGGCACGGGCTTGCCCTTGTCGAGCGTCGTGACCCACACGAGGTTGTTTTCGCGGCCCTGTTTCAGGTGCACGCCGAGGTTGGTGACGAGCACCGTGGTGCGCACGTACATGCTCGACGGCTTCGCGAGCAGCGAGCGGCCGAGCGCGGGCGACGCGAGTTCGAGCACGTAGAAGCCGGGCTTGTCGATCGGCACGCCGACGACCTCGAACGGGCGCAGCGCCTTCGGGTCCGCCTTCGGCAGCGTCAGCGCCTGCACGCCGGGCTGGCCCTTGAGCAGGGTCAGCGAGCGCACGTCGATGCGGCGATCCTTCGGTGCGGGCGCCTTCTCGCCGGCCTCGCGCGGCACGTAGACGGGGTGCTGGCCCTTGCGTTCGAGCAGGCCGGGAATCTGGCTGTCGATCGAGCCGGCCGTCATCGACCAGTTGTCGAAGCGGTCGACGGTGCGCATCCACTGACGAATCGCGGTGTCGTCGTCGACCTTCAGGTTCGAGAACTGCGCGCCCTGGGTGTTGAGGCCGTCGATATGCAGGTCGGCCTCGACGTTGCGCAGCGTGACGGGCACGAGCGCGGGCGTATCGGGTTCGGCGAAGCGCTCGACGATCCCGAAGGTGCCCGACGAGAACTTCGCGAGCGGCGGCATCGGCGCGGTGCGCGTCGCGAGCGGGAACAGGTCGGCGTTCGACAGCGGCCGGTCGGTCACGTCGCGCAGGCCCGACGGCAATTCGACCGTCAGGCCGGCCTGCTCGGGCAGCGGCGGGTTGAACGTGACGGTGGTGACTTCCTCGCTCTTGTCGTCGGCCGCGAAGGTCGGCGACAGCGAACCGTCAGGGCCGCGCAGCTTGATCGCCTCGGCGTTCTTGCGCGAGATCGGCGCGTTGAACGACAGCGTGAGCGGGCGCAGCGGCGTGCAGGGCGCCTTCGCGTTCTCGCGTTCGCACGAGAAGCTCGCGGCGAACGGTGCGCGCACGGTGAAATCGAAGCGCCGTTCCGTTTCGTTCGGGATCCCGCTCGGGCTCGTGACGCCCTTGCCGTACACGAGCTGCATCTTTGCGCTCGCCGGCAGCGCCTGCGCGCACGACAGCGTCAGCACGCGCGCGGCATCCTTCTTCAGCCCGAAGTGATCGAGCAGCGCGTTGCGCGCATCGTCGTCGGCGGCCGTGACGGGAATGCGGTTGCCGATGCCGGCCGCTTCGCACCAGATGTTCGCGAGCGCCGAACGCGGTTCGGCCGGGCCGTTCAGCTTCAGCACGAATACCTGGTGTTCCTCGATCTCGCGCGAGCCGGGGCGGACGTTCACCGGGAACGGGCCGCCCGTCTGGAACGTGAAGCGGCGCGGGCCGCTGGCCGCATTGCCGGCGACCGAACGCAACGCGTCGTTGAGCGCGACCGAGCAGCGCACGCCGGGCGGCAGGTCGTTTTCGAAATCGTAAACCCAGGTCTTGTCGTCGAGCCAGTGACCCTGGCCGCGCGCGGCCGCGGAATCGTTGCAGGTGACGCGCGCGGGATTCGGCGCGGACGCCGAGCCGAACGCGACCATCGGTTCGTCGAACTTGACGACGCTCTGCCGGACTTCGGTGACGGTGCCTTGCGGCGAGACGCTCACCGTGCGGGCCGCGCCGGCATGCAGCGACAGTGCCGTGGCGCCGCCGAGCGCCGCGACGGCGCCAAGGCGCCAGAGCAGCCGGGTGGTGTGGTGGATGTGTTCCGTTTTGTTCTGTTTGTCGTGCTGCTTCATCGCTCGATCGCCCTCGGAGGGAAGCTTTCTGTTTGATTGCACGCGATTCTAACCGACCGACATGCGCCTGCATCGTCGCGCGCAGTCAGTGTGTCGCCGGTGTACGACATGGGTGCGTCGGCCGCAACTTTGTCGCGCCGACGATACAAAAAAGCAGCGAAATGTCGATTGTCTCGGATTGCGGAACATTTAATGGACTATAAAAAGATTGTTCGATCCGATTTGTGCGCGTACATTTCAGGTCCGCGCCAATGTTTGAGAAATATCAAGCGTGGTTTTCCCGAATCCGGTGTTCGAGAGAAAAGGAAACATGCACAACGACAACACTCCCCACTCGCGTCGCACTGGCGACGCAGCCGTAACAGGCATCACTCGGCGTCAATGGCTGCAGGGCGCACTGGCGCTGACGGCGGCGGGCCTCACGGGCTCGCTGGCGTTGCGGGCCCTCGCCGACGATCCCGGCACCGCGCCGCTCGATACGTTCATGACGCTCTCCGAAGCATTGACAGGCAAGAAGGGGCTGAGCCGCGTGCTCGGCCAGCGCTTCCTGCAGGCCTTGCAGAAGGGTTCGTTCAAGACCGCCGACAGCCTGCCGCAACTCGCCGGCGCACTCGCGTCCGGTTCGCTGAATCCCGATCAGGAAACACTCGCGCTGAAGATTCTTGAAGCGTGGTATCTCGGCATCGTCGACAACGTCGTGATTACCTACGAAGAAGCATTAATGTTCAGCGTCGTGTCCGATACGCTCGTGATCCCGTCGTATTGCCCCAACAAACCCGGCTTCTGGGCCGACAAACCGATCGAGAGGCAAGCCTGATGGCCGATACCGATACGCAAAAGGCCGACGTCGTCGTCGTCGGCTCGGGTGTCGCAGGCGCGATCGTCGCGCACCAGCTCGCGATGGCGGGCAAGTCCGTGATCCTGCTGGAAGCCGGCCCGCGCATGCCGCGCTGGGAAATCGTCGAGCGCTTCCGCAACCAGGTCGACAAGACCGACTTCATGGCCCCGTACCCGTCGAGCGCGTGGGCGCCGCATCCGGAATACGGCCCGCCGAACGACTACCTGATCCTGAAGGGCGAGCACAAGTTCAACTCGCAGTACATCCGTGCGGTGGGCGGCACGACGTGGCACTGGGCCGCGTCGGCGTGGCGCTTCATCCCGAACGACTTCAAGATGAAGACCGTGTACGGTGTCGGCCGCGACTGGCCGATTCAGTACGACGACATCGAGCATTGGTACCAGCGCGCCGAAGAGGAACTCGGCGTGTGGGGCCCGGGCCCCGAGGAAGACCTGTACTCGCCGCGCAAGGAGCCGTACCCGATGCCGCCGCTGCCGTTGTCGTTCAACGAGCAGACGATCAAGAGCGCGCTCAACGGCTATGACCCGAAGTTCCACGTGGTGACCGAGCCGGTCGCGCGCAACAGCCGCCCGTACGACGGCCGGCCCACTTGTTGCGGGAACAACAACTGCATGCCGATCTGCCCGATCGGCGCGATGTACAACGGCATCGTGCACGTCGAGAAGGCCGAGCAGGCCGGCGCGAAGCTGATCGACAGCGCGGTCGTCTACAAGCTCGAGACCGGGCCGGACAAGCGCATCACCGCCGCGGTCTACAAGGACAAGACGGGTGCCGACCATCGCGTCGAAGGCAAGTACTTCGTGATTGCCGCGAACGGCATCGAGACGCCGAAGATCCTGCTGATGTCCGCGAACCGCGATTTCCCGAACGGTGTCGCGAACAGCTCGGACATGGTCGGCCGCAACCTGATGGACCACCCGGGCACCGGCGTGTCGTTCTACGCGAACGAGAAGCTGTGGCCGGGCCGCGGCCCGCAGGAGATGACGTCGCTGATCGGCTTCCGCGACGGCCCGTTCCGCGCGACCGAAGCCGCGAAGAAGATCCACCTGTCGAACATGTCGCGCATCAACCAGGAGACGCAGAAGATCTTCAAGGCCGGCAAACTGATGAAGCCCGAGGAGCTCGACGCGCAGATCCGCGATCGTTCCGCGCGCTACGTGCAGTTCGACTGCTTCCACGAAATCCTGCCGCAGCCCGAGAACCGCATCGTGCCGAGCAAGACGGCCACCGACGCGGTCGGCATCCCGCGCCCGGAGATCACCTATGCGATCGACGACTACGTGAAGCGCGGCGCCGTCCACACGCGCGAGGTCTACGCGACGGCCGCGAAGGTGCTGGGCGGCACCGAAGTCGTCTTCAACGACGAGTTCGCGCCGAACAACCACATCACGGGCGCGACGATCATGGGCGCGGATGCACGCGACTCGGTCGTCGACAAGGACTGCCGCACGTTCGACCATCCGAACCTGTTCATCTCGAGCAGCTCGACGATGCCGACCGTCGGTACGGTGAACGTGACGCTGACGATCGCGGCGCTTGCGCTGCGGATGTCGGACACGCTGAAGAAGGAAGTCTGACCGTGCGGAAATCTACTCTCACCTTCCTCCTCGCCGGCTGCCTCGCGCTGCCGGGCCTCGCACGCGCGGCCGATCCGGCCGATCCGGCGCTGGTCAAGCGCGGCGAATACCTCGCGGTCGCGGGCGACTGCATGGCCTGCCACACCGCGAAGGGCGGCAAGCCGTTCGCGGGCGGTCTCGGCATGCCGATCCCGATGCTCGGCAAGATCTATACGAGCAACATCACGCCCGATCCCGAGACGGGCATCGGCAACTGGTCGGCCGAGGACTTCGAGCGCGCGGTGCGCCACGGGGTGTCGAAGAACGGCGACAACCTGTATCCGGCGATGCCGTACGTGTCGTACGCGAAGATCAACGACGACGACGTGCAGGCGCTGTATGCGTACTTCATGCACGGCGTCGAGCCGGTCAAGCAGGCGCCGCCGAAGAACGAGATTCCCGCGCTGCTGAGCATGCGCTGGCCGCTGAAGATCTGGAACTGGCTGTTCCTGAAGGACGGTGCGTACGAGCCGAAGCCGGCGCAGAGCGCCGAGTGGAACCGCGGCGCGTATCTCGTGCAGGGCCTCGCGCACTGCAGCACGTGCCACACGCCGCGCGGCATCGCGATGCAGGAGAAGTCGCTCGACGAGACGGGCGGCAGCTTCCTGTCGGGTTCGGTGCTGGCGGGCTGGGACGGCTACAACATCACGTCCGACCCGAACTCGGGGATCGGCGGCTGGACGCAGCAGCAGCTCGTCCAGTACCTGCGCACCGGCACCGTGCCGGGTCTCGCGCAGGCGGCCGGGCCGATGGCCGAGGCGATCGAGCACAGTTTCTCGAAGATGACCGAAGCCGACATCGGCGCGATCTCGACGTACATTCGCACGGTGCCGGCAGTTGCCAGCGGCGACGCGAAGCAGTCGCGCTCGTCGTGGGGCAAGCCGGCCGAGGACGGCCTGACGCTGCGCGGCGCCGCACTCGCGTCGTCGGGCATCGATCCGGCGCGGCTGTATCTCGGCAACTGCGCGACCTGCCACCAGATGCAGGGCAAGGGCACGCCGGACGGTTATTACCCGCCGCTGTTCCACAACTCGACAGTGGGCGCACCGAATCCGACCAACCTCGTGCAGGTGATCCTGAACGGCGTGCAGCGCAAGGCCGGCAGCGAGGACGTCGGGATGCCGGCGTTCCGCCACGAGCTGTCGGATGCGCAGATCGCCGCGCTGACGAACTACCTGACCGGGCAGTTCGGCAATCCGGCTGCGAAGGTGACCGAGCAGGACGTCGCGAAGCTGCGCTGATGCGGCGCGCGACGAAGCAGGGCGATAACTGACAAGAGGAGGAGCACAGCACATCGGGTTGTTGCCCGATGCCGGTTGTTGCAGAGCGGGACGGGCGGCGCAGGCGGCCGCCCGTCCTGGTTCATTCGCAATCCGGTGCGCCGGGCGTATTTGCGCCATGCGCATCGCTTTCGTTGATCGACACCATGACACCGAATCAACCGTTTCTCGCGTCCCAGCGCGATGTGCTGCTGCTGCTTGCCCGGATCCTGCTCGTGATCCTGTTCGTGATGTTCGGCTGGAAGAAGATCGTCGACTTCCCCGGTACCATCGCGTTCATGGGTTCGGAAGGCGCGCCCGCGCCGATCATTTCCGCCGCGATCTCCGTCGTGATGGAGCTGTTCGTCGGGGTCGCGATCCTGGTCGGCTTCCAGACGCGCGCGCTCGCGCTGCTGCTGGCGCTCTATACGATCGGCACCGGCATCATCGGCCACCACTACTGGACGATGACGGGCGGCGAGCAGATCAACAACATGATTCATTTCTACAAGAACATCGCGATCTCCGGCGGCCTGCTGGCGCTTTGCGCGGCGGGCCCCGGACGTTTCTCGATCGATCGCGGATAAACGGACCCGGGGCGCGCGCATGGGGCGCGCGCTGGAAGGTCGAGACTCCGAGGGGGCATCATTTTGCGACTCAAACATTTCGCATGGCTGATCGCGGCCGCCACACCGGCGGCCGCTTTTGCTCAGACGAGCGTGATGCTGTACGGCCGCATCGACGGCGGCATCGAATACCTGAACCACATCGCGCAGCCGAACGGCGGCAGCGCGACCCGCTGGAGTGCCGAAGGCGGCGACTGGGGCACCAGCATGTTCGGCTTGAAGGGCTTCGAGGATCTCGGCGGCGGGCTGTCGACGGTCTTCAACCTGGAGACCGCGTTCCAGGTGATGAACGGCACGACGGGCGGCGGGCGCATGTGGTCGCGGCGCGCGTATGTCGGGCTGAAGAGCGACACGTGGGGCCAGCTGCAGGCCGGCCGAAACCTGTTCATCGACAGCGACGGGGTGTGGGAATTCGACCCGTTCGTCCAGCAGGCGTTTTCGTCGGCATCGCTCGTGCGCGGTCGCAACTGGCAGCAGACCAGCAACAACATCGAATATCACAGCCCCGTGATCGGCGGCTTCGACGTGCAGGCGCAATATGCGTTCGGCAACCAGTCGCGCGGCTTCAACTATGGAGCGGCCGACGATTTCGGCCGCTCGGACGGGATCATGATCTCGTACCACTCGCCGTTGCTAGACGTACGCGGCATCTACGATGAACTGCGCGACAACAACGGCAAGTTCAGCAACATCTTCACCGCGTCGCGCGAGTATTTCGTCGGTGCGAACGTCAAGGTGTCGAAGTTCAAGATCCAGGGCGCGTATACGCACTACCAGGCGCCGGACAGCCCGGCCGGGGTGGCCGATCGCGCCGATCACTACTGGCTCGGTGCGACCTACACCGCGACGCCGCAATGGGCCGTGACGGGCGGCGGTTACTACGTGAAGGTGGGCGACGGCGGCGGCGACGCGTCGCACGATCCGTCGGGGCACGCGATGATGTACGTGCTCGGCACCACGTACAACCTGTCGAAGCGCACGTTCCTGTACGGCACGGTCGCGTATGTGCGCAACGGCGGCAACTCGAATTTCTCGCTGCTCGCGACGCCGCGCGACGCGACGTCGGGGACGAGCCCGATGACGGGCGAGTCGCAGACGGGGGCGTATGTGGGGATGATGCATACGTTCTGAGCGGCGAAGGTAGACGCCTTGCACGCAACAACGCACGGGCGGTTGCCGTCCGTGCGTTGTTGCGTTGACGGTGTGACCGGTGCCGGTCAGAACGCGCATGCCTCGGTCGTGGTGAGCGTCGCGAACGGGCCCCCAAGCGTTGCGTTGTGATGCGCGACGATCCGCTCGGCCGGCAGTTCGGGCGTATCCATGCAGGTGTGCGCATCGGTCACGAGCACCGCGCGAAAACCGAGATCGCCGGCCGCACGACACGCCGTGTCGACGCAGTACTGCGTCTTCATCCCCGCAATCACGATCTCGCCGATGCCGGCCGCATGCAGCCATGCGGCGAGCGGCGTGCCGGTGAAGCAGCTCGACTGCGTCTTGGCGAACACGGTATCGCGTGCGGCATCGATTGCGAGTTCAGGCAGCAGTGCGGTCAGCGGCGAGTCGGGCGTGATCGGCGAACCGGCGGGGCCGGTGTGTCGCACCGCGAATACCGGTGCACCGGCTTCATGCGCGCGACCGATCAACCGGTTGATGTTCGCGAGCACACGTTCGCCGTCGTACGGACGCTCGGGGCCGTGATACAGGCCGACCTGCATGTCGACGACGAGCAGGGCGCGTTTCGGGGAAGAGACTTCGGGCATGGCGTTTCTCCTGAGTGACCGATACGGACGGAGAAACGACAAGACCCCGTCCGGAACCGGCGGGGCCTGTGAGGAATCGTGGCGCTACGACCTTGCGCGCACTCGCCGCACGAGCCCGCCGAAGGCGGTCGTGCGTGTCGTGGTCGAGGAGGTGGTCGTGGTGTGGCGCATGGAGCGATCATGCCCGATACGCACGCACTGCGTCAATCGCGCATCCGGCATCGCCCGCCGGTCAGTCGAGTGCCTTCCCGGCTTTTTCGTCCATGCAGCGAATCGCGAGCAGCGTGAACGCACCGCAACCAATCGCATACCACGCCGGCGCATTCGGATTCCCGGTTGCCGCGATCAGCCACGTGACGAAAAACTGCGCGAAGCCGCCGAAGATCGCGACGCCCACGCTGTACACGAGTGCGCCGCCCGTCGCACGCACCGCACGCGGGAACAGCTCGCCGAGCATCGCCCCCGTCGCGCCGATGTTGATCGCATGCACGATCGACAGCGCGGCGATGATCGACAGCAGCGATGCGGCGCCCGGCCAGCGGTTCAGCGCGATGAACGCCGGGTAGATCGCGGCCATCAGCGCGATGCGCGTCCACCAGACGATCCGGTTGCGCCCGTAGACGTCGGACAGGTGGCCGCCGATCGGCGTCACGAGCATCAGGATCGCGCCCGCGACGCAGCCGGCCGTCATCGACAGCCAGGTCGGCAGATGCAACACCTGCACGCCGTAGATCGCCATGTAGAACACGATGATGTAGTGGATCGACGTGCCGCCGATCGTTACGCCGAGGCCCGCGAATACGGCCTTGCCGTGATGGCGCAGCACGTCGGCGAGCGGCAGCGATGCGACCGGCTCGTCGTGCGTGGCGGCGGGCGCGGCGGCCGGCACTTCCTCGACGGTGCGGCGCAGCCAGTAGCCGAGCGGCACGAACAGCGTGCCGATGATGAACGGGACGCGCCAGCCCCAGCTTTCGAGCTGCGCGGCATTGAGCGTCGACGTCAGCGCGACGCCGGTCAGCGCACCGGCGAGCGCGGCGAGTCCCTGGCTCGAGAACTGGAACGATGCGTAGAAGCCGCGACGATGCTGCGGCGCCTGTTCGAGCAGCAGCGTCGTCGACGCGCCGACTTCGCCGCCCGACGCGAACCCTTGCAGCAGGCGCGCGAGCACGAGCAGCAGCGGGGCGGCGAGGCCGATCTGCGCGAAGGTCGGCGCGACGGCGATCGTCGCGGTGCCGAGCGCCATCAGCAGCAGCGTGAGGATCATCGCCTTCTTGCGGCCGGCGCGGTCGGCATACATGCCGATCACGAGCCCGCCGAGCGGGCGCGTGACGAAGCCGACACCGAAGCTCGCGACCGCGAGCATCAATTGCCCGAACGACGAATGCACGGGAAAGAACAGCTTGCCGATCAGGATCGCGAAGAAGCTGTAGACCGTGAAGTCGTAGAACTCGAGCGCGTTGCCGACGGCGGCGGCCGCGATCAGCCGGCGTTTCTTCGCGGCGGCACGAGCATCGACCGGCGTGCCGGCGAGCGAAAGGGCGGACGTTTCCATGTGGGGTTCCCCCGGTTGGCGCGAAACGATGGGATGAAGGGCCGTCAGGCCGCGAGCCAGGCTTCGGCGATGCGAACCCAGTAGCTCGCGCCGATCGCGAGAATGTCGTCGTTGAAGTCGTAGCCGGGGTTGTGCACCATGCAGCCGCCCTTGCTGCCGATCCCGTTGCCGATGAATGCGTAGCAGCCGGGGCGCGCTTCGAGCATGAACGCGAAATCCTCGCTGCCCATCAGCGGCGCGGCGTCGGTTTCGACGCGCTCGGCGCCGAGCATCTGGCGTGCGATGTCGGCCGCGAATGCAGTCGGCTCCGCGTGATTGACGAGCACCGGGTAGCCGTAGTCGTAGTCGACTTCCGCCGTGACGCCGAAGCTCTCCGCCTGGCCTTTCGCGAGCCCTTCGATGCGGCGCGCGAGCAGTGCGCGCACGTCGGCGTTCAGTGCGCGCACCGACAGCTTCATCACGACGGTTTCGGGAATGATGTTGAAGGTCTCGCCGGCCTGCACGCTGCCGACCGTGATCACGGCCGCATGCTGCGCATCGACCTCGCGCGCGACGATCGTCTGCAGCGCGACCATGATGCTGCCCGCGGCCGACATCGGATCGCGCGCGAAATGCGGCATCGCGCCGTGGCCGCCGACACCGCGCAGCGTGATCGTCACACGGTCGGCCGATGCCATCGCGGCGCCGGTGCGGAAGGCCATGTCGCCGGCCGCGCGGCCCGGCATGTTGTGGATCGCGAAGATCGCGTCGCACGGGAAACGGTCGAACAGGCCGTCGTCCATCATCGCCTTCGCGCCGCCGAAGTTTTCCTCGGCCGGCTGGAAGATCAGGTTCAGCGTGCCGGAGAACTGGCGCGTTGCCGCGAGGTGGCGCGCCGCGCACAGCAGCATCGCGGTGTGGCCGTCGTGGCCGCACGCATGCATCTTGTTCGCATGGCGGCTCGCGTACGGCAGGCCGGTAGCCTCCGCGAGCGGCAGTGCATCCATGTCGGCACGCAGCCCGACCGTGCGTGTGCCTTGCCCTTCGCGCAGCACGCCGACCACGCCCGTCTTGCCGATGCCGCGATGCACGTCGTAACCCCAGCCGGCGAGCAGCTCGGCGACGAGGTCGCTCGTGAGCGTTTCCTCGAATGCGAGTTCGGGGTGAGCGTGGATGCGGCGGCGCACCTCGACCAGCTCGGGCGCGATCGCGGCGATACCGGGGATGACGGGGTTCACGGCTTGCAGCATGGTCTCTCCTGTGGGGCGGCTGGGGCGTTTGACGCACATATGACGAGCAAGCATATAAATTTCTTTTGCGTACCAGAAGCTGATAAATTGCTTTGGTGCTCACCACCGGTTGCCGCTCGGGAATACCCTGAGCCGGTGTGTGCCGTGCAGCACAGGGTTTCCACGGATCACGCGTCGCCGCCATGAAATACCATCAGCTGAAAGCGTTCGTCACCGTCGCGGAAGAGGGGAGCATTCGCGCGGCCGCGCGGCGCCTGAACGTGTCGCCGGCGGCACTGACGAAGGCGGTCAAGGAACTGGAGATCGCGCTCGGCGTGTCGCTCGTCGTGCGCACCGCGCGCGGCGTCCAGCTCACCGCGTTCGGCCAGCAGTTGCAGGTGCGCGCGCGGCTGATCGTCGCCGAAATGCAGCGCGCCCGCGACGACATCGAGCAGGCGCAAGGGGCGATGACGGGCTCCGTCGCGGCGGCGGTCACGCCGGCCGCCGCGGTGACGATCCTGCCCGATGCGTTTCGCGCGTTCCGGCGGCGTTTCCCGGTGGCGCGCGTCAGTATCGTCGAGGGGTTTCCGGGCGTCGCGCTGCCGCGGCTTCACGACGGCTCGCTCGATTTCGCGGTGGCCGTCGTCGTGCCCGAACTGCTGGCCGCCGAGTTCGATCACGCCGAACTGTATTCGAGCCGTTCGCTGATCGTCGCGCGCAAGGGGCATCCGCTCGCATCGGCCACGTCGCTCGCCGATCTCGTCGAAGCCGACTGGCTGATGAATCCGTCGCCCGAAAGCTCGACGCAGGTGCTGTTCAATTCGTTCGTCGCCTACGGGTTGCCGGTGCCGGCGCGCGTCGTCGAATGCCCGAGCTTCGGGCTCGCGCGCAGCCTGATGATGGGCTGCGACCTGATTGCGTCGATGCCCGAGCAGCTGCTGCAGGGCGAGTGGGCGCGCGACCAGTTCGCGGTCCTGCCGATCCGCGAGCGGTTGCCGGCCGTCTCGGTGCAGGTCATCACGCGTCGCGACAGCCCGCTGACGCCGGCAGCGGCGATGTTGCTCGATTGCCTGCGCGATTCCGCGAGGCGCAAGGGGCTGATGTGAACCTGCACCCGCGGGCAGCGACCGTCGTTGCGTCGTTATCCTGACGATCGGGCGTGCGGCGTTGCCGTCGCCCGGCGGGCACGTGGCTTGCGCAGCGGGCACGTCATTGCGGCGTCTGCCGCGCGAGCCGGTATCATAGCGGCCGGCCCGCCGCTCCGGCCGGCCTCCAACCACATCGCCATCCGGCATCCAGCAATCAGAGGCATTTCATGACCAGTGCAACCCAATTCGACAACGTATCGGTCGTCAAGCGCGCGAACGTCTATTTCGACGGCAAGTGCGTGTCGCATACCGTGCTCTTCCCGGACGGCACGCGCAAGACGCTCGGCGTGATCCTGCCGTGCGCGCTCAACTTCGGCACCGATGCGCCCGAATTGATGGAAGTGCAGGCCGGCAAGTGCCGCGTGAAGCTCGACGGCAGCAGCGAATGGCAGACCTACGGCGCCGGCGAATCGTTCTCGGTGCCGGGCAAGAGCCGTTTCGACATCGAAGTGCTCGAGACGCTCGATTACGTCTGCAGCTACCTGTAAGACGCGCGCAGCAAAAGAAAAGCCCCGCCGAAGCGGGGCTCGTCACAAGCGGATGGCGCAAGGCCATCCGGAGCGCCTGTTCTCTTACAGGCAGGCGTTGATGTCGCCGGCCGACGATGCGTCGCCGCCGCGGAAGCCAACCCACGTCTTTGCATTCGCGGCGTTGGCCGGGCGCACGACAGCCGCGGCGCCGTTCGGCGGCTGCTGGCCCGGCGCATACACGGCCATGGCGAGGCCGTTCGCGAGTTCATACTGCGACGTCACTTGTTGCTGCGACTTGTCGGCCCAGGTCTTGGCGATGCATTGCGCGACCTGATCGGCGGGTTTCTGGCTTTGTCCCACGTTTTGGAGGGCAGAATCGGCTGCATGAGCAGAAAATGCCACGGTCAATGCGATGAGCGGTAAGTATTTCGCGTTCACGTTATCTCCCTCGAGTCGTGATTGATTGAGTGGGATGCGCAGCAGGACTGCGTGCAAGTGAGATCGCATCGAACAAGCACGGTTCCGGCTATTCCGAAACAAGTTGTTAACGCGCTTGCCAAATGGCGACTCCGATGCTGTGCACTTTGCTGCGGCACGGCATGCATCGTGTGCGGTTCGACGTCATGCGCGGCGTGGTCGGCGCGCTGCCCGGTCGTGTGGTGAAGTGATGGTCGCGGCGAGCGGCATGCATGTGCATGCCGTGCCGCAACTCTTTATTTGATCGCGCAGTGGAATGGCTGATTGATGGCCCCGTCGCATGGGCACCATGATGACAAACTTTCGGCCGTCGAATTGTTAACCAACTTTAAACAGGGGGCGCGACGGAGTGCGAGGCGGCACGCGACGGGCGTGACGCGTCGTGCGCAGAGGTGACGCGAGCGGGTCGTGCGCGGCGAGGTTGCCGCGCGGCACGGTGGGTCAGCCGGCCTTGCGCGTGCCGATGTCGCGCAGGTTGGCCGGGACGATCGGGCGGAAGCGCTCGCGTTTCTGTTCGTCGTCGAAGTGCTGCAACGCGGGCTTGATGAGGTCGCTGCGCGACACGATGCCCGTGATGCGCATCGATTGCTCGTCGGCGACGACGGGCAGGCGCTCGAGCCCGAGCATCGCGAGTCGCGATGCGACGACGCGGCACGATTCGTGCGCTTGGGCAACCGCCGGCGCACGATTGGCGAACGCGCGCGCGATCGGCGTGTCGGCTGCAGCCTGTGCGCGCTGCGCATCGAGCGTCGCGCGATCGACGAGACCGAGCAGGCGGCCGTTCTGCACGACCGGGTACGCGCGGTGCGTCTGCTTCGCGCCGAAGTACTGTGACTCGACGGCATCGAGCGTCGCCGCGCCGTCGATCGCGACGAGCAGGTCGGCGGACGTCATCACTTCGCCGATGTCGTGCCGCTCGAGCGGATCGACGCCGTATTCGCGATAGATGTGATAGCCGCGGCGTGCGATCTTTTCCGTCATGATCGAGCGTTTCATCACGATGGTTGCGAAGCCGTGCGCGACGAGCGTCGCCGCGAGCAGCGGCAGCAACGCGTTCGCGTCATGCGTGAGGCCGAACGCGAACACGATCGCAGTGAGCGGGGCGCCGAGCGTTGCGCCGAGGGTCGCGGCCATGCACACGAGCGGCCACAGTGTCGGGTCGCCGCCCGGCAGCATCGGCGACAGCACGGTGCCGAGGCCGGCGCCGAGCATCAGCAGCGGAGCGAGTACGCCACCCGACGTGCCCGAGCCGAGCGCGATCACCCACGTCACGGCTTTCACGATCAGCAGCGCGAGCGCGATCTTCAAGGCGATGTGCTGGTGCAGCAGGTCGCCGATCACGTCGTAGCCGACGCCGAGCGCGCGCGGCTCGAGCCAGCCGCCGATGCCGATCACGATCGCGCCGAGCGCGGGCCACCACATCCAGTGCACCGGCAGCTTCGCGAAGGTGTCCTCGACGCGGTACAGCGCGGCCGACAGCCCGCATGCGAGCAAGCCCGACAGCAGGCCCGCGACGATGCACGACAGCAGCGCGACGGGCGTCGGCGCGGCCGTCGTCAGCGGAAACAGCGGATCGACGCCGAAGAACATGGCCCGGGCGAAACCCGCCACCGCGCATGCCAGTGCGACCGGCAGGAAACTGCGCGGACGCCATTCGAACAGCAGCAGTTCGACCGCGAGCAGCACGGCGGCGACCGGCGTGCCGAACACGGCCGTCATGCCGGCGGCCGCGCCGGCGACGAGCAGCGTCTTGCGCTCGGCGGCAGTGACGTGCACGCACTGCGCGATCAGCGAACCGAGCGCGCCGCCCGTCATGATGATCGGGCCTTCGGCGCCGAACGGGCCGCCGCTGCCGATCACGACGCCGGACGACAGCGGCTTGAGGATCGCGACCTTCGGCGACATGCGGCTCTTGCCGAACAGGATCGCCTCGATCGCTTCCGGAATGCCGTGGCCGCGGATTTTTTCCGAACCGAAGCGCGCCATCAACCCCACGATCAGCCCGCCGATCACCGGCACCACGATCACCCACGCGCCCAGCGTGTTGTTCGCGGGCGAGCGGTCGACGAACGAGAACTGCTGGAAGAAGAACAGGTTCGTGAACAGATGGATCAGGCTCAACAGCACGAACGCGGCAAGCGTGCCGAGCAGGCCGATCCCGGCGGCAAGCAACGCGATCCTGGGCAGGCGTTCGTTGGTCGAGAAATCGCGTTTGTGTGGTGCGTTCATCGGCGTGGAAAAAGCATGGGTCAGTAATCGATCTGCGGAACCTGGAACGCGTCCTTGAGCGACTTCAGCTCGGCGCGATGCATGGCCGCGAGGCGGGCGAGCAGCGTCTCGCCGGCCGGCTCGAGGTGAACCTCGACCTGCCGGCGATCCGCTTCGCTCGTCTTGCGCTTCACGAGGCCGAGCGCTTCGCAGCGCGTGACCAGCGCGACGACTCCGTGATGCTGCGCCTGCAGGCGTTCCGCGAGTTCGCCGATGGTCGCCCATTCGCGATGCGGGTAGCCCTTGATGTGCAGCAACAGCAGGTATTGCAGCGGCGTCACGCCCTCACTTTGCGCGGCGCGCTCGGAGAAGCGCTCGAAGCGGCGCATCTGGTAGCGGAACTCGGACAGTTGCTGGAAATCGCTTTTCGTCAGCGCGCGTCGGGTATCGTTCATCGGGGGCGGTCGATCAGTCGGTTACGGTAGCGTGAAATATATCACAACATGATATAAGTGGCCGAATTCGCGCGAATAGGGTGCACGCCTCGTAGCACCGGCCGCTACATGGCGTTACGAGCGCGGCATACGTCAGGCAGCCTCGAGCATTTGCGTCTGCCGATAAAGGCCCGTGACGAGATCCGTCTGGGTAATGATCCCGACGAGCCGGTGCGATTCATCGACGACCGGAATGTGGTGGTGGCCCGAATGCGTCAACAGCGGGACGAGCGCGGTGATCGGCATCGTTTCCGGCACGCACGCGACGTCGCGCGTCATCACGGAGGCGACGCTCGCCGGCTGGCCGCCGAACGATTGCGGCAGCCGCGCGGACAGGCGTTGCCACCACGGGGTCGGGCGGCGCAGCGGGCGCGTGAGGTCGGCGCGCGTGACGATGCCGGTCAGGCGGCCTTCGCCGTCGACGACGGGCAGCGCCTTCACGCGATGGCGGTCGAGCAGCGTGAGCGCGGCCATTACCGATGTCGACGGCGCGACTTCGATCGCATCCTTCGTCATCAGGTCGGCGCACGAGAGCTGGCCGAACGTGCGTGTGTAGGCCTGCATCTCGGTTTCGCGCAGCAGCGCTTCCAGGTCGTCCGGATCGACGTCGAGCCATTCGCTGCGGCGCTTGAGCACCGCGTCGAGGTCGCCGCGTGTGAAGCGGCCGCGCGCCGGTGCGGCGCCGCCCGCCTGCGGTTTCGCTTCGGGGCGCACGCCGCCGTGCGGGTAGCGGTGCCCGGTCAGCGTGTGATAGGCGAGTGCGGCGGACAGCAGGATGGCCGATTGCAGCGCGATCGGCTCCAGCACGAAGCTGAACCCGAGCGAATGGATCGCGGGGCCGCCGACCACGGCCGTGAGTGCGACGGCGCCCGACGGCGGGTGCACGCAGCGCAGCGCGAACATGCCGCCGATCGCGCACGCGATCGCGACCGCGGCGGCCGTGATCGGATCGGCGATCCATTGTGCGCAGGCGACACCGACCGTCGCCGCGACCAGATTGCCGCCGATGATCGACCACGGCTGCGCGAGCGGACTCGCCGGCACCGCGAACAGCAGCACGGCCGACGCGCCCATCGGCGCGACGAGCAGCGGCACGAGGCCCGGTACGCCAGACAGCACGCGCATGGTCACGCCGACGGTCGCGATGCCGACGAGCGCGCCCGTGCACGAACGCAGGCGCTCGCGCCAGCCCAGCGACATCGGCTGGGGAATGAAGCTGTGCAGCCATTGCCGCAACGTGCGGCGCGACGAAGGGGAGCCTGACGACATGGACGGTAAGCGGTAAAGATGACAGCGCGGGCCCGCGCAGCGACGAGCCGCGAATTATATCGTGTTGTGATATAAATTGTCGCGCCGCATCAAGGCGGTGCATGTGCGCGACACGCATGTCTTGCAAAAACCTTTCATCCGATGAAAGTTTATGGTCGTGGCAATAGCGCAAATTTGTCTGTAGCGGCGTACAATTCGGGCCACTGAATCCCCCCTTCATGCCAGAACCACGTACGCGATGCCCGCTCTCCCGCCTTTCTCCCGGCACGGTGATCGATTCGACGTGGTTCGCGGCTGCGTTCCGTTCCCCACCTGACGCGAGCGCTGCCGACGCCTCCCCACTGACTCTCCCCAAGCTAATTCAATGGACATGCTCGAAAACATGCGCCTGTTCGTGCGCGTTGTCGAAGCCGGCAGTTTTACTGCGGTCGCGAAGGAAATCGACGCGACCACCGCGCAGGTGTCGCGCGCGGTTTCGAACCTCGAAGCGCACGTACAGACGCGCCTGCTGCATCGCACGACGCGCCACCTCGGCCTCACCGAAAGCGGCGAACGCTATTTCGAGCGCGCGAAATCGATCCTCGCGGAAATCGACTACGCGAACGCGGAGGCGCGCAACGCACTGCTGCGGCCGAGCGGCAAGATGCGCATTCACGCGATGACGGGGCTCGGGCAGAGTCATGTCGTGTCGTCGATCGTCCGCTACCAGGAGGACAACCCCGACGTGTCGGTCGAGCTGACGCTCGCGCAGCGGATGCCGAATCTCGTCGAGGAGGGCTATGACGTATCGATCGTGACGGCGTCGCAACTGCCCGATTCGGGCTACGTCGCGCAGACCTGCGGCACGAGCTGCAGCGTGCTCGTCGCGTCGCGCGAATACCTGGCGCGCCACGGCACGCCACAGACGCCCGACGAATTGCCGAACCACGTTTGCCTGCGCCTCGACACGCCCGCATCGCCGGCCGGCGAATGGCGGCTCGAGCGCAGCGATGGCGAGGAGGCCATCTACGAGCTGCAGCCCGCGCCGTTTCAGGTCAACGTGCCGGACGCGCTGTGTGTCGCGGTGCGCGCCGGGCGCGGGATCGCGTGCGTCGCGCTGTATACGGTGCTCGACGACATCCGCGAAGGGCGGCTGATCCGCGTGCTGCCCGAGTATCGGCTGCAGACGGTGAGCGTGTATGCCGTCTACGCGACGCGTCGTTATCTCGATGCGAAGATCCGCACGTTCCTCGACCACCTGCGCACGACGCTCACGCCCGCGCTGGAGGACGACCTGCGCGAACTCGACCGGCTGACCACCGAACAGTCGCCCGGCGGCCGCAAGCGCGCTTGACGTCCTGCGCGGCCTGGGCCGCGCATCGGGTGCAATCGAGTATGGAAATCGTATCGATATCGGTCTAACATCCAGAGACTATCGATCGATTCAAGAATTGCATGATTGAACTGCACCAGCTTCGCTGCTTCGTCGCGGTCGCCGAGGAACTGCATTTCGGTCGCGCGGCCCGGCGGCTCTTCATGACCCAGCCGCCGCTCAGCCGGCAGATCCAGCTGCTCGAGCATGCGCTCGGCATCGCGCTGCTCGAACGCAGCAGCCGGCAGGTCAGCCTGACCGCGGCCGGCGAGCGGTTCCTGCGCGACGCGCGGCACATTCTCGAATTCTCCGCACGGGCCGAGCAGGCCGCGCAGCGAGTCGCGCATGGCGGCGCCGGCCGCATCACGCTCGGCTTCACGGCGGTCAGCGCGTACCGGATGATCCCGATGCTGCTGGCGCATGCCGCGCACGCGCTGCCGGACGTCGACGTCGAATTGCGAGAGATGGTGTCGACCGTGCAGATCGACGCGCTGGCGTCACGGATGCTCGACGCGGGCTTCGTGCGCCAGCGGGCCGCCCGCCAGCCGCTCGAATACCGGCTCGTGCAGCGCGAACCGATGCTGGTCGCGGTCGCTGAGGGGGCGCCGCTCGCCGCGTGCGAGCGCATCGGCCCCGACGATCTCGACCGGCAGCCGTTCATCGCGTATTCGCCGAACGAGGGGAAATACTTCCACGACCTGATCTCGGGCCTATTCGCGAACGCGGGGCGGCTGCCGAACTACCTGCATTACGTCGGGCAGACGCATACGATCCTGGGCCTCGTGCGCGCGGGCCTGGGCGCCGCACTCGTGCCGGCGTCGGCGCGCGAACTGCATGTCGACGGCGTGGTGTTCCGGCCGCTGGCGGGTACCGACGTGGCGGCCGAGCTGTATCTCGCATGGCGCACGGACAACGACAATCCTGCGTTGCCGGTGTTCAACGCGATGGTCGAGCGGTTTCTCGCGCAGGAGCAGGGCGGCGCGGTGACGTGATGTGCCGGGAAATCCGCCCGGGCGATGTGACAAGCTTTCAGTCCGGAAGGAGGTGCATGCGATGACAAGCAATCCTGACCGAGCACGACGGGTCGCAGTCCTGCGAATCCTTACCGTACTGAAAGCCGTTTCGCTGCCGGTGTTCCAGCGGAGGAACGCAGCGCTTCGCTGCACTGCGACAACTGCTTGACGCTGCATGCCGGTCGGCGCAGGATACGTCCGTGCATTTGGAGCGGGACGCGCCGGCCGCGCGGTTCCTGCACCCGCGATACGCAGAAGAACAACGATGAGCCTTTACGCACTCGTACCGGAATACCGGCCCCGCGTCTGTCGGCCCGCCGGAACCACGCTTCTCCCGACGCCCGCCGCGTCACGTATCCGTCATCCCGTTTCGTACCGTGCCTCGGTACGCTTTCCCGTTCGCGCGCGAGCCGCGACGATGAACGGCGCCCGTCCGGCGCGCCGTATCGCGGCACCGTCCGCCATCCTTCATTACCGCATCCTGAACGGCGCCTACACCGGCGTCTCGTGACGCCCGTCGCGCCCGTCCTTGTATTGCGCCGCCGGCTTTGCCTGGCTGCCCGGCGGCACCGAAGTCCGAAGCATTTCGATTGAGCTTGAAAGAGCACACGCAAGCAGTTCGGTTCGAGGTTCAAGGAGAAAAACTCATGTCGCAGCTTTCGAATGAAGAAGCAAACGGCAGTTCGGGGAGTGGCAAGGTCAAGCTGGTCAAGTGGGCGATCATCATCGCCGGCGTCGCGATCGCGGCACCGGCCGCGCTGTTCATCCTGAAGGGAGTGATCGCGCTGGTCACGGCGGGCGTGATCGGTCTCGGCGCGATCTACTTGGCGCCGGTCGTCGCGATGAAGTTCGCGAACCAGAAGGTGAAGATGATCGTCGAGGAGGCGCAGGCGAATCCAATCGAGACGCTGATCAACCAGCTCGCGGAAAAGCGCCAGGCGGCACAGAAATTCGCGGACAGCATCACCGCGTTCCGTACCGAGGTGAAGAACTTCGAGAACAAGACGGAACTGTTCGAGAAGCAGTATCCGGACGACGCGCCGCGCTTCAGGCAGCAGCTCGACACGATGAAGCAACTGCTCTCGTTCCGCGAGGGGCGCTACAAGCAGGTGCAGGCCGAGCTGAAGAACTTCGCGTCGGCGATCGACCGCGCGAAGGCGATGTGGGACATGTCGCAGGCGGCGCAGCAGATGAACAAGCTCGCGGGCCGGCAGGCGTCCGACACGTTCGAGCAGATCAAGACCGACGTGGCCGTCGATTCGGTGATGCGCTCGGTCAACAAGGCATTCTCCGAAATGGAGACGTCGCTGATGGATAACCCCGAGGTCAAGCAGGCGCAGCAGCAGGCGGTGGTGAACGCCCCGCACACGCCCGGGCTCGATGCGGCGAACCCCGCGCAACTGCCGTCGAAACAACAATAACTTCCTGCAGGCACGCAACCATGAAAAAACTGCTTGGCGCCATCGCGTTTCTGGTAGTGCTCGTCGGCGTATGGATCGTTCATCAGGGCGGCCTGTCGACGCTGATTCCCGCGCATGACGCGGCCCCGGCCTCGACATCCGCGCAAAACGGCGACAGCGGCCAGTCGGCGCAGACGCCGCCGTCGGCCAGCGTGCTGCCGGCCGGCTTCACGCCGCAGGCCAGCACGCTGAAATCGATCGCGGAAAACGGCATCGTGCGGATCTCGGTGCAGAACCCGAGCGAACCGTTCTTCGGCGAGGACAAGGGCTCGCCGCACGGCTTCAACGTCGAGTTCGCGCGGCTGCTGTTCGCGGACCCGTCGTTCTCGCACGGGGGCAAGCCGGTCGTCGTCGATACCCGCCACGAGGTCGACACGTACCCCGGCGTGCCGAAACAACTGCTCGATACCGACGCGAAGGGGAACCACGTGGTCGACGTGGCGATGGACGGGCTGACGTTCCCGGACAACACGCCGGCAGGCGTCGTCTATTCGGTGCCGTACGTCGACGATTTCGGCTATTCGCTGATCGTGCGGCAAGGCTCCGCCATCCGCTCGACCGACGATCTCACGGGCAAGACGGTCGGCATCCTGAAGGGCGACCCGGACGTGCGTGCGTTCGTCACGCGCCAGTATCCGAACGTGAAGTTCGTCGAAGTCGACGATTCCGATCCGGCATTCATCGCGAAGAGCATCGACGGCCATACGGTCGATGCGTTCATCTACGACTATCCGTTCGCGGTCAGCTCGATCAAGGGCACCGACCTGAAATTCGCGGTGACCAAGCTCGACGGCTCGAACATCGCGTACAAGATCGGCGTGCGCGCGGATGACCAGGATCTGCTGATCTACCTGAACGCCGCGATCGCGAAGCTCAAGCAGTCGCCGCAGTATCTCGAGCTGCTGCGCAAGTACTTCGTCAGCGACCAGGCGGTGACGACCGCGGCCGCGTCGGGCGAACACACGTACGTGGTGAAGGCGGGCGACACGCTGAACATGATCGCGGCGAGCAAGCTCGGCAGCGGCCAGCGCTATCGCGAGATTCAACGCCGCAACAACCTCGCGAACCCGAACCTGATCCTGGCGGGCCAGCATCTCGTGATTCCGGTGCGCTGACGGCGGCGTGAAGTGAACGAAAAGGAAGGGACGTGAAGGACGGCGCGCGGCCCGGCGGAGGTGATTCGCCGGGCCGCGCGCAGGTGGGCGTCAGTGGGTGATCGACAGGAACAGGTAGGCGGCGAACAGCGACAGGTGCACGACGCCGTGCAGCACCGTCGTGCGGCCCTGGCTGAGCGTCAGCGTGCTGACGAGCAGCGTCAGTGCCAGCAGCACGGTTTCCATCGGGCCGATGCCGAGCGTGAGCGGCTGGCCGACCCAGATGAACACGGCCGCGACGGTCGGGATCGTGAGCCCGATACTCGCGAGCGCCGACCCGAGCGCAAGGTTCATGCTGGTCTGCAGGCGATTCGCGCGTGCGGCGGTGACGGCCGCGAGCCCTTCCGGCAGCAGCACGAGCGCGGCGATCACGATACCGACCGCGGCTTCGGGCGCACCGAGCCGCAATACGGCATGCTCGACGGCCGGCGACAGCAGCTTCGCGAGCAGCACGACCGCGACGAGGCTCGCGAACAGCAGCAGCAGGCTGATCAGCGCGGTGCGGCTGCTCGGCGGCGCCGCGTGCACCGATTCGTTCGCGCTGTCGTGCGCGGTGAGGAAGTAGTCGCGGTGACGCACGGTCTGCACGAACACGAATGCACCGTACAGCACGAGCGACGACACGCCGGCGAACGCGAGCTGCGATTTCGAAAAGAACGGGCCCGGTGCGGCGTTCAGGTAGTTCGGCATCACGAGCGACAGCACGGACAGGGAAGCCAGCACCGCGAGCGCCTTGCTCGCGCCGCGCCCCTGGAAGTCCTGCTCGCCGTGCTTCCATGCGCCGACCAGCAGGCAGATGCCGACGATACCGTTGCAGATGATCATCACGGCGGCGAACACGGTGTCGCGTGCGAGGCCCGATTTCTCGGGGCCGGCGCCGAGCATCACCGACACGATCAGCGCGACTTCGATGACGGTCACGGCGACTGCGAGCACGAGCGTGCCGAACGGCTCGCCGACCCGATGGGCGACGACTTCGGCGTGGTGGACGGCGGCGAACACGGCGCCGGCGAGTGCGGCGGCGAACACCGCGATGACGAGGCCTTCGGCCGGCACGACGCGCGACAGCGCGAGGACCAGCCATGCGGCAAGCGGGGCCACGAGGGTCCAGCGCGGGAGCTGGTTGGACGAGAGCGGCATGGAGGGTTTCCTTATGCGAGTGGCGGCGCGCGACGCGCCGTCACGGGTTGACGAAGCCCGGCCGTACTATCCGCCGAACGAGGATGATGAAACCGGAAGATGGCAGCACGCAACGGTGCTGCCCTGGGTTCGCCGCCGCGAGGCAGCGAGGGGCGCGGGCGGGCCGGAGCCCGTCGCGGGATGAAACGATTCGATGCGCCCGCCGCAAACCGCGAGGCGGGCGCGTGAGACGACACGCGTGCCGGAGGCTCGGTTCCGACCCCGGAAGGGCGGCCGGCAATGGACGGCAGTGGCGGCGTGACACGCGGTTTCCCCCTGAAATCCGGTGGTTTGCCGGATTTTATCAGGCGTTCGGGGGTCGCTATCTCATATTCGAACGCTTTCATTGACCTTTCGGTTTGCAAAAAGTGCCCCGAACGTTCGAATTTTTTGTCTTTGCAGTTTCCGTAACGGTCTCTTGCACGACAAATTCGGGCACGCCCTGACATAAATCTACCGACCGGTCGGTTTATAATCGCTCGCACTTCCACTTCATGACGGATCGCAAGCGATGGCTGTTTCTTCTGCACATTCGGTGAACCCGGGCGCGCTGGCGCCGTCGGCCGTCGTCGGCGTGATCGGTGCCGGCGCGATGGGCGCGGGCATTGCGCAGGTCGCGGCGGCGGCCGGCCATACGGTGCTGCTGTACGACCTGAACGAAGCCGCTTGCGACAAGGCGCTGGCCGGCATCCGCTCGCAGTTCGCGCGGCTCGCGGAGAAGGGCCGGCTCGAACCGGCACAGGCTGATGCGGCAGGCAGCCGGCTCCGCGCGGTGCGTGCGCTGGCCGATTTCGCAGGTGCCGCGCTGATCGTCGAGGCGGCCGCCGAGCGGCTCGACGTGAAGCGCGAGATCTTCGCGACGCTCGAGCGCCATGTCAACGACGCGTGCCTGCTGGCGACCAACACGTCGTCGATCTCGATCACGTCGATCGCGGCCGGGCTGCGCGCGCCGCAGCGCGTCGCCGGCCTGCATTTCTTCAACCCGGCGCCGCTGATGGCGCTCGTCGAGGTGGTCAGCGGGCTCGCGACCGCGCCCGAAGTCGCACAGGTGCTGGTTGCGACCGCCGCCGCGTGGGGCAAGCAGCCCGTGATGGCCAAATCGACGCCGGGCTTCATCGTGAACCGCGTCGCGCGGCCGTATTACGCGGAGGCGCTGCGCGTGCTGAACGAACAGGGTGGTGCGCCGGCGTCGATCGACGCGGTGATGCGCGAGGCCGGTGGCTTCCGGATGGGGCCGTTCGAGCTGATGGACCTGATCGGTCACGACGTGAACTTCGCGGTGACCGAATCGGTGTTCCGCGCGTACTTCAACGACCCGCGCTACACGCCGTCGCTGATCCAGCAGGAACTCGTGAACGCGGGTTTCCTCGGGCGCAAGTCGGGGCGCGGTTTCTACTCGTATGCGGATGGCGCGACGCCGCCCGCGCCCGATCTCGAAGCCCCGAGCGTCGCGCCGGCCGACGTCGCGCTGTTTGCTCAGGACGGCCCGGCCGCCGCGCTGCATACGCGCTTCACCGAACGCATCGCGGGCGCCCGGCAGGCCGGCACGCATGCCGACGACCTGCTCGCGACGGCCGGCCGCGCGTCGATCGCGCTGACCGACGGCCGCACCGCGACCGCGCGCGCCGCGCAGACGGGCGTGGCCGATCTCGTGCTGGTCGACCTCGCGCGCGATTACACGCAGGCCGGGCTCGTCGCGCTGACGCGTGCGCTCCAGTGCAGCGACGCGGCCTATGCGGACGCGGTCGGCCTGTTCCAGCAGGCGGGTTTTCGCGTCGTCGGCATCGCGGACGTGCCGGGCATGGTCGCGATGCGCACCGTCGCGATGCTCGCGAACGAGGCGGCCGACACGGTGAACCAGGGCGTGTGCTCGCCCGCCGATCTCGATCTCGCGATGGAGAAGGGCGTGAACTACCCGTGCGGCCCGCTCGCGTGGGCCGATGCGATCGGCATCGGCCGCGTGTTTCGCGTGCTGTCGAACCTCGCGGCGAGCTACGGCGAGGACCGCTATCGCGTGTCGCCGCGCATCGCCGCACTGAATGCGGCCGGCCGCACGTTCCGGTCGTAACGCCGGCTTCGTCACCTCGAACACGATAACGACATCACTCCATTGGAGGAGCACCCCGATGACCCACCCGACGCATCCCGCCGCCGCCCTCGAGCCGATCGAGACCGCCAGCCGCGACGAACTGCAGGCACTGCAGCTCGAGCGCATGAAGTGGTCGCTGCGCCACGCGTACGACAACGTCCCGCACTATCGCCGCACGTTCGATGCGGCCGGCGTGCACCCGGACGACCTGAAGTCGCTCGCCGATCTCGCGAAGTTTCCGTTCTCGACCAAGAACGATTTGCGCGACAACTATCCGTTCGGGCTGTTCGCGGTGCCGCGCGAGCAGGTCGTGCGCGTGCACGCGTCGAGCGGCACGACGGGCAAGCCGACGGTGGTCGGCTACACCGCGCGCGACATCGATACCTGGGCGAACGTGACCGCACGCTCGATCCGCGCGGCCGGCGGCCGCCCGGGCGACACGCTGCACAACGCGTTCGGCTATGGCCTCTTCACGGGCGGCCTCGGGATTCACTATGGTGCGGAACGGCTCGGCTGCATGGTCGTGCCGATGTCGGGCGGGCAGACCGAGAAGCAGGTGCAACTGATCCGCGATTTCGAGCCGAAGATCATCCTCGTCACGCCGTCGTACATGCTGAACCTGATCGACGAAATGGTGCGGCAGGGGATGGACCCGGCCGAGTCGTCGCTGAAGATCGGCATCTTCGGCGCCGAGCCGTGGACGCAGGCGCTGCGCGAGGAAGTGGAGACGCGCGTGGGCATCGACGCGCTGGACATCTACGGGCTGTCGGAAGTGATGGGCCCGGGCGTCGCGTGCGAATGCGTCGAGACGAAGGACGGCCCGGTAATCTGGGAAGACCATTTCTATCCGGAGATCATCGATCCCGTCACGGGCGAAGTGCTGCCCGACGGCAGCCAGGGCGAGCTCGTGTTCACGTCGCTGACGAAGGAAGCGATGCCGGTGATCCGCTACCGCACGCGCGACCTCACCGCGCTGCTGCCGCCGACCGCGCGCGCGATGCGCCGTCTCGCGAAGATCACCGGCCGCTCCGACGACATGCTGATCGTGCGCGGCGTGAACGTGTTCCCGAGCCAGATCGAGGAGATCGTCGTCGCGCTGCCGCAGCTGTCGGGCCAGTTCCAGATCACGCTGTCGCGCGACGGTCACATGGACCGGCTCGACCTCGCGGTCGAACTGCGCTCCGAAGCGGCCGCGTCCGTCACCGAAAGCGATCGCGCGGCGCTCGCGCGCGAGCTGCAGCACCGGATCAAGACGATGGTCGGCGTGTCGTCCGGCGTGACGGTGCTGGCGGCGGGCGGCATTCCCGCGACCGCGACCGGCAAGGCCCGGCGCGTGATCGACCGCCGCCAGGCCGCGTAATTCCGATGTTTGCCGTTCTACCCGAGGAAACCTGTTCGATGGATGGATTGAAGACCCTGGCCGTCACGGTCGATGCGCGCGGCATCGCAACCGTCGCGTTGCAGCGCGGCGACGTGCTCAACGCGTTCGACGAGACGATGATCGCCGAACTGACCGACGCGTTCACCACGCTCGGCTCACGTGACGACGTGCGCGCGATCGTGCTGCGTTCGGACGGCCGCGCGTTCTGCGCCGGCGCCGACCTGCAGTGGATGCAGCGCGCGAGCGCGAACGACGCGGCCGCGAACCTGCGCGATGCGGAGCGGTTCGCCGCGATGATGCGCGCGATCCGGCAATGCCCGAAGCCGACGGTGGCGCGCGTGCAAGGTCACGCGTTCGGCGGCGGCGTCGGCCTGTGCGCGGCGTGCGACATCGTGATTGCGAGCGATCACGCACGCTTCTCGGTCAGCGAGGCACGCTTCGGGATCCTGCCGGCCGTGATCGGGCCGTATCTGGTCGAGGCGGTCGGCCAGCGCCAGGCGCGGCGGCTTGCGCTCACCGCGACGCAGCTCGCCGCCGGCGAGGCGGTCGCGATCGGCCTGATCCACCAGGCCGTGCCGCTCGAGTCGCTCGACGAAGCGCTCGACCGGACGCTCGCTGAACTCGGCCGGAACGGCCCGAACGCGCTGATGGAGATCAAGCGCTTCTTCGACACGATCGGCGAGTATCCGTCGTCCGACGAGCGCGCGGCGTTCACCGCGCAGACGATCTCCCGCGTGCGGGCGACGCCGGAAGCGAAGGAAGGCTTCGCCGCGTTCTTCGCGAAGCGGCCGCCGGCATGGGAGGCGGGCGCCGAATAAGCGCAAGCGGAGACGATCGGCGGCGCAACGGGCGAGCCCGCATTTTGCGCCGCGGGCGCTTGCTCTACAATGCGTGACCCCCGGCGCCCCGCCGGCCCAGCCCCGACCGATTCTTCATCCGATGATCGTCAACCGCCTTATCTCCGAGATCCTGTTCGGCTTCACCGGCCTGATCGGCATCATCAACCCGATCGGCATCGCGTTCCTGTTTCTCGAACGGACCGAGGCGCTCACCGAACACGAGCGGGACCTGCTCGCCCGGAAGGTCGCGTTCAACTCGTTCATCGTGCTGCTGGTCGCGTTTTTCGCCGGCACGCCGGTGCTGCATTTCTTCGGGATTTCCATGGAAGCGCTGCGGATCGGCGGCGGCTTCGCGGTTGCCGTGGCCGGCTGGCAGATGCTGAACGAACCCGACGGGCCGGGCGGCGGCGACACGCCGGTCAAGCCGATCGACGCGAACGCGATCATGACGCGCGCGTTCTTCCCGCTGACCGTGCCGCTGACGGTCGGCCCCGGCTCGATCGCGACCGCGATCGCGCTGAACGCGAACCGCACGCACAAGCTGTCGGAGTTCATGCTGTCGAGCATCGTGTCGATCGCCGTGTCCGTGCTGGTCGCGGTCGTGATCTGGCAGGTCTACAGCCGCTCCGCGCTGCTGTCGCGCTACCTCGGCAGCGAAGGCACCAAGGTCGCGAAGCGCGTGTCGGCGTTCCTGCTGCTGTGCATCGGCGTGCAGATCATGCTGACCGGCTTTTCCGCGTTCCTGCAGCCGATCGCCGACCAGGCCAAGTAAGCGGCCCGCGCAGCCGGCGCCCCGCGCGGCCTCGCGACCTCGCGCCGGCGAACGCCCCTTCGTCCGATGCGGCGACGCCGCACGTCTTTTTGCCGCCCGGGATACCATGCGACGGTCCGGCCGATGCGCGGCGCGCATCCGGCCGTCAGCTCAACTTCAATGGCGAGGCGTGCAATGGAATACGTGAAATTCGGATCGACAGGGCTGGAAGTGTCCAGCCTGGTGCTGGGTTGCATGACGTTCGGCGAACCGTCGCGCGGCTCGCACCCGTGGACGCTGCCGGAAGCGGAGAGCCGCCCGATCATCCAGCGGGCGGTCGAAGCCGGCATCAACTTCTTCGATACCGCGAACATCTATTCGGACGGCACGTCGGAGGAGATCGTCGGCCGCGCGCTGCGCGATTTCGCGAAACGCGACGAGATCGTGATCGCGACCAAGGTGTTCTACCGGATGCGGCCGGGGCCGAACGGCGCGGGGTTGTCGCGCAAGGCGATCATGACCGACATCGACCAGAGCCTGAAGCGGCTCGGCACCGATTACGTCGATCTCTACCAGATTCACCGCTGGGATTACGGTACGCCGATCGAGGAGACACTCGAGGCGCTGCACGACGTCGTGAAGGCCGGCAAGGCGCGTTATATCGGCGCGTCGTCGATGTCCGCGTGGCAGTTCGCGAAGGCGCTGCATACGTCGAAGCAGCACGGCTGGACCCGCTTCGTCAGCATGCAGAACCACCTGAACCTGCTGTATCGGGAAGAAGAGCGGGAAATGCTGCCGCTGTGCGCAGACGAGGGGATCGCGGTGATTCCATGGAGCCCGCTCGCGCGCGGCCGCCTGACGCGCAACTGGGACGAGTCGACCGAGCGGCAGCAGAGCGACGCGGTCGGCCAGCGGCTTTACGACGCGACGGCGGAGTCGGACAGGGCGGTCGTCGACGCCGTTGCGACGATCGCGGCCGCACGAAACGTGCCGCGTGCGCAGGTGGCGCTCGCGTGGGTCGCGCAGAAGGCCGGAGTCACCGCGCCGATCGTCGGTATTTCGAAGCCGCGGCAACTGGACGACGCACTGGCCGCGCTCGAACTGAAACTGACCGACGACGAGATCGCCACGCTCGAGCGCCCGTACGTGCCGCACGCGGTCGCCGGGTTCGATTGAGCGGCGCCGCCGCGCGGCCGTCAGCGCGCGGCGGCGAGCATCGGGTAGGTGAACAGTCCGAAATGGACGACGTTGAGCCCCGCATGCGCGAGCGCGGACGCGAGCAGTCCGCCGCGCCGCCATGCGAGGCCGTAGCCGACGCCGGCCACCGTGCCGAGCACGATCCATGACCAGCCGCCGGCCGCATGCGCGGCGCCGAACAGCACCGCGCCGATCGCCAGCGCGGCCCATGGCCCCCACGCGAACGCACCGAACGCGCGCGTCAGCCCGCCCTGCACGTAGCCGCGGAACAGCGCCTCCTCGGCGAGCGTCACGAGCAGCAGGTTATTGACGAGCCACAGCCAGCCCGACGCCGGCCACTTGGGCGCCCAGCCGACCATGCCGA
The DNA here is from genome assembly GCF_004803625.1 of Burkholderia sp. LS-044. Lineage (NCBI taxonomy): Bacteria > Pseudomonadati > Pseudomonadota > Betaproteobacteria > Burkholderiales > Burkholderiaceae > Burkholderia > Burkholderia sp. LS-044. The sequence goes on from NZ_SSWO01000002.1 coordinate 442,973, forward strand.
ACGCGAGCGCGCCGGCCAGGCACGCGGCCGCCGTGGCGACGGCCGCCACCGCGCCGGTGCGCAGCGCGCGCGACAGCGGGACGTCCGGGGCGACCCAAGGCAGCACCCACACCAGCCACAGGCCGACGAGCGGCTTGTCCAGGTTCAGGTACATCGTGAACGGGACGGCATCCGGCGTGAAGCGCGTCGGGGCGATCACGAGGGGATTGTGGAAGCCGGGAAGCAGGTGCAGGCTGAGCGCGACCGCGAGTGCGGCGAAGACGGCGTGCGCGGCGATGCGCACCGCGTGCGGGCGCCCGGGTATCACGCCCCAGGCGGCCGCGGCCAGCAACGCGAGCGGCGCCAGCGCGAGCGGCGCGAGCTTGCCGAACGCCAGCGCGCACGCACAACCGAGCGCGGCAAGGCCGACGCTCAGCCCGTGCTGCGGGCGATGCCATGCAAACGCGGCGGCCGCGAACAGGGCGAGCCAGATCGTGGCGGATGGAAGGAGCGAGAGGGACATGACAGGAGCGGCATTCGTCGGACGAGACGCCGCGCATCATACAGCAGCCTTCCGGTCATGCCGGCCGGGAGCCGTCAGCGGCCGGCGGTTTCGGTGACGCCGTCGCGGCCCGGGATGTGGACGCTGTTGCGCACGCGCATCCGCCGCCGGTACCAGAACGTCCACGTCAGCAGACAGCCGAACACGGTATAGCCGATGATCGGCGACACGACCAGCACGCGTTCGACCGGCCAGGTCACGACCATCCAGCAGCGCAGCAGCATTTCCAGTGTCATGAACCCGCCCCAGACGAAGGTCATGCGCCGGAGCATCTGCCGCAGCCCCGGCTGCGCGTTCCAGACCGCTTCGAAATGCGCGGCACCGCCATCCATCTCGCGGGCGATGGTGGCGCGCGCGAGATAGAAGATCAGCGGGCGTTCGCGGAACAGCGACAGCAGGAACACGACGCCGATCGTGCCCGACGCGAGCGATTCGCGCATCAGCAGCGTGCGTGCGCTGCCGCCGAACGCCATCCCGATGATCGACAGCGCGATGCCGAGCAGCACGATGGCCGCCACCGCATCGACGCGGCGCGAGCGAATGAATTCGACGATCGACCAGATGACCGGCGGGACCGCCGACGCGTACAGCGCGCCGGTTTCGCCGAAATACGGCTGCGCGGCCCGGTAGGCAACCCAGGGCAGCACCAGGTTGACGAAGAGTTCGAGAATCAGTCCGGCTCGCGGTTTCACGGTGAGCAATTCCACGCAGGTTGGGGCGAACGCGCAATGGGTGTGGTGGCCACCGGTTGCCCCGAAAAGGGTTCGGTCCAGTATATCGAAGAATCGCGCGGGGCTGCGGCACGGCTTCGGCCGCTTTCCGCCGGCACCGGCGGCACCGTCGTCATGGCGCCGCCGCGGCCGGCAGCGTGATCGTGATGGTGGTGCCCTGCAGCACGACGCTGTGCACGTGGATGTGGCCTCCGTGCCGTTCGACGACGGCCTTGACGAATGCCATGCCGAGCCCGACGCCGCTGGTTTCCGGCTGGCCGGCGGTGCGGAAGCGCCGGTAGCGCTCGAACAGCCGCGTCTGGTCCGCGCTGCTGATTCCGCACCCGCTGTCGCGGATCGTGCAGCGCACGGTCTTGCCGTCGGCGCCCGGCTCGACCTTGCATTCGATGCTCGTCAGCGGCGGGCTGTACTTGATGGCGTTGTCCAGCAGGTTGATCAGCGCGCGCGACAGCAGCGCCGGGTCGCCCGGCACGATCGTGTCGTCGCGCCGCGGCACGTCGTCGATCGACATGGATTTCCGGTGCGCGAGCGGCCACACCGCATCGCGTGCCTCGTTCATCAGGTCGGCGAGGTTGACCGGCACGCGTTCGTATTCGCTCGCCTCCGCACGCGACAGCTGCGCGAAACCGTCGGCCATCGCCAGCGTGTGCCGCGCCAGCCTGGCGATTCTCGCGAACTGCTGCTTCATCTGCGCGTCGCCCGCCCGCTGCGCCTGCGTGTCGATCAGGATGATCAGCGATGTCAGCGGGGCGCGCATGTCGTGCGAAAACAGCGTCAGCATGTCGTTGCGCTGGCGCTCGAGCATGTCGCGGCGGACGGTCGCGTTGCGCAACGTTTCCAGCGAGTCGTGGATCCGCGCGATCTCGGGCCCGACGCCGCGCGGCATCGCGACGTGCGACGTATCGCCTTCGCTGAGCGCGACGATCCGGCGGCCGAGCACATCGAGCGGCTTCGACAGCAGCCGCTGCATGCCGCGCGCGAGCGAGGCCAGGATCGCGATGCACAGCGTCGTGGCGAACGCCGACACCCCGACCCTGATCCGGGCGGCGTTCCGGTCGCCGATCGCGCGATGCCGGGCAAGGTCGATCACGCGGTCGCGCAGCAGCTCGCTCGGCCGGAAATGCGGCACGATCGCGCGGGAAAAATCGGCGGCGCTCATGGCATACGCGCCGTCCCGGCCGCCGGCGACGGTCGCGTCGACGAGCGGCAGGATGTGCGCGTCGAAGGCCGCGTTGAGCTGCGCATATTCGCGTGCGACGTCGGGGTCGTCGAGCTGCGTGCCGATCGCGCCGTCGATCAGCGCGCGCAATTGCTCGATGCGGCCGCGCATCCGCATGATGTCCGCGAGCTGCGCGCGATCGAGCGCCTGCCGCGCGAACATCGGCGCGATCAGCAGCGAACCCGTGCGCCCCGCGTATTCCCGAAGATCGCCGAGGAGCCGCGCGAGCAGGATCGCACCGGACGTGCGCGGGTCGCGCATCGCCGTGTCGCTCATCGCGCCGTCGATCAGCAGCGACAGCGTGTCGACGATCCGGAACAGGCGCGCCTGCGCGTGCTGGATATCGTGAACGCTGCGTGACGCGAGCGGCCGCGCGTCGAGCGCATCGACTTCGGCACGCGCATCGGCAAGCGTCATCCGGACGGAGTCGAGTGCATGCAGCAGGTTGCCGCGCTCGCGGTCGTCGAGCACGGCTGCCTGCGCGATGCCGGCGCGAAAACGGTCGAGCGCGTTGTCGGAACGCGCGCGCGCGGCGAGCAGGTTGCGGATCTCGGCGGCGCCGTCGTCCTGCAGGCGCACCAGCAGGTCGTTCGTCGGGCCGCGTTCGGCCGAGATCACGTTGGCGGCGCTCATCGCGCCGCGGACGAATTCGAAGCTCTGCAGGTCGGCGTTTTCCTGCCGGTATTGCCGGAAACTCCCCCAGATGATGGTGCCGCAGAGCAAGGCCAGCAGCGTGGTGACGAGCGCGAAGCCGATATGCGTCTTCTGCAGGATCGTCAGCGATCGAATGTTGTATGCGTGGTCCCGGCTAAACGAGAATGAACGATTCATGACACACCATGTTTGCAAGCTGTCCCGGGTGGGCCCGTATTCTCGGCCTGTCGGCGCCGTGACGCCGTAAGGTTTTGTGGGGGGGCGGCCACCTTCACGGGGCGGCCGCGATCCCGGCCGGGAGGCCGGATCTCGCGTTGCACAGGATCGCCTTGCGTCAGTGCCCTGTCGACATCGGGCGAATCGCGCTTGATCCGGAGAAACCCTGATCGCGTATCGAACCCGTGGCGCGCTACGGCAGATGGTTTGGATTACGAATATTATTGATCCGCGCGTCTGTCGTGAAGTGCGGCATCAAGTCCGCTTCGGACGACGGCGGCAAAGAGGGGGCTGGACGGGAATGGCAGGCAGGTGCGCCGCCCGTGTACGGGCGACGCTTCAGGACGATGCTGCAGCAGGCGTGCCGCGGCGCGAATCGGTGCCGCGGCCGCGCGAGCGGTCAGGCGACGGCGGGCCGAACGATGATCTTCACATTACGGTCCTTGTGATTGACCAGTTCCTCGAAGCCGTGCGAGACGATGTCGCCGAGCGCGATGCGCCCGGTGATGAGCGGCTGCACGTCGATGCGGCCGTCCGCGATGAAGCGGATCACGTCCGCGAACTCGCCGTTGTACGCGAGCGAGCCGATCACTTCCTTTTCGGTCGACACGATGTCGAAGAAGTTGAACGGTGCCGGCTCCTCGAAGATGCCGACCATCACCGACTTGCCGGCCTTGCGGATCACGTCGATCGCGAGCTTCGCCGTGGCCGTGTGCCCGATGCACTCGAACGACACGTCGGCGCCGTAGCCGTCGGTCAGCGCCTTGACTTCGGCGATCGCGTCGGACGTCTTCGGATCGATGACGACGCTCGCGCCGACCTCAAGCGCCTTCTGCTTGCGCGCGGCCGACATCTCCAGCGCGATCACGCGCCCGGCGCCCGCGGCCTTCGCGCACATGATCGTGCACAGGCCGATCGTGCCCGCGCCGACCACGACGACGGTCTGCCCGACGATGTTGCCGGCCTTCTTGACCGCATGCAGCCCGACCGCGAGCGGCTCGATCAGCGCGCCGGCCTCGGTCGGGAAACCGTCGGGCAGCTTGTACAGCAACTCGGCCGGCACGTTCACGTATTCGGCGAACGCACCGTTGTTCATCAGCCCGGTGAACGCGAGGTTCTCGCAGATGTTGTACAGCCCGTGCCGGCAATACCAGCAGGTGCCGCAATGCTGGCATGCGTCGGCCGTCACGCGGTCGCCGACCGCGAAGCCGGTCACGCCCGCGCCGAGCTCGGCGATCTCGCCGCTGAACTCGTGGCCGAGGATGCACTGGCCCTTCAGGCCCGTCAGCGGATGCGGCGCGTCGACCGGGATGAAGACGGGGCCCGCGACGTATTCGTGCAGGTCGGAGCCGCAGATCCCGCACCAGTGCACGCGAATCGTGACCCAGCCGGCCGGCGGGCGCGCCGGAACGGGAACCTGTTCGACGCGGATGTCGTGGCGGCCGTGCCAGACGGCGGCCTTCATGCTGGGGGCGGTGGTCGATGCCGGTGTACTCACGTTGCTGTCTCCGTCAGGTTGTCGTCGGGCACGCGGCATGGTTGGCCGGTGCGCCCGTTGCGCGATTGCGCGATCGACCGGTATGCAGGAACGGGGCCAGCTCGAGCGGGTACGCCGGATGGCGATTCAACGGAACGTGCGTGATGCGATGCACCATTCGCTTGTTCCGTTGACAGGAAATGATTCGACGGGGGAGGCGCGCGAAATTTGCTGCAACTGCTGAACGGCACGCCGGTGAGACGCTGGGACGTTTGTCTCAGTGCAATGAGACGAATCGCGAGACGCGCGGCGCCGTTCGACGCGCGGTCAGGCGACGATTTCGTCGACGGCGACCGGTGCGAGCCGCGTGAATCCGGCGGCGCGGTACAGCGGCAGGCCGGCCTCGGTCGACACGAGCCACACGCGCTGCGCGCCGCGTTGCCGTGCGTGCGCGACGATCGCGGCGAGCGACTGCATCGCGAGCCCCCGGCGGCGGTACGCATCTGCCGTCGCGACGCGGTCGACGACGATGTCGTGCGCCGACGCAAATCCGTAGCGTGCGGTGGCGGCGATCTGCCCGTCCAGGCGATGCGCGAACAGGAACGCGGCCGGATTCGGCTGGAATGGCGGGAACGGGGCGTCCGCATTGAACGCTTCGATGTCGCGCGGCGTGTGGCATCCGAGCGCCTGCGCGAGTGCATCGTCGCCGGACAGCGTGTCGATATCGGCGGCCATGAAATGCTCGTCCGACAACCGGCGTGTCCTGCCTTCCAGTGCGGGCGGCAGCGGCGCGGCGCCGTAGCGCGTGATCCACGCGCCGACGGTGAACGGGCCGTCGCCGTACGCGGGCGCGCCCTCGATCACGAAGTGCTCGAAAGGCCGCCCCATGCCGGCGTCGAACCGCACGACCTGGCCGTCCGGGCCGTCTTGCAGCGGCGCATCGCGCCGGTCGCGTGCGGCGCAGTAGCCGGCGACGAAGATGCGCACGGCGGCCTTGCGGCGGGGGAAGGTCGACCAGGCTGCGTCGAGCGGAAGCGGGGCGTCGGGAGCGGGATAGGCGGTCGGCATGCGGGCGCAACGTGGTCGGGGCGAAGCCGACAGCTTAAATCAGGCGGCCGCTCGCCGCCGCGCGGGCCCATTGCCGCGATCGGCGAAACGGATCGTTGCGCGCGATACCCCTTTACTTGAAGTTAACTTCAATTTGTATCATGTGCGCCAGTCCGATCGCGGACGCGTGACGCACCCCGTTGCACGCGGCCGCTCCAACGGAGGTGGAGATGACCGAATCGCCTGTCGCGGCCGATGCCGCGACGCTGCCGTCGCGCAGCTACCGGGCCGCCGTCGCGAACGTCGTGCTGGCGAGCATCGTGTCCGCGCTGCACGTCGGCAAGGCGACGATCGCGTTGCCGTCGCTGCAGCACGAGTTCGGCGGCTCGCTCGCTTCGCTGAGCGGGATCATGTCGGTGTTTCCGTTCGTCGGCGTGTTCGGCGGCATCGCGGCCGGCCTGCTGGTACGGCGCTGGGGCGACCGGCGGATGCTGATCGCGGGCCTGGTGATCCTCGGCCTGTCGAGTGTCGCCGGCGCGTCGGCCGGCAGTTTCGCGCTGCTGCTCGCCACGCGCTTCGCCGAGGGGCTCGGTTTCGTGATCGTGGTGGTCGCCGCGCCGGCCGTGCTGAATCGCGTGACGCCGCCCGAGCGGCGCAATCTCGCGTTCGGGCTGTGGAGCACGTTCATGCCGGCCGGCATGGCGTTGTCGATGCTGGTCGGGCCGCTGCTCGGCGGCTGGCGCAACGGCTGGCTCGCGGCTTCGGCGCTGACGCTCGCCGCGGCCGCCGCGGTGCCCGTCACGACGTCCGCCGGTGCGCCGGCTCGGCAGGCCGCGGCGCCGCGCATCGGGCCCGCGCTGCGCGACGTGCTCGCGTCGCGGTCGACCACGCTGCTCGCGCTGGGCTTCGCCACCTACAACGTGCAGTTCTTCGCGGCGATGACGTTCCTGCCGGTTTTCCTGATGCAGCGCCTCGGCGTCGCGGTCGGCGCGGCGGGGCTGATCAGCGCGGCGATCGTCGCCGCGTGCGTGATCGGCAACCTGACGGCCGGCTGGTTGCTGTCGCGCGGCGCACGGCCGGGGATCGTCATGGCTGCGACGTCGGTCGCGATCGGCGCGGCGGGCGCGGGGCTCTTCAGCGCGGCCACACCGGCACCGCTCGCGGTCGCGCTGGGTTTCGCGTTCTCGGCGATCGCGGGGATGCTGCCGGCGACGATCCTCGCGTGCGCGCCGGGCTCCGCGCCGACGCCGTCGCTGGCGCCGCTGAGCATCGGCTGGGTCGTGCAGGGCAACTATCTCGGACAGGTGATCGGGCCGCTGGCGATCGGCTCGATCGTCGGTGCATTCGGCTGGTCGGGCGGCATCGGACTGATGCTCGCGGCCGCCGTCACCGGCGCGGCGATCGGCCTGTCGCTGCTGCGCGAACCGATGGGCCGGCGCTGAGCGCGGCGCCGTTCAACCTGCACGGAAATCCGTCAAGCATGCTCAACACCATGGAAAGCCTGATTTGCGAAGAAGACGTGCCGTGCGATGCGCCGGCACGGGTCGAACACGATGCGATGCCGCCGCGCGGCGGCGCCGCGCATCCGCTCGCGACGCTCGGCGGAGCGCCTGCTCCCGAGCATGCCGCTGCGGCCGTCTCGCCGTTGCGTCCGCAACTGTTCGTCACGGTGCTGGAGGCCGGCGACGACGCGCTGCTGGTTCGCTGGGTCGAGAGCGGCCGTTGCCATTACGGCGAACAGCGCTGGCGCTTGCGCGTCGCGTTGCAGCCGGGCCGTTGCGCGATCTCGGGGCAGCCGATCGAGCCGGGCGAGCCGGTGTTCCGGCCGGTGCGGCGGCCCGTGCCGGCCAATGGCGACGAGATGATCCGCCCGGCGTCGGTGCCCGGTGCAACCGGCGCGGCGTGTGGCGTCACGGTGGACGGTGACGACGCATACGCCCCGGCCGACGTTCGCGGCTGAACGCCGGCCGGCCGCGGCATCACGTCATTTCTTTACGTCGTGCCGGTACTGGATGAACCCGGCGTTGTTCGCGAGCTTGTCGTACAGCGCGCGCGCGGTCGTGTTGGTTTCGTGCGTGAGCCAGTACACGCGGCTCGCGCCGGCTTCGCGGGCATGGTCGTACACGGCCTCGATCAGCGCACCGCCTGCGCCTTGCCCGCGTGCGTCGGGCGCGGTGTACAGGTCCTGCAGATAGCAGTACGGCCCTTCGGTCCAGCACGAGCGGTGGTAGATCGAATGCACGATCCCGACCAGCGCCCCCGATGCGTCGAATGCGCCGAGCACGAACATCGGCTCGGCAGGATCCATCAGGCGGGCCCACGTCGTCGCGAACACCGCGTCGCTCAGCGCGGTGTCGTAAAACTTCTGATAACCCTGCCACAGCGGGCGCCACGCGGCTTCGTCGGCGGCGACGAGCGGGCGCACCGTGACGCGCGTCGCGTCGTGCGCGCGGCCGGCCGCATCGCGCGCGCTCGCCTGCGCGTGGCGGATCGCGGTGAGCGACTGGCGCTGCTTGCCCTGCGCATCGAAGTTTTCCGGTGCGAGCCACGCGTCGAACGCGGCGCGGACATCCGGCCATTCGCCGTCGATGATCGAGAACCACGCGGTGTCGCGATTGCGGCCGCGGTAGATGATCGCCTGCCGGAACGTGCCTTCGTAGCGGAAGCCGAGCCGTGCGGCGGCCTTGCGCGACGGCACGTTCAGGTCGTCGCATTTCCATTCGTAGCGCCGGTAGCCGAGCGTGTCGAACGCGTACTTCATCAGCAGGAACTGCGCTTCGGTCGAGACGGGCGTGCGCTTGAGCAGCGGCGAGAACGTGACGGAGCCGACCTCGATCACGCCGTTGGCCGGATCGATGCGCATCAGCGCGAGCGTGCCGACCGCGCGGCCCGTGGCAAGGTCGATCACCGTGTAGTGCAGCGGATCCGCGCTCGCCTGCGCGCCGCGCGCGTAGTCGCGGTAGCTCGACTCTTCGGTGTACGGGCCGTGTGCGAGATAGGTCCAGTCGCTGCCGTCCGGCGCCTGGGCGTAGGCGGCGTACAGGTCGGCCGCGTGGCGCTCGGCGTCGAGCGGTTCGAGCCGGCAGTAGCGGCCTTCGAGCACGATGCGCTCCGGGCGCGGGCGCGCGGACCAGTCGGGAACGGGGTGGCCGATGGATTGCTGGAAAGCGTTGGTGAGCGTGGACAAGGTCGATCTCGCTTCGGTTGGCGGCCGGCGACATGCCGGCATGCAGACGATCGTAGTCGTGGCGAGGTACCATGAGAAGCGCCAGGGATCGGCAAATTTATGGTGCCACGAGCCGTGCGCCGCTGGCCGTGCGCAACCGGCCGTGCGCAACTAGCCGTCCGCCACGTTCCGACATTTTCACGCTGCGATATTCCGATGACGACAATCCTGCCTTCCGGCGACGCGCCGTTGCTGCCGCTCGACGCGCCGCTGGCGCGCACGCCGGGCGCGCCCTCGCTGCAGCGTCAGTTGCTGCGCCGCGTGCGCGACGCGATTCTCGGCGGCGCGATGCCGGCCGGCACCCGGCTGCCCGGCACGCGTGCGCTGGCCGAGATGCTCGGCGTGTCGCGCAATACGACGGCCGCCGTCTACGAGCAGCTCGTCGCCGAAGGCTTCCTGCAGTCCGACCGCCGCGGCACGCGTGTCGTCGGGTTGTCGCGGCCGGCGCCGCCGCGCCGGCGTGCCGCGCCGCCGGCCGTCGCGCAGCGGCTCGGCCGCATTCGCCCGAGCCGCATCGGCACCGGCGAAACGGAGGGTTTCCGGCCGGGCGTGCCCGCGCTGACGCACTTCCCGGTGGACGCGTGGCGCCACGCGATCGACCGAGCGCTGCGCCGCAGCGGCCGCGACCTGCTCGGCTACGGCGATCCGCTCGGCGAGCGCGCGCTGCGCGAATCGATCGCGCGCCACCTGGCCGTGACGCGCGGCGTGCGCTGTGATCCCGAGCAGATCGTGATCACGGAGGGCGCGCAGGGGGCGATCTCGTTGTGTGCGCAGCTGCTGACGAACCCGGGCGACACGGTGTGGGTCGAGGAGCCCGGCTATCGCGGCGCGCGCACCGCGATGCAGGCGGCCGACCTCGACGTCGTGCCGATGCCGGTCGACGCGGAAGGGATGCGCGCCGAAGCGGACGACTGGCGCGAGCGGACGCCGCGCCTCGTCTATACGACGCCGTCGAACCAGTTCCCGACCGGCGCCGTGCTGTCGATCTCGCGCCGGCTCGCGCTGATCGATGCCGCGCGCCGGCATCGCGCGTGGATCATCGAGGACGACTACGACAGCGAATTCCGTCACACCGGCGAGCCGATCGGCGCGATGCACGGGCTCGCGCCCGATTCGCCCGTCGTCTATCTCGGCTCGTTCAGCAAGACGATGTTTCCGGCGCTGCGCATCGGTTTTCTCGTGCTGCCCGACGCGCTGCTGGCCGCGGTGCGGCCGGTGCTGCCGGAGATGCTGCGCGGCGGCACGCGCCACGTGCAGCTCGCGCTGGCGGATTTCATCGAGACGGGCGAGTACGGCCGGCATCTCGGCCGCATGCGCCGGCTGTACCGCGACCGGCGGCGGTTGCTGCTCGCCGCGCTCGACGGCAGCCTGAGCGTGCCGCACCAGATCGAGGGCGGCCCGTGCGGGCTGCATCTCGCGCTGCGGATGCCTGCGCGCTACCGCGATCGCGCGATCGTCGACGCGGCGCGCGCCCACGGCATCGGGCCGTTCCCGCTGTCGGGCTTTTCGATCGATGCGGCATCGGCAGGCAACGGGCTGGTGCTCGGTTTCGGCAATACGTCGGCCGACGCGTTCGAGCCGATGTTGCGGATGCTGTCGGCGATCGCGGAGCGGGTGGGCGGGGCGTGACGTGCGTACGCGTTGCCTGAGCCGGCGGCGCGGCGACCAGGTGCAGGAAGCCGCCGACCTTTGACTCGATACCGCTTCTCGGCGGTCGGCAGCAGCAAGTTCACCGCTGTCAGCGGGCCGTTTTTCGTCCATCGACCGGATGCAGCCGCCGGGTTCGGCTCCGCATACCGGCACAAACCGCCCACCGCCGCACACGACAATCGGACTTGTGCGGATTGACGAACCGCGCACTTTGTTCGAAACGAACGCCGTCGCGGCTCCGCGCCCGCCGTGCCGCCCGGCATACGGGTTTCGATTCGTATGTTCGAACAGGCCGCGTGGACTATAAATGGATGCGTGTACCGGTGCTTGTCAGGCGCCTGCGCGTCTCGCGCATGTCGGCGCCGCGACTCCCGGGGGAGGTGCACCGTGGTTCGCCAGACGCTTGCTCGCGCCGTGCTTCGCACCGCGTTGATCGGGGGCGTGTTTGCCGGCTGTTTGCTGCCTTCGCCGGCCGCCGTTTCCGGAACCCTCTCGCCATCCGCCACGCCACCCGCGACGAAGCAAAGGCCGGGTGCGATGCCTTATGCGATGCCGGTCGATTTTCCGGCGATCGTCGACCGCTACGGCCCGGCGGTCGTGACCGTCACGACCGCCGCACCCGACCAGCAGGCCGGTGTCCAGTCGTTCACGATCCTCGATCCCGACGATCCGCTCGCCGCATTCTTCCGGCGCGGCGCGCCGCCTCCCGCGCAGGGCCCGCAGACGCCGGCACCCGACACGGCGCCGCGTGCGGTATCGGGCACCGGCTCGGGTTTCATCGTCAGCGCCGACGGCCTGATCCTCACCTCCGCGCACGTGGTCGACGATGCGACCGACGTGACCGTGCGGCTCACGGACCGCCGCGAATTCAAGGCGACCGTGCTGGCCGTCGATCCGCAAAGCGACGTCGCCGTGCTGCGCGTTACCGCGACGAAACTGCCGTTCGTGCGCATCGGCGATTCGGCGAAGGTACGCGCGGGCGAACCGGTGATGACGATCGGCGCGCCGGACGGATCGGGCAATACGGTCACGGCCGGCATCGTCAGCGCGACGTCGCACCGGCTGCCGGACGGCAGCACGTTTCCGTTCTTCGAAACCGACATCGCCCCGAACCCCGACAACTCGGGCGGCCCCGTATTCAATCGCGCGGGCGACGTGATCGGCATTGCGGTGCAGGTGTATACGGGCACCGACCGCTACGCGAGCATGACGTTCGCGATTCCGATCGCGTTTGCCGCAAAGGTGCGTGCACAACTGCAGAAGCAGATGCAGGCGCAGCAGTCCCAGGAGCCGGGCGATCCATCGTCCGGCAACGCGCTTGGCGTCGACGTGCAGGATGTCGGCATCGGGCTGGCCGCCGCGTTCGGGCTGCCGCGTCCGGCGGGCGCGCTCGTCAACGGCGTCGCGCCCGGCTCGCCGGCCGCCGCGGCCGGCGTGAGGCCCGGCGACGTGATCGTCAAGCTGGGCGACAAGACGATCGGCCGTTCGGCCGAGCTGAACGACCTGGCGGCCGCGCTGCCGCCAGGCCAGAAGACGCCGCTGCGCGTGATCCGCAATCGTGCGCCGGTGAGGCTGACGATCACGGGCGCCGACGAGGCCGCCGGCAACGCGGGCACGACCGTCGGCATGGCCGCGCCGAAGGCGGCCGCACGACCGGGGCCGGGAGCGGGAGCGAGTGCGGGCGCGGGCGCGGGCGACGGCGGCGACCGCCTCGGGCTGACGATGCACGCGCTGAGCGACGACGAGCGCCGCTCGACCGGGCTCGCGGTCGGGATGATGGTGGACGCGGTGCACGGCCCGGCGGCGAACGCGGGCATCCGGCCGGGCGACGTCGTGCTGGAGCTCAACGACACGCTGCTCGAGACGCCGGACGACGTGCAGTCGCTCGAAGCGAACGGCGGCAGCGTGATCGCGGTGCTGATCCAGCGGAACAACGCGCGGAGGTTCGTGTCGGTGCGTGCGCGTTAGGGCGTTGACGCGGTCGGTATCGTCCGCCTACCATCGTCCGGTATCGTCCGACATCGCACCAAGCCAGCCAGGCAACCAGGAGCCATCCGGCATGAAAGCAGCAACCTTCATCGTAGTCGTACACAGGCGCAGGGTCCGGTAGCGGCACCGCGCCGGCATCCCTGCGCCCCCGACTCGTTCGGGGGCTTTTTTTTTGCATTGCGCACGGCCGTGCGGCACGTGCGCGGAGGACATCCGCTTGCAACCGAACCTGCCGATCGCTTCCGAACGGGCGTCGCCGAGGCACGCGACGCTGATCCTGCTGTGCGCGTGCTCGGTGCTGCCGCTGAGCCTGTTCCTGCCGTCGCTGCCGGCAATCGCACGCGACCTGCGCGCCGACTATGCGCTCGTCGCGCTTTCACTCGGCGGCTACGCGGCGGTGGCCGCGTCGCTGGAGTTCGTGATGGGGCCGCTGTCGGACCGGTTCGGGCGGCGGCCGGTCGTGCTGGCGAGCGTCGGCATCTTCGCGCTCGGCTCGCTCGGCTGTGCGATGGCGACCGATATCCGGGTGTTTCTGGCATGCCGGCTGATGCAGGCGGCGATCACGTCGGTTTATCCGGTGTCGATGGCGACGATCCGGGATACCGGCGGCGGTGCGCGCGCGGCGAGCCGGATCGGCTATGCGGCGATGGCGGCCGCGTTCGCGCCGATGCTCGGCCCGACGCTCGGCGGCGCGCTCGACCAGACGGCGGGCTGGCGCGCGAGCTTCTGGCTGCTCGGCGCGGCGGGCGTCGCGCTGTTCGTCTGGTGCGGGTTCAATTTCGTCGAAACCCATGCGAACCGGTCGTCGAGCCTCGGGCAGCAGCTTCGCGCGTATCCGGCGCTGCTGCGCGCGCGCCGTTTCTGGGCCTACGCGCTGTGCATGGCGTTTTCGACCGGCTCGTTCTACGCGTTCCTGGCCGGCGCGCCGCTGGCCGCGCAAACGGTGTTCGGCATCGCGCCCGCGGAGATCGGCTTCTACATGGGAACCATCACGGCCGGCTTCGTGTGCGGCAGCTTCCTGGCCGCGCGTTACGCGCGCCGCTTCGCGCTGGCCACGACGATCCTGTGCGGTCGGATCGTTGCATGCGCGGGACCGTTGATCGGCCTCGCGTCGATGTTCGGCGGCGCGACGCATGCGATCGCGTGGTTCGGGCCGTGCGTGCTGGTCGGCATCGGCAACGGACTGACGAATCCCGGTGCCCATGCCGGCGCGGTGTCGGTGCGTCCGGCGCTGGCCGGGAGCGCGTCGGGGCTGGCCGGTGCGATGACGATCGCCGGCGGCGCCGCGCTTTCATCGCTGACGGGGGCGGTACTGACGCCCGGCAACGCGGGTTATGCGCCGCTGGCGATGATGCTGCTGTCGGCCGCGATCGCGCTGGCGGCGGCCGTCTGCGTGCGGGTGTTCGACGCGCGGGACGCCGGGCGGTGAACGCGAATACGCAGCATCGCCGCGCCGGATCGGGCATCGGTGCGGGCATGGGTGCGGGCACCGCTACCGTGCCGCTGGCGATTGGCGGACAATCGATCGCATATCGGGAGACGACGAACCCGCCGCGCGCCAAGCATGCTCCGGCGCGCGAAGGGCGGTTGGACGAGGGAGCGATGAGCGACTTTTCTGATTTCCAGCGAGACATTGCCGACGCCGCGAGAGCGACATTCAGGGCGCTGCACCCGGACGAGCATTTCTACGCGTTCGCGCTGTACACCGACAGCGGCGCGATGACGGTGGTGCCGGCCGCCAATTCGGTCGAGGGGCTGCGCCGGGTCCGCGAGCAGCAGGCCGTCGCGGATGACGACCCGTGGTATGCGTGGGGCTTTTCGGAATGGGCGTATGCGGCGGCGGAAGCGTCGCCGTTCAATGCGATCTGCGGCAAGCTCGCCGACGACGTGCTGAGCCCGCAGTTTGTCCGGTCGAGATTCCCGGAATTTTCGCGGCAACTGCACGCCGACATGATCGGTGCGTTGCGCCTGCTCGACCGCGAGGGCCTGTTCGGCACCGGCGACGAACGGGCGGCGATCACGCTGTTCGTGTCGATCAGCGACGACGACGCGGCCGAAGCGCTGGAAAACGAATCGGCGAAAGCGCTGAACCCGCCGGCCGTCGTCGACGCATTCCTGCGCCGCTACGACTGACCGAAATCGGGATATCGCACGGCGGCCCCGCGCGGGCGGCCGCCGTGCTTGCTGCGTCACGGCTTATGGCTTACGGCTTCGCGCCCACGACGAACTCGAACGTCGCGACGCCGTCGACGCCGCCCGTCACGCGGTCGCCCGGTTGCAGCGCGCCGACGCCGGCCGGCGTGCCCGTGAAGATCAAATCGCCGGCCTTCAATTCGACCGAGCGCGACACGTACGCGATGACATCGGGCACGGCCCAGATCATGTCGGCCAGGTCGCCTTGCTGGCGCGTGTCGCCGTTGACCGCGAGCCAGATGCGGCCCTTGGCCGGATGACCGGTGGCCGACGCCGCCCGCAGCGCGGTCACGGGGCCCGACGCGTCGAAGCCTTTCGCCCAGTCCCACGGACGGCTCAGTTTCTTCGCTTCGGCCTGCAGGTCGCGGCGCGTGAGGTCGACGCCGACGCCGTAGCCCCATACGTGCGACAGCGCGTCGGCCGGGTCGATCGACCGCCCGTCCTTGCCGATCGCGACGACCAGCTCGATTTCGTGATGGAGGTCGTTCGTCAGCGGCGGATAGGGGACGGTGCCGCTGGCCGGGACGATCGCGTCGGCAGGCTTCGTGAAGAAGAACGGCGGTTCGCGGTCGGGATCGGCGCCCATTTCGCGCGCGTGGTCGGCGTAGTTGCGGCCGACGCAGAAGACGCGGCGCACCGGAAAGCGCGCGGACGACTGGTCGACTTCGACGGAAGGACGCTCGGCAGCGTCGATGACATAGGCGGACATCGGATGGCCTCGTTCGGTGGGAAGACGGATGCCGCGCCCGTGCGGCGCACGGGCCGGCATGCGTGCAACGATACCCGACGCCCGTGCGGCCGGATGCGACGCAACTGCGTTTTACCGGGACAAAACTACGCGTCGGGCGCTGCCGGCGTGTCGTCGCCGTCCGGCAGCGCGGCATTCGCGTCGCGGTACGCCTTCGGCGACACGCCGACCCGCGCGCGGAAGCGCCGCGCGAAATACCCTTCGTCGCGGAAGCCGACCGAGCGGGCGATGTCCGCGATGCGCCGGCTCGTGTGGGCCAGCAGCGACTGCGCGAGCGCGATCCGGCGCTCCGTCACGAGATCGGTGAAGGTGCTGCCGGTTTCCTTGCGAACCAGGTGCGCGAGGTAGTTGGGCGACAGGAACGCGGCTTCGGCGGTCGCGGCGAGCGTCAGGTCCTCGCGGGTGAGGTTGGCGCGGACGTGCCGCAGCACGCGCGCGAGCGCATCGCGCCGGCCGGCGCGCTGGGCGCCGCGCTGCGCGAGCTTGTCGAGCGCGCCCGCGTACTGCGTGCAGACGAGCCCGATCAGCTGCAGCAGGTAGCCGCGCAGCAACGTGGTCGAGCCGAACGTGCGCACGCGATCGGTGTCGAGCATGCACAGCGCGAGGCGGCGTGCTTCGTCGTAGGTGTCGCCGGTCAGGATGAAGTCGAGGTGTTCCTGGAAGCGGAACGGCGTCAGCTCGGGAAAGCGGTGGGCGGGCACGTCCTCCAGGTCGAGCGGGTCGACGTCGAGATCGGCGCGCAGGAACGCCTGGCTGAAGTTGATCACGATGAAGTGCGCGCCTTCCGGATGCGGGATCAGGTGCTCGCGGTGCGGCAGCACGAACGCGAGCGCGCCGCGCGGAAACGGCCGCGTGACGCCGCCGATCCGCTGCTCGGTGTCGCCGCCGAGATTGAACTGGATCTGGAAATACGCGTGCCGGTGCGGCTCGGTGATCGCCTGGCGCGACGCCTGGTCGCGGATGTAGAAGTCGAGCCGGTCGCTGCGTTCGGGCATCCCGTACAGGCGCGGCGGGGCGGTGGAGGGCATGAAGGATTCTGCTGGTCGTGACGCGGTTGAGCCGCGATGGTACAGCGAACCGGGCGCGACGGCGATCCGTGCCACCTTGCGGCCTGGCCCGGAACCGCTCGCGGCGTGCCGCGCGGCGGTCATTCGTCCGGGTGGAAACCGAGGTAGCGGGCGTGCGGGCTGTCGCCGCCGGCGCGCCGGCTTGCCCCGCCGACCGATGCGAGCGCGTCCACCGTCGTCGCGCGGTTCGAGATCAGCGTCCAGGCGGTGGTGGCGTCGGCGCCGGCCGGTGCGGACTCCGATGTGCGCAGATCCGTCAGCGCGGCGAGCAGCGTGGCGGCCGGCGGCGCGTGGATCGCGAACCCTTCGTTGGCCACGGCCGCGGTGTCGATCCCCAGCCTCTCGCACAACCGTGCCCGCAGCGGCGTTTCGGCTTCGCTCGCCGCGCGCGAGCGCGCGATGTTCTCGTGGGTGGCCGCGTCGACGATCGTGCCGCCGCGGACGAACGGCGTTTGCTGCCACGCGTCGGGCGAGCATTGCTTGCCGGCCGGTGCCAGCGGCACGAACGGATTCACTTCGGCCGGGTAGATCCGGCACACGAGCGGTCGCTCGTCGTAGATCGCGCACCGCAGGTCGTCGCGCAGGTTCGGGCACGGCCCCGCGTGGGACGCCGTGAGCATGACCGTCACGCGGACGGGCAGCGAGCCGCTGAGCGCGGCGGTCGAGCGTGCGCGTTTGTACGCGGCGAACGCGTTGTCGGGCTCGGGCTCGACGAGCCACGGCATCGCGTCGCACAGCAGCTCCACGTGGCCGCCGCGTTGCAGCCACGCGGTGGCCTCGTCGATCGTCAGCGGAATGCGCAGGTCGCGGCAGCATCCGCCGCAGCCGTTGCAGGCAAAGTCGAGGTCGGTAGGGGTGTCGTTCATGCTTGATTCGATACGGATGACGGGGTGTCGCGAAGCGTCGCGACACGGCGGTGATTTCGTTTACCGGGCGACCAGCGGCGCGACCCGGCGCCGCAGCTCGGGCACGACGTCGGCGTCGAACCAGGGGTGGTGCTTGAACCACGCCTGGTTGCGCGGCGACGGATGCGGCAGCGGCAGCACGTCGGGGCCATAGTTGCGCCACGCGTGTACGGTGTCCGTCAGCGTGGCCTTGCGCGCGTCGCGCAGGAAATGCCGCTGCGCATACTGGCCGATCAGCAGCGTGAGCCGGATCGACGGCAACCCGGCGAGCAGCCGGTCGATCCACAGCGGCGCGCATTCGGGGCGCGGCGGGTTGTCGCCGCTCGTGCCGCGGCCCGGGTAGCAGAAGCCCATCGGCACGATTGCGAAGCGGGTTTCGTCGTAGAACGTGTCGGCGTCGACGTCGAGCCAGCCGCGCAGCCGCTTGCCGCTCGCATCGTCCCACGGGATGCCGCTCGCATGGACGCGTGCGCCCGGCGCCTGCCCGACGATCAGGACGCGCGCGTCGCGATGGGCACGCACGACCGGGCGCGGGCCGAGCGGCAGGTCGGCTTCGCAGGCACGGCACGCGCGGATTTCAGTGAGCAGCGCGTCGAGCGGCGCGCGCGTGGGTTTCGGCATCGAATCGGATCGGATCGGGGACGGAGGGGTCGTGCGGCGCCCCGGGGGCGCGTGCCGGGCGCCGACAGGCGGCCCGGGCAGGCGTGGCGCGGGAGCGCGCGGCGCCTGCATTACGCGGCGCGCCTCACGCCCGCGACGGGCCCGGTGCGCCGCTTTCGGCGACGGCAGCATCATACAACGCGGTTTGCGCGATCGCGCGGGCGATCGCCGCGTCGTCGTGCGAACCGTCGAGCATGCCCCAGCGCCGGTATTGGGACAGGAACCACTCGCCTTCGCGCGGATCGGGGCGGTTCACGGCGCCGCCGTCGTGGAAGCGGATCGGCAGCGGCGGCACGGCGAACGGCCCCGATCCGTAGTCGCCGAGCAGGCGCGGCGCGATCAGCCGGGCCGGCACGCCGAGCGCGTCGGGCGACGCGAGCCAGCCGGCCGCCTCGCGACGGTGCGTGGCGCTGTCGAGCCACGCGCAGGCATCGACGAGCGTGCGGATCAGCGCGCGCGCGGTGGCCGGATACAGCGCGACGAAATCGCGCCGGGCCGCGAGCACCTTCTCCGGATGATCGGGCCAGATCTCGCTCGTGACGGCGACGGTCCGCCCCGCGTCGCAGGCCTCGGCCACGGCATGCCACGGTTCGCCGGCGCAGAAGCCGTCGAGTTCGCCGCCGGCGAGCGCGGCCACCATCTCGGGCGGCGGGATCACGACGCTGCGCACGTCGCGCAGCGGATCGACGCCGTGCGACGCGAGCCAGTGGTTCAGCCACATCGCGTGCGTGCCGGTCGGGAACGTCTGCGCGAGGAGCGGCTTGCGGCCGAGCGTCGCGAACGCGTCGCGCACGCTGCCGCTGTTGCGGTACGCGTCGGCGAGGCCGCGCGACAACGAGATCGCCTGGCCGTTGCGGTTCAGCACCATCAGCGCGGCCATGTCGGCCTGCGGGCCGCCGATCCCGAGCTGCAGCCCGCAGACCAGCCCGTACAACGCGTGCGCGGCGTCGAGCTCGCCGCTCAGCAGCTTGTCGCGGACGGCGGCCCACGACGGCTGGCGGCTGAGTTCGAGCGTGAGGCCGTGCCGCGCACCGAGGTTCAGGTGCTGTGCGACGATCAGCGGGGCCGCGTCGCTCAGCGCGACGAACCCGAGGCGAAGATGCGCGCGTTCCGGCGCGACGGGAGAGGTGGTATCCATGGCGGTCATGACTGGGGTGACGCGTCGAGCAGTTGCCGCGCGACGTCGACGATGCGCAGGCCCTGGTCCATCGCGCGCTTGCGCAGCGCCGCATACGCGTCGTGTTCGGACAGCCTGCGCTGGTCCATCAGCATCCGCTTCGCGCGGTCGATCAGCTTGCGTTCGGCGAGTTCGCGTTCGACATCGGCGAGCCGGCGGCGCAGCGCATCGTCGTGCGAGAAGCGCGCGAGCGCGACTTCGAGAATCGGTGCAAGGCGTTCGGCCGACAGCCCTTCGACGAGATACGCGCTGACGCCCGCGCCGACCGCCGCGCGGATCAGCGACTGGTTGGCGTCGTGGCTGAACATCAGCACGGGGCGCGGCGCGGTCGCATGCATGACCGCGAGCTGCTCGAGCGTGTCGCGCGACGGCGAATCGGTATCGATGATCACGACGTCGGGATGCTGCTCCTCGACGGCGGCGGGCAGGCGCGCGGGCGTCGCGACGTCGTTCAGCATGTCGTAGCCGAGCTGCGCAAGCGCGTCGCCGAGCTCGCCGATCGGCTTGTCGGTATCGGTGACGAGCAGCACGCGCAGGCGGGGGGAGGAAGCGGGCGCACTCATGATGCGAACGGCGGCGTCGAAATCGTGGCGCGATGCGCGGATCGGAGGCGGCCCCGCGCGCATGTCGTGCCGGTGCCGCGCGCGGCGACCCGGCAGCCGGTGCGAACGGCGCCGCTGTTTTCATGACAGGTGGGCGGCCGGTGCCGCGTGGTGTCGCGCATGCTACGCGGCCCGGGAGAAGGCCGTGTCGATCGCGGCCCCGGCTGTGCCCGCGTCCGGCACCTCCGCCACGGCCGTTTCGCCGACTGCGCCGCCGACGAGGATCACGGCCGGACTGCCGAGCCGTGCTGCGTCGATGCCGTGCGCGAGATCGCCGAGCGTGCCGGTCCAGCGGCGTTCGTCGGGCGTGCCGGCCCATTGCACGGCCGCGGCCGGCGTCGATGCCGGCAGCACGGCGAGCAGGCCGGCGGCGATGCTGTCGACGCGGCTCATGCCCATGTAGATCGCGAGCGTGGTGCCGGTCGCGGCGAGACGCGCCCAGTCGGGTTCGCCGTGGTCCTGGCGATGGGCGGTGACGAACGTGACGCCGTGGCAATGCGCGCGGTGCGTGAGCGAGATGCCGAGGCTCGCGGCGGCGGCGAACCCCGACGAGATGCCGTTGACGATCTCGACCGGAATCGCGGCGGCGCGCAGCGTCGCGAGTTCTTCGCCGGCGCGCCCGAACAGCAGCGCCTCGCCGCCTTTCACGCGCACCACGTGCGCGCCGCGCAGCGCGTAACGGCGCATCAGCCTCTCGATGAATGCCTGCGGCGTGGAGCGGCAACCGCCGCGCTTGCCGACCCGGATGACGCGCGCCTGCGGCGCGAGTTCGACGATGCCGGGCGCGACGAGATCGTCGAGCAGCAGCACGTCGGCAGCGGCCAGCGCTTTCACGGCCTTGAGCGTGAGGAGATCGGGATCGCCGGGGCCGGCGCCCAGCAGGGTGACTTTGCCTGTCGTCATGTCGTGTTCCAGTGCCGCCTGCATGCGGCGGCCGATAGCGCGTTGTTGCGCGGCGGCGGCGGGCGGTCGACGTATCGGCATCCGGCCGTGCCGCGCACGGGGGGACGCCGTTGTCCTGGGCGGCCCGCCTGCACGACGGGCCCGGTTTTGAGGGGACTGCCCACCGGCGCCGTTGCCGGTGTCATGCAGCGGGTTCAGCAATATCCGGGCCAACCGGTGTCGCCCGTCGCGCCCGCGCGGCGGGAACGGCGCGTATCGCGCCGCGCGATGGCCAAGTGCGGGCGAAATGCGGGCCTAGTATGGGCCGAATACGGGCCAATTGCGGGCCAAGTACGGCCCCCGTGCCCACAGGCGGCCGCCGCGCGCCGGCCGCCGCAATGCCGCATCGGCGTGCATCGTGCCCCGCCCGCGCGCACCGCGATGTCGCACGGCGACAGTGCTGCATCGCACCACATCTGTGCCTCGCTGCATCACCGCGCATCGTGTGCCGGCTGTCGCCGGGCGCCGCACGACGCCGGACGAGCCTTGCGCGGCGGCGCTGCGGGCCCGATTCGCGGCGACATGGCATGGCGTTTGCGTAAGCCGGTTCGGGCGAATCAATGGCGATTCGTCCGGCAGTACCGATTACAGACGCGCCCGGCAACGGGCTTCATGGGCAACGGCGTCCTACGCATCGGGTCTCGACGAGACCGGGTGCGCAGGACGCCGTTTTTCGTTTGGCGGATGACATGACCGACAAAGCTACCCGTATCGATCTCTTCAGCCTCCGCACCGCGCCGATGCGCGCGTTCCACCTGACGTGGATGGCGTTCTTCGTGTGCTTCTTCGCGTGGTTCGCGTGCGCGCCGCTGATGCCGCTGATCGCACGCGAATTCCACCTGAGCGCGGCGCAGGTCGCCAACATCAACATCGCGGCCGTGGCCGCGACGATCGCCGTGCGGCTGCTGGTCGGCCCGCTGTGCGACCGCTTCGGCCCGCGCCGCGTGTACGTCGGCCTGCTGCTGCTCGGCGCGATCCCCGTGTTCGCGGTGTCGTTCACGCACGACTACCTGTCGTTCCTGATCTGCCGGCTCGGCATCGGCGCGATCGGCGCGGGCTTCGTGATCACGCAGTACCACACGTCGGTGATGTTCGCGCCGAACGTCGTCGGCACCGCGAACGCGACGACGGCCGGCTGGGGCAATGCCGGCGCGGGCGCGACGCAGGCGCTGATGCCGCTGCTCGTCGCCGCCGGCCTGATGCTCGGCTTCGGCGAGGATTCGTCGTGGCGTATCGCGCTGGTCGTGCCGGGCGTCGCGATGCTCGCGATGGCCTGGGCGTACTGGCGCTTCACGCAGGATTGCCCGCAAGGCGACTTCGTCGCGCTGCGCAAGGAAGGCGTGACGGTCGACAGCGGCAAGAAGGGCGGCTGGGCGAGCTTCTTCGCGGCCTGCGGTAACTATCGCGTGTGGATGCTGTTCATCACGTACGGCGCGTGCTTCGGCGTCGAGGTGTTCATCCACAACATCGCCGCGCTGTACTACGTCGATCACTTCAGCCTGTCGCTGAAGGACGCCGGTTTCGCGGTCGGCATGTTCGGGCTGCTCGCCCTGTTTGCACGTGCGCTCGGCGGCTGGCTGTCCGACAAGGTCGCCGCGCGCCGCAGCCTCGACGTGCGCGCGATGCTGCTGTGCGCGCTGATCGTCGGCGAAGGGCTCGGGCTGATCTGGTTCTCGCATGCGCAAAGCGTCGGCATCGCACTCGTCGCGATGCTCGCGTTCGGCCTCTTCACGCACATGGCGTGCGGCGCGACCTACGCGCTGGTGCCCTTCATCGACCGCAAGGCACTCGGCGGCGTCGCGGGGATCGTCGGCGCGGGCGGCAACGTCGGCGCGGTCGCCGCGAGCTTCCTGCTCAAAGGCGTCGGCGACGTGCAGCACACGCTCGGCCTGCTCGGCCTTGCCGTCACCGCGACCGCGCTGTGCGCGATGGCCGTGCGCTTCAGCGAAGAACACAAGGCGCGCGAAGCCGAGCTGCGCGACCGCGCGCTGGCTGCCGGCAGCGTCGCGAACTGATCGACCGAGGGAAACGTCATCATGAAACTCATCGTCATCGGCCACGGGATGGTCGGCCACAAGCTGCTCGAGTGCGTCGCGGCGGAAGCGGGCGCGTCGGCGGCGCTGCAGGTCACCGTGCTCGGCGAGGAACCGCGCCCGGCCTACGACCGCGTGCACCTGTCCGAGTTCTTCGCGGGCAAGTCGGCGGACGACCTGTCGCTCGTCGAACCCGGTTTCTTCGAGCGTCATCCGCAGTTCGACCTGCGCCTGAATGCGCGCGTCGCGTCGATCGACCGCGCCGCGCATACGGTCACGCTCGCGTCCGGGGAAACGCTCGCGTACGACAAGCTGGTGCTGGCGACGGGTTCGCGCCCATTCGTGCCGCCGATGCCGGGGCACGATCGTGAGGGCTGCTTCGTGTACCGGACGATCGAGGATCTCGAGGCGATGCAGGCGTGCGGCACGCACGCGAAGCGCGGCGTCGTGGTCGGCGGCGGGCTGCTCGGCCTCGAATGCGCGAAGGCGCTGCGCGACATGGGGCTCGACACGCACGTCGTCGAATTCGCGCCGCGGCTGATGGCCGTGCAGGTCGACGACGGCGGCGGCCGGATGCTGCGCGCGAAGATCGAGGCGCTCGGCGTGACCGTGCATACGGGCAAGAACACGCTCGAGATCGTCGACGGCGAAGAGGGCACGCACCGGATGGCGTTCGCCGACGGCTCCCATCTCGACGCCGACATGATCGTGTTTTCGGCCGGCATTCGCGCACGCGACGAGCTGGCGCGTGCGTGCGGCCTGGAAATCGGCCCGCGCGGCGGCGTCGCGATCGACGACGCATGCCGCACGAGCGACGCCGACATCTACGCGATCGGCGAATGCGCGGCCTGGAACGGCATGGTGTACGGCCTCGTCGCCCCCGGCTACGACATGGCGCGCGTGGTCGCGAAGCAGCTGGGCGGCGACACGAACGACGCACCTGCGTTCGCGGGCGCCGACATGAGCACGAAGCTGAAGCTGATGGGCGTCGACGTCGCGAGCATCGGCGACGCGCACGGCACGACGGCCGGCAGCCGCACCTACCAGTACGCGGACGAGCGCCGCCAGGTCTACAAGAAGCTCGTCGTGTCCGACTGCGGGAAGTTCCTGCACGGTGCGGTGATGGTCGGCGACGCGGCCGAATACGGCACGCTGCTGCAGATGATGCTGAACCGCATCGAGCTGCCCGAGTCGCCGGAATTCCTGATCCTGCCGTCGTCGGACGGCGTCGCGAAGCCGGCGCTCGGCGTCGACGCGCTGCCTGACGGCGCCCAGATCTGCTCGTGCAACAACGTGTCGAAGTCGCAGATCTGCACGGCGGTCGCCGGCGGCGCGACGAGCCTCGGCGCGCTGAAGTCGTGCACGGGCGCGGGCACGTCGTGCGGCGGCTGCGTGCCGCTCGTCACGCAGATCATGAAGGCCGAGATGAAGAAGCAGGGCCTCGCGGTCAACAACCATATCTGCGAGCACTTCCCGTATTCGCGCCAGGAGCTGTTCCACCTGATCCGCGTCGAGCGCATCACGACCTTCGACGCGCTGCTCGCGAAGCACGGCCATGGCCTCGGCTGCGACGTGTGCAAGCCGGCGGTGGCGGGCATCCTCGCGTCGTGCTTCAACGAATTCGTGCTGAAGAAGGAACACGCGGGGCTGCAGGATTCGAACGACTACTACCTCGCGAACATCCAGCGCGACGGCACGTATTCGGTCGTGCCGCGCATGCCGGGCGGCGAGGTCACGCCGGAAGGGCTGATCGCGGTCGGCCAGGTCGCGAAGAAGTACGGGCTCTACACGAAGATCACCGGCGGCCAGCGCGTCGACCTGTTCGGTGCGCGCGTCGAGCAGCTGCCGTCGATCTGGGAGGAACTGATCGCGGCCGGTTTCGAATCGGGCCACGCATACGGCAAGGCGCTGCGCACCGTGAAGTCGTGTGTCGGCTCGACGTGGTGCCGTTACGGCGTCGACGATTCGGTCGGCCTCGCGATCGACCTCGAGAATCGCTACAAGGGGCTGCGCGCGCCGCACAAGATCAAGTTCGGCGTGTCCGGCTGCACGCGCGAGTGCGCGGAAGCGCAGGGCAAGGACGTCGGCATCATCGCGACCGAGAAGGGCTGGAACCTGTACGTATGCGGCAACGGCGGGATGAAGCCGCGCCACGCGGAACTGCTCGCGTCCGACCTCGACCGCGCGACGCTGGTCCGCTACATCGACCGTTTGCTGATGTTCTACGTGCGCACGGCCGACCGGCTGCAGCGCACGAGCGTGTGGCGCGACAACCTCGAAGGCGGCCTCGACTACCTGATCGACGTTGTTGTGCACGACCGGCTCGGGATCGGCGCCGAACTCGAAGCCGACATGCAGCACGTGGTCGACACCTACGAGTGCGAGTGGAAGCGGGCCGTCACCGATCCCGACACGCGCAGGCGCTTCCGTCACTTCGTGAACAGCGATGCGCCGGACACGACCATCGAATTCGTCGAGACGCGCGGCCAGATCCGGCCCGCGACGCCCGGCGAACGGGCGGGCGGCAAGCCCGTTTCGATTCCCGTCGTCGCCGAAGGCGTGACGCAAGCCGCAACCGAACCCTCCACCGTTTGACCCTGACCGACACCCGTGTCTTTTCGAAGGAGCTCATCATGAACGATCGTCTGCCGCCGTCCTGGACCCGCGTGTGCGCGCTCGACGACATCGTGCCGAACACTGGCGTGTGTGCGCTCGTCAACGGCGAGCAGGTCGCGGTCTTTCACGTCGCGCATGCCGAGGAAGGCGGCGTGTTCGCGATCGGCAACGTCGATCCCGTGTCGCGGGCGGCCGTGATGTCGCGCGGGCTGATCGGCAGCCTCGGCGAGCGCATCGTCGTCGCGTCGCCGCTGTACAAGCAGCATTTCGACCTGCGCACCGGCGAATGCCTGGAGGCACCCGAGCAGTCGGTGAGCACGTATCCGTCGCGGGTCGAGGACGGCTTCGTGTGGATCGCGGCCTGACCGCCCCGGAGCGCGCATGACCGCCACCCCCGTCAAGAGCGTGTGCCCGTACTGCGGCGTCGGTTGCGGGATGGTGCTGCACGTCGAGGAAGGCGAAGTCGTCAAGGTGTCCGGCGACGCCGACCATCCGGCCAACTTCGGGCGGCTGTGTACGAAGGGCTCGTCGGCGCACGTCGCGCTGCGCCGCTCGGGGCGGCTCGACCGCGCGTTCGTGCGCCGCGCGCGCGAGGACGACCTCGTGCCGCTGCCGGCGCGCGACGCGATCGCCGACACCGCGCGCCGCCTGCGCGCGGTGCTCGATACGCACGGGCCGGACGCGCTGTCGTTCTACGTGTCGGGGCAGATGTCGATCGAGGCGCAATACCTCGTCAACAAGCTCGCGAAGGGTTTCGTCGGCACCCACAACATCGAGTCGAACTCGCGCCTCTGCATGGCGAGCGCGAGCACCGGCTACAAGCAGTCGCTCGGCGCGGACGGCCCGCCCGGGTCGTACCAGGACTTCGATCGCGCGAACCTGTTCTTCGTGATCGGCGCGAACATGGCCGACTGCCATCCGATCCTGTTCCTGCGGATGATGGACCGCGTAAAGGCCGGCGCGAAGCTGATCGTCGTCGATCCTCGCCGCACCGGCACCGCCGACAAGGCCGACCTGTTCCTGCAGATCCGGCCGGGCACCGATCTCGCGCTGACCAACGGGCTGCTGCACCTGCTGCATGCGAACGGCCGCACCGACGGCGCGTTCATCGACGCGTACACCGAAGGCTGGGACGCGATGCCCGCGTTCCTCGCCGACTACACGCCCGGGCGCGTGGCTGAAATCACGGGGCTCGCGGAAGCCGACCTGCGCACGGCTGCGCAATGGATCGGCGACGCGCAGGAATGGATGAGCTGCTGGACGATGGGGCTCAACCAGAGCACGCACGGCGTGTGGAACACCAACGCGATCTGCAACCTGCATCTCGCGACGGGCAGGATCTGCCGCGCCGGCAGCGGGCCGTTCTCGCTGACCGGCCAGCCGAACGCGATGGGCGGGCGCGAGATGGGCTACATGGGCCCCGGCCTGCCGGGCCAGCGCTCGGTGGCGTCCGACGACGATCGCCGTTTCGTCGAGCAGCTGTGGCGCGTGCCGGCCGGCACGCTGCGCAAGGAAACCGGCAACGGCACCGTCGACCTGTTCGAGCGGATGGCGGCCGGCGACATCAAGGCATGCTGGATCATCTGCACGAACCCGGTCGCCACGGTGCCGAACCGGCAGAACGTGATCGCCGGATTGCAGGCCGCGGAACTCGTGATCGCACAGGACGCGTTCCTCGATACCGAGACCAACCGCTACGCGGACATCCTCCTGCCCGGCGCGCTGTGGGCCGAGGGCGACGGCGTGATGATCAACTCCGAGCGCAACATGACGCTGATGCGCGCGGCGGTCGCGCCGCCGGGCGACGCGCTGCCCGACTGGCGCATCGTCGCGGAAGTCGCGCGCGCGATGGGGTTCGGCGATGCGTTCGACTATGCGTCGGCGGCCGACGTGTTCGACGAGATCGTCCGCTTCTCGAATCCGGCGACGGGCTACGACCTGCGCGGCGCGAGCCATGCGGCGCTGCGCGACGGGCCCGTGCAGTGGCCGGTCGCGCCGGGCACCGCGCGCGAGCGGCACCCGATCCGCTACCTGAACGACGGCGTGAGCCAGCCGCTGCGCCCGGCCGCCGACGGCGACGACGCGCCGCGCATCGCGTTCCCGACGCCGTCGGGCAAGGCGCGCTTCTTCGCCCGGCCGCACGTCGATCCGGCCGAATTGCCCGACGACACGTTCCCGATCGTGCTGAACACGGGGCGGCTGCAGCATCAGTGGCACACGATGACGAAGACGGGCAAGGTCGCGATGCTGAACAAGCTGAACCCGCGCCCGTTCGTCGAGCTGCATCCGGACGACGCGAGCGCGCTCGGCATCGCCGCGAAGGACAGCGTCGAGATCCGCTCGGCGCGCGGCCGCGCGGTGCTGCCGGCCGTCGTGACCGAGCGCGTGCGGCGCGGCGACTGCTTCGCGCCGATGCACTGGAACGACGTGTACGGCGACGACCTGTGCATCAACGCGGTGACGAACGACGCGATCGATCCCGAATCGCAGCAACCCGAACTGAAATACTGCGCGGTCGCGCTGCGGCGCGTCGAGACCGCTGCGTTCGCGTCCGCCGACGACCAGACGGCGCAACCCGATGCCCGCGCCGACGACGCACGGCCCGCGCCGGCGACGGTGCAGGCGACTGCTTCACAGGAATCCGACATGGCAGACATCGACACTTTCGCGGCCGCGCTCGGCGTCGCCGACTTCGCGCCGCCGCCGTTGACGGACACCGAACGGCTGTATGTGGCCGGGTTCGTCAGCGGGCTGAAGGCAAGCGCCGGCCGGCCCGAGGGCGGCGTGCCGGTGCTGCCGGCCGGCGCGCCGCTCACGCCGCCGGTGCGGTTCTGGCTCGACGGGATGCTCGCGGGGTTGTTCAGCCGCTCGCTGCCGGCGAGCTTGCCCGACGCCGCGGCCCCCGCGCTGCCGGCCGATGCCGCCGCGTCCGGCGGCGTGCGGATCGTGCGCACGCGGCCGAAGGTCGTGCTGCTGTGGGCGTCGCAGACCGGCAA
The DNA here is from genome assembly GCF_004803625.1 of Burkholderia sp. LS-044. Classification (NCBI taxonomy): domain Bacteria; kingdom Pseudomonadati; phylum Pseudomonadota; class Betaproteobacteria; order Burkholderiales; family Burkholderiaceae; genus Burkholderia; species Burkholderia sp. LS-044. Next base: position 471,662 of record NZ_SSWO01000002.1, read on the forward strand.
CATCGAATCGTTGACCGAGGATTACGCGACGCAGCTGATGAACGCGGGCTTCGAGATCCGCACCGCGTGCATGTCCGACTATCCGGTGGCGTCGCTCGCCGGTGCGCAATACGTGCTGCTGATGACGAGCACGTTCGGCGACGGCGACGCGCCCGACAACGGCAGCGAGTTCTGGGAAGCGCTGCAGGCCGGCGGCGCTGCGCGCCTCGACGGCGTGCACTTCGCGGTGCTCGCGTTCGGCGACCGCAACTACGACCAGTTCTGCGGCCATGGCCGCCGGCTCGACGCGCGGCTCGCGGAACTCGGCGCGGCACGCCTGTGCGCGCGCGTCGATTGCGACGTCGAATTCCAGCGCGACGCCGACCAGTGGCTCGAACGCGTCGTCGCGCGGATCAAGGAGGCCGATGCCGCGCTGCACGCGGTGCCGTCCGGCGGCCAGGGCCCGTCGGGGCTGCTGCCGACGAAGGCGCATCCGGCGCCGTCGAAGCTCGTCGCGAACCTGCGGCTCAACCGTCCGGGCGCGGCGAAGGACACGCGTTACGTGTCGCTGTCGACCGAAGGCGCGAACCTCGAATACGAAACCGGCGACGCGCTCGGCGTGTGGCCGACCAACTGCCCGGAACTGGTCGACGAGCTGCTGTCCGTCACCGCGCTGAAGGCCGATGCACCCGTGTCGGTGGCGGGTGTCGGCGACATGCGCCTCGGCGACGCACTCGCGCGTCATTTCGACATCACGCGCCCGCATCCGGACACGCTCACGTTCATCGCGTCGCGCAGCGCGAACGGCGCGCTGAAGTCGCTGCTCGGCGACGACCGCAAGGGCGACCTGAAGCAATGGTTGTGGGGGCAACAACTCGCGGACGTGCTGCACGAGTTTCCGGTCGAGCTGTCGGGCAACGAACTCGTCGGGATGCTGAAGCGCATGCAGCCGCGTCTTTATTCGATTGCGTCGAGCCCGAGCGCGCACCCGGGCGAGATCCACCTGACCGTGTCGGCCGTGCGTTATCACAACGGCCGGCGCGCGCGCAAAGGTGTCGCATCGACGTTCCTCGCCGATCGCGCGGACGACGGCCGCGTACCCGTGTTCGTGCAGAAATCCGCGCATTTCCGGCCGCCGGTGAACGGCGACGTGCCGATCGTGATGGTTGGCCCCGGCACCGGCGTCGCGCCGTTCCGCGGCTTTCTGCACGAGCGGCAGGCGCGCGGCGCGCGCGGGCGCAACTGGCTGTTCTTCGGCGAACAGCATGCGCAGACGGACTTCTACTACGGCGACGAGCTGGGCGCGATGCGCGACAGCGGTTTCCTGACGCGGCTCGATCTCGCGTTCTCGCGCGACCAGGCCGACAAGATCTACGTGCAGGACCGGATGCGCGAGCAGGGCGCCGAGCTGTTCGCGTGGCTGGAGGAAGGCGCGCACTTCTACGTGTGCGGCGACGCCGCGCGGATGGCGAAGGACGTCGATGCCGCGCTGAAGGCCGTCGTCGCCGAGCACGGCGGCATGTCGGACGAAGCCGCGAACGACTACGTCGCGCGGCTCGCGAAGGCGCGCCGCTACATGCGGGACGTGTACTGACCGCGAACGGTGTGGCGCGACGCGGCCCGCCGGTTTGCGGGCCCGGCGCCGGGCGACGCGTCGGCCTGCGACGAGCCGCGCCGGGCCGTCCGTCGGGAAGGCCGTCGACGGCGAACGTCGCACGCGACAGGCCGGGCGGCGGGCACGGCGTTCCTGCATGAACCGCCGGCCGCCGCCGGTTTGCGTTACTGCTGACGCTCCCACGCGCGCGCCTGTTCGGCACGGACGAACGTTTCCGACGACCGCGGCAGCAGGTTGCGGAACGCGCCGCCGTCGCTGTCGATCACGTCGACCATCTTCGCGATCATCTCTTCAGGATCGTGCTGTTCGAGCGGGAACGTCAGCCGCTCGGGCGTCACCGTGTGAACGGCCGGATCGTGCCAGCGCCGCGTCGTCTCCATCATCCGGTCGTTGAAACCCGTGCTGTACGGGCCGGGGTTCACGACCGCGACACGGATTCCGTGCGGCGCCAGCTCCGCGTGCATCGCCTCCGCGATCGATTCGACCGCGTGCTTCGACGCGCAATAGGCGCCCGTGAACGGCCCGGTGATCAGGCCCGCGATCGACGACACGAACACGATCTTGCCGTGCCGGCGCGCGAGCATCCCGCGCGCGATGTGCTGCGTGAGTTCGAGCGGCCCGAACACGTTGACGTCGAACAGGTCGCGGACGATCCCGACCGGCAGGTCGACGAGCGCGCCGGCTTCGCCGACGCCCGCGTTGTTCACGAGCACGTCGACGTCCAGCTCGGCCGCGCGGGCGCGATCGTCGGCCGACGTGACATCGAGCTTGATGGCGCGCAGCGTGGTGCCGCGTTGCGCGGCGGCGTCCGTCAGTGCGTCGATCTCGACGGTGACGCGCACGCCGGCCGTCACGTCGTGGCCGCGTTCGGCGAGCCGCAGCGCCACTTCACGGCCGAAGCCGGTGCCTGCGCCGGTAATGAGGATGCGTTTCCGTGCCATGTGCTTACCTTGTGGTGGGAAGGGTTGCCTGAAAGCGGTCGCGGCCGTGCCGGGCGATCGCGGTGTCTTCGTCGACGCTGCCGCCCGATACGCCGATTGCGCCGACGCAGCGTCCGCCGCCGTCGACGAGCGGTTCGCCGCCGCCGAACGTGACGAGCCCGCAGTGGCTGTGCTCGATTCCGCGCAGCGGCCCGTCGCCCGACATCGCACCGAGCGCGCCGGTCGATATGCGGAAGCGGACCGCCGTCAGCGCCTTGCGCTGCGCGAGATCGATCGCGCCGAGGAAGCAGTCGTCGGTGCGCGCGAACGCGAGCAGGTTCGCGCCGGCATCGACGATTGCGATGGCGACGCCGGCGACCTGCAGCGACGCGGCATGCGCGAGTGCTGCGTCGATCGTACGGCGGGCGGCTGCGAGCGGCAGCGCGGCGGTGAGCGGGTCCATGCGAAGCTCCAGTGGGACGACAGGCCTCAGTGTAGGCAGGTGCGGTATATGGGAGAATCCGCATTCCGCTCGAAAGAGTTTCAAGTTTTTCTAATGATGAGCCGACGCGATCCGATGGCCGGGCTGCACGTGTTCATGACGGTCGCGACGGCCGGCAACTTCACGCGGGCGGCTGCCGCGCTCGGCCTGACGCCGGCTGCCGTCAGCCTCGCGATCGGGCAGCTCGAGGGCGAGCTGAACGTGAAGCTGTTCAATCGCAGCACGCGCGGCGTGAGCCTGACGGAGGCCGGGCAGCACTACTGGCGGCAGACCGAGCCCGCGTACCGGCAGGTCGTGCATGCGCGCGACGCGCTGAGGGATGCGCGCAGCGAGCCGAGCGGCGTGTTGCGCGTCACCGCGCTGCCGCTGGCGCGCACGCTCGTGATCGCGCCGGTGCTGGCCGTATTCCGCGAGCGTTATCCGAAAGTGCGGCTCGAGATCCGCTACGAGAACGAACTCGTCGACATCGCGAAGGACGGGTTCGATGCGGGGATTCGCCTCGCCGACCGGCTGCAGCCGGGGACGATCGGCGTGCGGATCGCGCCGGCGCTTTCGTGTGCGCTGGTCGCGTCGCCCGGTTATCTGGCGCGGTACGGCACGCCGGCGTCGATCGCGGCGCTCGAACGTCATGCATGTATCCGCTTCCGGTTTTCGGAGAGCGGGCGGCTGCACAAATGGCTGCTGCACGACGGGCGCCGCGATGTCGATCTCGATCCGGAAGGCGTATTCGTGACGAACGATGCCGATGCGGTGATCGACGCGGCGCGTGCCGGTGTCGGGATCGCGTTTGCGTTCATGCGCGAGCGCATCGAACAGGACTTGCGCGACGGCACGCTCGTCGAGGTGTTGCCGGGCGCGTGCCGGACGCTGCCGCCGATGTGGCTGTATTACGTGAATCGCAAGCACGTGCCGGCGAAGCTGCGCGCATTCATCGACGTGCTGCGGGAGCGCGACGGCGCACGCGCGGCGTAAGCGTTGCGCCGGCTGCCTGCGGCGATTTGCCCGGCAGCGCATGATGGCGGCTCCAGCCACGAAACGATGGAGTCGCGTCATGACGGTATCTCTTCATTTTCCGGTTCGTACTTTGGCCATTGCCGCGGCGCTGGTGGCGGCCGTGACCTGCAGCGCGCCGGCCATCGGCCAGACATCGACCGTACCCGCTGGTTCGGCTGCGGCGACGCCCGACAATGCGGTGCTGCTCACCGTCTTCCTGAAACACGATCAGTCGCGCCCGCTCGCCGAGCTGAACGCGCAATTGGCGAAGCAGGGGTTCTACAAGGCGTTTCCGCCGCCGGGCGTCGAAGTGGTGAGCTGGACCGTGACGATGGGGATCGGGCAGATCGTCGTGTTGCGGTTGCCGGCATCGCGGGTGCGCGAGGTCAATCGGGTGCTCGAAGATACGGCGTGGGGTGCGTATCGGACGGAGTTCTATCCGACTTACGACTACAAGGCGATCGGGTTGGGGGAGCATGAGCGGGCGAAGTGACCGTACGCCGTACGATTCCGTAACGGCGCAAAGCGGGTGCGAGCGCACCGAATCAACCTGTCCCCATTCCTGAAACGCCCCGCGCCATCATGTTTTCGTCCTCGCCTTTCGCGCTCCGCCCGGCAGATTTCTCCCAAATGCATCACAAGTCATTCATCCGATGAAAAATCCCCGCCGGTTCCCGGTATGATGCGCACCTTGCGTTTGTCGAACGCACTATTTTTGATGCAATTTTGATGGGCGAGGCCCCACAAAACCGCACAATCCGAAGCTGAAAGATTCTGTAATATAAATTCCGTATACTCGTAAGTTCTGATCCAGGCGCCGCCTGCCATTTCCTTCGGCCGACCGCCCACGCAGAACAACCAGATACGTCGCCGCCTGGCCGTCTTGCGCCGCGACACGCTATGCACCACCACTGAACATCTATGTCTTCCCGCCACTCTGGTTCGCCCGGCCGCGCCGCGGCGGTGATCGCCCGTGTCCGGGCGCTGATCCGCAACGAGCGTGTGCTGTCGCCGCTGCTCGCGCTCGGCATCGGCCTGCTGCTGATCGTGGTTTTCCAGCACCTGTCGGAATCCGTCGACTACCGGTCGGTGATCCGCGAGTTGCGTCACATGTCCGTCGGCGAGTGGGGCGCATCGCTGGCCGCGACGGCCCTCAGCTATCTCGCGCTCGTCGCCCGCGATGCGGTCGGCCTGCGTTATGTCGCCGCGAAGGTGCCGCGCGTCGCGTTGTGGATCGGCGCGATCGCCGGGTCCGCGCTCGGTAACGCGACCGGCTTCGGCGCACTGACGGGCGGCGCGGTCCGCGCACGCGTGTACGGCGTGTCGGGCGTCACGCCCGCGCAGATCGGCCGGATGACGGTGTTCACGAGCGGCACGCTGGCGCTCGCCATGGTGTTGATGACGGCGGTCGGCATGGTCTGCGTGCCGGAGGCGCTCGCCGCGATGCTGCACGTCGCGCCCGGCGTGCTGACGTGGACCGGCGCCGCGCTGCTCGTGGTGCTGGCCGCGATGGTCGCGATGTGCGGCAGCACGGCGCGCCCGGTCGTCACGCGTTTCAAGTGGCTGTCGTTCGACGTGCCGGCGCGGCGCGATCTCGTCGCGCAGGTCGTCTATGCGATCCTCGACGTCGCCGCCGCGGGCCTGACGCTGTGGGTGCTGCTGCCGGCCGCGCCGGTCGGCTTCCCGACCTTCATCACGGTGTATGCGGCCGCGCTGCTGCTCGGGATGATCGGCCATACGCCGGGCGGGATCGGCGTGTTCGAAGCCGCGATGGTCTTCACGCTCGGTCGCGAAGTGCCCCCGCACGCGATGGTCGCCGCGCTCATCGCGTATCGCGCAATCTATTTCGGCGTGCCGCTCGTGCTGTCGGCCGGCCTGCTGGCCGGTTTCGAGGGCCGCGCGCTGCGCCGCCGGCTCGTCACGCGGCAGGCCGTGCGCGTGTCGCAGCTCGCGCCGGTGTTCCTGAGCCTCGTGACGTTCGCGGTCGGTAGCATGCTGGTGATCTCGAGCGCGACGCCCGCGTTCTGGCACCGGATCGCGATCCTGCGCCACCTCGTGCCGCTGTGGGTGCTCGAAGGCTCGCAGGTGATCTGCAGCGTGCTCGGCGTCGCGCTGCTGTTCGTCGCGCGCGGGCTGCTGCGCCGCCTCGACGGTGCGTGGTGGATGACCTTCGCGCTGACGCTCGCAAGCCTCGCGCTGTCGCTCGCGAAAGGCCTCGCGTTCGTCGAGGCCGGCGTGCTCGGCACGCTGCTGGTGCTGCTGCTCGTCAGCCGCCGCCGCTTCAACCGCCATTCGTCGCTGCTCGCGGAGCGCTTCACGGTGAGCTGGTTCGTGTCGGTGGCGATGGTGCTGATGCTGGCCGTGTGGGTGCTGTTCTTCGCGTTCCGCGACGTGCCGTACACGCGCGAGCTGTGGTCGCACTTCTCGTTCGACGCGCGTGCGCCGCGTGCGCTGCGCGCGACGCTCGCAGCCGGCGTGTTCGTCGCGCTGTTCGCGCTGTGGCAACTGCTGCGCCCGGCGCCCGGCCGTTTCGTGAAGCCCGCGGCGCAGGACCTGTCGGATGCCGAACGGATCATCCGCGCGCAGGAATGCAGCGATGCGGGCCTCGCGCTGATGGGCGACAAGTCGTTCCTGTTCTCCGAATCGCGCCAGGCGTTCCTGATGTACGCGAAGTACGGCCGCACGTGGGCCGCGCTGCACGACCCGGTCGGGCCGCGCGAGGAATGGCCTGCGCTGATCGGCAAGTTCATCGCGCTCGCGCACGCGCACAGCGGTCGTGCGGCGTTCTACCAGGTGCGCGCCAACGCGCTGCCGCTGTATCTCGACGCGGGGCTCACGCTGATGAAGCTCGGCGAGGAAGCGCATATCGCGCTCGACCAGTTCGACCTGAAGGGTTCGAACCGGTCGCACCTGCGCTACGCGCTGCGCCGTGGCGACAAGGATGCGCTGACGGTCGAGGTGATCGCACCGCCGGACGTGCCGGCCACGCTGCCGGCCTTGCGCGACATCTCCGACGGCTGGCTCGACAGCCGCGACGCGCGTGAGAAGAGCTTCTCGGTGGCGGCGTTCCACGACGGCTATCTGGCGACGCAGTCGGTGATGCTCGTGCGGCAGGCCGACAAGCCGATCGCATTCGTCACGTTCATGACGACCGACCTCAACACCGAGGCGACGGTCGGCGTGATGCGGCACCTGCCGGACGCATCGCCGTACGCGATGGAATATCTGTTTACGCAGCTCGCGCTGCATCTGAAGGAAGCGGGCTTCCGCAAGCTGAGCCTGGGCATCGCGCCGTTCTCGGGGATGGGGGCGGCGAAGATGCCGTCGCCGTGGCACCGGGTCGGCCTGATGGTCTGGCGCTTCGGCGGCCGCTTCTACAACTTCCGCGGCTTGCGCGCATTCAAGAGCAAGTTCGAACCGCACTGGGAGCCGCGTTATCTCGCGGCCTCGGGCTCGGTCGGCGTGTTCGTCACGCTCGCGGACCTGTCATTGCTGGCTGGAGGTCGGCGTTCATGATGTTGAAGAAGGGAATCGCGCGGGCGGCAGCCGCCTGCGCGGGAATGATGCTGGCCGGCGCCGCGTGCGCCACGCAGCCGGCCGCGGTGAAAGCCGAAACCGTATCGGGCGGCCGCTACGGGCCCGTGACCGTGACCAAGCCCGGCGGGCCGCTGCGCGGCTTCGTCGTGCTGTTCTCGCGCGAGGCCGGCTGGAGCGCGGCCGACCAGCAGGCCGCCGATGCGCTCGCGAAAGCCGGTGCGATGACGGTCGGCGTCGATTCGGAGCGTTACGCGACGAATCTCGCCGCGAAGCAGGAGACCTGCCACCACCTCGACGGCGACGCCGAAGCGGTCAGCCACCAGCTCGAACGCCTCGCGCAATCGTCGCGCTATTTCACGCCGATCGTCGCGGGCGTGGGCCAGGGCGGCGCGATCGCGAAGCAGATCCTGTCGATGGCGCCGGAGAACACGATCGCCGGCGTCGTATCGGTCGGTCCGGCGGCCAGGCTCGATCCGCGCTTCAAGCCGTGCCCGCCCGATCCGACGATCGTGCGCCGCGCGATGCCGGGTTTCGTCGAAACGGCGGCCGCGGGCGATTCCGCGAAGCTCGTGTCGCTCGTCACGTCGCACCTGCGGGACACCACCAGCAGCGACGAACTCGACGTGTCGGATCTGCCGCTCGTCGAGCTGCCGGCCAAGGGCGGCAACGGCCAGCTCGCGATCGTGATCTCGGGCGACGGCGGCTGGCGCGATCTCGACAAGACGATCGCCGAGGCGCTGCAGCGCGACGGCGTGTCGGTGGTCGGCATCGACAGCCTGCGCTATTTCTGGAGCGAGAAGCCGCCGGCGCAGGTGAGCCGCGATCTCGCGCGCGTGATGCGCACCTACATGGCGCGCTGGCATGCGAATCGCGTGGCGCTGGTCGGCTACTCGTTCGGTGCCGACGTGATGCCGTTCGCGTACAACCGGCTGCCGGCCGACCTGCGCGACAAGGTCGCCGTGATGTCGCTGCTCGGCTTCGCGCCGGCCGCCGATTTCCAGATCCGCGTGACGGGCTGGCTCGGCATGCCCGCGAGCGACAAGGCGCTGAAGGTCGCGCCGGAAATCGCGAAGGTGCCGCCGCAGCTCGTGCAGTGCTTCTACGGCGCGGAGGAGAAGGACACGATGTGTCCGGCGCTCGTGAACACGGGCGCCGACGTGATCAAGACGCAGGGCGATCACCACTTCGGCCGCGACTACATCGCGCTCGAGAAGAAGATTCTCGGCGCGTTCGGCAAGCCGGTGGCGGCGCGCTGAACGCCGGCGCCCGCTTCGCGGCGGGCGCCGGCCGGACCTTTCCGGTTCTTCGTACGGGCGGCCAGCGTGCCGCCCGTTTCATTTTGCGGCGGGCGTTGCCGCGTTCTGCTGCGGCATCGTCGTTCTCGCATCGCGCTGATAAAAGCCCGGGAACCGGTCGAGCTGCCGCCGCGCGGCCGTGATGTCCGTGCCGTCGCCGAGCACCGCGCTCGAAAACCCGGTGCGCTCCATCAGCAGCAACTGGTCGACCAGCACCTCGCCGGTCGCGCGCAGGTCGCCGGCGAAGCCGTAGCGCTTGCGCAGCAGGTACGCCTGGCTGTATGCGCGGCCGTCGGTGAACGACGGGAACTGCAGGTCGATGCGCGCGGCCTGTGCGATTTGCGCGGCAAGCGGCGGCAGTTCCTCGTCGTTGCCGATCGTCAGCGTCGCGGCGTCGTGCCGCTGCGTATCGGCGGCATGTTCGACCGGCGTCAGCAGCCGGATGCGTTCGGTGGGATGTTCTGGCTTCATGCGGGCTCCACCTGATGGCGCGCGTTGTTCGCCGCGGCCTTGAAGGGTTCCGTGCCGATGCGGCGGACGGTGTCGATGAACCGTTCGCTGCGGCCGTCGCTGTCGATCCGCGCGTCGAGGTACGCGTTGACGATCGCTTCGACGACATCGACGATCTCGTCCGCCGAAAACGACGGGCCGATCACCTTGCCCGGCCGCGCCGGGCCGCTCGCGGTCGAGCCGTCCGAGCCGCCGAGCGTGACCTGGTACCACTCGGCGCCGTCCTTGTCGACGCCGAGGATGCCGAGGTGGCCGCTGTGATGATGGCCGCACGAGTTGATGCAGCCGCTGATGTGCAGGTCGATGTCGCCGACGTCGTGCAGCATGTCGAGATCCTGGAAGCGCTCGGCGATCGCGTCGGCGATCGGGATCGAGCGTGCGTTCGCCAGCGCGCAGAAGTCACCGCCGGGGCACGCGATCATGTCCGTCAGGAGTCCGACGTTCGCGCTGGCAAGCCCGATCGCGCGGGCGTTTTCCCACAGCAGGAACAGGTCGTCGACATGCACCCACGGCAGCACGACGTTCTGCGTGTGCGTGACGCGCGCCTCGCCGGCCGAGAAACGGTCGGCGAGATCGGCGAGCGCATCGAGCTGGTCCGGCGATGCGTCGCCCGGTGCCTGCAGGCGGCGCTTGAACGACAGCGTGACGATGCGCAGCGCCGGGTCGCGGTGATCGGCGACATTGCGTGCGAGCCAGCGCGCGAAGGCCGGATGGTGTGCTGCCTGGGCCGACACGCGCAGGTTCGCGTCGCGCAGGCTGACCGTGCGCGGCTTGAGGCACGGCGCGACGAATGACGCGGCGACGCGGTCGAACTCGACCTGGGAGATCGTGTGCAGCCCGCCGTCGTGTTCGACGATCTGGCGGAACTCTTCCTCGACGTCGTCGATGTAGCGTTGCCCCTCGGTCTTCACGAGGATCTTGATGCGCGCCTTGTACTTGTTGTCGCGCCGTCCGTAGCGGTTGTACACGCGGACGATCGCCTCGATGTAGTTCATCACGTGCTGCCACGGCAGGAACGCGCGCAGCAGCGTCGCGATCGTCGGCGTACGGCCCATCCCGCCGCCCACGCTCACGCGAAAGCCGAGTGCGCCCGTGTCGTCGCGCACGAGCTTGAGGCCGACGTCGTGCCAGTCGGTCGCGGCACGATCCTCGGCCGCCCCGGTGATCGCGATCTTGAACTTGCGCGGCAGGAACGCGAATTCGGGGTGCAGCGTCGTCCACTGGCGCATCACCTCGGCGAACGGGCGCGGATCGGCGATCTCGTCCGGCGCGACGCCGGCGCGCTCGTCGCACGAAATATTGCGGATGCAGTTGCCGCTCGTCTGGATGCCGTGCATGTCGACGGTCGCGAGCAGGTCCATCACGTCGGCGGCCCTGGCGAGCGGAATCCAGTTGAACTGCACGTTGGTGCGCGTCGTGAAATGCGCGCTGCGGGTCGGCAGGCGCAGCGTGCCGAGCAGGGCCTGCGCGTCGCATGCGGCGCGGTAGGTGGCGTCGTCGGGCACATCGTAGTCGCGCGCGATCCGCGCGAGCACGCGCAGCTGCGCGCTGGACAGTTCGCCATAGGGCACGGCCACGCGCAGCATCGGCGCGTGGCGCTGCACGTACCAGCCGTTCTGCAGGCGCAGCGGCCGGAACGCGTCTTCGCTCAGCGTGCCGAGCTGCCAGCGCTCGAGCTGGTCGCGAAACTGGGCGGCGCGGCTGTGCACGAGCGCCCGGTCGAAAACGGTATATCGATACATGACGTGATACGCGAGAGGAGCCACGGCACGATGCGCACGGCTCGGGAGGGCGTTGCGACGGGTGTCAGGCAACCGGAGACAGCGTAGGGAACGCGGGGCGGCGGGACAAGCAGCAGATCGGGACGAAAAGGGCGCAGCAGATGGCCGGCGAAAGGCCGGTGCGGGCCGGTGCGGGCCGGTGCCGGCCGGCGCGGGCCGGGCATGCGTGCATGCCCGTGACGGGTGCTTACGCGTCGGCGTCGACGACGAGCGCCGGATCGAGCGCGCGGATGCGCTGGTCGATGAAGTAGCCGCCGCCTTCCTGGTAGCGCAGGAACAGCCGGCCGCACGTGCGGCAGCGGCTCACGGTGCAGCGGTTGTACGGGAAATGGCGCAGTGCGATCGGCGCGTCGTCCGACGCGTAGCGCGTGCCGGCCGGATGATATTCGGCGTAGGTCGGCTCAGCCTCGCCGGGCGGCGTGAGCGTGGCGACTTCGGTCAGTTGCGCGTCCTGCAGCGACAGCGGCAAGGTCGTCCATCCGGCGAGCGGCGTTTTCGTGCAGGTGCACGGCTGCGTGACGTGCGCTGCTTCGGTGGCCAGTTTCAACAGCGCGTCGTGATCGAGGTAGGGCAGTTGACTCATGGGAAGTCATGAAGAGGCGGCGGGATCAGCACTGTAACCCGCGCACGGGTTGCGTGCAGGGTCGTGACGCAGGCGGCGCACCGTGCGCGCTTCAAGCGCCCTTGCGGACCGACGGCTGCGCGACCAGCTCGCCGAGCACGCGGATCGCGCGTTCGATGTCGCGGCTCCACGGATGGCCGAAGTTCACGCGCACGCAACGTTCGAAGCCGTGCGCGGCCGAAAACAGCGGCCCCGGCGCGAAACTGATCCCGCGTGCGATCGCCTGGCGATGCAGCTCCATCGCGTCGATCGCGTCGGGAAACGCGAGCCACAGAAAATAGCCGCCTTCGGGCCGCACCCACTCGACGCCGGCCGGCAGCCAGCGGCGCAGCGCGTCGTCCATCCGGTCGAGTTGCGCGTGCAGCGCGCCGCGCAGCTTGCGCAAGTGCCGGTCGTAGCCGCCGTGCTCGAGATAGTTCGCGATGCCGGCCTGCGCGGGAATGCTGGCCGACAGCGTCGTCATCAGCTTGAGCCGCTGCACCTTCTCCGCGAACCGGCCGGCGGCGGCCCAGCCGATCCGGTAGCCGGGCGCGAGCGTCTTCGAGAACGAGCTGCAGTGCATCACGAGTCCGTGCCGATCGAACGCGCGCGCGGGCAGCGGGTAGTCGGGGCCGAAATGCAGCTCGCCGTATACGTCGTCCTCGATCAGCGGCACGTCGCGTGCGGCGAGCATTTCGACGAGCGCACGCTTTTTTTCGGTGGACAGCGTGACGCCGGTCGGATTCTGGAAATTGGTCATGAACCAGCACGCGCGGATGTCGTGCCGGTCGAGCGCGTTCGCGAGCGCATCGAGATCGAGGCCCGTGCGCGGATCGACCGGAATCTCGACCGCGCGCAGGTCGAGCCGTTCGATCGCCTGCAGCGCCGCATAGAAGCCGGGCGCTTCGACGGCCACGACGTCGCCGGGCCGCGTGACGGCCATCAGGCACAGGTTCAGCGCCTCGAGCGCACCGTTCGTGACGACGATCTCGTCGATGGGCTGCGAGATGCCCGTCGCGAGATAGCGCCGGGCGATCTGCTGGCGCAGCGCCTCGTTGCCGGGCGGCAGGTCGACGACCGCGCTCCACGGGCTGACGAGCCGCGTGGCCTGCGCGAGCGATTTCGCGAGGCGCGGCAACGGAAACAGTTGCGGCGACGGGAATGCGGAGCCGAGCGGCACGATGCCGGGCTGCGTGGCCGCGTCGAGGACGGAGAACACGAGGCTGCTGATGTCGACCTTGCGCGTGGCGCCGGCCCGTTTCGCGCGGCGTGTGGGCGACGGGCCCGCCTCCGGCGTTGCGCCCGGCGCGACGTAGTAGCCCGAGCGTTCGCGCGCACGGATCAGCCCCCACTGTTCGAGCAGGTAGTACGCGCGAAACACCGTCGACTGGCTCACGCCGTGCTGCGCGATGATCTGCCGCAGCGACGGCAGGCGCGTGCCGACGGCGAGGTTGCCGTTGCGGATGTCGTCGGCGATCGTGTGGGCGAGGGTTTCGTAGCGTTTCATCGGCGAGGGTGGCGCGCGCCGTCGCCACGCGCGGGCCGGACTGGCGCCGCGCCGGCGGGCGCGGCTCATTGTCCGATGCGCGGCCCGAAAAGGAAAGTGCACGCGTGCCGACCGCGCGTTCTTGCCGCGTCAGGCCGCGTTCGGCTCCACGTTCCGCCGGTTCGCACCGCCGCGCAGCGGCGGCAGCGGCTCGACCTTACCGACGATGAACAGGTACGACAGCGCGCCGACCACGCACAACGCACCGGCCACCGCGAGCGGCACGACGAACGAGCCCTTCGTGATCGACAGCATCACGCCCGTGAACGTCGTGATGAAGATCCCCGCGAGATTGCCCGCGAAATTCTGGATGCCGCCGAGCGACGCGACATGCGCCGGCGTCGGCGCGACTTCGCCGACGAGCGTCCATACGTTGGCGCCCGCGAACGACAGGCTGGCATACGCGAGCGCGAACAGCGCAAGGCACGCCCAGACGTTCTCGACAAAGGCCGACAGCGCGATCGACGAAGACAGCAGCATCCCGAGCACGAGGCAGGTCTTGCGCGCGGCGGTCGCGCTCCAGCCGCGGCGGAACAGGCTGTCCGACACGTAGCCGCCGAGCCAGCCGCCCGGAATCGCGAGCAGCGCGGGCAGCATGCCCCACGTGCCGAGCGACGCGAGCGAGAAGCCGCGCGACTGCAGCAGGTAGCTCGGGAACCACGTGATGAAGAAGTAGATCGCGAAGTTCAGGCAGAACAGGCCGATCATCATGCCCCACACGGTGCGATAGCGGAACAGGTCGAGCCACGACACCTTCGGGCCGTCGGTTGCGGCCGCAACGGCCGGTGCGCCGCGCTGCGCGAGCAGGGCATCGACGGCGTCAGGCGCGATCGCGCGATAGCGTTCCGGGTCGCGATAGACGAACCACCACGCCAGCGCCCACACGATGCCGATGCCGCCCGTGATCACGAACGACCCGCGCCAGCCGACGATCGAGATCAGCCACGCGACGAGCGGCAGCGACAGCGCGGAGCCGACGCGCGAGCCGCTGTCGAAGATGCTGCTCGCGAGCCCGCGTTCGCTGCGCGGGAACCAGTTGAACGCGACCTTCGCGAACGACGGGATCGCAGCCGCTTCGCCGACGCCGAGCATCAGCCGCACGCCGACGAGTTGCGCGAGGCCGCGCGCGGCGCCCGTCGCGACGGTGAACACCGACCACCAGCCGACCGCGAGCGCGAGGCTCACGCGCACGCCGACCTTGTCGATGAACCAGCCGGCCGGCAACTGAAGGAACGCGTAGGTCCAGAAGAACGCGCTCAGCACGAGCCCCATGCCGACCGCGTCGAGGCCGAGGTCGGCGCGGATGCTGGGCGCCGCGATCGCGAGGTTCGCGCGATCGATGAAGTTGATGACGTTGGCCAGGAAGCACATCAGGATCATGGCCCATCGGATGCGTGGCATGGGGTGTCTCCGCGCGGAATGTCGTGACGGGCGGCCGGCGATCCGCTGCGCCGGCCGCCGCGATGGGCGGGTTATCGGGTGACTGGCGACGGCGTGCGGTCGAACTTCGCGAGCGCTTCCCACAGGCCGTTCAGGTAGACCGCGCCGAGCGCGCGGTCGTAGAGGCCGTAGCCGGGCTTGCCCGTCTCGCCCCAGATCATGCGGCCGTGGTCGGGGCGCACGTAGCCGGTGAAGCCGGTGTCGTGGTACGCCTTCACGATCGCGGCGATGTCGAGCGAGCCGCAGCTCGACAGGTGCGCCGTTTCCTCGAAATCGCCGTTCGCGTCGACCTTCACGTTGCGGATATGCGCGAAGTGGATGCGGCCCATCGCGCCGAATTCGCGCACGAGCGCCTCGACGTCGTTCTGCGGGCCCGCGCCGAGCGAGCCCGAGCACAGCGTCAGCCCGTTCGCGGGCGTGTCGACGATGCGCACGATCCGTGCGAGATCGTCGCGGTTCTTCACGATGCGCGGCAGCCCGAAGATCGGGCGCGGCGGATCGTCGGGGTGGATCGCCATCTTCACGCCGGCTTCCTCGGCGACCGGGACGATCGCCTTCAGGAAGTATTCGAGGTTCGCCCACAGCGCCGCCTCGTCGACGTCGCGATACTCGGCGAGCAGCGCCCGCAACTGTTCGGGCTGGTAGCTCGAATCCCAGCCCGGCAGCGCGATGCCGTCGTCCGGATCGATCCGGTCGACCGCATCGGTGCTGAACGCGAGGCAGGTCGAGCCGTCGTCGAGCGTCTTCGACAGCTCGGTGCGCGTCCAGTCGAACACGGGCATGAAGTTGTAGCAGATGACGCGGATGCCGGCCGCGCCCAGATGGCGGATCGTCTGCCGGTAGTGGTCGATCAGGCGGTCGCGGCCCGGTTTGCCGAGCTTGATGTCCTCGTGAACGGGCACCGATTCGACGACTTCGAACTGCAGGCCGGCGCGTTCGATCGTCGCCTTCAGCGTGTCGATCTTGTGCGCGGGCCAGACTTCGCCCACCGGTTCGTCGTAGATCGCGGACACGATATGCGTGACGCCCGGAATCTGGCGGATGTATTGCAGCGAGACCGGATCGGACTCGCCGTACCAACGGAAAGACATCTTCACTGGAGCGGCTCCTGGCTGGCGGTTCATGCATCGGGCGACCGGGCGGCAGTGTGCCGGCCCGTCGTCGGTGTGCGGATTATGATTGGTATGCCAGTTGTGTGGGATAGTGGTTTACCAGTTGTCCGATTCAGGATTGGCCGGAACGACGCTTCCGGGAGCGTCCAGTCGAGCTGGCCGACAGGCCGAACCGGATGCGGGCCGGAATTGGTGTACCATTTTGGCGATCCGGCGCCGCGACGGCGCCGGCCAGCTTGTTGAGAGCCTTTCGATGACCGATCTTTCCAGCCTGCCCGCCAACCGCGACACCGATGCCGCGGACCGCTCCTATATCGGCCTTGCGCGGCAGATTCACGCGATGGTGGCCGCCGGCGCGTTCGAAGCCGGCGCGCGGCTGCCGTCGGAGCGCAGCCTGGCCGACCAGTTCGGCGTGAGCCGCACGCAGGTGCGCGAGGCGATCATCGCGCTCGAAGTGCAGGGGATCGTCGAGGTGCGGATCGGTTCGGGCATCTACGTGTCGGCGGCCGATGCCGCGCGGCCGGTGACGTTCGAGGTGCCGCGCGGCCCGGGGCCGATCGAGACGCTGCGCGCGCGCGGGCTGATCGAGGCGGAGGTTGCCGCGCTCGCGGCGACCGAGCGCAAGGATGCCGATCTCGATCGCCTGTTTTTCTCGCTGACGACGATGCGCGAGCAGATGGACGACAAGGCTGCATACGACGCGGCCGATCGCCAGTTCCACCTGCGGATCGCGGAATCGACCGGCAACACGGTGCTGCTGCACATGGTCACCGCGATGTGGGACTGCGCGCGCAGCGATCCGCTGTGGGACAAGATCGAGGAGCACTTTCACTCGACCGCGCTGCGCGAGGCGTCGCAGGAGGATCACCAGCGGATCTTCGCGGCGATCATGGCGCGCGATGCGGGAGGGGCCCGCGACGCGATGCGCGCGCACCTGTCGCGCGTGATCGCGGAGTTCACGCAAGCGTGGCGCTAGCGCGCCGGCAGCAGGCGAGCGGTGCGACAGGCCCGCTGCCGCGGGCCGCGTTTCAGGCCGCCGCTACCACCATCAAAGCCCTTCGAACAACGCGACATGCTCGTCATACGCGCGCTGCTGCCGTGCGTACGCATCGTCGAGATGCTCGTGCAGTGCGCGCTCGGCCGCATCGGCGTCGTGCCGCTCGAGCGCGTCGAGCACTTTCTGATGCTGCGCAAGCGTGACCTCGCCGACGATCGGATCGCGCACGGTCACGTGCCGCACACGGTCGATCGGCGCGCGCACGATCTCGACGAGCTGCTGCACGCGCGGTAGCCGGGCGGCCGCGCTGACGGTTGCATGAAACGCGTTGTCGCACGCGATCGCCGCGACCGCGTTGCCGCGTTCGATCGCGCGCCGGTGCGCATCCTGGATGTCGTGGAGCTGTTCGAGCTCGCGCGCGCTGATGACTTCGGCCGCGCGGCGGATCGCGGCCGTTTCCAGCACCTTGCGGATCAGCGCGCTCTCGACGAACTGCTCGCGCTTCACGGGCGCGACGAAGGTGCCCGATTGCGCGGCGATCAGCACGAGCTCCTCGCGTGCAAGCTGCAGCAGCGCCTCGCGCACGGGCGTGCGCGACACGCCGAGCGCCTCCGCGATCGCGCGCTCGTAGATCACGTCGTTCGGAAGCAGCGTCATCGTCACGATCGCGTCGCGCAACAGCGCGTGAATCTGCACGGACAGGGCCTGCGAGCGGTCCAGCGTGAATTCGGCTGGGATCAGGCGGGCGATGAAGGTGTCCTGGGTGGTGCGTTCTGACTTCATGAATGGGCTAGAGGGTGGCAGGCGACCGGCGTCCTCGGTGGGTGCCGGTCGATCAGTATATTAGTGCGCATACCGATTTCGGCGGATCGGTGGCGGATTCTCGATCGATCGATTCCGGGGTTTACCCCCGTATCGGCACCGGAAGGTATCTCTATAATCGCCAACTAATATATTAGTTGGCCAACGCTTCGAAGAAAGCGTGACCGGCGACCCATTCCCACTGGAGACACGTATGCACCTCGAAGACTCAGCCGGACCCCGCCCGACGGCCCATGCCTCGACCGCCGCGCCGACGGCCGTGCGCTGGCGGATTTTCTGGCTGCTGTTGTTGCTGTCGTCGATCAACTACATCGACCGCGCGTCGCTGTCCGTCGCGCTGCCGATCATCTCGACCGAATTCAGCCTGTCGCCCGCGATGGAAGGCGTGCTGCTCAGCGCGTTCTTCTGGACGTACGCGCTGATGCAGATCCCGAGCGGGCTGCTGGTCGACCGCTTCAAGGCGCGCACCATCGTCGGCCTCGCGACGATCGGCTGGGGCGCATGTCAGGCCGTCGCGGCCGCGTGCTTCAGTTGGGTGCCGCTGCTGCTGACGCGGCTCGGACTCGGCATCGCCGAATCGCCGATCATGCCGGCCGGCGCGAAGCTCGCGGGTACGTGGCTCACGCCGGCCGAGCGCGGCCGCGGCGCCGCGCTGCTCGACGGCGGCGCGCCGCTCGGCTCGGCGTGCGGTGCGATCATCATCACCGCGCTGATCGCGGGCCTCGGCTCGTGGCGGCTCGCGTTCGTCGTCGCGGGCGCGGGCACGATCGTCGTCGGCATCTTCGCGTGGTGGTACATCCGCAACCATCCGTCCGAGCATGCCGGCGTGAACGCGGCCGAGCTCGAGCACGTGACCGCGCATGCGGCCGCGGCCCGCGCGGGCGAGCCGAAGGGCAGCGTGCCGTTTCGCGAACTGCTGCGCGACCGTTCCGTGCTGTTCATGTTCGCGAGCTGGGCCTGCTACAACAGCGTGTTCTACGGGCTGATGACGTGGATGCCCAGCTACCTGCACAAGGCGCACGGCTTCGACCTCAAGCAGATGGGCGGCGCGACCTTCATCATCTTCATGTGCGGCTTCGTCGGCGAGCTGTTCGGCGGCTGGCTCGCCGACAAGTGGCGTGCGGCCGGCGGCGCGCCGAACCGCGTGATGCGCGCGATGTTCTCGGTCGCGGGCCTCGCGTCCGCCGCGGCGATCCTCGCGGTGAGCTTCGCGACGGGGCTCGTCAGCGTCGTCGTGCTGCTGTCGGTCGCGTTGTTCTTCATCCGCTGGTGCGGGATGTTCTGGGGCGTGCCGGCGGCGCTCGGCGGCCAGTCCCGGGCGGGCCTGCTCGCGGGCGCGATGAACTTCGGCGGCAACATCGTCGGCGTCATCGTGCCGATCCTGATCGGCCTCATCGTGCAGTTCACCGGCACCTATTTCCTTGCGCTGATGTTCTTCGTCGTCGCGGCATTCGGCCTGGCCGTCTGCGCGAGCCTCATCGATTACCGCGACCGGGGCCTCGACTGAAGCCCGTCGCCCGATTCAACCGGAACCGAACCATGTCGTCACTTCCCACCGAAACCCGGCAGCCGCCGGCCGCGTCGCGCACGCGCGCGATCCGGCTCGATCCCGCCGACGATGTCGTCATCGCCGTCGAGCAGCTCGTCAGCGGCACGCGCCTCGACGACGAAGGCGTGAGCGTCGCGGGGCTGATCCCGCCCGGTCACAAGATTGCGACGCGCGCGATCGACGCCGGCGCGCCCGTGCGCCGCTACGGCCAGATCATCGGCTTCGCGAGTCAGCCGATCCGGCCCGGCCAGCACGTCCACACGCACAACCTCGACATGGGCGAGTTCGCGCGCGATTACGCGTTCGGCGAAGGCACCCGCGATACCGCGTTCGTGCCCGAGGCGCAGCGCGCGACGTTCGACGGCATCGTGCGCGCCGACGGCCGGGTCGCGACGCGCAACTACATCGGCATCCTGACGTCGGTGAACTGCTCGGCGACGGTCGCGCGCGCTGTCGCCGATCATTTCCGCCGCGACATCCACCCCGACGCGCTCGCCGCGTATCCGAACGTCGACGGCGTGGTGGCGCTGACGCACGGCGTCGGCTGCGCGGTCGACCCCGACGGCGACGCCCTCGCGATCCTGCAGCGCACGCTCGGCGGCTATGCGTGCCATCCGAATTTCGCGGCCGTGCTGGTGATCGGGCTCGGTTGCGAAACCAACCAGATTCCGCGCCTGCTCGAAACCCAGGGGCTGACGGAGCACGCGCGGCTGCGCACGTTCACGATCCAGGACAGCGGCGGCACGCGCAAGACGATCGAGAAGGGCATCGCGCTCGTCGAGTCGATGCTGGCCGCCGCGAACGACGTGCGGCGCGAGCCCGTCGATGCGAGCCACCTGACGGTCGGCCTGCAATGCGGCGGCTCCGACGGCTATTCGGGCATCACCGCGAACCCCGTGCTCGGCGCGGCGGTCGACCTGCTGGTGAAGCACGGCGGCACCGCGATCCTGTCCGAAACGCCGGAGATCTACGGCGCCGAGCATTTGCTCACGCGCCGCGCGGAGTCGCGCGACGTCGGCGAGAAGCTGGTCGCGCGGATCCGCTGGTGGGAGGACTATTGCGCGCGCCATCACGCGGCGATGAACAACAACCCGTCGGCCGGCAACAAGGCGGGCGGTCTCACGACCGTGCTGGAGAAATCGCTCGGCGGCATCGCGAAGGCCGGCAGCACGAATCTCGTCGACGTCTACGAATACGCGATGCCCGTTCGCGCGAAAGGGCTCGTGTTCATGGATACGCCAGGCTACGACCCGATCTCCGCGACCGGGCAGGTCGCGGGCGGTGCGAACCTGATCTGCTTCACGACGGGGCGCGGCTCCGCATACGGCTGCGCGCCGACGCCGTCGCTGAAGCTCGCGACCAACAGCGCGCTGTGGCGGCGGCAGGCCGACGACATCGACCTGAACTGCGGCGATGTGCTCGACGGCGGCGCGCGCATCGACGCGCTCGGCGCGACGCTGTTCCGGATGATGCTCGACGCGGCGTCCGGCCACGCGACGCGCAGCGAGCTGCACGGCTACGGGCAGAACGAATTCGTGCCGTGGCAGATCGGCGCGATCACCTGATTTGAATCCTCTGCGGCAAGGAGTGCCACTGATGCAACCGAACATTTCATCCGCGCGCTTTCGTGGCGTGTTTCCCGTCGTGCCGACGATCTTCACCGACGACGGCCGTCTCGACCTCGACGGACAACGCCGCTGCGTCGACTTCATGATCGATGCGGGATCGAACGGCCTGTGCGTGCTCGCGAATTTCTCCGAGCAGTTCTCGCTCGCCGACGACGAGCGCGATGCGGTGATGCACTGTGTGCTCGAGCACGTCGCCGGCCGCGTGCCGGTGATCGTCACCACATCGCATTTCGGCACGACCGTGTGCGCGCAGCGCAGCCGCCGCGCGCAGGACGCGGGCGCCGCGATGGTGATGGTGATGCCGCCGTATCACGGTGCGACGTTTCGCGCGGGCGAGGCGGCGATCGTCGAGT
This sequence comes from Burkholderia sp. LS-044, assembly GCF_004803625.1. Classification (NCBI taxonomy): domain Bacteria; kingdom Pseudomonadati; phylum Pseudomonadota; class Betaproteobacteria; order Burkholderiales; family Burkholderiaceae; genus Burkholderia; species Burkholderia sp. LS-044. Next base: position 492,842 of record NZ_SSWO01000002.1, read on the forward strand.
TCTTCCGCAGCGTCTCCGATGCGATCGACATCCCGATCATGATCCAGGACGCGCCGGCGAGCGGCACGCACCTGCCTGCCGCGCTGCTCGCGCGGATGGCGATCGAGATTCCGAACGTGTCGTACTTCAAGATCGAGGTGCCGCAGGCGGCCGCGAAGCTGCGCGAGCTGATCGCGCTCGGCGGCGACGCGATCGTCGGGCCGTGGGACGGCGAGGAGGCGATCACGCTGATGGCCGATCTCGAAGCAGGCGCGACGGGGGCCATGACGGGCGGCGCGTATCCGGACGGGATCCGCCGGATCGTCGACGCATGGGCGGCCGGCCGTGCGGACGAAGCCGAGCGCGAGTACGGGCGCTGGCTGCCGCTCATCAATCACGAGAACCGCCAAGGCGGCATCGCGACCGCGAAGGTGCTGATGAAGGCGGGCGGCGTGATCGCGTCGGACGCCGTGCGTCATCCGCTGCCGTCGATGCATCCCGACACGCGCGCGAGCCTGCTGCGGATCGCCGGCTCGCTCGATCCGCTTGTGCTGCGCTGGGGCCGCTGAGCGCTGCGCGCGACGGCACGGTTCAACGATTTCACGATTCAACGATGTTCAACGAGGACGATTTATGCAGATTTCTGGCGCTTCCCTGATCGGTCGACGCAGCGCGGCCGGCGCCGCGGGATTCCAGGCGATCGACCCGGCGACCGGCGCGGTACTTGCCCCCGTGTTCGGCCGCGCATCGGCGCAGGACGTCGACGCAGCCTGCGTGCTGGCCGCACAGGCATTCGACGCGTATTCGCATACGTCGCTGCACGCGCGCGCGGCGTTTCTCGACACGATCGCCGAGAGGCTGCTCGCGCTCGGGGATTCACTGGTCGAGCGCTGCGTCGCGGAAAGCGGTCTGCCGCGCGCGCGCATCGAAGGCGAGCGCGCCCGCACCGTCGCGCAGCTTCGGATGTTCGCGCAGGTCGTGCGGGCGGGCGACTTTGTCGGCGTGCGCATCGATCCCGCGCAGCCGGCGCGTCAGCCGCTGCCGCGCGTCGACCTGCGCGTACAGCACGTCGCGCTGGGCCCCGTCGCCGTGTTCGGTGCGAGCAATTTCCCGCTGGCATTCTCGGTCGCGGGCGGCGACACGGCGTCGGCGCTGGCGGCCGGCTGCCCGGTGATCGTGAAGGCGCATCCCGCGCATCCGGGCACGTCGGCGCTCGTCGGTCGCGCGATTCAGCAAGCCGTGGAGGCATGTGCGATGCCGGATGGCACGTTCTCGCTGCTGTTCGACGACGGTTACGAGGTGGGTGCCGCGCTCGTGCGCGATCCACGCATCCAGGCGGTGGGCTTTACGGGCTCGCGCGGCGGCGGCGTCGCGCTGATGGCGCTCGCGGCTGCGCGACCGCAGCCGATACCCGTCTACGCGGAGATGAGCAGCGTGAATCCCGTGCTGCTGTTTGCGCATGCGCTCGACGCGCGCGCGGAGGCGATCGGCCGCGCATTTGCGGCGGCGCTGACGCTCGGCGTCGGTCAGTTCTGCACGAATCCGGGCCTGATTCTCGGCGTCGACGGCCCCGCGCTGCGGCGCTTCGAGGCCGCCGCCGCCGCCACGCTGGCCGATCTGCCCGCGGCTGCGATGCTTACGCCCGGCATTCACCGCGCGTACGACGAGGCGGTCGTGCGCCTTGGTGCGCAGGCCGGTGTCGAATTGCTTGCGCGCGGCGCGGCGGCCGATGACGGGATCCGTCATGCGGGCCGCGCGGCGCTGTTCGCGACGCAGGCCGACCGGTTCGCGCATCAGCCCGGGTTGCACGACGAAGTGTTCGGCCCCGCATCGCTCGTCGTGCGCTGCCCGGATCTCGACACGATGCATGCGCTCGTCGAGCGGCTCGACGGGCAGCTCACGACAGCGCTGCATGTCGACGACGGCGATCACGACGCGGCGCGTGCATTCATGCCGCTGCTCGAACGGCGCGCGGGGCGCATTCTCGTGAACGGCTTCGGCACGGGTGTCGAGGTCGCGCATGCGATGGTGCACGGCGGTCCGTATCCGGCGACGTCGGACGGCCGCTCGACATCGGTGGGCAGCCTCGCGATCGGCCGCTTCCTGCGCCCGGTCTGCTATCAGGACGTGCCCGATGCGCTGCTGCCCGATGCGCTGCGCGATGCGAATCCGCTGGGCGTGCCGCGCGCCATCGACGGACATCGCGATGCGCAAGCGTGACGGGCCGGTTCCCGAACCGGTGAAGCGACGACGGCGCGCTTTCGACTGATCATTGGCCGCTCGCCCGACGGCGTTTCATGCGTGTGCGGCGATGTGCCGGCGAAGCGGCGCCGTCGTCGCCGCGCACGCGCTGCGTGCGGCTTCTGCCGATTGCGCGGCGATGCGTTTTATGGTCTCGTTGCGGGATATCGCATCGACTCGAAAAAGGACGTCGAATGCAGCCGGGCGATTCACACGGGGTCCGATTAGTCAGGGGAATCGGCGCACGTACGCGCGCCCGCGGCGCCGTGCGCAGGCTGCTCATCATATTGACACTGGGCTTGCTCGCGCCCGGCCTGCCGGCTTTCGCCGCCTCTCCCGAAGCCGTCAACGACAACGTGCTGCGCGTGCTCGCATGGCCCGGTTATGCGGACAGCGATGTCGTCAGCGCATTCGAGGCGCAATTTCACGTACGCGTCGAAGTGACGTTCGTCGACTCCGACGAAGCGTTGTGGACGCGGATGCACAGCGCGGCGCCGCCGCCGTACGACGTGCTGGCCGCAAACACGGCCGAGATCCAGCGCTACGCGCACGAACGTCTGCTCGCGCCGATCGACCTGTCGCGCATCCCGAACCGGCGGCGGCAGTTGCCGAACTTCCAGCAACTCGCGATGATCGACGGGCTCGTGGAAGAGGGGGCTGCCCGTGCGATCCCGTTTACGTATTCGTCGATGGGGCTGATCTACGACCGCAGGCAGGTTTCCGCCGCACCGCGCTCGATGCGGGAGCTGTGGAATCCGCGCTACCGCGGCAAGGTGCTCGACTTCAACAGCGCGCAGCACAATTTTTCGTTCACGGCGCTGGCGCTCGGCTATCCCGATCCGTTCCGCCTGTCGCCCGCGCAGACGCTCGCCGTCGCGCACAAGCTGATCGACCTGCGCCGCAACCTGCTGACGTACTACACGCTTCCTGAAGAGGCGACCGCGCTGTTCGTCGAGCATCGCGCGGCGCTGATGTTCGGCAATTACGGCACGCAGCAGGTGGAACTGCTGCGGCGCGCCGGCGCGGACGTCGGCTACGTGATCCCGGACGAAGGCGCGCTCGCGTGGCTCGACTGCTGGGCCGTCACGCGCGGCGCGCAGCATCCCGAGCTCGCGTTCGCGTGGATCAACTACATGCTGGAACCGGCGATCGGCGCGCTGCTGACCGAGCGCCAGGGCCTCGCGAACACGCTCGCGCCGCCGCCGGGCCTCGACACCGGGCACCAGCATCTCGTCTGGCTCCAGCCCGTCGAGGACATCGCGCGACGCGAATCGCTGTGGAGCCGCATCGTGTCGGGCGACCGTCCGGAGCGGTTCGGAAAATGATCCGGCTCGGGCTCACATCGAAACTGTCGGTGCTGTTCGCATGCATCGGCGTGATCGCGTCCGGCACGACCGGCTATTACGCATATCGCGCGAACCGCGCGATGCTCGTGCAGGAGGCACAGCACAGCCTGCTGATGTCGACGCAACTGCTCGGGCAACGCTTCACCACCGCGCTGTCCGACGTCGCGGACGATGCGCTCGTGCTCGCGCAGATGCCGTCGTGCGCGCTGGTCTCGGGCGGCGACAACCGGGATGGCGCGTCACGCGCGCGGCTCGAGCTCGAGCAGGTGTTCTACAGCTTCATGAGAAATCACCCGGAATACCTGCAGGTTCGCCTGATCGCGCGCGGGGATTTCGGGATCGAACGCATTCGCGTCGATCGCGATGCGCACGGCATCGTCGTGCTGCCGGACAGCGCGTTCCAGGAGAAAGGACAGTTTTCCTACGTATTCGATACGCTCGCGACGGCACCGGGTCATATCTACCTGTCGCCGATCGTGATCAACCACGAGACGGGAACGCACGCGGCCGAGGGGCTGCCGATCCTGCGCGTGGGCACGCCGGTCGTCGACGCGTCGGGCCAGACGGTCGGCGCACTCGTCGTCGATGTCGAACTGTCGCGCGTGTTCGACCGGCTCGAGCGCGATCTGCCGGAAGACTACGCGGTGTATCTCGCGAACGAGTGGGGCGATTTCCTCGTGCACCCCGATCCGTCGCAGACGTTCGGCTTCGATCGCGGACGGCGCGTGCTGATGCAGGACCGCTTCGCCGTCACGCGCGCGCTGTTCGACAGCGCCCGCACGAACGTTACCCTCAACGGCCTGACCGATCCCGCCGATGCGCCGGGGCAGATGTTCGCGTTCGCGCGTACGCCGTTCGGGCACGACGAGGGCAACCGCTTCGTCGTGCTCGGGATGGGGCGCCCGCTGGCCGACGTGCTGGCGCCGGCCGGCGTGCTCGGCGAACGGATCATCCGGATGGTGCTCGTGTCGAGCCTGATGGCGGTCATCCTCGCGATCCTGTTCGCGCGTGCGATCACGCGGCCGCTGCAGACGCTCGCGCGCGCGGCGACGCACGTGTTCGACGATCCGGCCGCCGAGCAGTTGCCGGTCGGGCGCGCCGACGAGATCGGCGTGCTCGCGCGCTGTTTCGACAGCATGCGCGTCGAGATCCGCACGCAGGTCGCGATGCTGCGCGCGAAGCAGCTGGAGCTCACGCACCTCGCCGGCCACGATGCGCTGACCGCGCTGCCGAACCGCCTGCTGTTCATGGAGCAGCTCGATGCCGCGATCCGGCGTGCGGCCGCGATGCATGAGGGGCTGGCCGTGATGTTCGTCGATCTCGACCGCTTCAAGCAGATCAACGACCAGCACGGGCACTCGGCCGGCGACCGCGCGCTCGTCGCGGTCGCCAAGCGGTTGAGCCTCGTGCTGCGCGGCGGCGACATGGTCGCGCGGCTCGGCGGCGACGAATTCATCGTGCTGATTGCGGACGTGCGCTCACCGGCGGTGATCGGCGACGTCGCGTCGCGCATCCAGCTCGTGATGGCTGAAGAACTGGAGTTCGGCGACCGGCGCATGGCCGTCGGCGCGAGCATCGGCGTCAGCGAGTTTCCGGCCGACGGCGCGTCCGCCGAGGAACTGCTCGTCAAGGCCGACGCGGCGATGTACGCGGCGAAGGCGTCTGCGCAATGTGCATACGTGCGCTACCAGGAACTGGTCGGCAGCGGGAGTGCCGCCGGCGGCGGCGCGGACGAAGCGGCCGGCCGCGTCGCGTCGGGCGAAAGCCGGTGACGGCCGGCCGCACGATACGTGCGATGCAAACGCAACGAGCCCGTCGCGGGACGGGCTCGTTGATGGTGCAGGCTGCGCGCGAAGGCGCGCGGCGGCAGGCTTAGTGGCCGAAGTAGACCGAGTCGCGCGGGTTCTGCACCTTGACGACCGGTGCGCCACCCTGGACGGTCGCGGCCGGTTGCGCACCGTAGCCGCTGTTGTCGGCGCCGCGCACGCGGGCTTGCGCGGCTTCGATGTCGGCCGGGTAGTGCGGGCTCGCCTGGCTCGGCTTGTAGCCGGCTTGTTCGAGCTGAACCAGTTCGTTCTTCACTTGCGCGCGGGTGACGGTGCTTTGGGCGAATGCGCCGAACGATGCGGACAGGGCGACAGCGGCAACGACTGCGGAAACGAGCGATTTCATGATGACCTCCGATGTTTATTGGCTTTCCGCGTTCGACACCATGTCGTAAGCGGTTGATTACATCGTAGGCGCCGGTCGACCTAGGGTAAACGTGAGTTTTGGTGAAAGATCGTTGTCGCTGGAGTAATAATTCCGGGATATGCGCGTTCCGTCCCTATTCGATGTTGCCGGATTTGCAAGGGAGCGGAGCGAATGCGCGCGACGCGGATGGCGTACACGGACGGGTGCCCGACGGCGAATGCGCGGGTGGAGAGGCGGCCGACAGGCGGCGTTGCCGACGGGTCAGACGTCGTCGTCGATTTCCTTGCGTTCCCGGCGTTCCTCGTTGCCGCGCCGCGCGCGCAGGCGCTGGCGCGACAGCACGGCGATCACCTGCTGGGTCGGCGCGCCGGACGGCAGTTCGTTGCGGATGCGATCGGGCACCATGGGCAGGCCCGCGCGCTGCCGGCGCAGCGCCTTGGCGATTGCCCGGCGGCATTCGTCACCGTGGCAATCCCATTCATCGCGGATTCTCTGGCAATAACGGCATTGTTCCATCCGGACAGTCTAACGCGTCTTCGGGAACGGGGCTGGACGCACCGGCCTGAGTGGATCACGCGCCGGGCGCGGCACCGGCGAGCGCGTTTGCATGAGACTGGAAGCGGCGATGTTCTTCCGGCGGCACGAGCGAGCCGCCCGTTGCCCAGATGACGTGCGTCGCCCGGCGCAGGTCGATCGCGTGGCGATGCACGTAGTCCTTTCCGGCCGGGGAGTGCGTCAGCCAGCCGGGGCCGCCGACGGCAGCGGCGGCCGACGGCTCGAGTTCCACGCCCGTCGCGCGCCGGACCGCGAGCAACTGCGCGTAAAGCTGCGCGTCGCTGACGGTGAAGACGCCCGACAGCTGGGACGCCATCAGCGGGCTGACGAGGTGCGACGCCTGCGCGACTGCCAGGCCATCGGCCTCGGTCCGGTTGTCGAGCCCCGCGTCGTAGACGGATACGGGCTTCCCGGGGCCGGCGGCCAGCTGGACCAGCATGCACGGCGAAGCGACGGGTTCCGCGAAAAAGCAATGCACGTGCTCGCCGAACAGCGCCTTGAGACCATAGGCGATGCCGCCCGGCGCGCCGCCGACGCCGCACGGGATATGGACGAAGAGCGGATGCGCCGCATCCACGCTGCGGCCCGCCCCGGCGAGCTGCGCGGCGAGATGCCGGGCACCGGCCGCGTAGCCGAGGAACAGCATCAGCGAGCCTTCGTCGTCGACGAAGTGGCTGCGCGGCTGATGGCGTGCCTGCGAGCGTCCCGCCGCGACGGCTTGCGCGTAGTCGCCGTCATGTTCGATCACGCGAACGCCGCGTGCTCTCAGGCGCGCCTTCTTCCACGGCTTCGCGTCGGTCGACATGTGAACGACCGACTCGAACCCCAGCGCGGCGGCCATCACGCCGATGCTCAGGCCGAGATTGCCGGTGCTGCCCACGATGACGGTGTGCGCGGCAAACAGTTCGCGTGCGGCGGTCGAGGCGAGGAGCCGACGGTCGCCCGCGGGTTCGAGCAGGCCGTGTTCGATCGCGATCGACTCCGCGAGCGCGAGCACTTCGTGAAAGCCGCCGCGCGCCTTGATCGAGCCGGCGACCGGCAGTGCGTCGTCGCGCTTGATGAACCACACGCCGTGTTCGTCTTCCGGGAGCGACAAGCTGCGCTGCAGGCTGTCTGCCGGCATCAGCGGCGATTCGATTTTTCCCGCGCTCGCCGCGAGTTCGGGAAACAGCTCGGCCATCAGCGGTTCGCAGCGCGCCAGCCGTGCTTCGGCCATTGCAATGGCGTCGATCGCCGGTGCGTCGTGCGGCAGCGGGCTGCCGGCGTGGGGGTTCAGCCACAGCAGCGGGTGGCGGGATTGCAGCTTGGCTAATAGATCGGAAGGCTGGAGCGTGAAGGTCATGGATCGGTCTTGCGTCGGATGAACGGCGAATCAGGCTTGAATGCTACGATTCGAACCGGTTGCGCAAAAGCGCCGATTTCTAATGAATGCATTAGCCTGACTTATAACGATGCGACTCGATGGTTCGATCCTTGGTGCGTTGCTGTGCTTTGAAACGGCCGGCCGGTTGCTGAGCTTCACGAAGACGGCGCAGGCGTTCAACCTGACGCAAAGCGCCGTGAGCCAGCAGATCCGGAACCTGGAGGACCGGCTGGGTTACCCGCTGTTCGTGCGTCAGGCGCGCGGGCTGAAGTTGACCGAGAAGGGCGCGACCCTGCTCGGAACGATGTCGAGCGCGTTCGGCGACATCCATCGCACGCTTCAGGCGCTCGGCATGCCGGACGCGCCACTGCAGGTGAGCTGTCTGCCGTCGCTCGCGCTGCAATGGCTGATGCCGCGCCTGTCCGAATTTCATCGGCTGCAACCGGACGTGCCGGTTCGCGTGAAGGCCGAGTTTCAGGTGCTGGATCGTCAGGCCATGGAGACCGACGACATCGACGTGGCGGTGCGCTACGACCCGGTGCAATACGGGCGGCTGCATGCCGAGGCCATCCTCGACGAAATCCTGTTTCCGGTCGCCACGCCCGCGTATCTGGCGCAGCATCCGTCCTTTGCCGGCGGGGAGTCGCTGGACGGCGTCGTCCTGCTGCACGACGCGGCTCCGTGGGGCGGCGCACCCGAGTTCGTGGAGTGGCGCACGTGGCTGGACGCGGTGCGTCCCGCGTGGACGGCGCATCTTGACGGCCCGCAGTTCAATTTCTCCAGCCTGGCAATCACGGCCGCGCTGAACCATCAGGGCGTCGCGATGGGGCGCGCCGCGCTGGTACATGACGAGATCGCGAGCGGACGGCTCGTGGATGTTTTCGGCAGGCATGTGCGTGCGCCGGCGCGCTACATGCTGTTGTCACGCAATCCCGACGATCCGCGCATCACGGTTTTTTCGGACTGGCTCAAGGCCGAGTGCGCACGCTTCGATGCGGCTCGGTCACGCTTGCTTTCGAACGGAAGCCGGCACGGGTAGCCGAAGTTGCCGGATGGCCGGGTCGGAGTGCGAAGGAGTTGAGAAATGAGCGCCGCACACTACGATTTCGCGTCCGTCTCCATACGGAATGCTTGCGCACGGACGCGGCTGGCGAGCGTTACTTGAGTTGCCAGATACCCCAGATGGCGATCAACAGGCCAAGGCCGAATCCGCAGCCGAGCAACACGTAGGTTTCCATTGCAGGTCTCTGAAAGCGTGGCAGCGCCGATGCGGACATCGGCGTGCGAGCAGGACAGTCGGTGACGTATCGTTCGCATCGTCGGGCGCGGCGATACGCCGGGTCCGCGAATACTACGCTCGGCAGCTTTCAGAACGCATGCGGGATCGATGGCAATCCGCCGCCCGTCAGTGCGTGCCCGCGTGCGTGTTGTCCATCTGGGTAACGTGCGATTCGCCGTGCCGGAACACGCCCGATTTCCAGATCATCTGCGATGCCGCGACGAGCACGAAGAGCAGCACGACCATCCTGAAGCAGCGGGGCGACATCTTGTCCCGCAGCGGGCGAACGAGCCACATGCCTGCAATGGCCGGCAGGCTGGCCGCCGCCGAGATCGCGAGGTCGGCGGCGCTCGCGTGCGCGGCGCCGCTGAACGTCGTGAGCAGCGTGACGATCGACACCACGAGGATGATCGCGATCTGCTTCGTGAAGGCGCGCCCGGTCGCGCCGGACGAAATCAGGTAGGTGGCGAGCAGCGGGCCGGGAACCGACGCGATGCTTTCCATCAGCGCGGCGCCGAAGCCGAGTGTGAAGCCGACGGGTTTCTGCCACGCGGGAGGCAGGTTGAGCTTCGGCGCGGCGAGCATCAGCGTCGCGGCGACGATCAGCAGCGCGCCGGACGCCGCCTGCGCATGACCCGGATTGAGCGAGAGCAGGATCGCGACACCGACGATGTTGCCGATCACGGTGCCCGCGATCGGTGCGGCGATCTTGCGTGCCGTCGCCAGCACCTGGCCGCCTTCCAGCGCCTGCGGAATGTTGCCGAGGATGATCGGCATCGACAGCAGCAGCACCGCATGCCGGATCGGCAGGAACTGGCTGAGTATCGGCATCGCGATCAGCGGCACGCCTATGCCGGTGATCCCCTTGGCCATGCCGCCCAGCAGCAGCGCGACGGCGATGCCGGCCAGATCGAACGCGCCGAGCCCCTGCAGGCTGGAAACCAGCACACCTTCAGTCAGATTGAAATGCATCATGGAATGGCTTGTCGCGGCATATCCGGCAGCGAGCGCTGTCGAAGGAGCCCGTTGCGGCGCGTGCGTGTTGCACGCATGTGTTCTGGATCGGTTTGGCCGGGCGTCGATCGCACGGCGCCGCATCGTTGCGCGGCCGCGTCCGCAGGCAATCGACGCGCGGTTCGAGGATGCATCTTACCCGAGCGTTGCGGAGGGCATTCGGCGCGGGGCGCGGCGTGCCGTCGGTATCGTCGGCGCGATCATGTACGCGGTTCAATATAATTCATAACCGTGTATCGCCTCATGCGCGATATGCATCTACTGGAACAAGGAGACCCGATGACCCTTGCGCAGTTGCAGGCCCTGGCGGCCGTGGTCGAACTCGGCTCGCTCACGGCCGCGGCCGACCGGCTGAGCCGCAGTCAATCCGCGATCAGTCATGCGCTGACCGAGCTGGAAGACGTCACGGAGGTCAAGCTGCTCTGGCGCGACCGGCAGCCGGTCGTCCTGACGGCGGCGGGCGAACGCCTGTGGCCGCACATCCAGAACGTGGTGCGCGAAGCGCAGTTGCTGCGCCAGCAGTTCAGCCTGTCGCGCGGCAAGCTCGAAGGGAAGCTGGTGGTCGCGTCGCTGCCAAGCGTGTCGCTGGCATTCGTCGTGCCGGCACTCGAGGCGCTGAAGGAGATGCACCAGGGCGTGTCGGCGGTGCTGCTCGAAGGCACGGACAGCGAAGTCGAAGGGTGGATCGAGGACGGTACCGCCGACGTCGGCGTGGTGGCCGGCACGAAGACCTTCGCGCACACGCTGCCGCTGCTCGACGAGGACTTCGTCGCGGTGGCGGCGGATGGCATGTTCACGGGCCGCAAGAGCGTGTCGGCGAAGCAGTTGTCCGCGGCCCCGTTCATTTTCTCGAAGGCAGGATGCGGGCCGGTGATCGCGGATTACTTCGCGCGCAGCGGCACGCCGCTGCACGCCGCGTTCAACGTGGTCGAGATGCGCACCATCCTGTCGATGGCGGAGGCCGGCATGGGCGTGTCGATCGTTCCGCGCATCACGCTCACGTACACCCCGTTCGGCGGCCGCGTGCTGGCGCTTTCGCCGCGGCTGCATCGTTCCGTCCGGCTGTCGTGGAACACGTCCGGCAATGCGATCGCCGATGCGTTCGTGCGGCTCGTCGACGCGCAACGCGCGAAGGCGGCGAAGGCGATTCACGCGCGCGCGAAAAGGAGCCGGTAACGAACGGCCGGTGCGATGAAAAGCGCTCATGGGCGGCTTGCAGTTTATTCATGCTGATGGTGATCGAGATGCAATACATTGAGCGAACTCGCCCCTGACTGCTTCGCCCCGAAGGAGATTACCGTGCCGGCCTTGCCCACCTTGCTTGCATTCGGACTCGTGTCGCTCGGCATGGTGCTGACGCCCGGGCCGAACATGATCTACCTGGTGTCGCGCTCGATCTGCCAGGGCCGCCGTGCCGGGCTGGTGTCGCTCGGCGGCGTCGCGCTGGGGTTCGTCTTCTACATGGTGTGCGCGGCGCTGGGCATCACCGCGCTGGTGTTGGCCGTGCCGTATGCGTACGACGTGCTGCGCTTTGCCGGCGCGCTTTATCTGGCGTACCTGGCGTGGCAGGCGCTGAAGCCGGGCGGCCGCTCGGCGTTCCAGGTCAGGCAACTGCCGCACGATAGCCGCGCCAGGCTCTTCACGATGGGCTTCGTCACGAACCTCGCGAATCCGAAGATCGCGGTGATGTATCTGTCGCTGCTGCCGCAGTTCATTTCGCCGGGGCACGGCAGCGTGCTCGCGCAATCACTGGCGCTCGGCAGCGTGCAGATCGCGGTGAGCGTCAGCGTGAATGCGCTGATTGCCTGCATGGCCGGCGCCATCGCGGGTTTCCTGGCGGGGCGGCCGGTGTGGGCGTCGGTTCAGCGCTGGTTGATGGGCACGGTGCTGGCGGGACTCGCCGTGCGTATCGCACTGGAGTCGCGCAGCTGACGCGAGTGAGTGGCCGACGGGTTGCGGGATCGCAGGGTGCTTCCGAGTTGCATCGTGACGGACGCGCCCGGTTTCGTCAGCCCTGTCTGTTGCCCTGCGCTTCGTTGCCGACCCGCACGGGCGCGGCTTTTGCGTTGCGCCGGCCGCGCGTCGCGAGCCAGCACAGGATCGACCCGCCGCATACCATCGACGCGCCTTGCCAGAATTCGATCGACAGCGGCGCATGCAGCAGCGTCGCGGCGAGCATGGCGGCGAGTACCGGGGTGAAATACGATGCGCCGACGATGATCGTCACGTTGCCGTGCATGATGCCGGTGTTCCAGGCCGCATAGCCGAACCCCAGCGCCGATGCCGCCAGCACGATGTAGATGGCCGCTTGCAGGCTGAACGTCATGCCCCCGCCGCCTTCGACCGCGAACTTGATCCAGAGCGCGAGCGCAACCAGCATGAAGAACGGCGTGACGCCGTTCTTGCCGTCCGCGATGCGCGCCGTCACCGTGCAATAGCCGGCCCAGATCAGCGCGCCGAAGAACGCGAGGCCGTAGCTCAGTGGATTGTCCGTGACGTTGTGCAGCATGCCGGCCGGATCGAGCCCCTGGTCGCCGCCGAGGACCCGGCAGATTCCGAGCATCGACAGCAGGACGCCGGGCACGACCAGCAGGTTGGCGCGCTGCTTGTTGAACACGATTGCCGCGACCAGCGTGAAGCTCGGCCACAGATAGTTGACCATCGCGACTTCGATCGCCTGCCGGCCGTTGCTGGCATAGCCGATCGACAGCGACAGGCACACCTCGTACGAGACGAACAGCAGCCCGCCCCAGAGCAGATAGTTTTTCGGGAACCGGCTCAGGTCGGGGAAACCGACCGAGAACAGCAGAAGCACGGAGGCCACCGTATAGATCATCGCTGCGCCGCCGGTCGCGCCGAGGCTTTCGCTGACTCCACGAACGAGGGCGACCACGGAGGCCCACAACAACACCGCGCCGAGCCCGGCGAGCGTTGCCTTATTCTTGCGCTTCATGCGTCCTGCCTGTTTCAACATTCAAATTCGCTATCGGATGATTCGGTTCCGCCTGCGCGGAATCCACGGGTACGTCGATCCGGATGGTCTCGATCCCGGTGTGCTGGTCGCGCACCGGGATCGGCGTGTCACGGCCGCCGACCCCGGACGCCTCGTCGTCGCCGAACGGCGTCGTCCCGTCGTCTTCGTCGAAGCAGTTGACGGTCGCGAACGCCCCGCTCATGGCGGAGTACGAGGCGCGCAGTCTACCGCGTGTCGTCGCGCAATGGCTTGTGATGGGCGTACAACAAGTCCCCGTGCGCCATCGCGGTATAGTCGCGCGGCAGATTCGCATCGAGCAGTTGGTCCGGTTTTCGTTGAAGCCAGTCGCCCGTATCGCGCTTTCAGGGAGGGGAGCCATGAAGGAAGTGCCGTATTTCTCGCAGTGGGAATCGATGCACCTGGTTTCGCGGTTCGTGTCCCGCGAATTGCGCGCGGAGGACGACCCGTTGTGGCATCGCTCCGGCGCAAGCACGCCCGAAGAATACGCGCAGTGGAGCCCGAACATCTGCGGTATCGCGTGCCTGAAGATGCTGCTCGCATACCGATCGAACACGATCGTGCCGATGCTCGAACTGGTACGCGAGGCCGTCGGGTTCGGCGTCTACCGGCCCGAACTCGGCGACACGGGCAAGCGTCTGCATTACCGGCCCTTCGTGCACTGGGTGCGCGAGCGCTACGGATCGATGGCGATGTGGTGGAAGGGATCGATTCGGCCGCGCTCGAACCGAAGCTGCATGACGGGCACATGCTGATGGCGTCGGTGCATCCCGGCATCCGGCACGACGGCTTCGAGCCGCCGTCGCGGGGCGGGCACCTGGTGCTCGTGTTCGGCGCGAACCGCGACACCGGCGACTGGCTGTTCCACAACCCGTCCGGGTTCGACGTGCGCACGCAGCGCAACGTGGCGATGCCGCGCGCCACGTTCGACCGCTATTTCGCGAACCGCGGCATCCTGATTGCCCCATGACGTTGCGCATGCAACGAATCCCGCGCGCACGGCGTCAGGCGCCCGTCGCAACGGGCGCCTGACCGATCACCGGTCGTTGCGCTTCTTGCTCAGCTCGATCGTCTCGAACAGCGTGTAGTCGGCGGTCGGGTGCTGGTCGGCGCCCGGTGCGTGGTAGTAGCGCATCGTGATCGTCGTATGCCCGCCCGGCTTGCCCGGGTCGTGGTCGAACACGGCAATCCCGTAGCCGGTGCCCGTATCGCGACGCGCGGACCAGATCGCATCCTCGAGCGCATCGGCCGGCTGGCGCACGAACGTATTCGGCGCCGTGCCCGGCACCGGCCGGTTGGGCTTCGTGAACACCTTCGCCTGTGCAAAGCCGGTCGCCGGGTTCTCGCCGTATACGTCGAGCGGCGCGCTGGTGCCGCCGCCGCCCAGGATCAGGTGGATCGTGCCGTGGCTCGTATCGAACGTCGTGCGGTCCGGGTCGTTCGATCCGACCGGGCGCGGCTGCAGCGTCTCGACCACTTCGCCGGTCGTCGCATCGACGCCCGCGCGGTGATTGCAGCCGCGTACCGGGTAGCTGCGCTCGTAGTCGTGATCGTGGCCGCACAGCACGAGGTCGACGCCGTAACGGTCGAACAGCGGCAGCCACGCTTCGCGAATGCCCTTGTCGGAACCGTTGCCCGTCTTCGACGAACTGAGCGCGTCCTGGTGCATCTGCACGACGATCCAGTCGATGTCGTCGTCGTGCGCGGCATGACGCAGCGTGTGTTCGAGCCAGCGCGTCTGCTCGCCGTTGCTGTAGCCGCGCACGTAGAACGACGTGCCGGGCTCGATCGGCGGGCGGCCCGTGCTCGCGGCCGGCACGAGCGGCGCGGGGCCGCCGACGAACGCGGCGGCATCCTGGTACACGACGTCGTCGGCGTCGAGCGACACGAACAGCACCGAGCTCACGCGGAAGCTGTACCAGCGCCCCGGGAAGCGCGTGCCGTTCTCCGGCAGCGTATAGCGCGCGAGATACGAATCGAGCCCCTGCGGACCATTGTTGAACTCGATCTCATGGTTGCCGGGGCAGGGCATCCACGGACGATTCGCGGCCGACGTCTGGTTGTTGTTGCCGAAATCGCGCCACACCTCGGGCTGGTGCGCGGGGTTTAGGTTCGCGTAGCAGAGGTCGCCGTTCAGCAGGTGGAACAGCGGCTGGAACTGCTCGACGGCCTGCACCGCGAAGCGGCTCTGCGGCGACGACAGCACCCAGGCACCGTTCGGCGTCGCAAGGTCGCCGTAGCTCGTGAAGCGGAACGGCGCGCGGCCGCGCGGTGCGGTCGAGAAATGCGCGGAGAACGGCTGCGCGGCATTGCTGTCGTTGTCGGCCGTGATCTCGTAGCGGTAACGCGTATTCGGCTTCAGCCCGTGCACGCGCGCGTGGTACGCGAACACGGTCTCGCCGTTCAGGCCGTCGGTGTACAGGCGCTGGACGCCATGCACGGTGCGCGGCGGCTCGCCGTCGGCGACGATGCGCGCGCGCGGATTGACGGCCGACGCGAGCGACGCCCACGAGATCACGACTTCCGACGTCGGGTCGTTGCCCCACGTCAGGTGGACCTGTTCGGGCGTGCCGTCCGGGGTCGACGCGGCGGCCCGGGCTGCCGCGAGGCCACCGGCGGCGGTGGCGAGGCCGGATACGCCGGCGAGTTTCAGGAAGCCGCGGCGCGAGACGGATGCGGCGGGCTCGTTCGGCTGGATCGGGGAGTTGTCCTGGTTCGACATGGTCGGTGTTTTCGTGGATGGAGACGCGAGATGCGGAACCGCCCGGCCGTGCGTAAGCGTGGCCGGGGCGTGGGCCGGAAACGAGCGGGATCCCGGTGCCGGACATTGTCGAAGCGCAGTTTTGCCGGGTTGTGACAGCACGGCAACCCCGCGGGAGCGCCGGCGCCTGCCGAGCTTGCGGATCGGGGCATCCGGCCCGCGCCGGCGCGCGTCCGCTTCGGCCGATATTTATTTGCCGACGTCGCGACGGATTCTGATCACCTGCACCGTTTAACGCATGAACGGCCGCTTCCGGTCGATACCTGCTACGTCGGAGTCTTTCATGAAGCTTTCCATCCCGTTGCGGTTTGCCACGGCATGCGTGGCCGCGCTCGCTGCGTCCGCTGCGTTCGCGCAGGCCGTCATCGTCGCGCCTTACGCGCCGCCGCCGCCTCGCGTCGAAGTGATGCCGGCGCCGCGCGCGGGCTACGTGTGGGACCAGGGCCACTGGCACTGGCGCCAGGGCCGCTATGTCTGGATTCCAGGCCACTGGCAAGTGGTTCGCGTCGGTTATCACTGGGTGCCGGGCCACTGGGCCGCGCGCGGCCCGGCGTGGCGCTGGGTTCCGGGTCACTGGGCCTGATGCGCATGCCGCCGCACGGCACGTGGTGCCGGCGCGGCGGCGCCTTCCCGCAACGTCATGAGTCGCAGCGATGCCCTTTCGAACCGTGGTGATACTGGCAGCCGCAGCCATCGTGCTGGCCGGCTGCGTCGTGGTGCCGGCGCGTCCGGCCTATTACCGGCCCGCGCCGGTCGTCGTATATTGAGCGCGCCGGCCGCCGCTCGCGCGACCGGGCGGCCGGCATCCGATCGAACCGATCGACACGATCGCCATGCGGCCTGAAACCGATGCCGATGAAACGGACCTTGCCGATGCCGCGCGCGATGCGTGCGGCGATCCCGAACCGCCGGTGTTGCGGGGCCGGGTAATGGCGCGGCGCATGCAAGGAGAGCACGACGATGAGCTTCGGTCTGCCGGCGGGCGCATTCACGAGCGCGCCGCGGCACAGACGCGCGATGCGCTGGAGCGCCCCGCGTTGAGCGACGGCGATCCGGACGCCGCGCTGGTGGCACGGGTCGGCGCGCGCGACGCGTCGGCCGTGCGCGTGCTCGTCGCGCGCAAGCTGCCGCGGCTGCTCGCACTCGCGACGCGCATGCTCGGCGACCGCACGGAAGCCGAGGACGTCGCACAGGAGACGTTCTTGCGGATCTGGAAACAGGCGCCGGGCTGGCGTGAGGGCGAGGCACGGTTCGACACGTGGCTGCATCGTGTGGTGCTGAACCTGTGCTACGACCGCTTGCGCGGCCGCCGCGAGGAACCGGTCGACGTGTTGCCCGACGTGCCCGATCCGCAACCGGAGCCGGCCACCCGCGCGGAGACCCGCTCGCGCGACGCGCGCGTGCGGCAGGCGCTCGCGGCGTTGCCGGCGCGGCAGCGCGAAGCGCTCGTGCTCCAGTACTATCAGGACATGTCGAACGTGGAGGCGGCCGACCTGATGGGCATTACCGTCGACGCGCTGGAAAGCCTGCTCGCGCGCGCGCGGCGAAACTTGCGCGCGCAACTGGCCGGCGATTCACCTAGCGAGGACATCCGATGACACCCGAACGATTTCGTACCATCGTCGCCGCGTACGGCTCGGATGCGCGGCGCTGGCCGGACGGCGAACGCGCGGCCGCCGAGGCATGGGCCCGCGCGCATCCGGGCGACGCGTTGGCGGCGCTGGACGATGCCGCCGAACTCGACGCGTGGCTCGCCAGCGATACGGTCGCACCGCCCGCGCCGGCGCTCGTCGAGCGCATCGTCGCGACGGCGCCCGCCCCGCGGCGCACGCGGCGGCGGGGCACCGTGTGGTGGTCGGGCGCGGCATTCGCGGGCGTGGGCCTGGCCGGCGCGCTCGCGGGCGCGGTGGCCGTGTCGATGCTGATGCTCGGGAGCGTGCCGCCTGCGCACGAGCAGGGCTATCTGACAACGACGTTCGGCGGACCGAGCGTGGACTGGAGTGATGAATGAGTGAGCGTGGCTGGAAATTCGTCCTCGTCGGTTCGGTCGTGCTGAACGTATTCATGCTCGGCGCGATCGGCGGCGGCGCGTATCAGTGGTTCTCGACGCATCGCGACCTGCGGGCCGCGGGCGCGCCTGCGTCGCGCACCGCATTGCGTTTCGCCGCGGACGAGTTGCCGGACACACGCCGGCAGGAATTCGCCGCCGCGCTGAAGGCGGCACGCAAGGACGGACGCGATTTCGCGCGGGAAGGGCGCGACGACCGGATCACCGTGCTGGATCTGCTCGCCGCGCCGCAACTCGATCGCACGGCGATCGACGCCGCGCTCGACCGCACGCGCGCGGCCGATACCGCGCTGCGTGCGCAGGTGGAGCGCAGCGTCGTCGATTTCGCGGCGACGCTGACGCCGGACGAGCGCGCGAAGTTCGTCGACGGGTTGCGGCATAGCGGCAACTGGCGGTTGCCGCCGAGGTTGCAGAAGAAGCAGGGCGAGGCGGGGAGTCAGTAAGGAAACGCGGCGCGGGAGACGTGCGGCGGCGCGCCTTTCCTGCGCTGTGCAACGCCTACGCGGAACACCGGTCGGCAATGCTTTCAGGCACGCTTTCGCGAACGATCGCAACGCGACCACGGCCACGACCACGTGACGCGGCGGATACGTTCAACGTGCCAGCATCCAGGCGGAGATCGCGTCGACCACGCCGCTCTCCAGGCCATTGAAGCCGTGATAGGCGAACGCTTCGCATGGATCGCCCCGGGACGTGCCGCCCGACACGATCATCCGTTCGGCCTTCGGCGATGCCTCCAGCTTCTTCAACAGCGTATCCGTTTCGGACACGGGGCAATGCTTGCAGCCGTCGTTCTGGTGATGAACGACGAGCACCGGAATCCTGAGGCTGGCCAGGTTCATGTCGGTGACCGCGGTACCGCCTCGATCTTCACGGAGGATCGTGGACGTCAGCACGATACCGTCCGGCCCGCCGCCGCCGGCCAGCGCGATCGCAACGGCAGCGGCGGACTGGGTGCCGCGGCTCGTCCCGACCAGCCAGACCGGCACGTGCAGTTGCTCCCTCAACCACGCGATCACGGCACGCGCGTCGTCGGCGTGTTCCTTCGAGAGTCGAAAGCCGTTGAGGTAGGGCGCGGATTGCCGGTCGCTCGGTGCATCGATGACCGCGACAGCGATACCGTCATTCACGAACAGCTGCCTGGTGCGCACGAGAAAGTTGCCTGCGCCCCATCCGAACCGGCCGGACGGGTCCAGTTGCAGCCCGCCGTGTCCGCCGGCGTAAAGGATGGCCGCGGCTTTCGGCGCGTCCGGCGCGATGAAGAGAAACCGCTGGGTGACCCCGGGACGGGTCGGGACGTCGACGACCCTCGGCTGGCCCTGCGCGTGAGCGGGATAACCGTGCAGCGCCAACGCCGCGGCGAGCAGCCACGCGCGTGCCCGGCGCATGGCCGGACGCTTCGCACCGAAGCAACGAAACCGCGCGTGCAAGCTGACGGGAAGTGGGTTCATCGTAGCGGTGGCCGGCGCATTCCGCCGTGGCCGGCCGGAGTGCGCAGCTTCTCCTGTTCAATGTAGCGGCGCCACGTCGACGCGAGTGTGCCGGGCCGTGGCTGCCTGAACCGTCGTGTTCCACCGGACGCGCGGCGTTCAAGGCGATTCGGCAACCTGAACGATTTCGCCGATGTAGCGCCTGAGGTCGCGCGCGTCGTCCTTCATGCGAATAGATCGGCAAAGGCGTCAACGTGATCCGGCAGCAGGATGGCGAGCAGCGTGGTCACGGCCGATCTCCGGTTGCGTCGAATTCTTGCTCCGGGGCGGGGCGACGATACCTCCGTGACCCGGAGCGATACATTCCATTGAGTCTAGGCCGCTTTCCGGGAACGGCAAGCGCCGGGCGGATATCGGCGACAAGGCGGCATTCGACCCGTCCAGGGTTTCGGACGACGCACGTTCCGGCCGGGTCCATGCCGGTCAGGCGGGCGAAAGTCTGTCGGCCGAATGTCGAAGCGTGCCCGTCCCTCGGCGGGGCACGGGGCAGCGTTGCGGCGGCTGAGCGATCCGTCGATGCGCTGCCACCGCCGGTCGAATCCGCGCTGGAAACTCGAACGGCGACACACACGTTTTCAAGCCCGCGCGCCAAACCCGAAATATTCGTCTTCCCGGCGACGGATTTCCCGCCGGCCGACGTTTAACACGGGTACGCATCGCAAGAGCCCCGTCATGGACCACCCGAACGACATCACCCCGGCCGCCATCGCGCTGAACCGCTTCGGTCTCGGCGCGCGGGCCGACGAAGCGCCGCCTGCCGACCCGAAGGCGGCGCTCGTCGCGCAATTCGACCGTTACGAAGCGCGGCCGGCCGCATGGGCCGGCGAGCCCGACGCGGTGGCGCTCGCCACGCGCTTCGCGAACGCGCGCAATGCGATGACCGGCGACGATCCCGCAACGAAGCGCGCGACCGAGCAGTCGATCCGGCGTGACGGCAACGACACGTATCGCAGCGCCGTCGTCGCGCGGGTCAACAGCGCGTTGAACACGCCCGCGCCGTTCGTCGAGCGTCTCGTGCATTTCTGGGCGAACCATTTCGCGGTATCGGTCGACAAGGGGCCGGTGGCGGCCTACGCGGGCGCGTTCGAACGCGACGCGATCCGCCCGCACGTGCTCGGCCGTTTCGAGGACATGCTGGTTGCCGTCGAGCAGCATCCCGCGATGCAGCTGTTCCTCGACCAGGCGCGCTCGGTCGGCCCCGACAGCCCGGCCGCGCTGCGTGCCGAAGCGCGCAATCCGTCGGGCAGGCGCGGGCTCAACGAGAATCTCGCGCGCGAAATCATGGAGCTGCACACGCTTGGCGTACGCACGGGTTATACGCAAGCCGACGTGACGGAATTCGCGCGCGCGCTGACCGGCTGGAGCATCGCCGGCGGGCGCGGCCCGCAGCCCGGCGATGCGGCGCCCGGCGCGTTCGTGTTTCGCCCGAAACTGCACGAGCCCGGCGTGCGGACCGTGATGGGGCGCAGCTACGACCAGCCCGGCGAATCGCAGGCCCGCGCGATCCTGCACGACCTCGCGCATTCGGAGGCGACCGGTCGGCATATCGCGTTCCAGCTCGCCCGTCATTTCGTCGCCGACAATCCGCCGCCCGCGCTGACCGACCGGCTGGCTCGCGCATTCGACGCGAGCGGCGGCGATTTGCCGACCGTCTATCGCGCGCTCGTCGACGCGCCCGATGCGTGGTCGCCGGTCAACCGCAAGTTCAAGACGCCGTGGGAGTGGGCCGTTTCTTCGCTGCGCGGGCTCGGCTGGCACGACACGGGCGACCTGAAGGCCGCGCCGCTGCTCGCGCAGCTCGGCCAGCCGGTGTGGCGGCCGGGCTCGCCGGCCGGCTACGACGACGTGGCCGCGAGCTGGGCCGCGCCCGATGCGCTCGTGCGCCGCGTCGAGCTCGCACAGCGGCTGGCCGCGCGCACGGGCGACCGGCTCGATCCGCGCACGCTCGGCAACACGCTGCTCGCGGGTTCGTTGAGCGCGCCGACGGCGACCGCGTTGTCGCGTGCCGAAAGCGCGACCACGTCGCTCGCCTTGCTGCTCGTATCGCCCGATTTCCAACGGAGATGACCATGGCACTGTCCCGCCGACAATTCCTGCGCGTGGCGGCCGCCGGCGCCGGCGCGATGCTCGTCGCGCCGCGGATCGTATTCGCGAACGTCGAGACCGACCGGCGCTTCGTGTTCGTGATCCAGCGCGGCGCGGCCGACGGCCTGAACACGCTGGTGCCGTATGCCGAACCCGCGTATGCGTCGCTGCGCGGCCCGCTGGCGATCGACACGGCGGCCGCGACGCGGCTCGACGGCACGTTCGCGTTGCATCCGTCGCTCGTGCAGACCGCGCAGTTGTACCGCGACGGGCAGGCGCTGTTCGTTCATGCGATCGCGTCGCCGTATCGCGACCGCTCGCATTTCGACGGCCAGAACGTGCTCGAGACGGGCGGCCGCGCGCCGTACCAGGTGAAGGACGGGTGGCTGAACCGGCTCGCCGCGCTGCTGCCGGCGACGCGCGAAAGCGCGATCGCGTTCGCACCGACCGTGCCGCTCGCGCTGCGCGGCACCGTGCAGGCGGCGTCGTACGCGCCGTCCGGTTTGCCGGCCGCGCCGGACGACCTGCTCGCGCGCGTGTCGGCGCTCTACGAGGCCGACGCGCAGCTCGGCCCGTTGTGGCAATCGGCGATGGATGCGCGCGGCCTCGCCGGCGATGCGCATGCGCGGCAGGATCCGGCGGGTGTCGGCAAGCTCGCCGCGACGTTTCTCGCGCGCGACGACGGCCCGCGCATCGCGATGATCGAAACGGGCGGCTGGGACACGCACAGCGCGCAGAACGCACGGCTCGCGAATCAGCTGAAAGCGCTCGACACGATGCTCGCCGCGCTGCGCGACGGCCTCGGGCCCGCATGGCAGCAGACCACGGTGCTGGTGGCGACCGAGTTCGGCCGCACGGCCGCCGCGAACGGCACGGGCGGCACCGATCACGGGCAGGCGTCGGTCGCGATGCTCGCGGGCGGCGCGGTCGCGGGCGGCCGCGTGATCGCCGACTGGCCGGGGTTGCGGCCGGGCGACCTGTACGAAGGGCGCGACCTGAAGCCGACCGCGTCGCTCGACGCGCTGATCTCGGGCGCCGCCGCCGAAAGCCTGCGGCTCGATCCGCACCGCACCGCGTCCGCGCTGTTCGCCGAAAGCGGCGCGATGCGGCCGATGAGCGGGCTGATTCGCGGCACGGCGTGATGCGCGCCGATTCATTCACGACACAAAAGGGAGAATGCAAGATGATGAAGATCCGCTCCGTTTCGCTCACCGTGCTGGTAGCGGCCAGTGCGACGCTGATGTCCGCCTGTGTGGTCGAGCCCGTGCGGCCGCCGCAGCCGGCACCGGTCGTCGAGACGCCGCCGCCGATGCCCGCGCCGGGCTATCGCTGGGCGAAGGGGCATTACCGGTGGGCCGGCAATCACTGGGCGTGGGTGCCCGGGCACTGGGTGGGCGTGTACTGATCGGGCGTGACGTGCCGCGCGGCGTGCGGCGAGGGTGTGGGGAAGCGGCATCGTGTATTGAACTGCGATGCACGTTGCCCTAAGCTGCCGGATCCCGGCGACGGGCTTCCGGCGACGGGCATTCCCGTTCGTTCGCCACGGCGAGCCGATCCGCGGCCGCCGATTTCTTCGTTACGGCACCCACATGAAAGCATGGCTCGTTGCGCTGGCCGTCGTCGCCGGCATGACCGGCGCGCACGCCGCGTCGTTCAACTGCACGAAGGCGTCCACGTTCGTGGAGCGTGAAATCTGCGCCAATCCGACGTTGTCGCGTCTCGACGATGCGCTCAACGCGGATTTCCAGCACATGCTCTACGACTTCAGCAACTATCCGGTCGAGGATCCGCCCGAGTACGAGCAGTTCATGGCGACGCAGAGGGCGTGGCTGAAGACGCGTAACCGCTGCACGACGACGCAGTGCCTGATCGACAGCTACCGCAAGCGCATCGACGTGCTGTGCGGCCAGATCGACGTGCCGGCGAAAAGCGACCGCGCGAAATGCCGCAGCAACGGCGGCCTGGGCGGGCTCGAACTCGATCACTGAGCGCCGACGCGGCGTGCGAGCCGGGAGCCGTCAGGCCGGTGCGCGCCTACCACCCGATCCGGTGCTTCTCCTCCGTCTCGCGATGCCGCCAGTCGTCGTCCGCATGCAGGTACTGGCTCGTCGTCGTGAGCGACACGTGGCCGAGGTTGTCGCGCACGAGCCGCAGGTCGACGCGGCCGTCGGCCATGTGCGAGCCCGCGCTGTGGCGCAGCCAGTGCGCGGATGCCTGTTCGAGCACGCGTGCCTGCTGCTCGCCGGCTTCGCCGTTCGCGCGCAGCCGGTCGGCCGCGTGCCGGAACACCTGCTTCACGACCCGGTGCAGCGCCGCGCGCGTGAGCGGCTTGCGTGCCTGGCCGACCGGCAGCACGAGCGGTGTGGACTCGCCGTCGGACGGCAACGCGGGCAGGCCGTGCGCGCGCCGGTAGCGCGACAGCTCGGCCATCATTTCGTCGGTGGCCGGCACGAGCCGCTGCCGGCCGCCTTTGCCCGTCACGTCGAGCCACCAGCGGTCGCGCCCGTCCGCGTCGCGCCGGCAGAAGAACTGGCCCATCGTCGTGTCGGCCGC
The DNA here is from genome assembly GCF_004803625.1 of Burkholderia sp. LS-044. Classification (NCBI taxonomy): domain Bacteria; kingdom Pseudomonadati; phylum Pseudomonadota; class Betaproteobacteria; order Burkholderiales; family Burkholderiaceae; genus Burkholderia; species Burkholderia sp. LS-044. Next base: position 516,761 of record NZ_SSWO01000002.1, read on the forward strand.
TTCGGTGATGCGCAGCCCGCCGAGATACAGCAGCGTGAACAGCCACCGCGCGCGGTCCGCATGGAAGCCCGCCCGCGCGTCGTCGCGCGGCATCGCGGCGATCGCTTCCTTGACCGACTGCCACAGCGGTTGCCCGAGATGGCGTGTGACGCGCGGTGCGGGCCGACGCTGCCGCTGGCGCGACAACGCGAGCGGATTGCCGGCCAGGTAACCGGCCTGCACGAGCCACGAGAACATCACGTTCAGGATCACCAGCGCCTGCCGCTGGCTGGCCGCCGACAGCGGCCCGTAGAACGGCCGCCAGCGCGGATCGTCGCGCGGATGCTTGCGTCCGCCGTTCGCGCACCACAGCTCGGCCGGCGCGGGCGCGAGCAGGAACTGCCGGTAGACGATCAGATCTTCGTGCGTGAGCGACGACAGCGGCTTGCCGCACGCGATCACGGCCCACAGCAGCAGGCGCTCGGCTTCCTTGCGGTAATTCTGGAACGTGGTCGGTGTGTCGACGAAGCGCGCGAGCCAGGCGCGCACCGCGTCGAGGTCGTTGGTCGCGGCAATCTGCGGATGCGTGCCGGTCGAGCGGTTGGTGCCCGTGCGTCCGTCGAGCGCGGCCGGCACGGTCAGCGCATCGAGCGGCAGCGGGCGCAGCGCCGCGTCGGACGGAACGGGTGAGGTCATGCGAAGCGGGGTGTGCTGAGCGGATCGTACGCGTGGAGGCGGCCGGACGAACGCAGCGCGATCAGGCCAGTCGGGAAGCGTCGATGGTACACGATCATCACACGGCGAACCCGCCGTCGACGGCGATCGCCTGACCGGTAATGAAGCGCGCGGCGGGCGAGCACAGCCACGTCATCGTTTTCGCGACGAGGCGGTGACTCGCCGAGCCGCGCCATCCGCGTGGCCGGTGTGCGTTGCGCCTTGTCGTCGCGGTTTTCCGGGCGGCCGGTGCTCGCCGAACGGGCGATGCCGCCGGGGCACACGCGGAAACCGCACTCGATTCCGTCGGGCGTGCGCAGGCCCACGCTGGGCGAGATACGGCGGCAGGGCCGCGGGCGCCGTGGTCATTCGGGTTGTCTCCTGTTGCTGGCACCGGCCCGGCAGGGCTGAACAGGCCGCGCCGCCCGGCGTGCACGTGCGAGCCGCCGGCGGCGATGCGCGCGGCTGAACCGGATCACGGTAACGGACCGGTGCGCGCGACATCCCACGAATGAAGGTGGCGGCCCGATTTCTGTAAGGTGTTTGTGAACTTTCCCGCGGCGAGGATTTCTAATCGGCCCTCCAACGCTTCCTGAGGAACATCAGATGATTCGCCAATCCAGAACGCTGCTCGGCGCGGCCGTCATTGCCGGCAGCACGCTCCTCGCCGGATGCCAGACCGACGCGATCGCCACGGCGCCGAACGCGGTGCGCCCGGCCGACGGCAAGCCGGTGACCAGGACCGTCCAGGTCGCGCCGCAATCCGCGCGATGCACGGGCGTCGCGCCGATGGAGTGCCTGCAGGTGCGAAACGGCCCGAACGAGCCGTGGAGCCTGTGGTACGCGGGCATCGAAGGCTTCGCTTACCAGCCCGGATACCAGTACACGCTTGAAATCGACGAATACCGCGTGGCTCGGCCGCCGGCCGACGGCTCGTCGATTCGCTGGGTGCTCAAGCGCGTTGTCGAGCGCCGTCAGGTGAACTGACGGCCGCGCTCACGCGGACGGGCGCGCTGCGGCACCGGCCGGCGGCGCGGCCGTATCGATCCGCCGGAACACGACGGACGACAGCAGCGTCACCCCACCCATGCACGCGAACGACAGCATGAATCCGTGCGCCATCGAGCCCCGATAGGCGGCAAACAGGTTGACGAGGCCGCCGCCGATCGACACGCCGAGCCCCATCGCCAGCATCTGCATCATCGTGAACAGGCTGTTGCCGCTGCCGGCGTCGGCATGCGACAGCCCCTTGAGCGTCACGCCGTTCATCGCCGCGAACTGCATCGAGTTCGCGGTGCCGAACACGATCAGCAGCACGCTTTCCAGTAGCGGCGCGGGCCGCACCGACACCAGCGCGAACCCCGCGATCGCGCACCCGACGATCCCCGTATTCACCACCAGGAACGCCGCATAGCCGAAGCGCTTCACGAGCGGCGCGATCCAGCGTTTCGCGATGACCCCCGCGATCGCGGCCGGCAGCATCATCAGCCCCGATTGCAGCGGCGTATAGCCGAGCTGCACCTGCATCAGCAGCGGCAGCATGAACGGCACCGAACTCGTGCCGATCCGGCACAGCAGGTTGCCGAGCAGCCCCGAACCGAAATTCGGCTCGCGGAACAGCCCGAGCCGGAACAGCGGCTGCGCGCGGCGCCGCGCGTACGGCAGGTACGCGAGCGCGCTCGCCAGCCCGAGCGCCGCGAGCCCGGCCGCCCATGCGGCGCGATGCGCGGGCATCGGCGGGTCGATCGCGAGCGACAGCGCGATCATCGCGACCGACAGCAGCGCACAGCCGACGAAATCGAAGGGCGGCGGTTGTGTCGCCTGGTCGTGCGGCAGGTAGCGCTGCACGGCGAGGAAGCCGACCACGCCGACCGGCACGTTGACGATGAACACCCAGTGCCACGAAATCGCCTGCGTGAGCCAGCCGCCGAGCGTCGGCCCGACGATCGGGCCGAGCTGGCCGGCGGTCGACACGAACGCGATCGCCGCGACGTACTGTTCGCCCGGCACGCGGCGCAGCACGGCGAGCCGCCCGATCGGCAGCAGCATCGAGCCGCCGATGCCCTGCAGCGCGCGCGCGGCGACGAGCTGGCCGAGCGTATGCGACGCCGCGCAGCCGATCGATGCGAGCACGAACACGAGAATCGCAATCGAGAACACGCGGCGCGTGCCGAACCGGTCGGCCAGCCAGCCGGACGCCGGCGTGAGCATCGCCATCGTCAGCGTATAGACGACCACGACGGGCTGCATCGCGAGCGGCGACGCGTTCAGGCTTTGCGCGATCGAAGGCAGGGCGGTGTTGACGATCGTCGTGTCGAGCGACTGCATGAAGAACGCAGCGGCGACGATCCAGAGCAGCGCGGAGTGTGTGGGTTCCCGGGACATGGCGGATTCGATGGTGCGAAGGCCGGCGCGGGCGGCGCGTCGGCACGGCGCCAGCCGGTCTTCAAGCGCACGATGGTACCGATTCCGATGGTCATCGGGAAGCAGCCTGATGACGTTGACTGTCATCGGAAACAACGATGACAATGCGGGATGCTCAATCCCGTCTGGCTCAAGACGTTCGCGACCGTCACGAACTGCCGCAGCTTCACCGAAGCGGGCCGGCAGCTCGGGCTCAACCAGTCGAGCGTCAGCGAACACATCCGTCGTCTCGAAGAAAGCGTCGGGCGGCGGCTGTTCGTGCGCGACACCCATTCGATCGCGATGACGGCCGACGGCGAGGCGCTGCTCGTGCATGCGAACGTGATCCTGCAGGCGCTGAACCGCGCGGAATCGCAATTCCGCAAGCCGAGGCTGCAGGGCCTGGTGCGGCTCGGCGCGCCGGACGATCTTGCGCTCGTCGCGTTGCCGGACGTGCTGGCCGGGTTTCGCGCCGCGCACCCGGACGTCGCGCTGGAGATCACCACCGGCATGACGAGCCGGCTCTACGAAGGGCTGGACGCGGGGGCGCTCGACCTGATGATCGGCAAGCGGCGGCTCGGCGAGCGGCGCGGCACGCCGCTCCTGCGCACGCGGCTCGAGTGGGTCGCGCGGCCCGGCACCGTCGTCGATCCGGAGCGGCCGCTGCCGCTCGTGCTGGTTGCCGAGCCGAGCGTGACGCGCGCGATCGTCCTGAACGCGCTCGCCGAGAAGGGCATCGGCTGGGAAGTCGTGTGCTCGAGCAGCAGCCAGCCGGGCTGCATCGCGGCCGCGCGCGCGGGGCTCGGCTTGACCGCGACGTCGCACTATTTGTCGACGGGCGGGCTGGCGCCGCTGGTCAACGGCGGCGCGCTGCCCGAGCTGCCCGACATCGAATTCATCGCGCTGGCCGCGAAGCGGCTCAGCCAGCCGGCGCGCACGCTGCTCGAATTGCTGGAAGCGAGCGACCTGAGCACACCGGGCGCGAACGCGTAACGGGCTCGCCACGCGCGACGCGCCCGGATCCGGCGCCCGCGCAACGCGATGTGACGCGCTCCGTCATGCGACCATCATGCGACCGTCATGCAGCCCGCTTCTGCGAAATCACCAGCAGCGCGCCGTTCTTGTCCTCCAGCACCGCGCGGTATTCGTGCGGCCCGGCCTGCACGGGCACGCGCACCGACGCGCCGGCCTTCACGACCCGCGCCATCGCCGCATACAGGTCGTCGTCCTCGTCGACGCGCAGCGTGAGCGCCGCGCGCTCGACGATCTGCTCGTCGCCCGCGACCAGCGCGATCGTCAGCGGGCCGCCGTCGAGCGCGCAATAACGGTCGCCGTCGCGGAACTTCACGTTCAGGCCCAGCCCGTCGACGAACAGCGGCAGCGCCGTGTCGATGTCGTCGACGGGATACAGCAGCATCGAAACCTTCATCCCGGATCTCCCTTGTCTTGATGTGGGCGGCGTGCAACGTGCCGCCGTTCGATGCTAGCGCGCCGTTCGCGCGCTCACGCAGTCCGATCGGATGACCGTGAAACCCCTCTGTCCCCGCATGCGTGCCGATACTCCGAACAGACGATGCCCGCGCCCGGCCGCGCGCCGACACTCCCATCCGTGGACCGTCGCTATTCGTCCGTATCGTGCGGGCGGGCTGCGCGACCCCGACTCGTCCAACATACATGGAGACGCACGCAATGAAGTTTTCCCTCATCTACGAAGCCCAGACCACCGACGCATCGCGCGAGGGCGACCACCGGGTGTTCAAGGAGACGGTCGAACAGGCGCTGCTCGCCGAGCAGGTCGGCTTCGACACGATCTGGTGCGTCGAGCACACGTCGCTGACCAACTATGCGCACATGAGCGCGCCGGAAACCTTCCTTGCGTACCTGGCCGGCCGCACGACGCGCATCGGCCTCGGCCACGGCGTCGTGTGCCTGCCGCCCGCGATGAACCACCCGATCAAGGTCGCCGAGCGCGTCGCGCTGCTCGACATCCTGTCGGGCGGCCGCGTGCACTTCGGCGTCGGCAAGGGCGGGAGCCAGCAGGAAGCCGGCGCGTTCGGCTACGACCTCAACGAGCTGCAGCCGATGATCGACGAATCGATGTACCTCGTGCCGAAGATGTTCGTACAGGACGAGATCGAGCACGACGGCAAGTACATCAAGATCCCGAAGCGTCCGATCCACCCGAAGCCGTTCCAGGACCCGCACCCGCCGATGTACCTCGCGTGCACCAACACCGACGCGCTGCTGCGCGCCGGCCAGCGCGGGATGGGCGCGCTGGTGCTCGGCTTCGGCGGCCCCGATGAAGTCGCGAAGAAGAACGCCGTGTATCGCGAAGCGTGGGCGAACCGCAAGCCGGAAGACCAGGTCGGCTTCCGCCCGACCCAGCACCTCGCGGCGCTGTGCCCGACGGTCGTGATGGCCGACGGCCAGGCCGCCCGCAAGATCGGCATCCGCGGCCAGCGCTACTTCATGGAATCGCTCGCGTACTGGTACACGGGCGGCGAGCGTCCGGACCCGGCGAAGTGGGGCGACGACCTCGTGCAGGCCGACACCGGCGAGATGGTGATCCGCTCGCGCTTCGCGTCGGAGGAAGTCGTCGTGAACTTCGCCGATCCGGCGCTCGCGATGATGAACCCGAACCACGCGTACGGCACGGTGGACGACTGCATCGGTTATGTCGGCCGCCTGCAGGAAGCCGGCGTCGACGAAGTGCTGTTCCTGTGCCAGATGGGGACGGTGCCGCACGAAGCGCAGATGGAGACGATCCGCAATATCGGCGAGCACGTGATCCCGTTCTTCAACAAGGAGAAGGAGCGTGCCTGCGCGTAAGGCGGGTCGGGCCGCGCCCGTCGTCCCGTCCGGTCGGACGATGCGGCGCGGTCGCGCGAAGCCGACCATCGGTGGTGGCGAGCATCGCCCGCGGCCAGGCCGCGCCGGACAACTTTGAACGAGAGCGGGGCGGGCGCCGCGGCGCAGCCCCCGTTCCACAGGAGACATTCGTGCATCGCGACAACGATTCGAACGCATTGGCCGCCACGCTGATCGCCCGGGCCGAGGCGCTGGCGCCGACGCTGGCCGGCCGCGCCGCGCAGGCGGAAGCGCAGGGCCGCATCCCGGCCGAGACGATCGCCGACATGCAGGCCGCCGGTTTCTTCAAGGTGCTGCAGCCGAAGCGCTACGGCGGCTACGAACTCGATCCGCAGGCGTTCTTCGACATCCAGATGGCACTCGCGCGCGGCTGCATGTCGACCGCGTGGGTGTACGGCGTCGTCGGCGTGCACAACTGGCAGCTCGCGCTGTTCGACGAGCGCGCGCAGCAGGACGTGTGGGGCAACGACCCGGCGACACTGATCGCGTCGACCTACATGCCGGTCGGCCGCGTCACGCCGGTCGACGGCGGCTTCCGCCTGTCGGGCCACTGGAAGTTCTCGAGCGGCAGCGAACTGTGCGAATGGGTGTTCCTCGGTGCGCTGGTGCCGCCAGCCGAGGCCGGCCAGCCGCCCGAATACCGCACCTTCCTGCTGCCGAAATCCGATTACCGGATCCAGCAGGACTGGGACGTGCTCGGCCTGCGCGCGACGGGCAGCCACGACATCGTCGTCGACGACGTGTTCGTGCCCGCGTACCGCACGCACAAGGCGATCGACGGGATGATGGGCACGAGCCCGGGCCTTGCCGTCAACGACGCGCCGCTGTTCAGGCTGCCGTTCGCGCAGATCTTCGTGCGCGCCGTGTGCACGTCGTGCATCGGCGCGCTGCAGGGCGCGCTCGACGATTTCACCGGTTATGCGGCCACGCGCGTATCGGCCAACAGCGGCGCGAAGACGACCGACGATCCGGGCGCGCAGAACGCGTGCGCGAACGCGGCCGTCGCGATCGACGAGATGAAGGTGCTGCTCAAGCGCAATTTCGCGGAACTGATGGCGTCGGTGAAGGGCGGGCCGGCCGTGTCGATCGAGCGCCGCGTGCATTTCCGCTACCAGTCCGCGCAGGTCGCCGAGCGCTGCGCGCAGGCGGCGAACGCGCTGCTGCGCTACGCGGGCGGCAACGGCATCTATCACCGCAATCCGCTGGTGCGCCGCTTCCTCGACCTGCATGCGGCCCGCGCGCATTACGCGAACAACGTCGACCGTTTCGGCCAGAACCTCGGCGCCGTGATGCTCGGCCGCGAGAACACCGACTTCTTCATCTGACGGAGACGCGATGAACGACCCGCAAGCACAGCAATACGTGTTCGACGTGGTGGTCGTCGGTTCGGGCGCGGGTGCGCTGCTCGCCGCGTGCCGTGCGGCCGACCGCGGCCTGTCCGTCGTCGTGATCGAGAAGACGGCGCTGTACGGCGGCACGTCGGCCGTGTCGGGCGGCGGGATCTGGGTGCCGTGCAACCACCACATCGCCGAATTGGGCGCGACCGATTCGCGCGAGGCCGCGCGCGGCTACATCGAAGCCTGCGTGGCCGGCGCGTCGACGCCCGAGAAGCTCGACGCGTATCTCGACCGCGCGCCGGAGATGCTGCGCTACCTCGAATCGAAGACCCCGGTGCGCTACCAGTCGCTGCCGAAGTACGCGGACTATTTCCAGAAGGTGCCGGGCGCGATGCCGGGTTATCGCGCGCTCGATCCGCTGCCGTTCGACGGCGGCCTGCTCGGCGACGAGCTCGACCGGCTGCGTCCGCCGTCGCCCGGCACGCTGATCGGCGGGCGCGTGGCGGTGACGTCGAAGGAAGCGCACACGCTGTTCTCGCGCGGACCCGGCTTCATGAGGCTCGCGATTGCACAGTTCGGCCGTTACTGGCTCGATATCGGCATGCGCCGCCGCACGCGGCGCGACCGGCGCCTGACGCTCGGCAACGCGCTGATCGGCGGGCTGCGCCGCGCGCTGCTCGAGCGCAACGTGCCGGTGTGGCTCGACACGCCGATGCGCGACCTGCTCGACGTGGACGGCCGCGTGACGGGCGTGCGCGCGCAGCGCTTCGGGCAGCCCGTGACGATCGCCGCGCGACGCGGCGTGATCCTCGGCGCGGGCGGTTTCGAGCGCAACCAACCGATGCGCGAACGCTACCTGCCGCAGCCGACGCAGGCGCAGTGGAGCGCGACGCCGCCGGCCAACACCGGCGATGCGATCGCCGAAGGCCATCGGCTCGGCGGCGCGCTGGCGCTGATGGAGCACGTGTGGGGCGCACCGACGGTCGGGGTCGCCAGCGAGGAGAAACAGCGCGCGCTGTTCGTCGAACGCAACCTGCCGGGCTGCGTGATCGTCAACGGCCTCGGCAAGCGCTTCGTCAACGAAGCCGCGCCGTATTCCGAATTCGTGCCGGCGATGTATCGCGACCACGCGCGCACCGGCACGAGCGTGCCCGCATGGATGGTGTTCGACGCGCGGTTTCGCCGCAAGTATCCGTGCGGGCCGATCATGCCGGCGTCGATGATGCCCGATGCGCGGATTCCGGCGGCGTTTCGCGACGTGCTCGTGAAGGCCGACACGATCGACGCGCTTGCGGCGCGCATCGGCGTCGACGCGGCCGGGCTGCACGACACGCTGCGCGACATGGCGCGCTACGCGGCGACCGGAATCGACGAGGCGTTCGGCAAGGGCGACAACGCGTTCGATACGTATTACGGCGATCCGCGGAACGAGCCGAACCCGTGCCTCGGGCCGGTCGACCAGGCGCCGTTCTACGCGGTGCGGATCGACGCGGGCGACATCGGCACGAAGGGCGGGCTCGTCACCGATGCACTGGCCCGCGTGCTGCGCGCCGACGGCGAACCGATCGCCGGCCTTTACGCGATCGGCAATACCAGCGCGTCGATGATGGGCGCGAGTTACCCCGGCGCGGGCTCGACGCTCGGCCCGGCTATGACCTTCGGTTTCATCGCCGCCGATCACCTGGCCGCGCACGCGGCCGACGCCGGCGGCCGGCCGGCCCGGCCATCCACGACTGAACTTGACGGAGTCCAATGATGAGCGATCTCACCCCCCATCCGCTGCGCACCGACATGCTGCTCGCGATGCGCCGCCTCGCGCGCTCCGTCACGGTCATCAGCAGCGCGCACGACGGACGGCGCTACTCGATGTCCGCGACGGCGGTCGACTCGCTGTCGACCGATCCGCCTTCGCTGCTGATCTGCATCAACCGCACCGCGTCGCTGTATCCGCCGCTCGATGCGGGCGCCCCGTTCTGCGTGAACGTGCTGTCGGCCCGCCACGAAGGCATCGCGATCGACTGCAGCGGCCGGCTGAAGGGCGAAGCGCGCTTCACGACCGGCGACTGGCACACGTCGCCGCACGGCGTGCCCTATCTGCGTGATTCGCAGGCGAGCCTCGTTTGCGAGCAGGACGGCCGCTTCGAATACGGCACGCATACGGTGTTCATCGGGCGCATTCGCGAGGTGCTGATGTGCGGCGACGTCGATCCGCTCGTCTATCTCGACGGCGCCTACACGACGCCCGGCGCGCCGGTGGCCCGTGCGGCCGCGTGACGTGAGGAGCCGGCGATGAGCGATTCGCGCTTCCATCGGCTGACCGTTGCCGAAGTGATTGCCGAAAGCGACGACGCGTGCTCGTTCGTGTTCGACGTGCCGGCCGCGTTGCGCGACGCATTCGCGTACCGGCCCGGGCAGTTCCTGACGCTGAACGTGCCGTGCGCGGCCGCGGCCGTTGCGCGCTGCTATTCGCTGTCGAGCGCGCCCGGCATCGACGCCGCGCCGAAGATCACCGTCAAGCGCGTGCGCGACGGCCGGGCGTCGAACTGGCTGTGCGACCGCGTGCGGGCGGGCGACACGCTCGAGGTGCTGCCGCCGGCCGGCGTGTTCACGCCGCGCGCGCTCGACGGCGACCTGCTGCTGTTCGCGGGCGGCAGCGGCATCACGCCCGTGCTGTCGATCCTGAAATCCGCGCTCGTGCACGGGCGCGGGATGCTGACGCTGATCTACGCGAACCGCGACGAACGCTCGGTGATTTTCCGCGACGAACTTCAGCAGCTCGCGCAGCGCCATCCCGGGCGCGTGCGCGTGATCCACTGGCTCGACAGCGTGCAGGGCATTCCGCAGCAGCGCCATCTCGAGGAACTCGCGCGACCGTTCAGCCGGCAGGAGACGTTCATCTGCGGGCCCGCGCTGTTCATGGAGAACGCGCTGGCCGCGATGCTCGGCCTCGGGCTGCCGCGTGCGCGCGTGCATGTCGAGCGGTTCGCGTCGTTGCCCGATGCGCCGGCGCCGGCCGGTACCGCGGCGCAGGCCGTGACAACGGCGATTACGGCGACAACGTCGGCGCCCGGCGACGGTGCGGCGATCGAGACGGTGCTCGACGGCGACGCGTTCGCGTTCGACAGCGCGCCCGGCGAAACGCTGCTCGACGCGATGCTGCGCGCGGGTGTGCCGGCGCCGAATTCCTGCCGGATGGGGCAATGCGGCGCGTGCATGTGCCGGATCGAGCGCGGCGAGGTCGCGCTCGATAGCAACCACGTGCTCGACGACGACGAGATCGCGGCCGGCTGGACGCTCGCCTGTTGCGCACGGCCCGCGAGCGATGCACTGCGCGTGGTGTTTCCCGACTGAGCCGACGCGCGCCGGCGGCGCGCGCGGCCACCCTGATCTATGACGATGGACAACGAAATCCTGACCACGCCCGCGCTGATCGCACGGGCAGCCGCGCGCCACGGCGCGCATCCGGCGATCGAGTCGGAGCACGGCCGGCTGACCTACGCGGAACTCGACACGGCCCGCCTCGACGCGGCCCGCGCGCTGCTCGCGAGCGGCATCGAGGCCGGCGACCGCATCGCGGTGTGGGCGCCGAACCTGCCGCAATGGATCGTCGCGGCGCTGGCGATCCACACCGTCGGCGCGATCCTCGTGCCGGTCAATACGCGGATGAAGGGGATGGAGGTCGGCGGCATCCTGCACGACGGCGGCGCGCGGCTGCTGTTCTGCTGCGGCACGTTCCTCGGCGAATCCTATCCGGCGATGCTCGCGCCGCATCGGCCGGCGACGCTCGAGCGCGTCGTCGTGTTCGATGGCGAACCGCCGTCCGGCGCGCACGACGAGACGTGGAACGCGTTCCTCGCGCGCGGCGCCGAGGTGCCGCTGGACGCGGTGCGCGAACGCGAGGCACAGGTGACGCCCGACACCGTGATGGACCTGATGTTCACGTCCGGCACGACGGGCCGCCCGAAGGGCGTGATGACCGCACACGGCCAGAACCTGCGCGCCGCGCAGGCGTGGGCGGCGATCGCCGGCGTGCGACCTGACGATCGCTACCTGATCGTCAATCCGTTCTTCCACACGTTCGGCTACAAGGCGGGCTGGCTCGCCGCGCTGTCGAGCGGCGCGACCGTGCTGCCGCATCTCGTGTTCCAGCCGGCCGACGTGCTGCGGCGCGTTGCCGACGACCGCATATCGGTGCTGCCCGGCCCGCCGACGCTGTACTACGCGCTGCTCGACGCGCCTGATCGCGCGACGCACGACCTGTCGTCGCTGCGGATCGCGGTCACAGGCGCGGCGGCGATCGCCCCGAGCCTGATCGAACGGATGCGCGCCGAGCTCGGCTTCGAGACGGTGCTGACCGGCTACGGGCTGACCGAATCGTGCGGCTTCGCGACGCTGTGCCGTCAAGGCGACGATGCGCAGACGGTCGCCTGTACGTCCGGCCGGCCGATGCCGGATGTCGAATTGCGCATCGCGGGGCCGGGCGGCGCGCCGCTCGGGCCGGACGAGACCGGCGAAATCTGGGTGCGCGGCTACAACGTGATGCGCGGCTATTTCAACCAGCCGGACGCGACGCGCGAAACCGTCGATCCCGATGGCTGGCTGCATACGGGCGATCTCGGCTGCGTCGACGCGAACGGCAACCTGAAGATCACCGACCGCATCAAGGACATGTTCATCGTCGGCGGCTTCAACTGCTATCCGGCCGAGATCGAGCGGCTGCTCGCCGCGCATCCGGCGATCGCGCAGGTCGCGCTGGTCGGCGTGCCCGATACGCGGCTCGGCGAGGTCGGGCACGCGTATGTCGTGCTGCGGCCGGGCGCGCATGCCGACGCCGACGAACTGAACGACTGGGCGCGCCGCAACATGGCGAACTACAAGGTGCCGCGTTATTTCACGTTCGTCGAGCAACTGCCGACGAGTGCGGCCGGGAAGGTGCTGAAGTACCGCTTGCGGGCGGGGACCGAGGCGGCGGCCTGAGCGCCGCCGCCGTACACGAACGGGATGAACGCATGAACGACAACGGGTTTCCGCAGGGTGCGGTGCTGGTGTTCGGCGGCAGCGGCGGGATCGGGCAGGGTGTCGCGCTCGAGTTCGCGCGGGCCGGCGTGCCGGTCGCGGTGGGCTACCGCAGCAAGGCCGACGTGGCCGAGCGTGTCGCGCGCGACATTCGCGGCGAGGGTGTCGCGGCCACCACGCACTGCGTGGACGTGACCGATCCCGCACAGGTCGACGCCGCGCTCGCGGCCGCGATCGGCGCGCATGGCCGCGTGCACACGGTGGTCTGGGCGGCCGGGCCGTTCGTGAACCAGCGTCATATCGGCGACATGACACACGACGACTGGCGCCGCGCGATCGACGTCGAGACGATCGGCTTCTTCGTGGCGGCGAAGGCCGCGCTGCCGCACTTCCGTGCATCGGGCGGCGGATCGTTCGTGACGCTCGGGTCGGCCGGGCACCTGCGCTGGCCCGAGCGCGACGGGCTGTCGGTCGCACCGAAGGCGGCGAACGAGGCGCTGGTGAAAGGGCTGGCGCGCGAGGAAGGGCGCTACGACATTCGCGCGAATTCGATCCTGGTCGGCGTGATCGAGGCCGGGATGTTTCCGGTGCTGCTCGAACAGGGGCAGTTCGACCAGGCGTGGATCGACGAGACGCAGAAGATGCTTGCGCTCAAGCGCTGGGGGAAGGCGCACGATGTCGGGCGGGCGGCGGTGTTTCTGGCGTCGGATCGGGCTGGTTATATTACCGGGCAGCAGTTGAATGTTTCGGGGGGGTATGGGTTGTAGCGGGTGAAAAAAGCCTGCCCGGACGAGCAGGCTTTAGCGTCGCGCGAGTCGTATCAATTGTCTTGAACGTTGACATCGCCGGTTTGGGCGATCTTCGTGAGGACGCGCTTCTGGTACGCATACCACGATGTCAGACAGTCCTTGTCGCGGCAATTCTTCTCGCGAAAATTCCACTGTTTGCGTGTCCGCTCAACAAAGGCGGCCTTGTCGATGACGGCATCCTTCGCTTGTTGGTATGTCGCGGCAAGATCCCGATCTGAAGCCGCGAGATCCGGATCGTGACAGATCAGAAATTCCGGAATGGACTTGGCTTTGGCACAGTCGAAGCTTGTTTGTTGCAGCGGCGAAGCCGCCGCGTCGCTTGCGGGTTGAGTTGCCACCGGCTGAGCAACAGGCAAGTTTGCTTGTGTCGAGGGTGCCGTAGCTGCTGATTGTTGAGATTGGGTCAACGTTGACGTGTGTTGACCGTAGGGTGTCAGTTGCCCTGACATCGCGTCTTCGATCATCGCGCCGATCAGGGAATTAGGTACAACCCGTACGGTTTCAGTTTTTAGAATCGAATCACCGGCCATGGTTTGCGACTTGGCGAAATTGCAAGGGGCCGAACAGGTAATGCGATTCGAAATATTCGGATTGTCTTCATCGACGAGAAGCAGAATATAGCTGCCATCCCTGAGGCCAACATAGCGCATCATGACAAGCGCCTTCGTGGCTTTTCCTGCTCTCACATCATCTTCACTAAGCGCAGGCTCGTAACCATACGTGCCATCCTGACTCATTGCGTAGTTGTGGGAAGGGGGCGGAGGTGCAGGAGCTACCACTGGAGGCGGTTGCTGTGGCGTGGAGTTATCGCTTGACGTTCCAGGACTCGTCGCTGACGACTGAGCGCTAGTGTTGGATTGTTTCGAATCGCAACCAGCAACAATGGCTGCAACCAACAAAAGAATTGCGATGTGTTTCACAGTTTCCCCGCTAGTCGATTGGTCTTATAAATTGCCGAAGGTGGGTACGGATATTCCAGGCGGGATGCCTCGTCTGCAATTTTCCGGTTGCCGGATTGACTTATATGAATCGGCTTGGTCTTGGTCGATGGATTGTACCAAGCTGCTCCATTCGGATGGCGATCTCCAGCGGCTTTAAAGCAGCGCGTCGTCATTGCATTCAAATGAGAGACACGCGCCGGCATCCGTATTCACCCTGCATCGCCACGCGCGGCAGCGCATTGCGCCATCGGCGCGAGGTCGCACCGTTGCAACGTTTCTTCCATGCATTCCGCCGCACGCGCTCGACGGCACCGACCATTCCCCAACGCTGAAGTCCATCCCGCCTCGTTCGGCAGGCATTTGCGATATCGATTCGTGGCACGCCGGATCGCATGCTCCGGCATCGTCTGCCGAATAAGGATGCGTTCCTGAAACATTTCCTCCGATTACAACCGGCGTGAGCGTCCGTGCTTTGAGGCGACCCTTGTCCCGCTTCGATTTGCGCCGCATGGCACGTGCCTTGCGGTTGACCCGGTGCCGCCGGCGCAAACGAATTTCGCGAGAACGACGAACGCGTCGGCGGCATGCAACGACATCGAAACAAACGGGGAATCGGATCGGGCCGCGGGCGTCGTCTGTCGCGACGTACCTGCCGCGCATGTCGTATCGGTCATGCGCGTGGGCAACGTGTTCCCGATCCGTCGAACAGCAAGCGTGCTTGCAAGGTGTCGTGCCGGGGTTCGCATCACGCATGGCGACGCAGGCCGCATGCGTTGGCGAGGCGCGCCCGGCACATGTCGGGGGAGGCGCCCGTGAAAACGACAGTGAACCAATGGGCATTCGTCGCGGTGGTGTTCGCCGCGAGTGCGCATGCGCAGGAAATCTACCTGCAGGGCGGCACGCAGGGCGTGGGCATCGGCGCGGCCGTGAGCTTCAATTCGATGCTCGGTGCGCATGCGGATTTCAATGCGATCGATCTTTCGCATGACTTCACGGTGGCCGGCAATCGCTACCAGGACGACCTGAAGCTGCGCCAGGGCGGCTTGTACGCGGACATCTTTCCGTGGCGAGGCAGCGGCTTCCGCGCGACGCTCGGGCTACGCTTCAACGACGACGAGCTTCGCGGCGTATCGGTGCCGACTAATGGCACTTACGTGTTCGGCGGCAAGCGTTATCCGGCGCGGCCGGGGATGTACGCGGTGGCCGAAGCGCGCTATCCGACCGTGATGCCGTACTTCGGGATCGGCTACGGGCACCGGCCGGCGTCGAAAGGGCTGGGATTCGTCGCCGACCTCGGCGTTGCGTACGGGATACCGAAATGCTCGTACACGCTGTCGCCGGAGCTGGCGGCCGCGGCCGGGCCCGTGAAGAGCCAGATCCTGGCCGCGAGCGGGCTGGATTCGCTGCGGCAGGTGATGTCGCGCTACCGGTGGTATCCGGTGTTGCAGATCGGGATTTCGTATCGGTTCTGAGCGGCGAGGCGTCGTTGCGTGTGCCGGGCGAGGAATGGCCGGCATCGCCGGTACGGGCGGGCCAATGGATGTTGGCACGGGAGGGCCGACGACCCTCGCGAGCACCGCACGCGGAATCGGTGAATGCAGCCGTCCCGCATCGATCGGCGCGCGCCCGCGCAGGCCGTTCAGCCGTGAATAGCCGATCGGCCGTCTTTCCCGCCGTTCCGATCCGGCTTACCTTTTCAAACAGCAGTTCGACGTGTCGGGCGAGCGGCGCATGCCGAAAGGGTTCATGCGGCCCGTTGCCGTTCGCTGACGCCAACCACCGTCCTTCTTCCGTTGTTGGCGATGATAGCAATGATTGCAATTCCCGGTCATGGCGCTATCATTGATATCAATCTGGATGGAGGGAACCATGGCAAATCTACTGGTGCGTAACGTGGATGACAATATCGTTCAGAGCCTGCGCGAGCGGGCTGCGGCAAATGGCCGGAGTGCCGAGGCCGAACATCGGGCCATTCTGGCCGATGCGCTCGGCCGGCCGAAGCGAAAGACATTTGCGCAAGTGCTGATGAGCATGCCCGATGTCGGCGAAGACGCGGATTTTCAACGTATTCAGGATTCCGGCGAGGCCAGGCGTGTATTTGATTGATACCAACGTCATCAGTGAAATCAGGAAGGGCAAGCGAACCAACCGTGGCGTGCGGGCGTTCTTCAGGCAGGCCGCGGCGGACGCCAGCCCGCTTTACCTGTCCGTCGTGACAGTTGCTGAACTTCGCCGCGGCGTCGACCTGATCCGTCATCGCGGCGATCACCCCCAGGCGTCGGCGCTCGAGGCGTGGGTGGCAACCATCCTGGCCGGCTATGCACCGAACATCCTGCCGGTCGACATCGAGATCAGCCAGACGTGGGGGCATTTGCGCGTGCCCGATCCGACGCACGAACTCGACAAGCTGATCGCGGCCACCGCGCTGATCAACGATCTCACCGTGGTGACGCGCAACGTCGCGGATTTCGCCCGCACCGGCGTCAGGTTGCTGAACCCGTTCGACTGATCCGGGTTGCCGCGTCGCGGCAACCTGTACCGGCTCTCCGTCTCCTTCCGCAGGCATGGCCCGTTCCGCCGGGCTGCCGCGCGCGTCCGCGCCGCTCCGATTCCCCGCCGCCTCTCGTCCCAACAGACGATGTAACACCACCTCCGACCGGCCAGAATCCTTTCACGAACAACGGATTCTGAACCAGGAGGAGGCCGACATGATCGATGTCCGTGCGCTTGGCTATGTCGTCGTCGAGGCGACGCGCGTCGATGCGTGGCGCCGCTACGCGGAAGACGTGCTGGGCATGCAGGCGCTCGACGCGCCCGACGGCGCGTTGTACCTGAAGATGGACGAGCGCGATTTCCGCTACGTGATCGTCCCCGGCGCGGCCGACCGCTATTTCGCGTCGGGCTGGGAGCTGCCCGACGGCGCCGCGTTCGACGCCGCGCTGGCGGTGCTGCAGCGGGCAGGCGTCGAGCCGATCCGCGCGACGTCCGCCGAAGCCGCGCTGCGCCGCGTGCAGGCGATGGCGTGGTGCACCGACCCGTCCGGCAACCGTCACGAGCTGTATTGGGGGGCGCGCTGCGATTTCCGCCGTTTCGTGTCGCCGCTGGGCGTTGCGCACTTCGTCACCGGCGACATGGGGCTCGGCCACGCGGTGCTTCCCGCGCCGCAGTTCGACGCGACCGACGCGTTCGTGCGCGGCGTGCTCGGCTTCGAGCTGTCCGACATCTATCGCGTGAAATTCACGCCCGATCCCGCCGAACCCGAAAAGCGCATCCACTTCATGCACTGCCGCAACGCGCGCCATCACAGCCTCGCGCTGTTCGAGATGGCCGTGCCGTCGGGCTGCGTGCACGTGATGGCCGAAGTCGACTCGATGGACGAAGTCGGCCGCGCGCTCGACCGCGTGGCCGCGCACGACGTGAAGATGTCCGCGACGCTCGGGCGCCACTGCAACGACCAGATGATCTCTTTCTACATGAAGACCCCCGGCGGCTTCGATCTCGAATACGGCTTCGGCGGCCTCACGGTCGACTGGTCGAAGCACGCGGTGTTCGAGGCCACGAAGGTGAGCCAGTGGGGCCACGATTTCAGCATCGGATACCGGTAAGCCAGCAGGATGACGATGAAACCTCTCGACAAGACGATGTCCGCGCGCGACGTGGTCGCGCAACTCGCCGACGGCATGACGATCGGCATCGGCGGATGGGGGCCGCGGCGCAAGCCGATGGCGCTGGTGCGCGAAATCGCGCGCTCGAACCTGAAGGACCTGACGATCGTCGCGTACGGCGGCGCCGATGTCGGGCTGCTGTGCGCGGCCGGCAAGGTACGCAAGGTGGTGTTCGGCTTCGTGTCGCTCGACGTGATCCCGCTCGAACCGCAATTCCGTCGTGCGCGTGAACAGGGCCGCATCGACGTGCTGGAACTCGACGAAGGGATGCTGCAGCTCGGCCTGCGCGCGGCGGCCGCCCGGCTGCCGTTCCTGCCGACGCGTGCCGGGCTCGGCACCGCGCTGCTCGATCACGCGCCGCAACTGCGCACGGTGCAGTCGCCGTACGACGACGGCGAAACGCTGCTCGCGATGCCGGCGATCGACCTCGACGTCGCGCTGCTGCACGTGAACGCGGCCGACCGGATGGGCAACACGCGTATCGACGGCCCCGATCCGTTCTTCGACGCGTGGATGGCACGCGCCGCGCAGCGTTGCTACGTGTCGGCGGAAACGGTCGACGCGTCGCTCGCGAGCGAAGACCTCGACGCAGCGAAACGCAATCCGTTCGAGCGCTCGCTCGTCACCGGCGTCGTGCACGCGCCGGGCGGCGCACACCCGACGTCGTGCGGGCCGGCCTACGGCTGGGACCTGCCGCACCTGCGCGCGTACTGCGCCAGTGCGGAAGACGATGCGAAGACGGCGGCGTACCTGCGCGACGTGGTCGGCCAGGACGAACGCCAGTACCTCGAAGGCGTCGGCGGGCTGTCGCACGTGACGACGCTGCCGTTGCCGATTCTGTAAAGGAGCGCCTGTGAGCGAATCTCTCGACCATTCCCTCGCGGAACTGATGATCGTCGCGTCCGCGCGACTCTGGCGCGACGACGGCGAAGTGCTGGCGACCGGCATCGGCACGGGCCCGCGGCTCGCGGCCGGCCTCGCGCGGCTTGCGTACAACAACAGGCTGATGCTGACCGACGGCGAAGCGTATCTCGTCGAGGAGCCGGTGCCGCTCGGCCCGCGCCCCGACGGCTACCGCGTGAAGGCGAGCGGCTGGATGACCTACGAACGCGTGTTCGACTGCCTGTGGCACGGCCGCCGCCATGCGCTCGTGATGCCGACGCAGATCGACCGTTTCGGCCAGGCCAACATCTCGTGGCTCGGCGACGACTACGCGCGCCCCAAAACCCAGCTGCTCGGCGCGCGCGGCTTCCCCGGCAACACGACGAACCACGCGAACTCGTTCTTCGTCAGCGGCCACGGCAAGCGCACGTTCGTCGAAGGCGAAGTCGACATGGTGTGCACGGTCGGCCACAACCCGGCGCGCCGGCTGCCCGGGATGAAAACCTTCGTCGACCTGCGCAGCATCGTCACCGACCTGTGCGTGATGGATTTCGGCGGACCCGACCACGCGATCCGCGTGCGCTCGCTGCATCCGGGCGTGAGCTTCGACGAGGTGCAGGACGCGACGGGCTTCCCGTTGATCGCGCATCCGGAGCTCGGCACGACGGCCGCGCCGACCGCGGAAGACCTGCGCATCGTGCGCGCGCTCGATCCGCACAACCTGCGCGCGACGATCGTGCGCAACAATCCGGCGCCGCGCCGGGGATGAGGTCCGACATGGAAGCGACCCAGATGACGTTCGGCGACGGTGTCGTCGACTACGCGGTCGACGGCGGCATCGCGACGATCACGATGAACCGCCCCGAGTATCACAACGCGCAGAACTCGAAGATGACGTATGCGCTCGACGCGGCGTTCCGGCGCGCGGCGCACGACGACGCGGTGAAGGCGATCGTGCTCGCGGGCGCCGGCAAGCATTTTTCGGCGGGCCACGATATCGGCACGCCGGGCCGCGACATCCACGAGTCGTTCGATCGCGCATCGCTGTGGTACGACCACGTCGACAAGGACGGCGGCGAATTCCTCTATGCACGCGAGCAGGAGGTCTACCTCGGGATGTGCCGGCGCTGGCGCGACCTGCCGAAGCCGACGGTCGCGATGGTGCAGGGCGCATGCATTGCGGGCGGGCTGATGCTCGCGTGGGTGTGCGACCTGATCGTCGCGTCCGAGGATGCGTTTTTTGCCGATCCGGTCGTGCGGATGGGGATTCCGGGCGTCGAGTATTTCGCGCACGCGTACGAACTGAACCCGCGCATCGCGAAGGAATTCCTGTTCCTCGGCGAACGGATGCCGGCCGAGCGTGCGTACCAGATGGGGATGGTCAACCGCGTCGTGCCGCGCGAACGGCTGCACGACGCGACCTATGCGATTGCCGCGAAGATCGCGACGATGCCGCGCCTCGGGCTCGCGCTGACCAAGCAGGCACTGAATCACGTCGAGGAACTGCAGGGCAAGCGCGCGGCGATGGATGCGGCGTTCGCGTGGCATCACTTCGCGCATGCGCACAACGAGCTCGTGAGCGGCGACCGTCTCGGCGGCTACGACGCGCGCAGCATGGCCAGTTCGCAGCGTCAGCCGAACGGCGTTGATCGCGGCGACGCGCCCGCACCGGTCGCCGTCAACGGAGCGGCCGCATGAGCACGACGCTTCAGACGCTTCAAGGCCCGCTGCATACGCCTCTGTGCGACCTGCTCGGCTGCCGCTATCCGATCGTGCAGACCGCGATGGGCTGGGTGGCCGATGCGCGGCTCGTCGCGGCGACCGCCAACGCCGGCGGCTTCGGCTTCCTGGCCGGCGCGACGCTCGAACCCGAGCAGGTCGAGGCCGAGATCCTGAAAGTGAAGTCGCTGACGGACAAGCCGTTCGGCATCAATTTCCACATGTTCCAGAAGAACGCGCAGCAGGTCGTCGAGCTGGCGATCCGGCACCGGCTGCGCGCGGTGAGCTACGGCCGCGGGCCGGATGCAAAGACGATCCGCCGCTTCAAGGACGCCGGCATCGTCTGCATGCCGACCGTCGGCGCACCGAAGCATGCGGTGAAGGCGGTCGAGCTCGGCGCGGACATCGTGACTGTGCAGGGCGCGGAAGGCGGCGGCCACACGGGCTCCGTGCCGACCACGCTGCTGCTGCCGAAGGTGCTCGACGCGGTGCGGGTGCCGGTGGTCGCGGCCGGCGGGTTCTTCGACGGGCGCGGGCTGGCTGCCGCGCTCGCGTACGGCGCGGCCGGCATCGCGATGGGCACGCGCTTCCTGATGAGCGCCGAATCGCCGGTGCCGCGCGAGACGCTCGAACGCTACGTCGCGGTAGGCGACCCGGCGCGCATCCGCGTGTCGGACGCGCTCGACGGGCTGCCGCAACGGATGATCGACAACTCCTACCTGCTGAAGCTCGAGCGCTTCGGCCCGCTGCGCCGCACGCTGTTCGCGCTGAAGACGGCCGACGCATGGCGGCGCCAGAACGGCCTGAGCACGGGCGACATGCTCGGCCTCGCGATCAAGGCGCTGCGCTCGCACGACTACACGGCGAGCCAGACGCTGATGGCGGCGAACGCGCCGTTCCTGATCCAGCGCGCTATCGTCGAGGGCCGCCCCGATGAAGGCGTGCTGCCGAGCGGCCAGGCGGCCGCGATGATCGGCGCGATCGAACCGTGCGACGCGCTGATCGCACGGATCGTCGCGGAAGCCGGCGAGCGACTCGACGCACTGGCCGCGCTGCGCGGCACGGCGGCAGCGCAGGCCGCATGAACAACATCACAGGGAGGCAATGGAGATGACAGGATCCAACCAACCGGCCGGCGCGATGCCGTTCCGGATCGATCGCGCCGACGGCATCGCCGAGCTGGTGATCGCCCATCCGCCCGTGAACGCGCTCGACGCGCAGGGCTGGCATGCGCTCTCCCGCGCGCTCGATGCGCTCGGCGAGGAGGACGAGGTCCGCGTGATCGTCGTGCGCGGCGAAGGCCGCGGCTTCTGCGCGGGCGTCGACATCAAGGAGCTGGCCGCCCATCCGGAGCGGATCGTGGCGGTCAACGCGGGCAATTACGAGACGTTCCGCGCGGTGCACCGCAACCCGAAGCCGGTGATCGCGGCCGTGCACGGTTTCGTGCTCGGCGGCGGGATCGGCATCTGCGGCGCGGCGGACATCGTCGTCGCGGCCGACTGCGCGCGCTTCGGCGTGCCCGAGATCGACCGTGGCGCGATGGGCGGCGGCGCGCACCTGCAGCGGCTGTTCGGCGTGCAGAAGGTGCGCGCGATGTACTTCACGGGCGAGATGATCGACGCGGCCGAAGCGTACCGGCTCGGTGCGGTCGAGCCGGTCGTGACGCGCGACACGCTGCGCGATGCGGCGCTCGCGCTCGCCCGCAAGATCGCGGACAAGAGCCCGGCGATGGTGCGGCTCGCGAAGGAGGCGCTGAACGGCGTCGAGGACGGCGATCTCGAGGACAAGTACCGCTGGGAGCAGGGCTTCACGCTGCAGGCGTACATGACGAACGATTCGACCGAAGCGCGCGCTGCATTCGTCGAGAAGCGCGACGCGCGTTTCGATGTGCAGGCCACCGTCGAGGAGGCACGCGCATGAACCTGACCTACACGCCGCAGCAACAGGCGTTTCGCGCGGAGATCCGCGAATGGCTCGCCGCGCACGTGCCGCGCGAGCGGCTGCCGAGCTTCGACACCGAGGAAGGCTTCGCCGCGCACCGCGAATGGGAGCGCACGCTGCACTCGGGCCGCTGGAGCATGGTCACGTGGCCGCGCGAGCTGGGCGGGCGCGGCTGCGACCTGATCGAGTGGCTGATCTTCGAGGAAGAGTACTGGCGTGCCGACGCGCCGATGCGCGTGAACCAGAACGGCATCTTCCTGCTCGGCCCGACGCTGATGGATTTCGGCACCGCGGAGCAGAAGGCGCGTTTCCTGCCCGCGATGGCGGCCGGCGAGCACGTATGGGCACAGGGCTGGTCGGAGCCGAATGCGGGTTCCGACATGGCCGCGATCCGCACGACGGCCGCCCGGATCGGCGACGAATACGTGTTGAACGGCCAGAAGATCTGGTCGACGCGCGCGGTGTGGGCCGACTGGCTGTTCGGGCTGTTCCGCAGCGACCCGGAATCGTCACGCCACCACGGGCTCACGTTCCTGATGGTGTCGCTGTCCGCGCCGGGCATCACGGTGCGGCCGATCCGCCAGCTGAACGGGCAGACGGGCTTCGCGGAAATCTTCTTCGACGACGTGCGCGTGCCGGTCGAGAACCGGCTCGCGGCCGAAGGCGCGGGCTGGCAGGTCGCGATGGCGACGGCCGGCTTCGAGCGCGGGCTGATGCTGCGTTCGCCCGCGCGCTTCCAGCGCACCGCGCAGGCCCTGCGCGACCTGTATCTCGCCCACCGCGACAGCGCGGATCGCGATCCGACGCTGCGCGAGCGCGTGGTGCAGGCGTGGATGGATGCGCAGGCGTATGCGCTGTCGACCTACGCGACCGCGAGCCGGCTGCTGAAGGGCGGCCATATCGGCGCGGAGTCGAGCACCAACAAGGTGTTCTGGTCGGAACTCGACCTGCGCATGCACCAGACCGCGCTCGACATTCTCGGCGCGCACGGCGAGGTCGTCCCGCAGACGGCCGCGCAGCACGCGACGCTCGGCCACTGGCTCGACGGCTTCCTGTTCGCGCAGGCCGGCACGATCTACGCGGGCACCAACGAGATCCAGCGCAACATCGTCGCCGAACGGATGCTCGGCATGCCGCGCGCATGACGGCGCCGGCGCCACCCTCACTGAACGGACATCGTATGGATTTCGTATTCGATGAAGACCAGGAAGCGCTCGCGGACAGCGTGAAGCGCCTGCTGATGACCGAGATGACGCCCGAGCTGATCCGCGAGCTCTGGGCCACGCCGACCGGGCGTTCGGACGACCTGTGGGCGCTGTTCGCGTCGCAGGGGCTGACCGCCGTGTCGGTGCCCGAGGCGCACGGCGGCCTCGGCCTGAGCGAAGCGGAATGGGCGCTGCTCGCGCAGACCTACGGTTACTTCGGCAGCCCCGAGCCGCTGCTCGACACGGCGCTCGTCTCGGCCGGCGTGCTCGCGCGGCTGCCGGCGAGCGACTGGCGCGACGCGCTGCTGCGCGACATCGCCGAAGGGCGCGCGCGCGTCGCGCTCGTGCATCCGGCGAACCCGTATGCGGCCGACGTGCACGTCGCGCAAACGCTCCTGTGCGAGCACCGTGGCGAGCTGCACCGCGTCGATCCCGCGCAGTGCGCATGGCGCGCGGTGGACAGCGTCGACCCGTCGCGGCGGCTGTTCACGCTCGACTGGGAGCCGTCGGCGGCCACGCGCATCGCAAGCGCCGACGAAGCCGCGCCGCTGCTGGACCGTGCGCTCGACCACGGCGCGTTCGCGGTCGCCGCGCAACTGCTCGGCCTCACGCAGCGCGTGCTCGACGTCGCGATCGACTACAGCGCGCAGCGCAAGCAGTTCGGCAAGGCGATCGGGTCGTACCAGGCGCTCAAGCATCTGCTTGCCGATGTCGCGATCCGCTACGAGTTCGCGCGGCCGGTGGTCGCGCGCGCCGCGCAGGCGATCGCCGACGATCACCCGCAGCGCGCGGTGTTCGTGTCCCACGCGAAGCTCGCGGCGACGTCGGCCGCGCAGCTCGCCGCGCGTCACTCGATGCAGGTGCACGGGGCGATCGGCTACACGTGGGAGCTCGACCTGCAGATCTTCATGAAGCGCATCTGGGCGCTCTCCGGCAGCTGGGGCGACAGCGCGTTCCACAAGGCCCGCGTGGCCGACGCGATCCTCGGCGACGCGTTGCCGATCGGCCCCGCGCAGACCTTCGACCTCGAGGAAACCCGTCAATGAAACAAGCCTATATCGTCGACGCGCTGCGCACGCCGACCGGCCGCCGCAAGGGCGGGCTCGCGCACGTGCATGCAGCCGACCTCGGCGGCTTCGTGCTGAAGACGCTCGTCGAGCGCAACGCGATTCCCGCCGACGAATACGACGACGTGGTGTTCGGCTGCGTCGACACGATCGGCCCGCTCGCGGGCAACATCGCGCGCACCTGCTGGCTCGCGGCCGGGTTGCCGCTGCAGGTGCCGGGCGTGACGGTCGACCGCCAGTGCGGCTCGTCGCAGCAGGCCCTGCATTTCGCCGCACAGGCCGTGATGAGCGGCGTGCAGGACGTGGTGGTCGCGGGCGGCGTGCAGACGATGACGCAGATCCCGATCTCGTCCGCGATGACCTGCGCGGCGCCGCTCGGCTTCGACGACCCGTTCTCGGGCAGCACCGGCTGGCGCGCGCGCTTCGGCGACGCGCCGGTGTCGCAGTTCGTCGCCGCGCAGCGGATCGCCGATCACTGGAACCTGTCGCGCAACGCGATGGAGCGCTATGCGCTCGAAAGCCACCGCCGTGCGGTCGCCGCGATCGAGGCCGGGCATTTCAAGCGGGAAATCGTGCCGCTCGAAGGCGTGCTGCACGACGAGACGCCGCGCCCCGACACGTCGCTGGAAAAGATGGCGACGCTCGAACCGCTGACGCCGGGCGGCTCGCTGACGGCCGCCGTCGCGAGCCAGACCTGCGACGCGGCCGCGGCGCTGCTGATCGTGTCGGAGGACGCGTTGAAGCGCTACGGTCTCACGCCGCGCGCGCGCATCCATCACCTGAGCGTGCTCGGCGACGATCCGCTGTGGATGCTGACCGCGCCGATCCCGGCGACGAAGGCCGCGTTGAAGAAGAGCGGGCTCGACTGGTCGCAGATCGACGTCGTCGAGATGAACGAGGCGTTTGCGTCGGTCGCACAGGCGTGGCTGGCCGATACGCGTTTCCCGCATGAAAGGACCAACCCGAACGGCGGCGGCATCGCGCTCGGCCATCCGCTCGGCGCGACCGGTGCGCGGCTGATGACGACGCTGCTGCACGAACTGGAACGCACCGGCGGCCGGTACGGATTGCAGACGATGTGCGAAGGCGGCGGCCTCGCGAACGTCACGATCATCGAGCGCCTGTGAGCGCGTCACTTTCACGATCTCACGATCCAAGAGGCACCAGCATGGGAATCTGTAACGGACGCACCGTCATCATCACCGGCGCGGGCGGCGGGCTCGGGCGCGAATATGCGCTCGCGTTCGCGGCCGAAGGCGCGGCGGTCGTCGTCAACGACATCCGGCACGAGGCCGCGCAGGCCGTGTGCGACGAGATCGCACGACACGGCGGCAACGCGCTTGCGAATGCGGACGACATCACGCGCGTCGAAACGGCGCAGCGGATCGTCGACGCGGCCCGCGAAGCGTTCGGCGATGTGCACGTGCTCGTCAACAACGCGGGCATCTGCCGCGACAAGATGTTCACGAGCATGACCGAAACCGACTGGGACGACGTGATGCGCGTGCATCTGCGCGGCCACTTCTGCCTGTCGAGCGTGCTGGCGCGCGTGTGGCGCGATGCCGCGAAGGCCGGCCACGCGGTCGACGCGCGGATCGTCAACACGAGTTCGGGCGCCGGGTTGCAAGGCTCGATCGGCCAGTCGAACTACGGCGCGGCGAAGGCCGGCATCGCCGCGCTCACGCTGATGCAGGCGGCCGAGCTGCAGCGCTACGGCGTGCGCGTGAACGCACTCGCGCCGGCCGCGCGCACGTCGATGACCGAAGGCGTGTTCGCCGACATGATGAAGAAGCCCGAGGACGGCGGCTTCGACTATTTCGACCCGGCCAACGTCGCGCCGCTCGTCGTGTGGCTCGGCAGCGCGCTGTCGGCCGACGTGACGGGCCAGGTGTTCGAGGTCGCAGGCGGGATGATCGCGGTCGCGGAAGGCTGGCGCACGGGCCCGAGCGTCGACCGCGGCGCGCGCTGGGCGGCGGCCGAGGTCGGCCCGGCGGTCGCGCGGCTGCTCGCCGAGACGCGGCCCGCGCAGCGCGTGTACGGGAGCTGAGCATGGATCTGGCGCTCACCGACGAACAGGCGATGATCCGCGACGCGGCGGCCGACGTGCTCGCCGAACGCAGCGCGTCCGCCGACGTGCGCCGCGCACTCGAGCTGATGGCCGGCCGCGACGATGCGCTGTGGGCTGCATTGGCGGGCGAACTCGGCTGGAACGCGCTCGCGCTGCCGGAGGCGGCGGGCGGGCTCGGGCTCGGCGCGGTCGAGCAGGCGGTGCTGATGGAACAGCTTGGCCGGCGCATCGCGTGCGTGCCGTATTTTTCGACCGCGTGCCTCGCGGCGACCGCGCTCGCGGGCTGCACTGACAATCCGCTGGCGATGGACTCGCTCGCGAAGATCGCCGAAGGCGCGTGCAGCGCGACGCTGGCGCTGCCGTTCGACTGGCCGTTCGGCGAGCCAGGTGGCGCGCGGGTCGGCCGGCCATATGGCCGGCCGGGTGCCAATGCGTTCGGCGCATCTTTCGGCGAATCGTTCGACGAACCGGCCAGTGCGCGACCGCTTCCGTTCATCGCGGAAGAAACCGCGGCCGGCTTCGCATTGTCCGGCGTCGCAGCGCAAGTGCTCGACGGTGCGCGCGCCGACCTGCTGCTGGTTCCGGCGCGGATCGCGAACGAAGGGCAGTCGGTCGGCCTGTTCGCGATCGACATGACTACCGGCGCAGCCGGCGTTGCGGTGACGCCGCTCGACACGCTCGACGCGACGAGGCCGCTCGCACGGATTGCGCTCGACGACGTGCGCGTGAGCCGCGACGCGCTGATTGCGGGCCGCGACGCGGCGCAGGTGCTCGAACGTGCCGCATGGTTCGCGGCGCTCGCGCTGGCCGCCGAACAACTCGGCGGCGCACAGCAATGCCTCGACCTGACGCTCGACTACACGAGCCAGCGCGTGCAGTTCGGCCGCGCGATCGCGTCGTTCCAGGCCGTCAAGCACCGTTGCGCGCAGATGATGGTGCTGATCGAATCGGCGCGCTCGGCCGTGCTCGGTGCGGCCCATGCGTGGGACGCGGAAGCCGGCAGCGTGGTGCCGGGCAACGCATTGCGTGTCGACATCGCCGCGGCGAAATCCGCCGCGAACGACGCGTATGCGTTCTGCGCACAGGAAGCGATCCAGTTGCACGGCGGCGTCGGCTTTACGTGGGAATACGACCCGCATCTCTACTTCAAGCGCGCGCAGGCGTCGGGCGCGCAGTTCGGCAGCACGCCGCAACTGCTCGAATGGATCGCGTCCCATGCGATCGACGGCGGCGCATCGCAGCGTGGCGAAGCATTCGAGCCATCGGCGGCAGCCGCATCACGCCCGTCCGCCGCACGCGCAGGAGCCCTTCAATGAACAGCGAAACGCGCGAACAGCAATTGCGGCACGAAGTGGCCGACTGGGTGCAATCGCACCTGACCGGCGAATTCGCGTGCCTGAAATACCGCGGCGGCCCCGGCGACGAGGAAGCGTTTCCCGACCTGCGCAAGGCATGGGAGCGGGAACTGGCGCAGGGCGGCTGGACCGGCCTCGGCTGGCCGACCGCCGCCGGCGGGCGCGGCTTCTCGGTGGCCGAACAGGTGATCTTCCACGAGGAATACGCGCGCGCCGGAGGCCCGGGAAGGATGGGCCACATCGGCGAAGGGCTGCTCGGGCCGACGCTCGTCGCATGCGGCACCGACGACCAGCGCGCGCGCTTCCTGCCCGGCATTCTCGCCGGCACGCAGTTCTGGTGCCAGGGCTATTCGGAGCCGGGCGCGGGTTCGGATCTGGCGAATGTCCGCACGCGTGCCGAACAGGATGCGGACGGTACGTGGCGCGTCTACGGCCAGAAGGTCTGGACGTCGCTTGCACACGATTCCGACTGGATCTTCGTGCTCGCACGCACCGATCCCGCGTCGAAGGGCAACAAGGGGCTGTCGTTTCTGCTGATGCCGCTCGACCAGCCGGGCATCGAGATCCGGCCGATCAGGCAGCTCAACGGCGGCGCGGAATTCAACGAAGTGTTCTTCGACGGCGCGCGCGCGGAAGCACGCGATCTCGTCGGCGCGCCCGGCGACGGCTGGCGGATCGCGATGACGCTGCTCGGTTTCGAACGCGGGATGTCGACGCTCGGCCAGCAGATGCAGTTCGTCCGCGAGCTCGAATGGGTGATCGACGCCGCGCGCGAATCGGGCGCGGACCGCGACCCGGTGCTTCGGCAGCGGATCGGCCGCGCGTGGGCCGGGCTGCGCGTGATGCGCTACAACGCGCTGCGCATGCTGTCCGGCGCCGACGACGCCGATGGCGGTGCCACCGCGCCGCTGCGCCGCGAGGCATTGATCTACAAGTATTTCTGGTCGAACTGGCACCGCGACCTCGGCCAGCTCGCGATGGACGCGCTCGGGCCCCGCGCGAACGTGATCGATCCGGCCGACGAAAAGCTCACCCATCTGCAGCGCGTATTCCTGTTCTCCCGCGCGGACACGATCTACGCGGGTACCAACGAAATCCAGCTCAACATCATGGCCGAGCGCGGGCTCGGCATGCCCAGGGAACCACGAGGCACCGCATGACCGAACCCCAGATCCAGAAAGCGCCGGCCTACGTGCCGGGCCACCAGCTGCTCGCCGGCAAATCGGTGCTGATCACGGCCGCCGCCGGCGCCGGCATCGGCTTCGCGGCCGCGCGCCGCTGCGCGGAGGAAGGCTGCCGCGCGCTGTTCATCTCCGACATCCACGAAAAGCGCCTCGAACAGGCGGTTCAGACACTGCGCGCCGAAACGGGGCTGCAACAGGTCTATGGCCGCCTGTGCAACGTCGCGGTCGAGGCCGACGTGCAGGCACTCGTTGCCGACGCCCAGGACAAGCTCGACGGCGTCGACGTGCTGATCAACAACGCGGGGCTCGGCGGGTCGACCCGCATCGTCGATATGGACGATGCCGAATGGTCGCGCGTGATCGACATTAGCCTCACCGGGACGTTCCGGATGACGCGCGCGATGCTGCCGCACATGCAGGCCCGCGGCCGCGGCGCGATCGTCAACAACGCATCGGTGCTCGGCTGGCGCGCGCAGGCGGAACAGGCGCACTACGCGGCCGCGAAGGCGGGCGTGATGGCGCTCACGCGCTGCGCGGCGCTCGAGGCGTCGCCGTACGGCGTGCGCATCAACGCGGTCGCGCCGAGCATCGCGATGCACGATTTTCTGAAGAAGTCGGCCCCGGCCGACCTGCTGAATCAACTGGCGTCGCGCGAAGCCTTCGGGCGCGCCGCCGAAGTCTGGGAGGTCGCGAACGTGATGGTGTTCCTTGCAAGCGATTACGCGTCGTACATGACGGGCGAAGTGCTGTCGGTCAGCAGCCAGCACGCATGATGAGCACGACCCTCGACCCCGTGCGCGCGACGCCCCGCGTGTTCGCGCATCCCGGCGAACTCGCGGCGGCCGTCGGCGACACGCTCGGCGCGAGCGCGTGGCTCGCGATCGGCCAGATCCGCATCGACGGTTTCGCCGACGCGACCGGCGATCACCAGTGGGTGCACGTCGACCCGGTGCGCGCGAAGGACGGCCCGTTCGGCGCGTGCATCGCGCACGGCTACCTGACGCTGTCGCTCGTCAATCATTTCCTGCCGCAGATCGTGCGTTTCGACGGCGCGCGGCTCGGCGTCAACTACGGCTGCGACAGGATCCGTTTCCCCGCGCCGGTGAAGGTCGGCGCGCGCGTGCGCGGCGTCGGCGAGCTGCTGCGCGTCGAGCCGCTCGACGGCGGTGTGCAGGCATGGATTCGCGTGACCGTCGAGATCGAAGGTGAAGCGAAACCCGGCTGCGTGGCCGACACGATCAGCCGTTACTACTTCTAGATTCAGAGAGCCAGCCCATGGAAGACGCAGTCATCGTTTCCGTCGCACGCACGCCGATCGGCAAGGCGTTTCGCGGCATGTTCAACGACACCGAGGCGCCCGCGCTGGGCGGCCACGTGGTGCGCACCGCGCTCGGGCGCGCGGGCGTCGCGCCGGCCGACGTCGACGACGTGCTGATCGGCTGCGCCGCGCAGCAGGGCACGCAGGGCTACAACATCGGCCGCCTGTCGGCGGCGGCGGCCGGGCTGCCGGCTTCGGTGCCCGGCATGGCGATCGACCGCATGTGCTCGTCGGGCCTGATGTCGATCGCGAGCGCCGCGCGCAGCATCGGCGCGGGCGATGCGCGGATCGTCGTCGCGGGCGGCGTCGAGTCGATCTCGCTCACGCAGAACAAGCACAAGAACGCGTATCGCGCGCGTTCGCAGGCCGTGCTCGACCACCAGCCGGCCGCCTACATGGCGATGATGGAAACGGCCGAGATCGTGTCGCGCCGCTACGGGATCTCGCGTGCGGCGCAGGACGAATTCGCGCTGCAGAGCCACCAGCGCACGGCCGCCGCCCAGGCGGCCGGCCGCTTCGATGCGGAAATCGCGCCGCTCGACGTGCGGCGCGCGCTGTTCGACAAGGAAGGCAACCCGGCCGGCCACGAGGATCTGCGTGCGGCGCGCGACGAAGGCGTGCGCGCCGACACGACGGCCGAACGGCTCGCGGGGCTGAAGCCGTCGTGGAGCGGCGGCAAGGTCGTCGAGCAGGGCGAGTTCGTGACGGCCGGCAATGCGTCGCAGCTGTCGGACGGCGCGGCGGCCGTGGTCGTGATGTCGCGCAGCGAGGCGCTACGCCGCGGGCTGACGCCGCTCGGCGCGTTTCGCGGCCTCGCGGTGGCCGGCTGCGAGCCCGACGAGATGGGCATCGGCCCGGTGTTCGCGATTCCGAAGCTGCTCGCGCGCTTCGGGATGACCGTCGGCGACATCGGGCTGTGGGAGCTGAACGAGGCGTTCGCGTGCCAGGCGCTGTACTGCCGCGACACGCTCGGCATTCCCGACGCCCGGCTGAACGTCGACGGCGGTGCGATCGCGCTCGGCCATCCGTTCGGGATGTCGGGTACGCGGATGACGATGCACGCACTGCTCGAAGGCGCGCGGCGCAGCGTACGGCACGCGGTCGTGACGATGTGCATCGGCGGCGGGATGGGTGCCGCCGCGCTGTTCGAGGTCGGCGCATAGGGCACGTCGCGGACATAGCGGCACGTAGCGGACGTAGCGGCACGCGGATGGGCCGCGCCGCACACGCGGCGAACCATTCACGAACGACGATTCGAGGCCGCGGCCATGACCGGCGGCCC
Organism: Burkholderia sp. LS-044; assembly: GCF_004803625.1. Taxonomy (NCBI): domain Bacteria; kingdom Pseudomonadati; phylum Pseudomonadota; class Betaproteobacteria; order Burkholderiales; family Burkholderiaceae; genus Burkholderia; species Burkholderia sp. LS-044. The sequence continues at coordinate 548,514 of NZ_SSWO01000002.1, forward strand.
GGAGACTTGCAGGCGACGGTCGTCGGCGCGCACGCGCCAACGGCCGTCGAACGCAGAAACAGGAGACAAGCCATGAAACGAACCTTGCCCGGACTCGCGATGTCGGCGCTCGTGCTCGGCGCCGCGCTGTTCGCGTTTTCGCCGCGCCCGCTGCCGGCGTTCCCGGTCACCGCGATCCATGCGGACCGGCTGCAGATCAACGGGCTCGCCCGGGCCGGCACGCGCATCGTCGCGGTCGGCGAACGCGGCGTGATCCTGCTGAGCGACGATTCGGGCGCCCGCTGGCGGCCGGCGTCGGTCACGCCCGACCAGGCATCGACGCTCACGCAGGTGCGTTTCATCACGCCGACGCTCGGGATCGCGGTCGGCCACGACGGCCGGATCGTCCGCAGCGACGATGCCGGCATGCACTGGCGTGAAGTGCACATCGACCATGAGCATTCCGATCCGCTGCTGTCCGTGTGGGGTGCGGCGAGCGGCCCGCTGTTCGCGGCCGGCAGCTTCGGCCAGCTGCTGCGTTCGGACGACGCGGGCCTCACGTGGCAGCCGCTGAAGACGCCGGCCGGCGACCGTCACCTCAACGCGATCGTCGGCGACGGCCACGGCAACCTGCTGGTCGCGGGCGAGAGCGGCACGCTGCTGCGCTCGACCGACAACGGTGCGACGTGGGACAAGCTGCCGTCGCCGTACGCCGGTTCGCTGTTCGGCGCGCTGATGCTCGCGAACGGCGACTGGGTCGCATACGGGATGCGCGGCAACGTGGTGCGCAGCACCGATCGCGGCGCGACCTGGACGCATGTGGACAGCCACGTGCCGGTGTCGTACTTCGGCGCGACCCAGCTCACCGGCGGCGAACTCGTGCTGGTGGGGCAGGGCGGCGCGATCGTCGCATCGCGCGACGGCGGGCTGACCTTCGACGTGCGCAAGCTCGGCGGCGTGCAGAGCCTCGCGGCCGTGCTCGACATGGGCCACGGCGCGCTGCTGCTCGGCGGCGAGGCCGGCGTCGCGCCGCTGGCCGGCGCGCTTGCGTCGACGCCGTCGCCGTCCTGACGCCGGCCGCCCGCAGCGCCGCCTTCCGTTCGTTTCGCATCGTCCGTCCCGACCCGAGAATTCCATGAACGACCTGTCACGTCCTCCTGAAGCCGTTTCCGCGTCGCGTCTCGCCGCGTTCGTCGAGCGCTGCGCCGACACGATCATCCGCCGGCGCAAGCTGCTGATGCTGCTGTGCGTCGCGGTGACGCTCGCGCTCGGCTTGTCGGCCACGCGCCTGAAGCTCGATCCGGGCTTCAACAAGATGATCCCGATGCAGCACCCGTACATGCAGGTGTTCGAGCGCTATGCGGGTGCGTTCCCCGGCGCGAACACGATCCTCGTGAGCCTGCGCTGGAAGGGCGACGGCGACATCTACAACCAGACGTTCATGGACGCGCTGCGCCACGCGACCGACGACGTCTTCTTCATCCCCGGCGTGAACCGCTCGCGCGTGTTCTCGCTGTTCACGCCGAACGTCCACTACACGGAAGTGACCGAGGCCGGCTTTCGCGGCGACGTGGTCGTGCCCGGCCAGTTCTCGAGCGCGAACCCGGACGATCTCGCGAAGGTGCGCCGCAACGTCGCGCGTTCCGGGCAGATCGGCCGCCTCGTCGGCAACGACCTGAAATCGGCGCTGATCCGCGCGGAACTGCGCGAGACCGACCCGGCCACCGGCAAGCGGCTCGACTACAGCGCGGTCGCGCGCCAGCTCGAGGAAATCCGCGCGCGTTATGCGAAGCAGGGCATCGACGTGAACATCATCGGCTTCGCGAAGTTGGTGGGCGACGTCGAGAGCGGCATCGCGGGCGTGATGGCGTTCTTCGCGCTCGCGTTCCTCGTGACGGCCGCGCTGCTGTTTGCCTACACGCGCTCGCTGAAGACCACCGCGCTGGCGCTCGTCGTCGCGCTGCTGCCGGTCGTGTGGCTGCTCGGCGCGCTGCCGCTGCTCGGGCTCGGCATCGACCCGATGTCGATCCTCGTGCCGTTCCTGATCTTCTCGATCGGCGTGTCGCACGCGGTGCAGATGACCAACGCATGGAAGCAGGCGCTGGTGCGCGGCGCGTCGCCCGTCGACGCCGCGCGCGACGCGTTCCGCAAGCTGTTCGTGCCGGGCACCGTCGCGCTGCTGACCAACGCGCTCGGCTTCATGGTCATCATGCGGATCAGGATCGACATCGTGCGCGAGCTCGGCATTACCGCGTGCCTCGGCGTGCTGCTGATGATCGTCACCAACAAGGTGTTCCTGCCGATCCTGCTGTCGTACACGCGCCTCGAACGCGGCACGCTGGCGCGCGCGCAGCGCACGGCGGCGGCCGGCGGCAGCGGGCGGTGGTCGCGCTTCGCGGTATTCGCGCGGCCGATGCCCGCGCTCGGCGTGTTCGCGGTGGCGCTGGCGCTGCTCGCGTACGGCACGCTCGAATCGCGCAAGCTGGAGATCGGCGACATCGGCACCGGCGCGCCGGAGCTGCGCGCGAACTCGCGCTACAACATCGACAACGCGGCGATCACGCACCAGTACAACATCGGCGTGGACGTGCTGTCGGTGATCGTCGAGACGACCGGCTTCGACGACGCGTGCCTGCATTACCCGGTGATGAGCGCGATCGAGCGGTTCGAGATGAACATGCGCGGCGTGGCCGGCGTGCAGTCGGTGACGAGCGTGTCGTCGCAGGGCAAGGTGTTCATCGCCGCATTCAACGAGGGCAACCCGCGCTGGGCCGCGCTGCCGCGCTCGAGCGACGGGCTCACGCAAGGCTCCAACGCGTTCGACCCCGACAACGGGATGAACACCGCGAACTGCAAGGCGATTCAGGTCCTGATCTACACGAAGAACCACGAAGGCACGACCATCGCGCATATCGTCGACGAGATCAGGCGTTTCGCGGCCGAGAACCCGACGCCGAACGTCGCGTTCCGGCTCGCGGGCGGCAACGTCGGCGTGATGGCGGCGACCAACGAGGCGGTCGGCGACGCGGAGATCGCGATGCTGCTGTCGATCTTCGGCGCGATCGCGCTGCTCTGCGCGGTCACGTTCCGCTCGTGGCGCGCGGTGCTGTGCATCGTCGTGCCGCTCACGCTCGTGTCGATCCTGTGCAACGCGGTGATGGCGCTTCTCGGCATCGGGCTGAAGGTCGCGACGCTGCCGGTGATCACGCTCGGCGTGGGCGTGGGCGTCGACTACGGGATCTACCTGTACGAACGCCTGCAGCACGACCTCCGCCACGGCGCGACGCTGCCTGACGCATTCGCCGACGCGATGCGCCAGCGCGGCACGGCCGCGCTGTTCACGGCCGTCACGATGTTCATCGGCGTCGGCACGTGGGCGTTTTCCGCGCTGAAGTTCCAGGTCGACATGGGCGTGCTGCTCGCGTTCATGTTCCTCGTGAACCTGTTCGGCGCCGTGTTCCTGCTGCCCGCGCTCGCCGCGTGGCTCGGCGTCGAGCGTGCCGAGCGCCGCGTGCAGCAGGCGCACGCGCAGCCGTCGCCGGCGGCCCCGGCAACGCTGAAACCGTCGCCCGCGCTCGAACCCGGCAACCCGGTGCGCTGACCGGCGCGCCCCATTTCCCCCGCGCGCGGCCGGCCGCCGCGCGTTGTCCACAAGAGGAGTCAACCCACATGTCCGCACGCCCTTACAAGATCGAAGCCCAGCCGCTCGCGCAGCGCTATGCGCGCGGCTGGCACTGCCTCGGGCTCGCCCGCGACTACAAGGACGGCAAGCCGCACACGCTGAACGCCTTCGGCCGCAAGCTCGCCGTGTTCGCCGATTCGACCGGCAAGGTCAACGTCGTCGACGCGTACTGCCCGCACATGGGCGCCGACCTGAGCCTCGGCACGGTGCAGGGCGACAACCTCGTGTGCCCGTTCCACGGCTGGGCGTGGAGCGGCGAAGGGCAGTGCGCATCGATTCCGTACTGCAAGCGGATCCCGCCGAAGGCGCGCATCGGCGCATGGCCGACCTGCGAGGAAAACAACCTGCTGTTCGTCTGGAACGACCCGGAAGGCAACGCACCGCCGCCCGAAGTCGCGATTCCGCGCCTCGACGTGTGCTTCTCCGACGAATGGTCGGACTGGGTCGTCGACAAGATGGTGATCCAGGCCAACTGCCGCGAACTGGTCGACAACATCTCGGACGTCGCGCACTTCGCGACCGTGCACCGCGCGCCGATCGACTATTTCGCGAACCTGTTCGAGGATCACAAGGCGACGCAGCTGATGGTCGGCCGCAGCGAGAAGCTCGGCGGCGACGCCCTGACCGCGCTGTCGACGTATTTCGGGCCCGCCGTGCACATCACGCAGATGACGGGGCAGAGCGGCGGGCAGCCGATCCACTCGGTGCTGCTGAACTGCCACGTGCCGATCGACATGAACAGCTTCGAGCTGCGCTACGGCGTGATCGTGAAGAAGGTGGCCGGGCTGTCCGACGAGCAGAACACGGAGATCGCGAACGCGTACGTGAAGGAAGCGCAGCGCGCGTTCTACGAGGACGTCGACATCTGGCACAGCAAGACGCGGATCGACAACCCGCTGCTGTGCGAGGGCGACGGGCCGCTGTACCAGATGCGCGACTGGTATTCGCAGTTCTACCTGGACGTGGCGGACGTGCGGCCGGCGAGCGTCGCGCGCAAGGCGTTCGAGATGCGGATTCGCGAAGGCGATGCGCCGCCGGCGCTGCATCACGTGTTCGAGCCGCAGTAAGAACCGGCGGGCCGTCCGCCGGCCGGAAAGCGGGGGCGCATCGAAATGCGTCCCGTCGGCCGGCAACACCCGCCGCGCAAGGCGCACGCGGCGGGTGTGCTTGTGCGCCGCATCAAAATGACTTGACGAAACGGCCGCTACCGCGTAGTGTCCATGGCCGAAGTGTTCAAGAAGTTCGATTGCTCATCATTGGCCGCACTCCGTGCGGCGGTCGTTGGTCTCTCCCTCTTTTGAGTCTTTCTGTGCCCGTTGCGGGCGCATGTTCAATTATTCGTATTAAGGAAGTATTTGTGGATACCGGTACCGTCAAGTGGTTCAACGAAACCAAGGGCTTTGGTTTCATCTCCCCGGACAACGGCGGCGACGATCTGTTCGCCCATTTCTCTGAAATTCGCGGCACGGGCTTCAAGACCCTGGCCGAAGGCCAGAAGGTCAGCTTCGAAGTGAAGCGCGGCCCGAAGGGTCTGCAAGCGTCGAACATCACGCCGCAGTAAGCCGCATCGGCAGCGGCCGCCAAACGGTGGCCGCCGCCGGACGGATTGGCGCGCACGGCGCCGCTTCGGCGGCAGCCGGCGCGTTTCCGATGCGCACGACCGATGCATCGCGACATTCACGATGCATCGGTCGTGTCGCCTCCCTCATCGCATGCCTGAACGGCGTGCGACGCAACGCCCTCGCGAAGCGCCCGCCGCTTCGCCAGCGCATCACCGCTTCAACGCATCAACCCGAGCAGACCGCCGCCATGCCTTGCCGGCGCGGTCCCGACTTGCGCGGCGCTTTATGCGCCGCCGCCACCGACCGCCTGAACGCCGCAACGCGCCGGGCTCCGATCGCAAGACAGGCCCACGGCCCGTCTGAACGAACCGATCCCCGGCAGCCTGCCGGCCGCCGTCCCGTTGCGGGACACGGCGCCGGGCAGATCGCCGCGGCTGCGGTCAATTACCTTGTCTGGAGGAATTGGTTTGGCAAAAGAAGAACTGCTGGAACTGGACGGAATCGTCGACGAAGTGCTGCCGGACAGCAAATACCGTGTCACGCTGGAAAACGGCGTCGTGGTGGGCGCGTACGCGTCGGGCCGCATGCGCAAGAACCACATCCGCATTCTCGCGGGCGACCGCGTGACGCTGGAACTGTCGGTCTATGACCTCACCAAGGGCCGCATCAACTTCCGGCACAAGGACGCGAATTCGCCGCGTCCGCAGCGCACCGGCGGGCCGCGTCGTTAAGCGGCAACGATCGGCGCGCAACCGCGTGCCGATCGAATCCCGTCCGGCCTCCACGGCCGGACGAACCGGATGAACGGCCCGTTGCTTGCCGTTTACCGGCCGCCGGCGGCGTCGTCATGCCGCAGCGGCCCACATCGCCTTCGCCGGCCGCTGCTTGTGCGCAACGCTCAGGCAGCCGCGTCCCGCAGGAAATCCTCGATGACCATCGCGAAATACGGCGGGCACTCCTGCATCGGGTAATGCCCGCTATTCGGTATCGTCGCGAGCCGCGCGTTCGGGTGCCACGCGAGGAACGTCGCCTGCATCGCCGCTTCGTCGAGCCCCGGATCCTTGTCGCCGACGATCACCAGGAAGCGCGTCTCGAGCCCGCGGACATCGTCGACGAAATCCGTTCCGGTCAGCATGTCGAGATACGCGAGCCGGCAGGCCGGCGCCACGCGCTCGCGGTTCTGCCGCAGCTTCAGGTCGGCCCAGCGCGCCGACAATCCACCCGTCACGAATCGCATGAGCCGGCGAAACGCATCGTCATCGACGGCCGTGCTCGCGAAGAACGCGCGTGCGTCGTCGTTCAGGCGGTTGCCGGCGGCCGACACCGGGCACACGGCGATCGCGCTCTTGATGCGGGCGGGCGCATCGGCGGCGAGCCGTTGTGTCGCCATGCCCGTCATCGAATGGCCGATCACGTGAAAGCGCGGCCAGCCGAGACGGTCCGCGAGCGCCAGGCAGTCGGCCGAGATCTCGTCGACGGTACAGGTGCCGCGCAGGTGGATGGATTCGCCGTAGCCGCGCAGGTCGACGAACACGTACGTGAATGCCGATTCGTCGAGATACGGGAGCAGCGCCGCGTAGTTCGTATGGTCGCCGAGCCAGTCGTGCAGGACCATCACGCATTCGGGGCCGGTACCGTGCCGCAGGTAGCCGAGGCCGTCGTGGTCGGCGTTCGGCCCGGAGGAGAGGGCGTCGATACGGTTCATTTCAAGGGGTTTCCTTTTGGTGGGTGAACCAAAACGAAACGCCCTCCCGGCGGACCGGGAGGGCGTCTTGAAAGTGCATCGATCGTATCGGGCCGACCGGCGAAAGTCAACGTTCGACGTGCCATCCCGCCCGACACGTCGATGCGGGGCGCATTGGCGGTTGTCGTCCGACGGCCGCAACGCGATCGTCAGCCCGATGTCGTGACGCGGAAAACCGCGCCGGCCGGCGGCTGACCGCACGCGCGACGACGCCGTTCGCGTGCGGTTCGCGTGCGGCTTTACGTGCGGGCCGGCGCGGTCGTACACTCGTCGGCAATTCGCGGCCCGCGCCGCGCGTGCGGCTTTCAATTCCTTCAGCGTCTTTCAGCGGGCCAACGGCCGTGCCAGCCGGACTTTCGTCGCGCGACGCCAGGAGGCGCCATGAGTGCAGACGCAGCCCCCGCATCCCCGTCGGTTCAGGACCGCATCCGGCACGTGTTCGTGCTGATGCTCGAGAACCGCTCCTTCGACCACCTGTTCGCGCTGTCGGGCTACCCCGGCATCGTCGCCGCGTCGCCGGGCAACAGCAACGCGTATGGCGGCGCGGTCTATCCGTTCGGCGGCGGCGCGCCCGACCGGATGCCGACCGATCCGTGCCACGAATTCACCGACGTGCTCGAGCAGCTCTGCGGCGCGGGCGTGCCGTTCGTGAAAGGGCAGGCCTATCCGCCGGTCCGCAATACCGGATTCGTGTCGAACTACGCGACGTCGCGTTCCGAAGGCAAGCCGCCCCAGCCGGCCGACGCGGGCAAGATCATGCAGGGCGTCGACATCGCGACGCAGGCTCCGTCGCTGCACACGCTCGCGAACGCGTTCGTGCTGTGCGACGCGTGGCACGCATCGATGCCGGGGCCGACCTGGCCGAATCGCTTTTTCCTGCACGGTGCGTCGTCGGCCGGGCTCGACCATTCGCCGACCAGGGAGGAAATGGCCGGGTGGGACGCGTTCGACGGTTTCCCGTATCCGAAGGGTTCGATCTTTGCCGCGCTCGGCGACGACAACTGGCGCATCTACCAGGACCAGACGGGCAATCCGGTCGGCCACGTGCCGCAGGTCGCGTCGCTGAAGGGCATCAGCTTCTTCGACATCGACGACCTCGCGCATTTCGAGGCCGATCTCGCGGCGGGCCATACGGCGCGCTATACGTTCATCGAGCCCGGTTACGGCGACATCGTGCACGGCACCTACCAGAACGGCAGCTCGCAGCATCCGATGGACGGCCTCGCCGGCGGCGACCAGCTCGCCGCGCGCGTGTACAACGCGATCCGCAATTCGCCGGTGTGGAACAGCAGCCTGCTCGTGATCTGCTACGACGAGCACGGCGGCTTCTACGATTCGGTCGGGCCGGGCGCTGCGCCGCCGCCGAACGATGGCGCGGCGGCGACGCTGAACGCGAGCGGCTTCGGGTTCGACGTGTACGGCGTGCGGGTGCCGGCGATCGTGATTTCGCCGTGGGTCGCGGCCGGGCGGGTCGACCATACGGTGTACGACCATGCGTCGGTCGCCGCGACGCTCGAGCGGCTGTTCGGCCTGGCGCCGCTGACCGACCGCGACCGTCTCGCGAACGACCTGCTGGGGCTCGTGACGACTACGTGCCGGACGGATTGTCCGCAAAGGATCGGAACATGAGTACGACACCGGACCCGCGCGATGCGCTGCCCGTGCGCGACGGCACGAGCCTGATCGCGTACCTGCACATCCTGAAGAAAGCGCATGCGGCGCTGGTCGGCCATGACAAGGCCCATCGGCGCTTCAGCGAGATCGTGACGCGAGGGCAGGCGCGGCAATACATCGAGGAACTGATGCCGTCGCTGCTGCAGGCGCGCGAAGCGCATCGGCAGCGCAGGCACGGCGGGAAGCATCGGTGATGCGGCGAGCGGCACCGATACCGAAGGCGCGAGCGCGCACAGCAGCGACGCGACGGTGAAGGGAGCCGTGCCCGCGATGAAGATGCGGCGTCGGCCGTGCAAATCGGCGAGCAGCCGGCCCGTCGGCAGCAGAAGCGAGGTTGCCGCGTTGCCGACGCCCCGTTGCACTGCGCCGACGCCCGCGTTCGCTTACGCCGCCACCTCCCGCGCCCGCACCATCGTCAGCGCCGCGTCCTCGATCATGTCCTCCTGCCCGCCGACGAGCCGCTGCCGGCCCAGTTCGACGAGGATGTCGCGTGCGGGAATCCCGTACTTCGCTTCCGCGCGCTTCGCGAACAGCAGGAACGACGAGTAGACGCCCGCATAGCCGAGCGTCAGCGCGTCGCGGTCGAGGCGGATCGGCGAATCCATGATCGGCACGACGAGATCCTCGGCGACGTCCGAGATCGCGAACACGTCGACGCCCGTCTCGATCCCCATCCGGTCGCATACCGCGACGAACACTTCCATCGGCGTGTTGCCCGCGCCGGCGCCGAGGCCGGCCGCGGCCGCATCGATCCGGTTCGCACCGGCCGCCACGGCCGCGACCGAGTTCGCGACGCCCATCGCGAGGTTGTGATGGCCGTGGAAGCCGAGCTCCGTCTCCGGCTTCAGCGCATCGCGCACCTGGCCGATCCGCGCGGTCACGTCGTCGGGCAGCATGTGGCCGGCCGAATCGGTGATGTAGATGCAGTTCGCGCCGTACGATTCCATCAGCTTCGCCTGCACGATGAGCTGCGCCGGCGACGACATGTGCGCCATCATCAGGAATCCGACCGTATCGAGGCCGAGCGTGCGCGCGAGGCCGATGTGCTGTTCCGATACGTCCGCTTCGGTGCAGTGCGTCGCGACGCGGATCGTGCCGACGCCGAGTTCGTGCGCCATGCGCAGATGCTCGACGGTGCCGATGCCGGGCAGCAGCAGCGCCGACACCTTCGCCTGCTTCAGCTCCGGGATCACGGCGCCCAGGTACGCCTCGTCGGTGTGCGCGGGGAAACCGTAGTTGACCGAGGCGCCGCCGAGCCCGTCGCCGTGCGTGACCTCGATCAGCGGCACGCCGGCCGCGTCGAGCCCGCGCGCGATGTTGCGCATCTGGTCGAGCGTGATCTGGTGGCGCTTCGGGTGCATGCCGTCGCGCAGCGACATGTCGTGGACGGTGATCTTCTTGCCTGCAAGTGACATCGTGTGACTCCTCGACTCAAGCGGTGGCGGCCGTCGCGGCCAGCATCTGTTCGGCGAAACGCTCGGCCGTGGCGGCCGCGGCGGCGGTCATGATGTCGAGGTTGCCCGCGTACTTCGGCAGGTAGTCGCCGAGCCCTTCGACCTCCATGAACACCGACACGCGATTGCCGTCGAACACCGGGCCGTTCTTCAGCGTGTAGCCGGGCACGTAGCGTTGCACTTCCTTGACCATCGCGTGCACGGACGCGGTGATCGCGTCGACGTCGGGCGGGCCGTCGGTCAGGCAGTGGATCGTGTCGCGCATGATCAGCGGCGGCTCGGCCGGGTTGATCACGATGATCGCCTTGCCCTTGCGTGCGCCGCCGACCTGTTCGATCGCGCCGGACGTCGTGCGCGTGAATTCGTCGATGTTCTTGCGCGTGCCGGGGCCGACCGAGCGCGACGATACCGTTGCGACGATCTCGCCGTACGCGACCGGCTGCACGCGCGACACCGCATACACCATCGGGATCGTCGCCTGGCCGCCGCAGGTCACCATGTTCACGTTCGCCTGCGCGCTGTCGAGATGCGCGTCGAGGTTCACCGGCGGCACGCAGTACGGCCCGATCGCGGCGGGCGTCAGGTCGATCATCTTCACGCCGAGCGCGGTGAGCTTGTCGGAGTTGTCGCGGTGCACGTAGGCCGACGTCGCGTCGAACGCGATGCGGATCTCGTCGGCGGCGACGTGCGGCAGCAGCCCGTCGACGCCCTTGTCGGTGGTCTTCAGGCCGAACTCGCGTGCCCGCGCGAGGCCGTCGGAGGCCGGATCGATGCCGACCATCCACACCGGTTCGAGCACCGGCGAGCGGCGCAGCTTGACCAGCAGGTCGGTGCCGATGTTGCCGGGCCCGATCAGTGCGCATTTGATTTTCTTCATCAGGATGGTTCCTTTAGATAAAGCGGACGTCGCAACTGCCGATGCCGGAGATATGCATCGACAGTGTGTCGCCGGCCGTGACCGGGATCAGTTTCGCGAGCGAGCCGGACAGCACGATCTCGCCGGCGAGCAGCGGCACGTCGTACGCGGCGAGCGTGTTCGCGAGCCACGCGACCGCGTCGGCGGGATGGCCGAGCGCCGCGTCGCCGCGGCCTTGCGCGACGGGCTCGCCGTTCTTCTCGATCGTCATCTCGCACACGGCGAGATCGAGCGTGCGCGGGTCGACGCGCGTTTCGCCGAGCACGTACACGCCGCACGACGCGTTGTCGGCGACGGTGTCCTCAATGCGGATCGCCCAGTCGCGGATGCGCGAGTCGACGATCTCGAAGCAGGGCGCGACGGCGGCCGTCGCGGCGATCACGTCGGTGCGGTCGATGCCGGGGCCGCGCAGGTCGCGCGCGAGGATGAACGCGATCTCGCCCTCGGCGCGCGGCGCGATCAGCGAATCGGCGGCGATCGCCTCGCCGGCCGCGTAGTGCATGCCCGACAGCAGGATGCCGAAATCGGGCTGGCGCACGTTCAGCATGTCCTGCACGGCCTGGCTCGTCACGCCGATCTTCTTGCCGACGACCGCCTCGCCGTGTTCGACGCGGCGTTCGATGAAGCGCTGCTGGATGCGGTACGCGTCGTCGAGCGACAGGCGGCGCGCCCGGCCCGACAGCGGCGCGACCGGTGTGCGCGCGTGCCATGCGGCGTACAGCTCGTCGCCGAGCGTCGTATGCAGGCGGGAAGACATGAAAGGTCCCTCGAATGGAAATGGCCGCCGTCACGGGCGGCGTCGTGCGCCGGAGCGGGGCTCCGGCGCGTGGGTCGCGGGCATGCCGCGTCGGTCGGTCGATCAGTTGCCCGAACTGCGGATCGCGTCAGGCGAGAAATACGCCTCGTTGAACTGCGGGCTGTTGTCGAGCTTCGGCATCGGGCCTTCGTTCGTCAGGCGGTCGGCCATGTACGCGCCGGAGATCAGGTCGTGGAAGAACACCGCGCTCGGGTAGAACACCTTCGCGTCGTAGGCGTACAGCGACGTCGCGACATTGGTGCGCCACAGCTGGCCGCGCGCGTCGTAGTTGTCCGCGAGCAGCGATTGCCACGAATCCTCGTCGATGTACAGCACGCGCTTCGCGTACTGGTGACGGTAGCCGCTCTTCAGCGTGGCCTGCAGCACCCACACGCGATGCAGTTCGTAGCGGATGTAGCTCGGGTTCTCGTGGCCCTTGGTCAGCAGTTCGCCGTACTTCACCGCGCTGTCCATCACCTTGTAGTTGTTGTACGGCACGTAGATCTCGCGCTTGCCGACGATCTTCCAGTCGTAGCGATCGCCGGGGCCGTTGTACAGGCGGTCGTCGTCGACCGTGCGGAAGCCGCCCGGGCCCTGCGGCTGGTCGTAGCCGTATTCAGGCGCCTGGCGCACGCGCCGCGTGCCGGGGTTGTACATCCACGTGCGCGACGAGTTGTCCGCGCCGGCCTTGTCCCAGTTCGTGAAGCCGACGATCAGCGAGCCGCGGTCGGACAGCGGCAGCTCCGTCGCGTTGCGGTAGTACGTGCGGTTGTTCAGGTCGCTCTTCACGTCGTACTTGCCGACGTTGCGCGGCGAGTAGATGTCGTAGCGCACCTTGCCCCACGCGATGTTGCCGTCGGAGTAGACGACCGCCTGGTCGTAGGTGGCCTGCTCGGTGCCGATCGACGACGAGAAGCGCTGGTTCCACAGCAATTCGGCGGCGGTCTTCGGGATCGGATAGGGCACCGTCGGCGGCGCGTTCGTGAGGCCGTTCGCGTCGGACGTCATCGTCGAATCCGGCGCGTACGTGCGAATGTCCTTGTAGACGGAATCCGGATAGCGGAAGTCTCGGTGGGTCGGGTAGACGATGATCTTGAACGTGGCCGGATAGCGCTTGAACATCGCCTTCTGGCCGTCGGTCAGGTGCTCCGCGTACTGCGCCATGTTCTCCGCGGTGATCGTCGCGACCGGCTTCTCGCTCGCGTACGGATCGGGGTAACGGCTGCCGCGCTTGTACTGCACGTCCGGCGGCGTGCCGAGCCACTTGCCCGACCACTCGGGCACGCCGTTGTCCTTGCTCGCGGCGCGCACGGCGCCCATCGGGGTCAACTGGCCGTCGAGCGCCTTCAGGTCGTCCGGCGTGACCTTCGGGTACGACGCCGTCGCGGCGAGTGCGCACGCGGCGATCACCGACGCGCGCAGGAGGGGGAGACGAATTCGCTTCATGACAAATCCTCTTGCTGAGTGACGAGCGGCCGGGCCGCTCAGAAGTGGTAGGTCGCCGTGGCCAGCACGTAGTCGCGATCCGCGAGCGGGCGCGTGACCGGGTTCGGCGAGCCGAGGAACTTCGCGTAGACGAGCGACAGCTGCAGGTTGCTCAGGCGCGTGAACGTCACGCCGGCCGTCACGCGGTGGTCGCCCTGGCCCGTCAGCGAGCCGAGCGCGCCGGCGAGCGGCGACGTGCCCGTCAGGTCGTGCGTGTAGGTCAGCGGCACGTCGAGATCCCAGCCGTTGAACACGTTCTTGTAGCTGAGCGTCCACGCGATCTCCATCGCGAGCGCGTTGCGCGAGTTGGCGAGCGTGGTCGACCCGTCGAGCTCGGAGATGCTGCCCGCATGCACGTACGTCAGTTCGCCGATCAGCGACTGCGAATTCGCGAGGAAGCTCGGCCCGATCGAGTAGATGCCGGACAGGTTGGTCTGCAGCACGTTCGCGCGCGTCGACTGCGGGCCCGTCGGCGTATTGACGAGCACCGCCGCGCCCTGGCGGTACGACACTTCGCCCGCGACGTTCACCGGGCCGACCTGCGTCGAGAAGCTCGCGCCGGTCAGCTTGATGTTGCTGAAGTAGGTCTGCTGGTACTGGAGCGTCGGGAAGTACGTGGTGACGACACTCGGGTTCATGTCGTTGTAGTGCAGGTGGTACAGGCCCAGCTCGGTGTCGCCGAGCACGCGAAAGCGCGCGCCGATCCCCCACTGGTTACGTGCGCTCGGCTTGTCGTCGGGGCCGCGCGGAATGATCATCCCGCCCGGGCCGATGATGAACTGCGCGCCCGGGCCGGTCACGTCGGAGTAGCTCCAGTACGTGCCGGGCGCGGTCAGCCGGTTCTGCTGGTACGAGAACTGGTAGTAGCCGAGCAGGCTGAAGTTCGGCGTGATCTGCCACTGCGTCGAGATCTGCGGCACCGGCAGCAGGATGTCCTTCACCTCGGCGCCGGCCATGTACGACTTGGTTGCGTCGGACGGCCCCTGTGCACCCGCGATGTTCGGGAAGAACAGGCTTTCGCCCCACGCGACCACTTGATCGCCGACCTTCACGTTCAGGCTCGTCGAACCGATGTGGAACGTGTTGTATGCATACGCGGCGAGCAGCGTCGTGTGGCCGCCCGACCAGTAGCGCGCGTCGCTCGTGAAATTGTTGTACTGGCCCGACTGGTTCACGGTGCCCGGCGCGTCGTTGTAGTTCGGGCGGCGATAGGCCTGGTCGTAGAACGTGTCGGCACGCACGAACACACCCCAGTCGTCGTGCTTCAGGTTCACTTCGCCGAGCAGGCTGACCTGGTTCTCGATCAGCTTGTTCTTCGCGAAGTTGCGGTCGCCGTCGTCGCCGTTGATGTTCGCCGGCGTGAGGAGATTGCCGCTCGGTGCGCGGGTGCGCATGCCGAGGCCGTAACTGAGCGTGAACGTGTAGTCCAGCGTCGTGTCGGCGCCCAGCTCGATCGTGCTGCCGGCGTGCGCGCCGGGAACGGCGCACGTCAGCAGCGCGGCGGCCAGCGTCGACAGCGTGGCGGTGGCCCGCTTGTCGGTACGGCGCGAAATCCGTTGATGCATGGTGTCTCCTCTTGGGGGTATCGACGACGGTCGACTATGTGTTGTCGTGAGAGGCAGAGTAGGGAGATCGCGGTAGCAGGGAATCGTCAAAATGAACTAGATGACTTCCCTAGGACTGGCAACGATCGCGCGACGCCGCGTGCTCGACGCGTGTCATCGCGCGTTCGCCTGTGCCGCCGACAGGAACGCGGGCCGTTCGCCGCCGCCGTCGAGCCGCAGGTTCGCCCCCGACGTGTACGACGCGTCGGGCGACGCGAGAAAGAGGCACGCGGAGGCAACGTCGTCGGGTGTCGCGAGGCGGCCGGCGGGAATCGTCGCGCGGATCGCGTCGAGTGCATCGTCGCCGCCGTAGTGGCCTTCGGTGGCTGATTCCGTCTGCACGAGGCTCGGGCTGATCGCGCACACGCGCACCCGCGGCGCCCACTCGACCGCGAGCGACGTGACCGCGTTGACGAGGCCCGCTTTCGCGGCGCCGTACGCGGCCGTGCCGGGCGACGGCCGCGATGCGCTGACGCTCGCGATGAACAGCATCACGCCGCCTTCGGGCTGCGGCTGCATGATCGCGTTCACGCGCTGCGCGAGCTGCAGCGGCGCGATCAGGTTCAGCCGCACGATCGATTCGGTGAAGCGCGGTGACGCATCGGCCGCAAGCGCGAACGGCGAGCCGCCCGCGTTGTTGACGAGCACGTCGAGGCCGCCGGCCTCCGCGCGGAGGGTTGCGAGCATCGCGTCGACCTGCTCGATGTCGCGCAGGTCGGCCGCGACGAATGCCGCCTCGCGGCCGCCGGCCGCGGGCGGCGTGTCGGGCGCGCTGCGTCCGCAGACGAACACGCGCGCACTCGCCGCGAGAAACCGTTCGGCGATGCGCCGCCCGATGCCCTTGGTGCCGCCCGTCACGAGCACCGTCTTGCCGCTGTAATCGAATCCGTTCATCGTCTGCCTCCGTTTCGGTGGGCCGATGATAGGAAGAAGCGCGCGCGGCTTCGTAGTCTGAAAGGATGATGCCGGCCGGCGCCGGCGACGCAATCATCGTGGTCAGGCATCCATCGAACGACGAAGGAGACAACCCGCGATGACGATCCCCACGACGCCGCCGGCCGGCATCTTCACCGACGTGCCGGGCGGCCTGCGCCTGCACCACTACGAGGCGGGCGAAGGCCGGCCCGTGGTGTTCATCCACGGCAGCGGCCCGGGCGCCAGCGGTTTCAGCAACTTCAAGCACAACGTGCCCGCGTTCGCGGCGGCCGGCCATCGCGCGATCGTCGTCGACCTGCCGGGCTACGGGCAGTCGTCGAAGCCGTCCGACGTCGCCTATATGCTCGATTTCTTCGTCGGCGCGCTGCATGCGCAACTGGACGCGCTCGGGATCGGGCCGGCCGTGCTGCTCGGCAATTCGCTCGGCGGCGCGATCGCGCTCAAGTACGCGCTCGATTACCCGGACGAAGTCGACGGGCTGATCATGATGGCGCCGGGCGGCGTCGAGGATCGCGACACCTATTTCCGGATGGAAGGCATCCAGCGGATGGTGAAGCTGTTCACCAATCGCCAGATGAATGACGACACGATGCGCGAGCTGCTGACGCTGCTCGTGCACGATCCGGCGATCGTCACCGACGCGCTCGTGGCTGAGCGGATGAAGGTGTGCGTCGAGCAGCCGACCGAAGTGCTCTCGACGATGAGCGTGCCGAACCTGACCGGTGCGCTCGGCGACCTGCGCTGCCCGGTGCTGGGTTTCTGGGGAACGGACGACCGTTTCAATCCGGTCGGCGGCGCGCTGAAGTTCCTCGAACGCTGCCGCGACGCGCGTTTCGTGCTGATGAACCGGTGCGGCCACTGGGTGATGGTGGAACACGCCGACTACTTCAATCGGGAATGCCTCGATTTTCTTGCGGCGCGGAATACGCGATAACGCCGGATGCCCGCGAGGGCCTGCCCCGATGCGGGCGGGCCGTCTGATCACATACATGGAGACGACATGAAGCTCATCGAAGACCTGTTCGACCTGCGCGGCAAGGTGGCCGCGATCACCGGCGGCGCGCGCGGCATCGGCGCGGAGACCGCGCGCACGCTGGCCGCGGCCGGTGCGAGCGTCGCGATTCTCGACGTGCTGTCGCAACCGGCGGAAGCGCTCGTCGAGGAGATCCGCGCGCAGGGCGGCCAGGCCGCGTTCTGGTCGCTCGACGTGACGCAGGAAGCCGACGTGGCACGCGTGTTCGGCGAGATCGTCGCGCGCTTCGGGCGCCTCGACGTGCTCGTGAACAACGCGGGCATCGAAGGCCACAACGTGCCGACGCACGAGCTCACGCTCGCGCAGTGGCAGCGCGTGCAGGACGTGAACGTGAACGGTGTGTTCCTGTGCACGCGCGCCGCGATTCCGCATATCGACGCGGCCGGCGGCGGCTCGATCGTGAACCTGTCGTCGATGTACGGGATCGTCGGCGGGCCCGACGTGCCCGCGTATCACGCGTCGAAGGCCGCGGTGCGGATGATGGCGAAGGTCGACGCGATGCTGTACGCGGCGAAGAACATCCGCGCGAACTCGGTACACCCCGGCTATATCCGTACGCCGATGCTCGAGGAAGCGTTCCGCCAGATGGGGCAGGACCCGGACAACGTGTTCGGTTATCTGCAGACGCACGTGCCGATGGCGAAGATCGGCAGCCCGCGCGACATCGCGGCCGGCATCCTGTATCTCGTGTCGCCGGCCGGCCGTTATGTGACGGGCGCGGAGCTCGTGATCGACGGCGGTTATACCGCGCGCTGACGCGGCGATCGCACCACAAGGGAGACGCGCAGTTGAAAGTGCTCGTGGCAGTGAAACGCGTGGTCGACGCGAACGTGAAGGTCGGCGTGAAATCCGACCGGACGGGCGTCGACATCGCGAACGTGAAGATGTCGATGAACCCGTTCGACGAGATTGCGGTGGAGGAGGCCGTGCGGTTGAAGGAGGCCGGTGTCGTGACCGAAGTGATAGCCGTGTCGGTCGGCGTCGCGCAGGCGCAGGAAACGCTGCGCACGGCGCTCGCGATCGGCGCGGATCGCGCGATCCTCGTCGAATCGAACGACAGCGTCGAACCGCTGGGCGTCGCGAAGGTGTTGAAGGCGCTGCTCGACAAGGAACAGCCGTCGCTCGTGATCCTCGGCAAGCAGGCGATCGACGACGATTCGAATCAGACCGGGCAGATGCTGGCCGCGCTGGCGGGTTTGCCGCAGGCGACGTTTGCATCGAAGGTGGGGGTGGCCGACGGGCGTGCGACGGTTGCGCGCGAAGTCGACGGCGGCGCGGAAACGCTGTCGCTTCAACTGCCGGCCGTGGTGACCACCGACCTGCGTTTGAACGAGCCGCGCTACGTGACCTTGCCGAACATCATGAAGGCGAAGAAGAAGCCGCTCGAGATCGTGCAGCCCGGCGACCTTGGCGTGGATGTGACGCCGCGTTTGAAAGTGCTCAACGTGAACGAGCCGCCGAAGCGCGCAGCCGGTGTGAAGGTGCCGGACGTGCGGACGCTGGTCGCGAAGCTGAAGACCGAAGCCAGGGTGCTGTAACAGGGAACGCAACGAAATGACGATTCTGGTAATTGCGGAACACGACAACGCATCGATCAAGGCCGCGACGCTCAATGCGGTGGCGGCTGCGCAGGCGCTCGGCGCGGCAGGCGGCGGTGACGTGCATGTTCTGGTCGCGGGCCACAACGCGCAAGCGGCGGCCGACGCGGCCGCGAAGATCGCGGGGGTATCGAAGGTGCTGCTGGCCGATGCGCCGCAACTCGAAGCAGGTCTCGCGGAAAACGTCGAAGCGACCGCGCTGAACATCGCGAAGGACTATTCGCACATCCTCGCGCCGGCGACTGCTTACGGCAAGAACATCGCGCCGCGTATCGCCGCGAAGCTGGACGTCGCGCAGATCTCGGACATCACGGCGGTTGACAGTGCCGACACGTTCGAGCGCCCGATCTACGCGGGCAACGCGATCGCGACGGTGCAGTCGAGCGACCCGATCAAGGTCATCACGGTGCGTGCGACCGGTTTCGATCCGGTGGCGGCGGAAGGCGGCAGCGCGTCGGTCGAGAAGATCGACGCAGCGGCAGACACTGGCAAGTCGCAGTTCGTGAGCCGTGAAGTGACGAAGCTGGACCGTCCGGAGCTGACGAGCGCGAAGATCATCGTGTCGGGCGGCCGTGGTCTGGGCAGCGGCGAGAACTACACGAAGGTGCTGGAGCCGCTGGCCGACAAGTTGAGCGCGGCACTCGGCGCATCGCGCGCGGCAGTCGACGCCGGCTACGTGCCGAACGACTACCAGGTCGGCCAGACCGGCAAGATCGTCGCGCCGCAGCTGTACATCGCGGTGGGCATCTCGGGTGCGATCCAGCATCTGGCCGGCATGAAGGATTCGAAGGTGATCGTCGCGATCAACAAGGATCCGGAAGCGCCGATCTTCAGCGTGGCCGACTACGGCGTGGTCGGCGACCTGTTCACGCTCGTGCCGGAAGCGGTCGCGGCGCTCTGACGATGCCGCTGTTCGAATTCAACGGGATGCGGCCGCGCGTCGATCCGTCCGCGTACGTCGACCCGAGCGCGGTCGTGATCGGCGACGTGACGATCGGCGCGATCGTCGTCGAAGACGGCAGCAACGTGCAGGATGGCTGCGTGCTGCACGTCGGGATCGGCGAGACGTGCCGGCTCGGCGTCAACAGCCACATCGGCCACGGCGCGATCGTGCATGGCGCGACGCTCGAACCCGACACGATGATCGGAATGAATGCGGTCGTGATGGACGGCGCGACCATCGGCGCCACGACGATCGTCGCCGCGTGCGCATTCGTGAAGGCCGGCTACGACGTGCCGCGCGGCGTGCTGCTCGCGGGCATGCCGGGGCGCGTCGTGCGTCGGCTGAGCGACGCGGAGATCGACGCGAAGGCGAACGGCACGCGGATTTATCAGCAGCTGGCGGCGGATTGCCTGAGGACGATCAGGCGGATCGACGCGTGAGCGAAGGGCATCCGGGGGCAGGATGCGACGGATTGCCGGGCAGGTTGTCGTTGCCGTAAGATCGGCACTGGCTTTCCACCGGCATTCGCGTCACATGAAAAAGAACGTCCGTTTGCGGCTCACGGTCATCGCGTCGGCTTTTGCTGTCTACAGCGTTTATATGCACATCCAGCAGTTCGTCAGCGGCTGCGTGTGGGTCAGGGGCCATCAGCGCTGCAGCTTCGAAAACAGCGCGAATTTCGAAGGCTGGATGGATCTCGACCTGATGATCGCCTGTTGCTGGGTCGCTGCGGCGGTGGTGGGCTGGATTTCCGTCGTGCAGGCCACGAAGAAGCCGGGCTGAAGCCGGGCTGAAGCCGGGCTGAAGGCGGGCACTTCTGTCGCGCGAATCCGGGTTCTGTCAATCCGTGACAACGATCATCGGCGCCGTGCCGTCCGCGATCGACACGCATGTGCGGCTGCTCGAGGAGGCGATCGGCGAATCGTCGCTCGAGCGCGCGCCGCGGCTGACGCCGGCCGGCAAGATCCCGCGGGCACCCCCTGTGCAAGACGCCGCCGGAATGCCGGCAGGTCGACCCCGTGTTCCGCCCCCATTCGATCGGGACGATGAAGCGCGTTGCCGGCGCAAGCGAAAGCATCGCGATCCTGAGCAAGTTCGATATCACCGCGTAGTACCGTCGGAGATTCCGATTTTCCGGTCGATCCGCGATGCCGCGTTTCGCCGCGACGTGCTTGCGCTCGCGCGCCGCGAACGGCACGGCCTGCTGCCGGCCGGCGTTGTGCTTTTCCCCTCCGCGCCGGGATAATGATCCGGCGTCGCGCGCGATGCGCGAGGGGAGGCTCCCATGCAATTTCCGACGGGTTCGGTGGTCGCGCTCAGTTCGGCCGCCGCGACGATGTTTTCGATGGGCATGCTGTTTCTCGGCTACTGGGGATTGCACGAGCCGTTGCCCTGGCGGTTCGGCGATTACGTCGTGATCGTGCTCGCGCTCGCGGGTTTCGCGTGCCTCGCCAGCGTGCCGTTCCTCGCGACTTCGCCGATGAAGACCGCCGGCGACGAGTCGCGGATGCTCGTCGCGCGGCGCGTGTTTCTGTGCGGCGCAAGTGCCGTGTGGTGTGCGATCGTCGCGTCGCTGGTCGTGTGACGAGCGGGCGTGACGTCTCGACCCGAGCGGCCGTCCGCGAGCCGGTCGACGCGTCATGCGCGACACCGGAATTCGCGGGTTTCCCCCGTCGTATCGGTCATCCGCTCCCGCTTTGATTTCCCCGATGCCGTGCACTAGATTCGAAGCATTCATGTGTGTTACAGCGCGCGAGGTGAAGCCATGACGCCGTGGGAGATTCAGGGCACCGAAATGATGAGCTGCAATTGCTCATACGGATGCCCTTGCCAGTTCAATGCACCGCCGACCCACGGCGGATGCGAAGCAATGGGTGCGATTTCGATCGACAGCGGCCACTACGGCGACGTGGTGCTCGACGGCGTCAGGATCGCGGTCGTGTTTCAGTGGCCGGGGGCGGTCCACGAAGGCCGTGGCAAGTGCCAGCCGATCGTCGACGAGCGCGCGAGTCCGGCGCAGCGCGAAGCGGTGCTGAAGATCATGACCGGTCAGGATACCGATCCGTTTGCGACGATGTTCGCGGTATTCGCGTCGACGCTCGAGCACGCGTTCGAGCCGATCTTCACGAAGATCGATTTCGACGTCGATGTCGATGCGCGGCACGGCCGGATTCATGTCGACGGCGTGTTCGACGTCGCGGGCGATCCGATCCGCAACCCGGTGACGGGCGCCGAGCATCGCGCGCGGATCGACCTGCCGAACGGTTTCGAGTACGAACTCGCCGAGATCGGTTCGGGCACCGGGCGCTCGCAAGGCAACATCGTGCTGAACCTCGACGGAACCTATGCGCAGTTCGCGCGGCTGCACCTGAACAACCACGGGCTGATCCGGCATCGCGCGGCGGCATGACTCCGTTCGACATCTGGCTCGGGCGCGAGCGCGTCGTCACGCTGCTCGGCATGGCCGCGCTCGTCGGCGTGTGCTGGTTCTACCTGTGGACCGGCGCGGGCACCGGCATGTCGGCGCTGCAGATGACGGCGGTCGCGCTCTTTCCGCATCGGCTGGCGGGCGACATGGGCAGCATGGATCCGTCGCTGCCGACCGTGATCGCGATGTGGTGGGTGATGATGATCGCGATGATGACGCCCAGCGCGGCGCCGCTCGTGATGCTGTACCGGCGCGTGCTCAGGCATCGCGGCGCGGACGGCGCAGCGGCTGCGTTGACGTCGATGTCGCTGCTGGCCGGCTATCTGGCCGCATGGTTCGCGTTCTCGGTCGGCGCGGCGTTGCTCCAGGAACTGCTGCAGCCGGCCGGGCTGATCTCCGCGATGATGCTGTGGTCGAAGAGTGCGGTGCTTTCCGCGGCCGTGCTCGCGCTGGCCGGGCTCTATCAATTCTCGCCGCTGAAACGTGCATGCCTTCGGCAATGCCGCGCGCCGGCCGCTTTTCTGGTTGCGCACTGGCGTCCAGGCATCGCCGGCAGCTTCCTGCTCGGTGCGCGACACGGGATGTATTGCGTCGGGTGCTGCGGGTTGCTGATGGCGCTGCTGTTCGTCGGCGGCGTGATGAACGTCGTGTGGATCGCCGCGCTGTCGGTGTTCGTGTTCGCGGAAAAAATCCTGCCCGGCGGCGAGCGCGCCGGGCGCATGCTGGGCGTCGTGCTGATCGCATGGGCCGGTGCGACGTTGTTCGTTTGAGCCGGGCATCCGCGTCGCGGCTTCGATGAACAACGGGAATGTCTTCGGAGCCGCGGGGGGCTGTCGATGAAGACCTGCTTTCACGCGTTCGCCGCGTGGTGCGCGGCGGCCGTCGTTGCGATGCCGGCGTTCGCGGGCAGCGACATGCCTGCGATGAGCATGGGGCGTTCGACGATGTCGGCGCCGGATGCGGCGCTGACCGATGCCGAGGTCAAGGAGATCGATGCCGGGCGCGGGCTGGTCATGTTGAAGCATGGCGCGCTCGACAACGTCGGGATGCCGCCGATGACGATGGCGTTCAAGGTCGGCGATGCGGCGATGCTGACGTCGCTTCATGTCGACGACAAGGTCAGGGTGCGGGTCGAAAGCGTGAACGGCACGCTTACGATTGTGAAGATCGTGAAGCGTCGGTGACGACGCGTGGCATGCGCAATGTGCCGGGACCGGCGGTGTGCGGTCCCGGCCGTTTTTTTGGAGTCGTGCTACGTAACGCCGGATCGGTGTTACGTCGGTGCTGCCGGAACGCACGGTCGGATCGAACGCCGCGGGTGGAGGCGCGGGCGATGTGCTGCGCGGGAGTATGGCGTCGGCAGGGGCGCTGCGGTGCGGCGGCGGGATCGTTACAGGAACCGACGGGTATGGCACGGTAGATGCTTGCAGGAAGGATCGCGCTGAATTGCGGACGGGGGCTTCCATGCAAAATCATTTCATCAAGGCGAACGTTGCGCTCGCCGCCATTGCCGCGGCGTGTGCGCTGGCGGCTTGTGGCGGCAGCGATGTCACGGCGCCGAAGCCGGGTGGTAACAACATCGGAACGAGTACGAGTGGAACGGGCGGGACTAGCGGCACGAGCGGAACTAGTGGCACGAGTGGAACCAGTGGCACGAGCGGCACGAGCGGCACGAGCGGAACCAGTGGCACGAGCGGAACTAGTGGCACGAGCGGAACTAGCGGCACGAGTGGAACCAGCGGCACGAGTGGAACCAGCGGCACGAGCGGAACCAGCGGCACGAGTGGAACCAGCGGCACGAGTGGAACCAGCGGCACGAGCGGCACGAGTGGGACGAGTGGGACGAGTGGGACGAGTGGGACGAGTGGGACGAGTGGGACGAGTGGGACGAGTGGGACGAGTGGGACGAGTGGGACGAGTGGGACGAGTGGGACGAGTGGGACGAGTGGGACCAGCGGCACGAGTGGGACCAGCGGCACGAGTGGGACCAGCGGAACGAGCGGGACGAGCGGAACCAGCGGCACGAGTGGAACCAGCGGAACGAGCGGCACCAGCGGAACCAGCGGCACGAACGGAACCGGCGGCACAAGCGGCACCAGCGGAACCCCCGGCACGAACGGCATCATCAGTTCCGTCGGCGTGGTCGTCATGGATGCCGGCGCCACGATCAGCGGCGTGAGCCCGCCGGGAGTCGGCAAGGGCGTGACCACCGGCCTCGGCAACACGGTCACGGGCGTGGGCACGATCATCAGCGACACGTCGAACGCCGTGAGCAACGGCATCGGCCAGACCGGTTTCACGGCGAACCCCGTCGGCACGACGGTCGCCGGGCTTGGCTCCATCGTCGGCTCGGTCGGCAATCCGGTCGCCGGCCTCGGCGACACGGTGAAGGCGCTCGGCACCGGCCCGCTGTCGCCATTGGCGCCGCTCACGACACCGGTCGGCGGCCTGCTCGACACCGTGTCCGGCGGCATCAAGACGGGCGGCACCATGCTCGGCTCGGCCCTGTCGTCGGGCCCGGTCCAGCAGACGACGCAGGCGATCAGCACGGCGATCACGCCGCTCGTCACGACCGTCGGCCAGGTCACGCAGCAGGTCGGCACGGCGACCGGCCTCGGACAGCCGGTCGCGGGCCTGCTCGGACAGATCGGCGGCGCGATCACGTCGGCGGGATGGAAGGTGACGTCCGCGTCGCCCCAGCCGCTGGTCGGCGGCGTCGGCGGGCTCGTTCGCGCGGTCGGCAACACCGTGACCAACGTGGGCGGCCTCGTGAACCCGAGCGGTGCGAACGGCGCGGTGCCAGTGGCGGGCCTGGTGACGAGCGTGGTCGGCGGCATGCCGGCGACCGTTCGCAACGGTTCCGCGACCGGCGCGGACGGCGGCTCGCCGCTGGGTGCGCTTGCCAATCCGCTCGCGCCCATTACGGGGCTGGTGGGCGGCCTGCTTGGCGGCGTGGCCGGCAAGTAGCCGATCGGTGCGGATCGTCACGGCGGTAACCGGCCAGATGAAGATTGGCCTCCGGTTACCGCCGGCCGGGTTTCTTGATGGTCTCCCGCGGAAAGCGGACCGGGCGGGGCCGCTCGATGCGTCAATCGCGAACGATGTCGCGCGGCGACGGCGGCCGCGCCAATCCGCGTGCGGGCAGCGGCGTCGACATCACGATCGACGTGCGTGTTTCGCCGTACAGGTTGATGCGTTCGATCAGGTGTTCGAGATGGGTCATGCTGATCGCGACGAGTCGCATCACATACGAGTCCGCGCCCGTCACGTGATGGCATTCGACGACTTCGGGAATCGTCTCCAGCAACCGGAGGAATTTCGCTTTCGCCGGTTGCGGCACCGTGATGCCGATCAGCGCGCTGACCGGATAGCCGGCGGCGGCAGGATTGATCCGCGCGGTGTAGCCCTCGACGACGCCGGCCGCTTCGAGGCGCTTCACGCGCTCCGTCACCGCCGGCACCGACAGGTGCACCTGGCGCGCCAGCTCCGTGTAGCTGATGCGGCCGTTGGCCTGCAGCAGCGCCAGTACCTTCCAGTCCAGATCGTCCATCGCGGTGGAATTTTTTAAGGTGAAGCCGCCATTTTTCCTTAAAAACCGCATTCAGCGATGACCGGACTTTCCCTACGATGCCTGTTCAACGCGTCATATGTCGCAAGGAGCAGGCGATGCTGTTCATCAAGTCCGTCGTAATGGGGCTGTCGATCGCGGTGCCGGTCGGCCCGATCGGCATGCTGTGCATCCAGCGCAGCCTGAGCCGCGGCTTTCAGGCGGGATTCGCGACGGGCGTCGGCGCCGCGTGCGCCGATGCGATCTATGGCCTGCTCGGTGCGCTCGGCATCGCGGGTATCGTCACGGCGTTCCCGATGCTGACCGTCGGGTTGAAAATCGCCGGCGGCGCATTCCTCGTGTGGCTGGCGTGGACCATCGCGCGCCAGGCGCCGGCCGAGTCGACGGCGCAACGCGACCTGCCGCGCACGACCGTCCTGCGCGATTTCCTGACGACGTTCGGCCTGACGCTGTCGAACCCGATGACGATCCTGTCGTTCGTCGGGATCTTCGCGGCGCTCGGCCCGCTGTCGGGGGCGCGGGAAGGCGCGATGTGGCCGTCCGTGGCGCTGATGGTCGCCGGTGTGTTCACCGGCTCCGCAACGTGGTGGCTGTGCCTGAGCGGTACGACCGCCGCGTTGCGCACGCGGATGTCGTTCGCGTTCATGCACGGGCTGTCGCGCGTGTCGGCCGCGGTCGTCGCGGGGTTCGGCGTGATTCAGGTGGTCGCGGGCGTGCGCGGCGTCATTTAGGTCGATGCGTCGCGCGCATCGCGCTGCGACCGGATCGCGTCGATAGTCGTCCGGATATGCGCGAGCAACTCGAGTAACACCGCCTTCCTGAAAAACTGGTTCATCCGCGTGCTGACGACGAGATCGGACGGCAACGCGTCGATCGCACGCTGAACCGACAGCAGATCGTCGGCGAGCCGTGCCAGCGCAGCGCGATCGAGCGTGCTCACGGCAACCGCGATCTCGTCCGGCCAGAAACCGAATGCGTCGATGCCGCAGCATGCGGCGACACAGTCCGTCTCCAGTGCATCGATCAACGACATGACCCCGGCCAGACAGGGATCGATCGCGACCGCCTGCGCCTGCCCGCCCGACAGATCGCCGAATTCGATCCAGCGATCCGGGCCGATGCCGATGTCGTCCTTGTGGGGTTTGCCGTTCATCGTCTGACGCTCGACGGATTCAATTCAATGCAGGCAAATGCGCACGCACGAAGCGCGCGATTTCCTGGCCCAGTTCCATGTCCTCGGGTGCACCCATGAACCCGCCATGCGGCATGCCTTCGAACAGGTGAAGCTCGGTCGGCACCTGCGCACGCCGCAATGCGCGGTGCAGGCGGACCGCGTTCGACAGGAACAGGTCGCGTGTGCCGCTCTGGATGAAGGTCGGCGGGAAACCGGCAGCGAAATCGCCGAACAGCGGCGACAGATACGGATGCGCGAGATCGGCGCCGTTCGCGTAGAGCAGGTTGTTCGGCATCAGCGACGTCGGCAACACCACGTCGACGAGGCGGTTGGTTTCGAAGCTGTCGCCGGATTCGGTCAGGTCGACTTCCGGCGACAGCAGCACCAGCGCGGCCGGCAGCGGCAGCCCTTCGTCGCGGGCGCGCAGCACCATCGCGGCGGCGAGGTTGCCGCCCGCCGAGCGCCCGCCGATGACGATGTTTTTCGGTGCGTAGCGCTCCAGCACGTACGCATACGCGGCGATGCAATCGTCGAGTGCGGCCGGATAAGGATGTTCGGGCGGCAGGCGATAGTCGACGCCGTAGCATCGAATGCCGAGCCGGTCGGCTTGCATCTGCGCGCCGGCGCGGCATGCGGCGCCGCCGCCGAGAACCAGCGCACCGCCATGCAGGTCGATGTACGCGCATTCGCCGGAAGCCACTGCCTCGGGCGTGGCGACGTGCACGTCCGCAGCGCCGGCCCGGATCGTCTCCACGCTTGAACGCAGATGACCGCCGAGCTGCTCGATGGCCGCCGCGTAGTGCGCGTCAGCGGCCGCCTTCACGCGCATCCATGCGTCGAAATCGTCCGGGGCAGGCATCACGTGCAGCGCGTTCAGCGGCACGCCGTCGCTGCCGACCAGCCGTTGCAACGCGGCTCGCGCCTCTTCGCTGATCGAGGCCGGGAAGGGGACGACACGGCTCGGCAGGACCACGCCGTCGGGTTGGTCTTTCATCGATTCAGCTCCGTTGGGCGAGTCATGCGGCGCAAGGCCAGTGGCGCAGCATCACGTCCAGCGCATCGAGACTGCGCAACCACGACGCGTCGGAAGCCGGTGCACTGTGCGAGAACCCGCCGGCGCTTTCGAGTGTGACGTAGCCCATGAAAAAGCCGCCGAGCAGGCGGATCGCATGCGGCTGCTCGGCTTCCGGCATGTCGTAGCTGCGCAGCACGGCCGAGGTCATCCTGACGAGCCGGCCGCCGGCGCTTTCAGTGGCGCGCTCGACGCTCAGCGGGTGGCGCGCGGCTGCAAAACGGCCGGGGTGCTCGCGCGCGTAGTCGCGATAGACGTTGGCGAGCGCTGTCAGCGCGTCCTTGGCGGTACGGCCGGCCAGTGCTTCGGTTGCGCGATCGGCGAGTTCCCTCAGCGCGAAGAGTGCGATCCGGCTCTTGAGGTCGTCGAAACTCGGGACATGGGAGTACAGGCTGGCGAGCTTGACGTCGAAGTGACGCGCGAGCGCTGCGCCGGTCAGGTGCTCGAAGCCGGTCTCATCGGCGAGCTGTGCGCCGGCTTCGACGAGTTTGTCCAGAGTGATGCCGGCGCGTGCCATGACGGATGCTATTTAAGTTAGTCAAGCGGCTAATTGTATTAGGTTTGGCGGGATTGTCAATTTCCCGGGCGTGCCGGTTCTGCCTGTGCGCCATTGGGGTGACATGTTCCGGTGCGTCGAAGCGCTATGGCTTCATGTGATCGGGGATGGCCGCTTTGGTCGGGTGTCGTGCGTCAGGAAGCGGAGACAAACATGTGCCGGGCATGTAAGCCATATCCACCCGGCTGTCGCGGCGATCGGGATCTGCGTCGTCTGCGCATCACCCGTTCCGACGGGTGGCCCGTTGATGCCCGCACGATGCCCGTACCTGCCGTACAAGGGCCGTAGAGGGCGGAATTACCCAGCCACGCTTGCTGACGTTGCATCGCGTAGCGACTTGGGCGTCCGCCCTGTTCGTGACGATTACCCCAGCTCGAACGACGTCACCCCGAACACGCGATCGATTGCAATCGGCGGCGCGTTTTTCGTGTACATCCGCGCGGTTTCGAAGACGCTCGTCATGCCGTGCCGTTCCGCCAGCGCGACGGCTGCGGGGTTCGTTTCCGGCACGTCGAGCACGATGACCTCGCCGGGCATGCGCGCGGCCAGCGCGCGAAACAGCCCGGTGGCAACGCCAGCGTCGTCGGCGAACAGCGGGCCGACCTTGCAGCCCGCCTTGCAGCGGCGCACGACACCGTATCCGGCGATACGGCCGGCGTCGACGGTCACGAGCGCCACGGCATCCGGCTGCGCGATCCACGCGGAGACGAAACGCGCGCGTGCCGCTGGAAAGCACTGGCGGTCGTAGGCGAGCAACTGCTCGAACGGTACGTCGGCCGCGGCTGTCACGTGCGCGCACCCGATGCCGTCCACGCGCCCCTGATAGCGGATGTTGCGATACGCGAGCGCGAATCCGGACTTCCGGTAGTTCGCCTGCTGGGCCACGACACCATCGAGCCCGATGTTGCGATCGGCGAGGTAACGCATGCCGTGCTGCCAGATTCGGATGCCGAAGCCCTTGCCGCGAAACCCGGGTTTCACGATGTAGAGGCCGATGAAACCAAAGCGTTCGTCGTAGGCGACGGCGGCGAGGCACGCGACGGGCTCGCCACGCCAGACGCCGACGAAGAACCCGGCCGGGTCCGCTTCCCCGAAACAGGACGGATCATGCAGGCCGGGGTTCCAGCCTTCCGCCGCCGCCCATTCGATCGACATGGCCACCTCGTCGGCCGACATGGTGCGCACGATGAAGTCTTCGTATTGATCCATGATTCACCTCGGTCGCTGCGCTCGGGAATGCGCGTTGCGTTACGTGAACTGCATCGAGGACGCGTGGGCCGGCAGCCCCGTGGCTGCCGGCCGGATCATCATAGTCCGAAGAATGGAACGAGTGTGTGATGACGGATGCCGAGCCGAAGCGGCCGTGATGGGGCATATACCCGACGTTCGGGAAAATCTCCGTCGGTGAAAAATTCATGGATGGAAGGTTTCGCCACGCAGCAGCATGTCGATGAACTCCCCGATTTTGCGCGCCCTTGTTTCGGGCCTTTTGGCATTCTGTATGCGATACAGGATCGCATAGCGGTTACGGCTGTTCAGGGTTGCGAAGAATTTCCTGGCTCCGGGATTGGCGTCCAGAGCCGCCTGCAGGTCGTCCGGCACGGTCGAGTTGCTGGCCGACGTATAAGCAGCGTTCCAGCGGCCGTCCTTCCGGGCTTTCTCGATTTCGCTCATGCCGGGCGGGCGCATTCTGCCTGCGGCGATCAGTGCTTCAGCCCGGTCCTTGTTGAGTTGCGACCACAGGCTTTTTGCGGTGCGTGGGGTGAAGCGTTGCAACCAGTATTGGTCGTTTCCGGCCCGCTTTTGACCATCGATCCAGCCATGGCAGAGGGCGCTTTCCAGCGCCTGTTCGTAGGTGACGGTTCGCTGCCCGGTGCCTTTTTTCGCGAGACGCAGCCATGCGCCGGTTGACGTGCTGCCGTTTTCCCCTAACCAGCTTTCCCATTCGACCTGACTGGAAAACGTTAGCGTGCATTCGGTCATGTCGATGTCCTGAATGGTGAGTACATCCACGGGGATGGGCGTCCGCAGTCTAACAGTGTTGATACGGACATTGACGTCCGTGGCGCGACCGAAAGAACGGCAGATCCGCAGTCACCAGCCTGTCGACGGGTTTGGGTCGCAATACCGTTTCCCATACCCGGTGACGGAAGCATCGAACACCGCTTCCCAACGGGAGACCTTGCCGCCCACCGCGCCGAGGCCTCCCCATCCACCCGTCAGAACGTGTAACTCACCTTCCCGAACGCTGTCCGCCCAAGCGTGTTGTATCCATACGCGGTCATGTACTGCCGGTCGAACAGGTTCGACACCGTCGCCGACACCGTCAGGTGCGAATTGATCCGGTACGACGCGCGCAGGCCCACCGTCAGGTACGACGGCAGATAGGTCGAGTTGGCCGGATCGTCGAACGTCGTGCCGCCGTAAAGCAGCGACGCCCCCGTGCTCAACGCATGCAGGTGGAGTTCATCCCACGTGTGATCGATGTTGACGCTGACCGTCTGGCGCGGGCGGCGGCTGAGCCAGGAGTCGTTGGTCTCGTCCTGCGGATTCAGGATCCCGACCGCGACGCTCACCGGCGTCGAGCGGCCGATCGTCCCCTTGTACGACAGGTCGATGCCGCGAATATGCGCGCGACCGATGTTCATCGGAGAGAACGTCGCCGGGTTGTACGCGATCAGGTTGGTGACCCGCGTGTCGTAGATCGCGGCCGTGAACGTACCATACGACGTGTTCGCATCGACCGCGGCCTCGACCGACGTGTTGCGTTCCGGGCTGAGCCCCGGATTGCCGTAGCCGGGGTAGTACAGGTCGTTGAACGTCGGCAGCTTGAACGCATTGCCGTACGACACGCGCGCCGTATACACCGGCGTGATCGCCCACGACAGCGCCGCGTTACCCGTATTCACCGACTGCCCGGCGATGATTTCATGGCGCCCCGCGAGGAACATCGTCACGCTGCCGAGCGTCGCCGACTGATGCAGCGAGAACGCGGAATCGTTGCGCGTCGGTATGCCGTCCGGAATATCGACCGGCAGGAACGCCTGCTCGCGCGTGAAGTCGTACGCGAGCTTGGTCTCGCCCGACAGCGGCAGCCCGAACAGGTGGAACCCGCGTTCCTGATGCGTCAACGACGTCGACGTGCTGATGCGCTGCGAATTGATCTGGTCGGTCGGGATGCCCGGATCGCTCGCGTAGAGGAACTGTCGATCGTTCGCATAACCGAACGACTGGTCGAACTGCGTGTCGGGCGTGATGTCGAGATGGAACGCGATACCGGTCGTCAGCTGATGATCGAGCTGGCGGTTCGCATAACCGCTGTTGTCGTAGGACAGATCGGACCGGTGATACAGCGCGAACGTCGAGATCGACCAGTTGTCGCGCGCGTAGCCGAGGCGGGCATCGAGATCCTGCGCGTGGTACGGGTTGCGGCCGGCCTCATGGTACGGCAGCACGGGCCGCGTCGAGTCGATGCCGGCCGTGTTGTACGAGCGCAGGCCGAGCGAGTAGGTGAGCCCGCCGAGCGCGGCGAGCGGCCCGGTCGACGGCACCGTGCCCGACGTGCGGAGCTGCGTGTCGAACGTCTTGTTCGACCCGCCGCCGAACGACACGGTCGTCTGGTTCGGCTGGTTGGCGGCGCGGCGCGTGAAGAGCTGCACGACGCCGCCCATCGCATTGGCGCCGAACGACGCGGCAGCCGGCCCCGAAATCACTTCCACGCGTTCGAACGCTTCGGTCGGCAAGTCGGCCCACGGCGCGATGCCGGTGGTCGGCGAGCCGATCCGGATGCCGTCGATGAACACGGCGACCTGGTTGGCCGACGAGCCGCGGATGCTGACCGACGCGGACGAACCGGGGCCGCCGCTCTGCGAGACGGTCACGCCGGGCAGCGTCGCAAGCGCCTGCGTGATGCTCGGGTCGCTCGGCGACAGCCGGTCGAGATCGGTGCGCGTGAGCACCTGGGTCGTCGCATAGCGTTGGTCGAACGACTCGGGCAGGCGCCGCGTGTCGGTCACGTTGATCGTCGGCAGGTCGGTGCCTTCGGCGGCCGGGGCCGGTTGCGAAACCGCGGTGTCGCCGGCGGCGTGGGCGAGGGGCGAGAGAAGCGCGGTCGCGGCGGACGTGGCAAGGAGGTGTCGAATCTTCATGAGGCTGTCGTTGTCGTCGGGCTGCGCTGGCGTCGATCGTGAACGGGCGGCGCGCAGCACCGGTCTTGTTATCGGTGATCGGG
This sequence comes from Burkholderia sp. LS-044, assembly GCF_004803625.1. NCBI lineage: Bacteria > Pseudomonadati > Pseudomonadota > Betaproteobacteria > Burkholderiales > Burkholderiaceae > Burkholderia > Burkholderia sp. LS-044. Next base: position 580,949 of record NZ_SSWO01000002.1, read on the forward strand.
TTATCGCGCGACCGGGCCGGGCAGGCCGGTGTCGCGGGCGTCGGCGCGGTGCACGCCGGCGGACGCAATCGATAGGGAACGGCACGCGCGTGCGTGCGGGCCGTGCAGGCCGGCGGCGTGCCGGCGCGGCGCTTCCGGTGCGGAAGCGGATGCGGTAACAATGGACATCGGGCGGATCCTGAGGTCGGGCCGTCCATGCAGCGGGCGACCGCCAACGGCGGTGCCTGGCGCGCCGGGACACCCCGCCCGGTGCGGCTGCCTGGACCTCGGGTCGATGGCAGGTCTCCTGGCTCGCGGGTCGTCATTCGTGCGGGCCTTCCCGGTTTCCCAGTGGCACGCAGTGGCACGAATTCACCGCTCACAGTTGCGGGGGCAGCCGCAGATTCGAGGCATGGCCTCTCCTGCGTTCCCTTTTGATCCCGTCTCCGGGCACCATCAGCGCGCAAGGGTAATGGCGTGCGCGCCGCCGCGTCAAATATCCGGCGACGCAGGGATGCGAAAAAACGTCATTGCCGGGCAAGACCTTTCGAAATCCTTTCTTTCAGGCGTCGGTGCCGCGTTTCATGTCTGATGAAACGGGGCGGTTCGAAGCCGTGCGATCGCGCCTGAACCGGCTCGGCGCGACCCCTGTCCACCGGACGAACGCGCGGCGAAACGCCTCCTCGCCGCCGAACCCGAGATGCGCGGCGACCCGCGCGACCGGCCAGTCCGATTCGCGCAGGCAGCGTTGCGCGGCTTCGGCGAGACACTGCTCCCTCAGCGCGTGATAACCGGTGTGCTCGGCCATCAGCCGCCGCCGCAACGTCGCCTCGCTGACGCCGAGCCACGCGGCCAGTTCGGCGAGCGCCGGCAACGCTTGTTCGTGCGCGAGCGCCGCATCGAGGAAACCGCGCACCTGCTGCGTCCACGACACGACGGCCGGTGCCGCATCGATCAGGCGAAACGGAAAATCGACGAGAAACGCGTCGAGCTCGGCCGGCTGCCGGATCACGCGGCACGCGAGCCGCGCCGCATCGAACGCGAAACCGTAGGTCTTGCGACCCACTTCAACCGGCGCATTGAACAGTCCGAGCAGTGGCATCGCGTCGTCGCGGCGCGGATGGCCGAGCCACACGTCGGTCGGCCGCAACGGCTGCCCGATCAGCCAGCCGAACAACTGCAGGTAGCAGAACAGCCCGGTCAGGTCGACCAGGCACGCGGCCGGGCTGCGCGTACGCCGCAGCGAATCCATCCGGAACAGCGCACGCCCGTCGCGCACCGCAAGCGTCAGGTGACCGGCGCGCGGCTGCAGCATTTCGCAGAACTCGGCCGCACAGCGGATCGCGTCGGCGAGCGTCGCGCAACTCAGCAGGCAGCGGCACATCAGGTCGACTTCGCGCTTGCGCATCGGCGGGTGACCGTCGCCGCGCGCGACCCGCGCCTCGAGCCGCTCGATCGCGTCGCGGTACAGCGCGACGAAATCGCCCGGTGTCGCCGCCGGTCGAGGCGGCTGCGCATCGCGGTCGACCGGCGGCGCGCCGCTGCGCGTGAGTTCGCTCAGCAGGCGCGCGCCGAGGCCCGGCAGGATGCGGCCGCGGGCCGGCATGGCGCGCTGTTTCATGAGTTTCCCGATCTGATCGTTGCGACAGGGGCCGGTGAGCGGGCCGGTAGGGGCCCGCTCATCGCCGCCACGCAAGAATGCTATCCACGCCGGCCGCCCGCGGCCTCGCCGGAACGGCGTAGGCCGGCCGCCGATCCCTGTCACGAACGACCACGGACGACACGCGAATGATCCAGATCGTAGACGAAATCACGCTCGCGCCCGAGCGCATTCCCGACGTGCTTGCGCTGCTGCGCGACCGCTACCTGCCGGGCCACGCGGCACGCGGGCTGACGGCGGCCGGCCACTGGGTGTCGCCGCCCGTCGCGGTGCCGGGGCAGCCGAGCACGCTGTGGCTGACCTGGCACGTGGCCGATGCGCCGGCCTACTACCGGATGCGCGCGCTGACGGATGCCGGTGTGGTCGGTTTCTGGATGGCGGTCGACGCGCTGTGCGACGTGCGCCGCCGCCATGTGATGACGGACGCCGATGCGCCGCTGCCCGCGCTGACGGAGGTCGATCATGCGGCATGACACGGCACAGGTGTTCGTGTCGGCGGATCGCGACGCCGGTGGCATCGAACGCGCGTTGCACGAAGCGGCACACGCGCTGGCCGGGGCGAAACGCGTGGCGCTGGCGCGCAACCAGGACGGCAGTTGGGGCGCGGGCGACTACACGCTCGACGTGCTGCGCGACGATTCGGCGACCGACGGCACCGCGGATTTCGCCGCGCTCGCGCAACTGCCGGGCGTCGTACGCATCGACGGCGCCGTGTGCCGCGCGATCGGCGGCGGCCTGCGCGAACCCGCGCTGCGCGATGGCGTGTGGCGCACGCTGATGCTGCGCGTGCGGCCGCAGGCCGGCGCCGCGCAGGTCGCCGCGCTCGAACGCGAACTGCTGCGCATGCCCGCGTACATGCCCGGCATCCGCAACTGGCGCCTGAGCCGGATCGCGCCCCCCGGCGCATGGACACATGTGTGGCAGCAGGAATTCGCGCGCGTCGGCGATCTGCTCGGCGAATACCTGATGCATCCGTATCACTGGGGCTGGGTCGACCGCCGGTTCGATGCCGAAAGCCCCGACTGGACGGTCGATGCGATCTCGCATGCGTTCTGTCCGCTCGCGTCGAGCCTGCTGGCCGAGACGGCGGCGTGATGCGGCGCGAACGTCAAGCTGACACCACCCCTGGAGACACGAAGATGCGAGCCCTGTTGATCGATCGCGCCGGTCATTCCGACGCCTTGCGGATGGCCGACGTGCCGGCACCGACGCCGGGCCCCGGCGACGTGCTGATCCGCGTTGCCTTTGCGGGCGTCAATCCCGCCGACTGGAAATGCCGCGAAGGCTACCTCGGCGCATTCATGCAGTACACGTTTCCGTTCGTGATCGGCTTCGACGCTGCGGGCGTGGTCGAAGCGGTCGGCGACGGCGTCGACGGTTTCGCGCCCGGCATGCGGGTGTTCGCGCAGACCGACGTCGGCGCGGGGCGCTGGGGCGCGTATGCGGAATACGTGGCGGTGCGCCACGACTCGGTCGTGCGCGTGCCCGACGCGGTGAGCCTCGCGGAAGCCGCCACGGTGCCGACACCCGCGCTCGCCGCGTGGGCCGGCCTGTTCGACGACGGCGGGCTGAAGGCCGGACAGACCGTGCTGGTGCACGGCGGCGCGGGCGCGGTCGGCACGTTCGCGATCCAGCTCGCGGTGCAGGCCGGCGCGCGGGTCGCGGCGACGTGTTCCGCGCGCAACCGCGAGACGGTCGAATCGCTGGGCGCCGCGGCAAGCATCGACTATCGCGCGCGGGACGTCGCGGCGGCGCTGCGCGCATGGGCGCCCGGCGGGGTCGACCTCGTGCTCGACGCGGTCGGCGGCGACACGCTGCCCGACGCGCTCGACCTGCCGGCACCGGGCGGCACGCTGGTGAACATCATGACGCTCGCACCGGGCGACGCGCAGCGGCTGGCCGCGACGGCCGCCGAAGCCGCCCGGCGCGGCCTGCGCACCGCGATGACCTACAGCCGGATGCCGAGCGGCGCCACGCTCGGCCGGATCGCGGCGCAACTCGAGCGGCGCGCGCTGCGCGTGCCGCGCTTCGACCGATTTCCGCTCGAACAGGCGGCCCGTGCCCTCGATCTCGTTCAAACGGGCGAGGCGAAAACGAAGCTGGTGCTTCATGTTGCGGATATCGCCGGTTGAGCGGCCCGCACGCCCATCACAGGAGACAACGATGACCGATATTCGAACCGGCATACTGGCCGGCAAGTGCGCGCTCGTGACCGGCGCAAGCCGCGGCATTGGCCGTGCGATCGCACAGCGCCTGGCATCCGAAGGCGCGACCGTCGTCGTGACGGCGCGCAGCCTCGCGCGATCGGCCACGACCGCCGGCACGCTCGCCGAAACGGTCGCGCTGATCGAGCAGGCGGGCGGTCTCGCGATCGCGCTCGCGGCCGACCTGTCGAACGCGGCCGAGCGCGACGCGCTCGTCGGGCGCGCGGCGCAGGCGGCCGGTGGCCTCGACATCCTCGTCAACAACGCGGGCGTGGCCGACTATGCGTGCGTCGACGCGATGCCGATGACGATGTTCGACACGACGATCGAACACTATCTGCGGATTCCGTTCGCGCTGGCGCAGGCCGCGATCCCGCTGATGCGTGCGCGCGGCGCCGGCTGGATCGTGAACGTCGGCTCGGTGACGGCGCTGCCGCCGCTGCGCCCGTTCGACGATTTCTCGCGTGCGGGCGGCGCGACCGTCTACGCGGCGGCGAAGGCGGCGCTGTCGCGCTTCACGCAGGGGCTCGCGGCCGAACTCGAAGCCGACGGCATCGCGGTGAATCTCGTCGCGCCGAGCACGGCGATCCGCACGCCGGGCGCCGCGCGCTACATCCCCGAAGGCTATCCGACCGAGGATGTCGCGTATCTCGCGGAAACCGCGCTCGCGCTGTGCCGCCTGCCGGCGCGCGAACGCACCGGCCTCGTCACGCACAGCCTGCATTTCCCGCTCGCGCAGCAGCTCGCGGTGCATTCGCTCGACGGCCGCACGGTGCTGCCGCCGCCGGTGATTCCCGCGTACGCGCATCCCCACATCGACCCCACAGGACTCTGATCGACATGACGAACCCGATTCGCTTCGACGGCGGCACCGCCGTCATCACCGGCGCGGCCAGCGGCATCGGCAGCGGGCTTGCACGCCATGCTGCCGGGCTCGGCATGCGCGTCGTGCTGGCCGATCTCGACCCGGCGAAGCTCGACGCATTCGCCGCGACGCTCGACACCGACGTGCTGTGCGTGCCGACCGACGTCAGCCGGCCGGAAGCCGTCGATGCGCTGGCGGAAGCCGCGTGGCAGCGCTTCGGCGGCGTCGACCTGCTGTTCAACAACGCGGGCGTGATGGCGACCGGCTTCAGCTGGGAAATCACGCCGGAGCGCTTCGAGCGCAGCTTCGCGATCAACGTGCACGGCGTGCTGAACGGGATCCGCAGCTTCGTGCCGCGGATGCTCGAACGCAATGTGCCGGCGCGCATCGTGAATACCGCGTCGGTGGGCGGGTTCCTGCCGAGCCCGCTGATGTCGCCTTATTCGGCGACGAAATTCGCGGTGGTCGCGCTGACCGAATCGCTGTACGGAGAACTGAAGATGCTCGGTGCGCCGGTCGGCGTGTCATTGCTTGCGCCTGGCCCCGTGCAATCGGGCATCTTCAACGACCCGTTCGGCGCGGTGCACGACCGGCCCGAAGTGCGCGGCTTCGTCGACACGATGCGCTCGATGCTGAACGCGCACGGGCTCACGCCCGACGCGTTCGCCGAGCGGGTGTTCGACGGCATCCGTGCCGGGCGCTACTGGCTGATTCCGCAACCGGAGACGATCGACGGCGCGCTGCAGCGGCGCACCGACGACATTCTGGCCGCGCGCGATCCGTCGTTGCCGTCGTTCTGAGGGCCGGGCGGCAGCGGCGCCCGGCGCGGGCCGTCACATGTGCGTGCCGGAATGCGTGCGGCCGCTCGGGTCGCCGCCGCGATCGGGGGGCGTATTGTTCTGGTCGATCTTCGCGAGCACGAAGCCGGCGTGCGGCAACGCGGCGGGCGAGCGGTGCGTCGCTTGCGCGATGGCGTCGTGCGGCGACGCGGCGGGAAACCCGGATGACGTCACGCCCGGTTGAGCGAGCGCCGAAAGGGAAGCGGCCGTCAGGGCGGCGGCGACGATCGCGTGCGTTTTCATGGTGGCTCCTTCACGACTGACTGCGCGACGGATTGCGGGACAACGTAATCAGTCTAGGGCGCGAAACTTAACGCGGCGTGAAGGCGTGATGCGGCGGGATGCGGCGCGGAGGACGGAATGGTCATGCGCGCCGCGATGGTCAGGCCGACGCCGACACCAGCGTGCAGAAGTTCTCGAGATCGACGTTGCCGCCGCTGATCACCACGCCGACGCGCTTGCCCTGCAGCGCGTCCTTCATCCGTCGCACGGCGGCGAACGACAGGCAGCCGGTCGGCTCGACCACAATCTTCATACGCGTGGCGAAGAAACGCATGCAGTCGACCAGTTCTGCGTCCGTCGCGGTGAGGATGTCGTCGACGTCGCGGCGGATGATCGGGAACGTCAGGTTGCCGAGGTGCTGCGTCTGCGCGCCGTCGGCGATCGTGCGCGGCGTGTCGATATGCACGATCGCGCCGGAGCGGAACGATTGCTGGCCGTCGTTGCCGGCTTCCGGCTCGACGCCGTACAGCGTCGCGTGCGGCGACAGCGCGCGCGTGGCGAGCGCGGTGCCCGACAGCAATCCGCCGCCGCCGAGCGGCGTGAATACCGCGTCGAGCGGGCCGACTTCGTCGAACAGTTCCTTGGCCGCCGTGCCTTGGCCGGCGATCACGTCCGGGTGGTCGTAGGGCGGGATCAGCGTGAGCCCGTGCCGCGCCGCGAGATCGCGCCCGATCTGCTCGCGATCCTCGGTGTAGCGGTCGTAGGTCACGACCTTGCCGCCGTAGCCGCGCGTCGCGGCGATCTTCGCGGCCGGCGCGTCCTGCGGCATCACGATCGTCGCGGGAATGCCGAGGATGCGCGCCGACAGCGCGATCGCCTGCGCATGGTTGCCGGACGAGAACGCGACGACGCCGTTGCGGCGCTGCTCCGCGTCGAAGCGCGACAGCGCGTTGAACGCGCCGCGGAACTTGAACGCGCCCATGCGCTGCAGGTTCTCGCACTTGAAGAACACCTGCGCGCCGAGCGCTTCGTCGATCGTCCGCGACGTCATCACCGGCGTGCGGTGCGCATGGCCTTCGAGCCGGGCCGCGGCGGCGGCAACGTCGTCGTACGTGGGGAGAGTCGGAGCGTTCATGGTCGTTTGGGGTCGGAAAGGTCAGTCAACAGGGACGCCGCGCGCACGGCGCGCCGGAATCCGGAATCATTTCGCATCGTTGTAGACGGTCGCGCGCGAGACGCCGAGATGCTGCGACACGATTTCCATCGCGCGGCGCACTTCGAGGAAACCGTCGGCCTTCAGCGCCTGCATCAGCTCGCGGCGCTGGTCGGTCTTCAGTTCGCGCGGCGTCGTCGCGAGGCGCATCGCGAATGCGTCGATGCGTTGCCGGATCGCGTCGGCGCCGGCCGGGTCGAGCGTTTCGGCGACGGCTTCGCCGTCCGTGCTGCAGAACTGGTTCAGCATGCCCTGGAAGCCGCGGAACAGCGTGGTGTCGGCGTTCAGGCACAGCGCGGCCACGTAGCGGCCGGTCGAATCCTTGATGCCGATCGACGTGCTTTTCGCGGTGCGGCCGTCGGCGAAGCGGTTCGGGTAGTTCGCGAGCACTTGCGGGAAATCGTCGTCCGCGATGCGGGCGAGGCCGAGCTCGGTCGCGGGATCGCCGACTGCGCGTCCCGACAGGTTGTTGTGGATCGCGAGAATCGCGTGCTTCGGCGTGCGCAGGTCGTGAACCACGACTTCGGTGAACGGCGCGAACATCGCGCCGAGCCCTTCGGCAATGCGCTGCACCTGTTCGATCAGCGATGCCTGCTCGGACGGCGCCTTGTTCCGGGTGGTGGTCATGGTGGTTTCGCGTTCGGGGTTCGGATCGATGCGACGGTGCCAGGAAACGGGCGGCGGGCGGGTTACTCGCCGTTCGCCGCTTGCGGCCGCGTGATGTCGGCGAGCAGCGGCTGCGCGATCCGCACGTAGTCGGCCGCGTCGAGTACGACGGAGCGGTCGAGGCGGCCCGCGTTGAATGCAATCTCGGTGTTGTGTTCGACCAGTGCGGGATCGACGACGAGCGTCACGCCGGCGTCGAACACGAACGGCGGCACGGCGCCCATCACGCAGCGCGTGACGGCGGCCGCGAGATCGGGCGATGCGAGTGTCGCCTTGCGACGGCCGACCGCATCGGCGACCTTGCGGAAATCGATCTTCAGGTGGCCGGGAATCACCGCGAGCGCAGTGGAGTCGCCGCCGTCCTTGAACGTGCACAGCATTGCCTTCGCGCCCTGTTCGGGGCGTGTGCCGCGCAGCGCGGCGATCGCGTCGCATTTTCCTTCGGCCGGATGTTCCAGCACGCGGAATCGTGCGCCGGACGTGTTCAGCAGATCGCAAAGCGTGTCGAAAACGGGGTAGTCGCTCATGTCGCTCCGGGCAGGCGGGGCCGGGGAATCGAGGCGCGCCAGGGGGCGAATGCTTCAGCGTGCCAGTCGATGGATTGTCCAATTATAGACGTTTTGTCATGAGCGTGGCAAAGATGCGTGCGGGCGAGGCGTGGAGGGCGCTACGGGTGGGAAGGGGATCGACAAACAGTTGCGTTGCGCAATGTTGATGAGCGTCGGGGAATTTCCGGCGCGCGGCCCGTTGAAGAATGAGGATTTCGGGCGACGGGAATCGCGACGGGGTTCCGGCGCCAGCGTCATGCCGCCGGCCAGGGCGGGAACGCGCGGATCCTCCGCCGTTACTTCGTCAATCCTCGCTCCTCCCATCGGTCCCAGGTCTTCAGCGCTTGACGGGCCGCCCTGCCGAACAGGAACGACAGCGTGTCGCTCTTCATCGACATCGATTTGCGGTTCACGATCCAGAAGTCCGTCAAGGCCGTTTGCTTCCCGCTCAGCATGTCCGCGATCGTCCGGCCGTTGAGGTGCGTCAGGGCGACGCCGTGACCGAAACATCCACCCGAGTAGATGATGCGTTCGTCGTCGATGAAACCGATCTCCGGAACCATGTCCATCGTCACGGAAACCGGGCCGCCCCATCGATAGTCGATGCGCGTATTCCGTAGCTGCGGGTAGATCCATTTCAGGTGTGCCTCGCAATGCCGCCAGGCGGCGGGCGCGGGAACCTCTTCCATCGAGTCCGTCCGGTAGCTGATCGCGTCCCCGCCTCCCATGAGAATGCGGCCATCGGCCGTCGGCCTGAAATAGTGCAGCATCTGCCGGTTGTCCCCGAAGGACTGCCGCTCCTTCCAGCCGATGCTGTCCCATTGAGCCGCGCTCAAGGGTTCGGTGACGACCTGATACGTCCAGAGCGGATATTGACGCGCTTTCAGGTTCGGAGGGCCGGGAACGTCGCGAGAATAGGCATTCGTCGCAACGACGATCCTGTCTGCCTCGATCCGGCCGTGCGGCGTCGCGATGCGTACCGACCGCGGTGTTCTTTCCAGATTCGTGACGGGTGTCAGCTCGTGAATCGAGACCCCGCTCGACATCGCCAGCGCCTTCAGCGACCGGACCTGCTTACAGGGGTTGAGGTATCCGGTGTCCGACTCGTAGATGCCGCCCGCGAAACGTTCCGAATGGAAGTCCTGCCGGAACTGGTGCGCGCTGCGCCACGCCATGTCCGTGTCGATGCCCAGCTTCTGGAACAATTCGAACGTCTTCTGCATGCGGCCCAGTTGCTGTTTCGTGTAGCTCGCGCGAACCAGGCCGCCATGGCAGTAGTCGGACTGAAAACCGTGTTCGTCGATGAGCTGCCGGGTATGCGCGACGGCGAGCTGCAGGTAGCGATGAGCTTCGATCATCTTTTGCTTGCCCCAGCGCAGCAGGACCAGTTCCGGCTCCAGGCCGAACATCTTCGTGCTGAACCCGGCGTTGCGACCGCTGGCACCGAATCCCACGATGGCGGCCTCCAGCACGACGACTCGAGCGTTGGGATTGTCCCGCTTGAATTGAAACGCGGTGTTCAGCCCGGTGAAGCCGCCGCCGATGATGGCGACATCGACCTTGAGATCCCCGATCAGCGCTGGATTGGGCGAATATTCTCCGTAGGCTTGCTGCCAGAATGACCTGGCCTGAAGCAGGGGTGTTTGATCGAATGCCATCGCGATGCTCGCATGTGGGGAGATCCGGCCGCTGCCCGATGAATGACTGCGAGGGCGAAGCGGCCGATTTCACGGGTGACAGAGGCTCACGCCTGCTGACGCCGGCTATTGATTTCGGAATCCGTAGCTATTCTCTTGTGCTGCTGAATGAACGTGTCGATGCGGCTTGCCAGCACGGCATCGTCACCATTCAACGAGCGCCTCATCATGTCGATCTGGAACTCCTCCTGATCGACCATGTAGTCGAGAAAGTCGCGCGCGTCGGAGGGGCCGATGTCTCGAAGGCGGCGCAACGCTTCGCAGTAGGCGATAGTCTCCGCGTACACGTACTTCAGGAAAGGCTTCAGCAGACACGTCGGGACTGAACTCACTACCCATGCCTTCAGCCGAGTCGCCAGCGTCGGCGAAGCATCCATCCCCCAGCGGGTCGCCACAGCGCGATAAATCGGCGCATTGAACGCTTCCAGCTTCAGATAGGCTGCCCAAAGACGCTGGCGGGGATCGCCGTCGAGGCGCCCCGCCAGTCTTCCGATGGCACGCAGGGCGAACGCGCGGTTCTGGATCTCGTGACGAAATCCGGCGATAAAGGCGTCAGTAGGCATCGAAATTTTCCGCTCGTGTATGGCCGGAGCCCGGCAGGGAAAATCGGTTCCCGGCCATGCAGGCATGTCGATCGCTTCTGGAAATCATGCAGTAATCCTGATAATCAAGGACCGGCTGACATCGACGGCCGGGACAAAAGGGGTTACGTACTCAATCGCTGAACACGCCAGCAGTCCCGCACGCGAAAACGTCCGTGCGGCTTCCCGAGAGGAAGCGATTCTCTGAAGCCCGTTTTAAGCGATGCCGGGCAATCTGCGACGTATGCCGTCGCCGGTGCGTGCAGACGATAATATGTCACATGACCTATTTGCGCAACATCGGCGATGAACGCGCGAGGTGGGCGGCGGATCGCGGCTGCCGCCATCCGGTTCAGCGCTGCGAGGCCGGAGGCGTGGATCGGCAGTTTCGCGAGCAACGTGAGGAAGCGCGCTCGTTGCCACAGCGGGCTGTTTTGCAGGAGAGGCTAGACAAGTGGAAGATGAGCAATGATTCCGCTTGGTATACGGACATCGGGCAGGGAACAGGCCCGCTTGCCGATGGGTACCCTCTCGTCTGCCCGGATTCCCAAACCTGCGTAGAATATCGCCGTCAGGTTCGGCGTTTCGGCCCCCGCCGCAGAGCGGGCGCCGGGAAGCCGGCGGCAAATTCGAGTCGATCGGCGCGATCCGGCGTCGGGTATCGATGCTTTACAAAATCAGGTCGACCAACCTAAATATCCGCTTCCGGTGTATCGAGCGGGGGCGGTTGGTATGCGGCCGGGCATTCGCTCATGGGGCAGCAGGAGGATTTCTTGAAGAGGGCGGCTCTCGATAACGAACGCGTGTTGACCGAACGCGGCAAGAACACGGTGAATAAAATCATGGCCAGCGCGATCGAGATCTTCGTCGTCGAAGGCTATGGTGGGCTGACCATGCGGAAGGTCGCGGCGAAGGCGGGCCTGGCGCTGTCGAACCTGCAACATTACTTCCCCACTCGCGAAGACATCTTCGAGGCCATCCTTTCCGCGACGATGGAGGCCTACGCCAATACGTACGACAGTGTCAGCGCGGACACGTCGCTGACAGCCGAGGGCCGCCTGGAGAAAGTGGTCAGGTTGTTGCTCGAGGACGGCAAGCAGCCCCGGACGCAAAGCCTGTTCGTGAACTTCTGGGCACTGGCGCAGACTCAGGAGTTCGCGCGGAAAATGCTCGAAGAGGGATACGGGTTTCAACGGCGCGTGATCGCCGGATTCATCGAGGCCGTGAACCCGGCGCTGTCGCAAGCCGCGCTCGCGAGGCGAGCCGCGCTGGTTACCGCGCAGATCGAGGGGCTCATCGTATTGATACCGCAAAGAAACCGGTTCCCGTCGGATATCAAGGGAATCGAGGACGATGCGGTGATGGCCGTTCTGGCTTTGGCCAAGGCGCCATGAGTTGAATCGCTGCGATGCGGTTCGACGCCTCTGGCATCGGCTCGAGCGGTCGAAGCCCGTCGAGTCAGGCGCAGAGACATTGACGCGACGAAACTTGCTTGCAACTGGCTGGAAACAGGATCTACGAGGAGAACACGGGCAATGTCGATCGGCATGCGGGAAGCGCGCGGAGATGATTCATCCTTTGGGCGGCGAGACTCACGCGCCCGAAGAAGCAGGAAACTCGACTTTTGCATCCAAACGGTGCTGACGCTCGTCCTGGCGCTGGTTGCGCACTGCGCGTTTGCGTCGAGCAACGTGACCGACGACGAGCAGCAGCAAGCTGCGTTGCGTACCCTGATGGGCATGGACCCGGCCCCGGCAGACAGTGTCAAGGGTGTCGCGCTGTCACCATGGGCGCATGGTCCATCGGCTTCCGGGCCGCTTTGGGTCGTGGCCGCATTGGTCCAGCGCCCGACCGAGACCGTCGACGCGGAGTTGTGGACAGGTGTGCTGACCCGCGACGGGCAAGGGTTCCGCCTGCTCGCGAGCGATCGGAGCGAGCGCGTCGATACGTCACCGATGTTATGGAGTGCCTTCCTGGCCATGGACGTCATTCCCTACCGGATCAGCGCGCAGGAAACGGCCTTTGGCGTGCTCTTCGGCAATAACTACACGTCGACCGCACATAGCGATTCGACCGGGATACTGAGCCTGTATCGTTATCGCGATGGTCGCGTGACGCCCGTCTTCTCCGCGCTAACCGACTGGTCGACCTATGACAAGGACGGGGCTGCGGAATGTGAGGAGAAGAACGACGGAAAACGCGGGAAGCCGGGCGATGCCCGGCGGGATTCCTGTGATGCGGAAAATACGACGGAGACGCATTACGTGCTGTCGTTCAGTCCTCACGTGACGAACGGGCACTACGATCTCCTTGTGCGTCCCAAGGGAAAGGCCGGGTCGGGCAAGTCCGCGCGTTTTACCTGGAACGGGAATACATATCAGCCGCGCCGGTTCACGGGTGACTGACGGGCAAGAGCGGGACGGCCTCGGTCAATTGCATCGGACAGGTGTCGGCCAGGTACGACGGCTTGAACGAGCGCTTCCGTCGCTGGCAATTGATCGCGGTGTTGCCAGGACGTCGTGGCCATCCCAGGAAGACGTCGAGGGTTTCATGCGCGGCCAGGGCCGATGGCGACGGCGATGTTCGCGAGCATCACAATAGCTTTCGCCTTTCATTCGAGAGATCCTTACAAACCATGCAGACGGAAATCGAAGCACCGGGCCCGGCCGGCCCGTTGAAAGGCACGCTGTTGTCCCCGGGTTCCGACGACGCCCCGGTGGTGCTGATCGTGCCGGGCTCGGGCCCGACCGACAGGAACGGTAACGCGCCGAACGGGGTTCAGGCGTCGACCTATCGATTGCTCGCGGAGGGATTGCGCGATGAAGGAATCGCGTCGGTTCGAATCGACAAGCGCGGCATGTACGGCAGCGCGTCGGCGATACCGGATGCCGATGACGTCACGATCGACGAGTACGCGGCCGACGTCCGTTCGTGGGTCACCGCCATTCGCGCGCGGACGGGCGCTTCCCGGGTGTGGCTGTTGGGCCATAGCGAGGGCGGATGGGTGGCGTTGTCGGCTGCCCGGCAAATGGACGACATCGGCGGCCTGATCCTGGTATCGACGGCAGGGCGCCCGCTAGGACCTGTGTTGAGGCAACAACTGCAATCGAACCCGGCAAATGCTCCGATTCTTGCCAATGCAATGTCGATCGTCGAATCCCTGGAGGCAGGTGAACGGGTAGACGCAGCCAGGATCGACCCGGCACTCATGCCGTTGTTCAGGCCGCAAGTCCAGCGCTTCCTGATGAGCGAGTTGATCCTCGATCCGGCAGCGCTGCTGGCCGGTTACATGAAGCCCGTGCTCATCGTGCAGGGGGCGCGGGATATCCAGGTTGCCGTACAGGACGCGGAACTTCTGAAGCAGGCCAATCCGCGGGCCGAAATGGCGCTGATCGCCGACGCCAATCATGTGCTCAAGACGGTTCGCACGTCGGCGCTGCAGGAAAACCTCGCCGCTTATTCGAACCCGGATCTGCCGCTGGCGGACGGCGTGGTGGAGGCAATTTCGGCGTTCGTGCATGCGGCGACAGCGAATCGGCGCTAGTTCCGGTCGAATCCGGTTGATCCGTCAGGGCGGCCTTTATCGAAGCAGGCACCGGTCAAATGACGTCGAGTGTCTGCTGTCGGGATGCGGGCATGGTCACTTCAACCAGCTTCAGTCGAACGCATCGATCAGGCGTCGGCGCAGCACGCGACATTCGACGGACAAACGTCAATCGCCGGCAATCGTGCGCCGTCAACGATTCAGATAATCCGTCACGCGCGCCTGCAAATGCGTGATGGCATCAGTGAGTTGCAGATACGTGTCGACATCCATCAGCGTCCATTCCTGGCCTTCATTGCCGAAACGGATCGCGGTGATTTCCGCAGCGCTCAGCCAACCGGCGAAGAACCAGTGTGGCAGGCGATCGGGTCGGCTCGACGGATAGACCCTGGACCAACCTATCCGGCTGCCCGGTATCGTCAGTCCGAATTCCTCATGGAGTTCACGCAACACGCACGCTTCGGGCGTCTCGTTACCTTCCCTGCCTCCGCCCGGCAGGTCCCACAGGCCGGGAAACGGGATGTCGGGCTTGTCGTCACGTCGATAGACGAGGATGTCCCGGTCCTTGAAGAGCGCAATCTTCGAACCACTGAAGGGGGCAGGCGATTCCATGCATGATCCATATCGTGGAAGCGGGGCTGTCAGTGTAGATTCTCGGGTATCGACGCGTACGCTCGATTTGATATAAGCATCCGCGTGGCACGACAGCGATGTCAGGGCGCGGTACAGCCGCTACCGCCGTTGAACGTTGAAAGCTGGAAATCGAACATGAAGACTTTTGCCATAAGGAACGGCCAATGGGGAATCCGGTATCACGATCTCCCCGGGCAAGGGATACCGACATTCTTCGTTCACGGATTGGGGTGCGCGTCCTCCTGCGATTATCCGGGCGTCATGGCACAGCCTGCTTTGTCGGGGCATCGGGCGGTGCTGGTCGATCTGCCTGGATTCGGGTTCAGCGATCGGCCCGTGGACTTTTCCTACACCATTCAAGAGCATGCCGGAACGATCGTGGCACTCGCTGATCATCTGGCGCTGTCGTCGCTCAACCTGTTCGGTCACAGCATGGGGGGCGCAGTGGCGATCGCCGCATCGATGCAGCTCGGTGAGCGGGTGCGGCATCTCGTGCTGGGCGAGCCCAATCTGGAGCCTGGAGGCGGCTTTTTCAGCAGGAAAATCGCGGCGATGACAGAGGTGGAATATGTGCAAGCCGGGCACGCCGCGCTGATCGCCGAATCCGCCGCCGGCGGCAGCGATATCTGGGCGGCTTCGATGTCGGCCAGTGCTCCGTACGCCGTTCATCGAAGTGCCGTGTCGCTCATCGAGGGCAGTCATCCGAGCTGGCGCGAGCAGCTCCATTCGATGAAGATGCCGAGAACCGTTTTGTTTGGTGCACGCTCGCTGCCCGATGTCGACACAGAACGTCTTCCCGCGGAAGGGGTGAACGTCGGCATCGTGGAAAACGCGGGCCATTCGATGGCCTGGGAGAATCCGGCCGGGCTCGCCTTGGCGATCCGGCAGGCGCTCGAGTAACCGGAAATCCGGCGTCGGCAAGTGTGCCGTCATCGACGCGACCAATACCCGTTCGGCGTGTCCGCTTTCGTAACCGGCTGCGAGCCGTCGTTCGATACCGGGCCACGACAACAGAAAACGAGCCATGACAAACCTGATTCGATTCCGTGTTCGACCGGTATTTCACGGCAGTGATCTGCTGGTCGAGATACTCGATGATCATCGTGCAGCGGATTTTCCGAGCGTCGCCGCGATCCTGCAGGATGCGCTGCACGCTGTCGAGGTTCCGCATCCGCACGGCGTTGATGAACCCGTGGTCGCATTGTTTCACGACCGCTACTTCAGCTATTGGGCCTACGCGCGGGGCCACTATGAAATTGACGACGATATCTGGGGACTGTTCGTGACGGCGTCGATCGACAACTCATCCGTTATCGCGGACATCGAAAGCGCACTCCTGTCGACGGGGAAGTTCGTCAAGGAATACGTGGATTTCCGCAAGTTCGAGTGAGCTGAAGGGGCCGGGAAAGCCGGTGCGGCAATCTCGAACGACAACTCCCGGCGCCGGCAAGGATCGCCCCACGCGATCCCCCGAACTCACCCCCGCACTGCCTTCACCACATACTGGCTCGTCGGTAGCACATCGATCTTGTCGAAGTCGATGAAGCGCCCACAGCTGTCCATCATCTCGGCCACATTGCGCTGGAATATTTCGTCGTCGCCCACCGCATCGAAAAACGCATGCGGATCGGTCATCGCCGCGGCGGGAAAGCATTCCTCGACGATCGCGTCATAACCGGGCGCCGCATGCGTGAGCGCGCGCACGACGACGTTCTGCACGTACAGGAAATTGTCCTGCGTATCGATCGCGACGCGCGTGTGATGCCCGTGCCACACGTCGAGCCATGCTTCGTGCGTGAGGCGCGGCGGCCGCTTCAGGAACGCGAGCTGCGAGAAGCCCGTGGTGCGCTCGCCCGGCCGTGCCGGAAAGCGCGTATTCGGAATCGGCTGCGATTCGGTGACGAGATACGCAGCCATGTGCGGGAGGATTGCACGCACCGCGTCGTCGAACGGCTGGCGGAACATCGCGTTTGCGCTATCGACCCACACCGCGACGATCCCGTCGATGCCCGGGTGCGTGTTGGTCTGCTTCAGGCCGGCGGCCGGCGCGACGTCCGCATCCGCGACGTTCACCTGCACGCCGTGCGCACCGAGGGACAGCAGCTTGTCGGCGAGTTGCGCGCGCACCGTGCGGCTCCACTGATCGGGCGCAGCCCGCGCGTCGCGCCACAACACGTAAATGACTTTCTCCATTGCTCCGGCTCCAGAGGGGAATGACGGGATCGGCGGCGTTGCCGCCGGGGTTCAGGAAGCGGTTTCGGGCGATCCGGCCGACGGGTGTGCGTCCGGCGCGAACCGGTTCGCGGTCAGCGTGAGCGACGGCGGAATCGGGGATGTGACGGTTTCGAACAGGCGCTCGTGGCGCGTCGCGTGAATGCGCCACGCGCCATCGCGTTTCACGTACTGGTCGTCGTAGAACGCAGTGCCGTGCAGCAGGTAGTTGTCCTCGAGATTGATCGCGTGATCCTCGAGAAACCACACGCCGCACGCATGATCGGCCGAGACCAGCGTGAGCTCGGGGTGATGGCCGTGATGCATCGTCAGGAAGGTCGGCTTGCCGATCAGCTCGCGCAGGCTCGACACGAATGCGTCGCGGCCGTCGTACACGTAGCGGCCGCCGTACAGGCGGGCCTCGCAGTCTTCGGTCAGGCAATCCGCGAGCAGCGCCCAGTCGTGCGTGTCGACCGCGCGGAAATACCGGTACTTCAACTGTCGGATCTGCTCGTACTCGTGGAGCGTGCGGGTCGTGTCGTCCATCGCCGGGCCTCGTGGTGGTGTCGTTCGATGGTAGGAACGAAGCCGCCTGCATCACATCGTCTGTTCGGACGAACGCGCCGTCCGCATGCGCCCGGCGCTGCGAGGACGAATCGCCGGTTTCATCCGAACGGGTGATGGCCGACGCATCGCGCGGCGGTAACGTGGCATCGACGCGGCCATCGAACCCCGCCGGCACCGAACAAGGAGACAGGATGACCCTCATCGAATCGCTGGAAGCGCGTGTGCGCCGGCTCGAGGATGCCGACGCGATCCGCCGGCTGAAGGCGCGCTACTTCACGTGCTGCGACCGCAAGGATCCGCAAGGGATGCGCGACTGCTTCGCGCCCGGCCACGTGCACATCGACTACGGCCGCATCGGCACGTTCGACACGCGCGACGCGCTCGTCGACGTATTCGTGCAACTCGGCTGCCATCCGCACATCGTCGAGATGCATCACGGCGTGAATCCCGAGATCGACGTGCTCGACGACGTGCATGCGCGCGGCACGTGGGGCCTGCACTACCAGGTGATCGACACGAACGCGCGAACGCTCACGCAGCTCGGCGCGTACTACGACGACGAATACCGAAAGGTCGACGGCGAATGGAAGATCGCGGGCACGCGCTGCGTCGTCACGTCGACGCTGTCGGCCCGTTACGAAGGCGATGCGCCGGGCGTGCTGTTCGCCGGTGCGCAGCCGCCGGCCGCCTGACGCACGTTAGCGCCGTGCACATGGCGCACATTCCACAGGAGACATCGAACATGACACAGAACCACGATGCGCCGGTCGCCGTCGTGACGGGCGCATCGCGCGGCGCGGGCAAGGGCATCGCGCGCGCGCTCGGTGCGGCCGGCATGACCGTCTACGTCACGGGCCGCTCGCAGAACGAAGGCGATGCGCCGCTGCCCGGCACGATCCACGAGACCGCACGCGAGATCGATGCGCTCGGCGGCCGCGGGATCGCGGTGGCGTGCGACCACGCGGACGACGCGCAGGTGAAGGCGCTGTTCGAGCGCGTCGAACGTGAAAGCGGGCGGCTCGACATTCTCGTCAACAACGCGACCTACCTGCACGATCAACTGATCCAGCCGGGCCCGTTCTGGGAGAAGTCGCTCGACCTCGTCAACATCCTCGATGTCGGGCTGCGCTCGGCCTATGTCGCGAGCTGGCACGCGGCGGCGCTGATGGTGAAGCGTCGCAGCGGGCTGATCGCGTTCACGTCGTCGTTCGGCGCGAGCTGTTACATGCACGGGGCGGCATACGGCGCGCAGAAATCCGGTGTCGACAAGTTCGCGAAGGACATGGCCGTCGACCTGAAGCCGTTCGACGTCGCGGCCGTGTCGATCTGGATGGGCCCGCTGCGCACCGAGCGCACGACGCGCGTGTGGGAAGAACACCCGGATCTGTACAAGGAATTCTCGCTCGTCGCGGAAAGCCCGGAATTCACGGGCCGCGTGATTCACGCGATCCATGGCGATCCGCAGCGCATGGCTTTGTCGGGGCAGGTGCTCGTCGGCGCGGAAACCGCGTTGCGGTACGGCATCGCCGATCTCGACGGCAAGCAGCCGCCGTCGTATCGCGAACTGCTCGGCGGGCCCGTGCAGGCGCATCCGGCGATCGTCGCTTAAGGAGTGCACATGGGCATCCTGAAAGGCAAGGTCGCGCTCGTGACGGGCGCGGGGCAGGGCGTCGGCCAGGGCGTCGCGCAGGCGCTCGCGGCGGAAGGCGCGCACGTCGCGGTAGTCGGTCGTACCCGCGACAAGCT
The DNA here is from genome assembly GCF_004803625.1 of Burkholderia sp. LS-044. Lineage (NCBI taxonomy): Bacteria > Pseudomonadati > Pseudomonadota > Betaproteobacteria > Burkholderiales > Burkholderiaceae > Burkholderia > Burkholderia sp. LS-044. Next base: position 600,124 of record NZ_SSWO01000002.1, read on the forward strand.
GCTTGCGACCTGCGAGGCGATTCGCGCGCGTGGCGGCGTGGCCGAGCCGTTCGTGTGCGACGTGATGAACGCCGCGCAGATCGTGGCATGCGTCGACAGCGTCGTTGCGCGCTTCGGCGGCGTGCAGATCCTGATCAACAACGCGCAGGTCGTGCCGCTCGGCCGCCTGCTCGACGTAACCGATGCGGATTTCCTCGCGGGGCTCGAGTCTGGGCCGATCGCGACGCTGCGCATGATGCGCGCGTGCCATCCGCATCTGAAGGGCGACGGCGTGATCGTCAATTTCGCCTCGTCGGCCGCGGTGCGCTGGGATGCGTCCGGCTACGGCGCGTACGCGGCGACCAAGCAGGCGATTCGTGCGCTGACGCGCGCGGCTGCTTGCGAGTGGGGCGTGGACGGGATCCGCGTGAACGCGGTCGCACCGCACGCGTTGTCGCCGGGCCTGAAAGGCTGGGTCGATGCGAACCCGCAGGAAGCCGCCGCGTTTTTCCGCACGATTCCGCTCGGCCGCGTAGGCGACTGCGAGCAGGACATCGGCCGCGCGATCGTGTTTCTGGCGAGCCGCGACGCGGCGTACCTGACGGGCGCGACGCTGCCGCTCGACGGCGGGCAGGCGTACTGGGGCTGACGACGGCGGCTGACGGCGGAGGCGCGCGGCACCGGCCGCGTGCCGATCATGATCCGGCAAGTGCGCGCACGCCTGCGCGCGGCGGCCGGCAAACCGGAATCGAAGAGAGGACGACATGGGTCGACTGGAAGGAAAGGTAGCGATCGTCACGGGCGGTGCGCGTGGCATGGGCGCGGCGACGTGCCGGCTGTTCGTCGCGGAGGGCGCGCGCGTCGTGATCGGCGACGTGCTTGATGCGGAAGGCGAAGCGCTCGCGCGCGAGCTCGGCGACGCGGCGCGCTTCATGCGGCTTGACGTCGCCGACGAAGCGAACTGGGTGCGCGTGACCGAAGCGACGGTCGAGCAGTTCGGCCGTATCGACGTGCTGGTCAACAATGCGGCCGTGCTGACGTTCGGCGGCATCACCGAGCTGTCGAAACGCGATTTCGAGCGTGCGGTGTCGATCAACCTCGTCGGCACGTTCGTCGGGATCCGGACGATCGCGCCGCGCATGATCGCGCAGAAGCGCGGGTCGATCGTCAACATCTCGTCGGTGGACGGGCTGCGCGGTGTGAACGCACTGGCCGCGTACGTGTCGAGCAAGTGGGGCGTACGCGGGCTGACGAAGGTCGCGGCGCTCGAACTCGGCCATCAGGGCGTGCGCGTGAATTCGATCCATCCGGGCGGCGTGAACACCGCGATGTCGAACCCGACCGGCGCGCCGCTCGAGGAAATCAACAAGCACTATGCGAACGTGCCGCTGCAACGCGTCGGCCTGCCCGACGAAATCGCGCGCGCGACGCTGTTCCTCGCGAGCGACGAAGCGTCGTACTGCAACGGCGCCGAACTGGCCGTCGACGGCGGGATGGCGGCAGGCGCGTATTACCCCGGATTGCCGGGCGCGCCGTTTTGAGCGGGTGGGCCTGCCGCACGTTCTCGTCGGATGTTTGTGTACGCAACCTAATTCAGGGTTTGCCTGACTAGCGAAAACGTGAATTCGCACGGCCCGCGCGCTCGCTGGCTAAACGCGGGCGCGGCGGGCCGGATTTGCCGCTTCCGCGAAACCCTTGTTGGACGGCCGTCCTGGCCGTTTCGCCCCCCGAAACGCGCGCAATGGCGTTGTAAAAATAATTCACAGGCAACCGGCGTGCCGGGTCGCCGACATGATTGTTTCTTGTTGCAACGCAACGTTTGCCAAATAACGGCGATGGTATGCTGGTCGCCATGGAGTTGTACGGCAGGTTGCTTGCATGGCGAAACTCGCGTTCGCACCTTCTAACGAGACGTCACCTTCTCTCGCACGCATCGCGGCATCGACACGCGCTCCGCTCGCGTGTCCCGTCCTGCGCGCCGCCGCACCCTGCGCTCCAATCGCATCCCCCATCTCGCGGGCTCGCCCCGCATCCCCCATCCTCGCCCAATAATCTGGAGACACCCTCATGTCGCAAAACAATCTGGCCGAAGCGACACACGGCCCGCTGATTGCTCCGCCGGCTTTCGTCAAACATCGCAAGCTGATCGACTGGGTGTCGCGCATCGCGGCGCTCACGGAGCCCGAGCGTGTCGTGTGGTGTGACGGTTCGCAGGAAGAATACGACGCGCTGTGCCAGGCGATGGTCGACCAGGGCACGCTCAAGCGGCTGAACCCGGCGAAGCGCCCGAACTCGTATCTCGCGCAATCCGATCCGTCGGACGTCGCGCGCGTCGAGGATCGCACGTTCATCTGCGCGGCATCGCGCGACGACGTCGGCCCGACCAACAACTGGATCGCGCCCGCCGAAATGCGCGAGACGCTCAACGGCCTGTTCCGCGGCTCGATGCGCGGCCGCACGCTGTACGTCGTGCCGTTCTCGATGGGCCCGCTCGGCTCGCCGATCGCGCACGTCGGCGTCGAGCTGTCCGACAGCCCGTACGTCGCCGTGAACATGCGGATCATGACGCGCATGGGCCGCGAGGTGTATGACGTGCTGGGCGAGGACGGCGATTTCGTGCCGTGCGTGCACAGCGTCGGGCATCCGCTCGAAGCCGGCCAGCAGGACGTTCCGTGGCCGTGCAACCCGGTCAAGTACATCGTGCATTTTCCCGAGACGCGCGAGATCTGGAGTTTCGGTTCGGGCTACGGCGGCAACGCGCTGCTCGGCAAGAAGTGTTTCGCGCTGCGTATCGCATCGACGATGGGGCGCGACCAGGGCTGGCTCGCCGAACACATGCTGATCCTCGGCGTGACGTCGCCGGCCGGCAAGAAATATCACGTCGCGGCCGCATTCCCGTCCGCGTGCGGCAAGACGAACTTCGCGATGCTGATTCCGCCGCAGGGCTTCGATGGCTGGAAGGTCACGACGATCGGCGACGACATCGCGTGGCTGAAGCCGGGCCGCGACGGCCGACTGTATGCGATCAACCCGGAAGCCGGCTTCTTCGGTGTCGCGCCGGGCACGGGCGTGAAGACCAACCCGAACGCAATCTCGACGCTCACGGAAAACGTGATCTTCACGAACGTCGCGCTGACGGAAGACGGCGACGTGTGGTGGGAAGGGCTGACCGACACGCCGCCCGCGAAGCTGACCGACTGGCAGGGCAACCCGTGGACGCCGGAGATCGGCAAGGAGACGGGCCGCAAGGCGGCGCATCCGAATTCGCGCTTCACGGCGCCGGCCGCGCAGTGCCCGTCGATCGACGACGACTGGGAGAACCCGGCCGGCGTGCCGATCGACGCGTTCATCTTCGGCGGCCGCCGTTCGACGACCGTGCCGCTCGTGACCGAGGCGCGCGACTGGGTCGAAGGCGTGTACATGGCCGCGACGATGGGCTCGGAGACGACCGCCGCGGCGGTCGGCCAGCAGGGCATCGTGCGCCGCGATCCGTTCGCGATGCTGCCGTTCTGTGGCTACAACGTCAGCGATTATTTCGCGCACTGGCTGAAGCTCGGCAAGCAGCTCGAAGGCGCCGGCGCGAAACTGCCGAAGATCTACTGCGTGAACTGGTTCCGCAAGGATGCGAACGGCAAGTTCGTGTGGCCGGGCTTCGGCGAGAACATGCGCGTGCTGAAGTGGATGCTCGACCGTCTCGAAGGCACGGGTGGCGGCGGTGAGCATGCGTTCGGCGTGTCGCCGGCATACGAGGACCTGCACTGGGACGGCCTCGATTTCACGCGCGAGCAGTTCGACGCGGTGACGTCGATGAACGCCGACGAATGGCGTGAGGAATTGAAGCTGCATGCGGCGCTGTTCGACATGCTGAAGCTGCGCCTGCCGGCCGAAATGACCGATACGATGAAGAAGATCGAGCAGCGTATCGGCGCCTGACGGCCCGCATCGACGTTGTCGTTCCGACGTCCCGCCGCCGGCATTCGTTGCCGGCGGCGGGACGTTTTTGCATTTCCGCTTGTCGTCATGCACGCCTTTCTTTGTCCGGTGCGGCCGGCGTCGCAGTATCCGTTTCGGCAACCCCAGCCGTATGGGTGGGTGCGGTAACGCACGATTGCCGTCAACCGATCCTGGAAAATCGAAGCGGGTTGTGCTTGTTAGGGCAAGAAGGTCGCTTTATCGAGCCGCAATCAATATCGCCGCAGTCGAAACGAAGACTTGGGCGGCTATTAAATTGGGCGCTCCGTTTCCTTGCCGGTGAACTCGGCGGCAAAACACCAGGCGCCCTGATGAAAACGCATGGGGTGTCTCAATGATCGCCAAAGCAATACATTGGCTCTCGAATGTGGTTAGTGGCGCACTGTCCGCATACCGATATGACCGGCCGCGTTCGGCTTCGACCGGATTGGGGCTGGCCGTGCTTTTCATGGCGATGTTCGTTGGCCAACCCGCGATCGGCCAAACCAATACGCCGGTGCCGGCAATCAACCTGGGCAGTGAAATCAACGACATCATCAACAAGAACGCCAACGATCCAACGCAAGCCATCAACAACTACATGGCCGGTCTCGCGGCGACGAACGCGCGCTGGGTCCGGATCGATATCAACTGGGCGCGGATTCAACCGTCGCAAACCACGATCAACGTCAATGACCCCAACCCCGGGACCAGCAGCGGATTGAACTGGGGAGTGACGGATACGATCATCCGTGCAGCCCGCAACAATGGCCTTCGCGTACTGGGCCTGATATTGCTTACTCCGCCGTGGGCGGCCAGTTCGAAGTGCTCGAGCAGCTATCAACAAGCGAACGGGGTTTCATCCTGGTTATGCGCACCGGATCCGACGTTTTATACCAATTTTGCCCGTGCGGCGGCCAAGCATTACGGTAGCGACAGCTACGGTGGACAAATCGATGCTTGGGAAATCTGGAACGAGCCGAACTGCGGTATCGATTTCATGCCCCACGATCCGGTGCTGTATACGCAAATCCTGAAAAGCGCCTACCCGGCGATCAAGCAGGCTAATCCTGGAGCCTACGTGTATGCAGGGGGAAGCGCGGCATGTACGACATATCCGAACAATACGAGCGGCACGCTGCCGTCGAACGGTGTGGTCGGACTCGTCAACTCGACCAATCCGAGTTATCCCGCGCCGACTCAGTGGGATCCGCGCGACTGGCTGGCCGTGATGTACGCGAGTGGCGCGCACGGGTATTTCGATGCGCTGGCTCATCACCCGTACTGCTATTTCGACGACTGGCAATCGGCTCAGGACCAATGCCCCAGCACGACGCTCAACACCACGTTTCCGCAATACTCGAATGCATTCAACATGATGTGGCACACCTTCCCGTCGCCGTCGTATGCGTGGCCGTCGAGCAGTGGCAACTCGTTTTCGAGTTACACGGGAACGAGCTTGCGCGATCAAATGAATACGGCAGGCGATGCCGCGAAGGCCATCGTTCTCACCGAATTCGGTGCACCCACGACCGGTACGGATGGCGCGACCAATTTCACGGGACAATTGGGCGGCTCGTCGACGCAATACACGAATGCCGATTTTCGGACCATGCAGAATGCGCCATTTCTGACGCAAGCGAACCAGGCGCGCGAATATCGTGCGCTGATGGCATGGATTGCGCAGCAACCGATGGGGGCATACGGACCGGTGTATGCGTACTGCTATTCCGACATGGCGTTGTCATTGCCGAACAGCACGAACATCTACGAGCCGTATTTCGGCATCGTGACGCTTGGCGCTGCGACGGGTTCTAACGGCACGCCTGGTCCAGCGAAAATCGAGGGCACGTCTCAGGTGAAGTCGAGTCAGTACTATCCCGCGTGGCCTGATTTCGGTATTAATGCACGTGCGGCGGCAGCGGGCACTACCGGTTACGCGCCGATTGGCCCGGGCTGGTTCAATGCGTTGGGCAAGTAGGCGTATCGAACCGACCGCAGAGTCGCGCGTCCGGATTCGCACTTCACGACTCCGGACGTGCAGTACCCACTGGCCGAGGTGTCCGACTCGATAACGAAGATTGATCTGTTTATGGGCGCCTGACGATAGGCATCGACGCTTCGATCTCGTCGCCTACCGCGCGCGGCAATGCGCAACGACTTCATCGACCGCACGCTGCACATCGCCGCGCCGGTAGCGCAGCAGCGCGCTGTCGGCGGGATCGGGCTCGTACGACACGACGTTGCCGCGCCCCGTGTAGATCGCGATGTCGGGCAACAGCGGATGCTCCTGGTCGAGCGACGGGACGTCCCGCGGATTGCCCGCCGCGCGGAAGAAGGCCGCGAAGTAATCGGCGAAGCTGAGGTTCTCGTCGCCGACGAGGTAGGCCTTGCCTGCTTCGCCGCGCTGCAGCGCGCCCCAGATCGCTTCCGACAGCGATTGCGTCGAGATGAAGTTGCTGCCGCCGGCCGGCCCGAACACGGGCAGCCCCGCGAACTGGCCTTGCGCATAGCCCGTGTAGGCAGCGAACATCTCGTTGCGCAGCCCCGGCACTGACCCGACGACGAACGGCGCGTTGACGCTGCAGACGGCGAACGACCGCGTCGCGAGCGCGCGGACACGTTCGTCGGCGAGATGGCGCGAGCGCACGTACGGCACCGTGTCGACGAGCGCCGGCGCGACCTGCGGATAGAAGCTGCCGACCAGCACCGCGCGCTGCACGCCCGCGTCGCGCGCGAGCGCGAAAAAGCGCGGCACCGCATCGACGTTCGCGCGCTCCCAGTGCGCGGCTTCGTCCGTGCCGGGCGGCAGGTGGCGAATGTCGTTGCCGGCCGCGAACACCACCGCGTCGAACGGCGCGAGATCGTCGCGCGTGAAGTTGCCGGCCACGTAATCGCGCAGCAGCACGTCGAACTGCGCGAGCGCGCTGCCGGGGGCGGGGGGCTTGCGTGCGGCGAGCGTGACGGGGTTGCCCTGCGCGTGCAGGTGCAGCGCGGCATGGCCGCCGATGAGGCCGGTGCCGCCGACGATCAGGATCTTCATGGTGTCTCCGGTAGCGGCGCGTCCGCGCCGTGTGAAATGAACAGGCGGGCGGTGCCGCTCAGAAATTGAAGCCGTTGCCCGTGACGACGGGCATGTTGGTCCAGAAGCCGTTCGGGTCGCGATACCAGCCGGCCGCCGCGAGCGCGCCGCCGTCGACATGCAGCGTCGTGCCGGTGACCCACGCGGCGAGCGGGCTCGCGAGGAACAGCGCGGCCCCCGCGATATCGCCGGCCGTGCCGAAGCGCCCGAGCGGGATCCAGCGCGGGATGTGCCCGCGATGCTCGGCCGCGACCATCGCGCTGACGGGCACCTGCGGCGTCTCGGTGGTTTCGGGGGCGATCTGGTTCACGCGAATGCCGGCCGGCCCGAGTTCGAGCGCGAGGCTTTTCGTGAAGCCGGTCAGCGCGGCCTTGAACGACGCGTACACGGTGCAGTTCGGAATGGCGCGAAAGCCTTCGATCGACGACACGCCGACGATGCAGCCGCCCGCGCCGCGCTTGCGCAGCAACGGCAGCATCGCGCGCGTGACGACGAACACCTGGCGCAGGTTCGCGTCGAACAGCCGCGCGATGTCGTCGTCGGTGCAGTCGTCGAACGGTTTCGCGATCTGCAGGAAGTCGCCCACATTGTTGACGAGCACGTCGAGGCCGCCGAAGCGCGCGTCGACGGTTCGTGCGAATGCATCGACCTGGTCGCGACGCGTGACGTCCACGGTGCCGACGAGCGCGTCGACGCCCGCCGCCTCGAGCGCCTGGCGCACGTCCTGCGCGCGGGCCGGGTCGATCTCGGCGACCGCGACGCGTGCGCCGGCCGCGCCGAACGCTTCCGCACACGCACGGCCGATGCCCGCGCCACCGCCGGTGACCAGCACGGTCTTGCCGTTGAATGAAATCATCGATGAACTCCTTTGAACGGGAGGGCAGCGCGTCGCGTCACAGCGACGACACCAGTTGCGCGTTGTCGATCCGCAGCTCCGCACCGTTCACGAAACGCGATTCGTCGGACGCGAGGAACAGCACGAGATTCGCGACGTCCCGCGGGTCGCACATGCGTGCCATCGGATCGCTGCCGATGCCGAGCGCGGCCGGATCGAGATCGGGCATCAGCGCCTGCGTCATCGGCGTCCAGATCCCGTCCGGATGGATCGAGTTGCAGCGGATGCGGTAACCGCTGCGCTTGCAATGCACGGCGACGCTGCGCGCGAGCGCCGTCACCGCGCCTTTCGACCCGGTGTATGCGCACATCATCGGCAGCCCGCCGAGCGCGGCGACCGACGACATCATCACGATCGAGCCCGGCGTGTCGTTGCCCTTCATCGCGCCGATCGCATATTTGCAGCCGAGGAAATAGCCGTCGGCGTTGGTGCGCATCACGCGCCGCCACGTGTCGAGGCTCGTGTCCTCGATCGAGCCGACCGGACAGATCGCCGCGTTGTTGACGAGCACGTCGAGGCGGCCGAAGCGGTCGAGCGTCGATGCGATCGCCTGTCGCCAGCCGTCCTCGTCGGCGATGTCGTGGCGGACGAACAGTGCGGCGTCGCCGATCTCGCGTGCGAGCGCGCGGCCTGCGTCCTCGTCGATGTCGGTCAGCACGACACGCGCGCCTTCGGCGGCGAGCAGCAGCGCATCCGCGCGGCCGACGCCGCTTGCCGCACCGGTGACCAGCGCGACCTTGTTTGCGACTCGATTCATGGTCGGTCGTATTCCCTTGACGTTGAAAGAAGGCGGGCGCTCATGCGGCGCCCGGTGCGCGGCCGGCCCTGATCGCGTCGAGCGCGGCCGTGCCGTAGATCTGCGCGATCGTGTCGTCGACGCGCGGGTTGGTGCGCAGTTCGTGGCCGCCGTCGACCGCGAAGCTCTGGCCGGTCACCCAGCCCGACTCGGGGCCCGCGAGATAGCGCACCGCATGCGCGATCGCTTCCGGTTCGCCGAGCGTGCCGAGCGGGATCTGCTCGAGAAAGCTATCGACGAGCGCGCGGTTGTCGAACATCGGCGCCGTTGCTTCGGAGCGCGTGAGGCCCGGGCGCACCGCATTCACGCGGATCTTCGCGCCGGCCAGTTCCTCGGCCGCGCCGCGCACGAGCGCTTCGAGCGCAGCCTTCGCGGTGCAGTACGCGGACAGCCAGCGGAAATTGATCCGCGCGGCCGTCGACGAGATGCAGACGATCGCGCCGCCGCCGCTGTCGGCGAGCCGCGGCGCGGCGTGACGGATCGCGGCGAATGCGCTGTGCAGGTTCAGGTCGATTTCGGCGCGGAAGGTGTCGGCGTCGTGCAGCAGCAGCGGCCGGAAACCCGCACCGCCAACCGTCGGCACGACGATGTCGAGGCGACGGTCGAGCGCCCACGCGCAGTCGAGCGCGGCCTGCAGGTCGCCTTCGTCGCAGGCATCGCCCGCGTGGATCGCGACGCGGCTGCCGGGCACCGCGTCGGTCAGTTGCCGTTGCGTGCGTTCGAGCGCGTCGCGGCGGCGGCCCATCAGCACGACGGCCGCGCCGTCGGCGACGAGCGCGTGCGCGCAGGCCGCGCCGATGCCGCCTGCGCCGCCCGTGACGAGTGCGGTGCGGCCGTCGAGAGGAGCAGCGGTGCGCATCGTTCAGCCCTCCAGCGGCAGGTCTTGCGACCAGTCGACGTGCAGCGTGCGCGCGGCGAAACGCCACGTGCCGCCGTCGAACACGCAGCGGTCGCGATAGCGCAGCCCCCAGTCGAGCTTGCGCTTCACGCCGTCGCGCACGTAGACGTGGCAGGCAACGCCATAGGTCTCGACGTCGGCCTCGCCGCCGTCGAGCGTCACGAGCTGGTTGTGCACGTGATGCTGGGTCGCTTCGTAGCGCTCGATCACGCGCATGCCCGTCACGATCGCGTCGCGGTCGTCGAAGCGGAAGCCGGGGCCGGCGAGCTGCGCATCGGGCGTGAAGAGGACGGTGAGTCGCGGCCAGTCGCGCCGGTCGACGGCTTGCGCGTAGCGGCACGCCAGTTCGTACAGCGCGTGGCGGGGATTCGAATCGGTCATGCAGTGCTCCCGTGGAAGAACGGAAAGAGTCGGCCGCGCCGCGAGTGCGGACGCGGCGGCATTGCGACGTCGAGGCGAAGGTTCGCATCGGACCGATGGCGACTCATCATCCATACGGAGCAGGGCGAGGGTCGGGGAAAACACCGGGGCCGGGCGCCGCGTGCCGCACGATCGCGCAAGGTTGGTGCGGCGCAGCGACCGGCGTGCGACAGGCGTCTGACGATTGGCGCGGCCGGCCGCGACAGGCGCGCAACGCGCCGCGTCTCCTCCGCGTGTGCGAAGCCATCGCGCACGATGCTGCGATGCGACACGCCGGGCGCCCGCCGCTCAGCGTTTGCCCCTAGTCGAAATGGACGATGGCCGGCGGCCGGGCGCTGGCTACCGTGCAGTCATCCGGTGCCGCATGCGATGCACGCCGGACACGAACCGCACCAGCGGACAACCGGAGGGGACGACGATCATGAGACTGACGACTCGCAAGCTGTGCGTACTGGCGATGGGCACGTTCGCTGCCATGGCGATGGCGCGATACGGCGCCGATCAGGTTCCGTCGCCGCCGTATGCGGCCGGCATCCTGCAATGCCGCTCGGTCGACGCGAACGGGCTGCCGGCCGGCTGCGTGCCGATCGATCCGTCGCACTTCGGTTTCGCCGCGCTGCGCGGCATGTAACGTCGGCGCGGCTGCGCGCCGCGCAGGCCGGAAGCCGTGGCGGCGCGATGGCGTACCGACGCCGTTCGCCGCGACCACGTCGGAATGATCGCGCGGGCCGATCCGTTTGACGCGCATCGCGGCTTCAACCGGGCGCGGGACGCGTGCGTCGCGCACACGCACCGTCGCATGCCCGTCCCGGCATCGCGGCGACGTCGGCAACGGGCCGCCTGTCCGGCCCTCGCCGCATCCGCCGCTTTCCATCGCTTCCCTCAGGTTTCCTACACGCTGACCCATTCCTCATGTCATCCGACTATTCCCTGACTCGCCCCCTGAACATTCGCGACGTGCATCGCTGGGATGCCGAACACGATGTCGTGATTGTCGGCTTCGGCGCGGCCGGCGCCTGTGCGGCGATCGAAGCCGCGCGCGCCGGCGCCGACACGCTGATCGTCGAGCGCGCATCGAGCTACGGCGGCACGAGCGCGCTGTCGGGCGGCGAGATCTACCTCGGCGGCAGCGGCGGCACGCCCGCACAGCGGCAGGCCGGTTTTACCGACGACACCGAGGATCTGTACCGCTACCTGATGCTGGCCGGCGGGCGCGACGCCGACGAGGCGAAGATGCGGCTCTACGCGAACGAAAGCCTGGCGCACCACGACTGGCTCGTCGCGCAGGGCCTCACGTACAAGAACACGTTCATTGCCGAGCGGATCGTCGAACCGGAGACCGACGATTGCCTGATCTGGTCGGGCAGCGAGGAAGCCTGGCCGTTCAGCGAGGCCGCGAAGCCGTGCCCGCGCGGGCACACGCCGCAATGGGCGGGCTGGGGCGGCGGGCAGATGCTGATGCGGGTGCTGGCCGAACGCGTGGCGGCGCTCGGCGTCGCCACGCGTTACGACACGCGCGCGCTCGCCTTGATCGTCGACGACGACGGCGCGGTGCGCGGCGTCGTGCTGCGCGCGTATGGCGAGACGGCATGCGTGCGTGCGCGTCGCGCGGTGATCCTGTGCGCGGGCGGTTTCGCGATGAATCGCGACATGGTGCGCCGGCATGCGCCGCAGTTCCTGCGCTCGGATGAACCGATCGGCAGCCCCGGCGACGACGGCTCGGGCATCCTGCTCGGCCAGAGCGCGGGCGGCGCGGCGATCCACATGGACCAGGGCTTCGTCAGCCTGCCGTTCTACGCACCCGAATCGCTGATCCGGGGAATCTTCGTGAACGCGCGCGGCCAGCGCTTCATCAACGAGGACGGTTATCACGGCCGCACGGGCCATCACGCGTTCCACCAGGCCGGCGACCGCATCTACCTGCTCGTCGACCAGGCGACGTACCGCGAGCCGCCCGCGATTGCGCGGATCGGCATCGCGGCGGCCGGCGAAACGTGGGAGGAAGTCGAACGCGACCTGCGGATGCCGGCCGGCACGCTGACGGCGACTGTCGACGTCTACAACCGCCATGCTGCCGAAGGCGCCGATCCGCTGTTCCACAAGGCGGAGAAATGGCTGCAGCCGCTGATCGAGCCGCCGTTCGTCGCGCTCGATTGCCGGATCGACTACGCGTTCTATCCGCACTTCACGCTCGGCGGCCTCGACACGCTGCCGACCGGGCAGGTGGTCGACGCGGCGCGCGCGCCGGTGCCGGGGCTCTATGCGGCCGGCCGCACGACCTGCGGGCTGCCGCGCTGGGGCGCCGGGTACAGCTCGGGGCTGTCGCTGGCCGACGCGACGTTTTTCGGCCGGCAGGCTGGGCGTCACGCCGCGCAGGCGGGGTGCGACGCGCTGCGCAACGCCGCGTAGCGTTGGCTGGGTGGAAATGAACGACGCCCCGGGCAATCGTATTGCCCGGGGCGTCGTCGTTTCGGGCACCGAAGTGCCCAAGTGCTTGAGCGGCCCAGCGGCTCAGCCGCTAAGCGGCCAACCAGGCCAACCAGACCAACCCGCCGTCAGCCGAGGTCGAGCGCGTTCGTGAGATCGCCCGGCGGCGTCGCGCCGCGCGCGGCGAACGCCTTGTTGCGCGCGACCACGCCGTCGAGCGGCGCGAGCCCGTGCACGCGGCTGATGAAGCGCAGGATCGAGTTCGTGTCGTACAGCGTGTGATCGACGAAACCCTTCTTCGCGAACGGCGAGATCACGAGCGCCGGAATCCGCGAACCGGGGCCCCAGCGGTCGCCCACCGGCGGCGCGACGTGATCCCACCAGCCGCCATTCTCGTCGTGCGTCATCACGATCACGGTGTTGTCCCATTGCGGCCCGCGCCGGATATGGTCGATCACCGTCGCGATGTGACGGTCGCCCGATTCGATGTCCGCGTAGCCCGCATGCATGTTCAGGTTGCCCTGCGGCTTGTAGAACGTGACGGCCGGCAGGCGGCCCGCGTCGATGTCGGCGATGAAGTGGTTGGTCGACGGCTCGTCGCCGAGCCCGGCGTCGCGCAGGTGCTTGCTGCGCGCGTCGGTGCCGGGCGCGTAGTTCGCGAAATAGTTGAACGGCTGGTGGTGGTACTGGAAATCGGGCACGGCGCCCGTGTCGCGATGCTCGAGCGCGTACTGCCACGCGCCGCTGTACCACGCCCAGTCGATGTTCTTTTCCGACAGGCGGTCGCCGATCGTCGCATAGCCCTGCGGCGGCATCACGCGATGGTCGGCCGGGTCCGCATACGCGGCGTTGCCCGGGTCCGGCGGCGGCACGTAGCTCGGCTGGTACGGCGGCGCCATCGTGTTCACACCGTAGCCGTCCGGCGTCAGCGGGCCGTCGCCCGCGAACTTCGGCGGGCCGTCGAGCGCGGACGCGGGCGAATCGTCGGCGAGCTTCAGGCGCGTGCCGGCCGGATCGTCGCCTTCGACCTTCGACAGCAGTTTCGCCGCATGCGGATGCTTGTGCGCGTCCGGATACAGCGGCGGCTGCGCGGAGATCAGGAACATGTGGTTCATCCACGAACCGCCGAAGGCCGCCATGAAGAAGTTGTCGCACAGCGTGTACTGCCGCGCGAGGTTCCACAGCCGCAGCGTGTCGGCCGAATTGCGGTAATGGCCCATCACGAGGCCGCCCGAATCGGCCCACGCGGCGAACTGGTCGTTGCGGCCGCCCGCGATCTGCATCTGGTTCTGGTAGAAGCGGTGCCACAGGTCGCGCGTGATCACGCCGTTCGGCAGCGGCTTGCCCTGCGCGTCCGCGATCCGGAACGGCGCATTCGGCAGCTTGTCGATGTCGCGCTCGGCGATCGCGTAGCGCTTGCCGTCCACTTCCTGCGCCTGCGGCACGAGCCCGCCCCAGATCTTCGGCAGCACGGGCAACGGCGTCTTGCCGTCGCGATCGAGCTGCTGCGCGTGCTCGGGCCGCACCTCGCTCAGCGGATGGCTTACGCCCGGGAAATCGCCGTACAGGTTCGCGAAACTGCGGTTTTCCGCATAGATCACGACGATGTGCCGCACGCGCTGGCGCAACGCCTCGTCGACGCGCAGGTCGGCGGCGGAACGCGGCGCGCCGGTGGTTTCGCAGCCGCTGAGCGCGACACCCGCACCGAGCGCGGCAAGGCCGCCGAGCACGCGGCGGCGGTCGGGATCGGCGGGAAGGTCGTCGGGGCGATCGGGGGTGTCGTTCACGTCGTGGGTTCCTCGAATGGGCGGGTGGACGGGGCGTGATGCACGGCGGTGCCGCACAGGCTGCCGTGCCGCAGGATGGAAGGCAACGGCCCGTGTGGGGTATCGGCGCGTGCGATGCGTTTGTCACAAAAGTGTCACGAACGCGACTATAACGCGGCAACGGGGGCGGATGAAAGGTGTTTGTCGGACGATTCCCGTCGCGCCGCGGGCAATGCGCGACGCACTCGCGCGAACTAGACTTGATTCAGGGGCGGCGCGTCGCGGCGTGCCGCCCGGGCGAGGATTGCCCGGCGATGCCGGCCGACGGCGTTGTCGCGGCATCGTTGATGCGCAGGAGCGAGGCGAGATGGCACGCATGTATACCGCTGCCGCATGGCCGCCGATGCCGCGCGCGGGCTGCGCGCGTAGCCACGCACGTCCGCCGTGCCGCGGCAGCGCAGCGTAGCGCCGCGCGCACGTCCGGCCGGATGCCATGGACAGGAAATTCGACTACCCGGGATTGCTGATCGCCGCGGGCTTCTTCGTGCTGTTCGCCGCGCAGTTGCTGATGCTGCGTCCGTCGTCGGCGTCGATCGCGTACAGCGATTTCCACCGGCTCGTCGCCGCACGGCTCGTCGACGATCTCGAAGTCAGCCCCGCATCGATCTCGGGCACGCTGAAGATGCCGCAGGCCGGCGCGATGCTGCCGGCGTCCGACGCCTCGGCCGTGCAGCAGGCCGGTGCGCCGTGGCGGTTCACGACCAACCGCGTGAGCGACGAACACCTGACCGACACGCTGACCGCGGCCGGCATCCGCTATCACGGCGCGCCCGACACGAGCTGGATGGCATCGCTTGCCTCGTGGCTGCTGCCGCTCGTGCTGTTCGTGTTCATCTGGAACATGATGCTGCGCAAGCGCGGCGGGCTGCAGGATTTCACCGGGATGGGCAAGAGCCGCGCGCGCGTGTACGTGCAGCAGGAAACCGGCATCACGTTCGACGATATCGCGGGCATCGACGAAGCCAAGGCCGAGCTGCAGCAGCTCGTCGCGTTCCTGCGCAACCCCGACCGCTACCAGCGGCTCGGCGGCAAGATTCCGAAGGGCGTGCTCGTCGTCGGCGCGCCGGGCACCGGCAAGACGCTGCTCGCGCGCGCGGTGGCCGGCGAGGCGGCCGTGCCGTTCTTCTCGATCAGCGGCTCGGCGTTCGTCGAGATGTTCGTCGGCGTCGGCGCGGCGCGCGTGCGCGACCTGTTCGAGCAGGCGCAGCAGAAGGCGCCGTGCATCGTGTTCGTCGACGAGCTCGACGCGCTCGGCAAGGTGCGCGGCGTCGGCCCGATGTCGGGCAACGACGAGCGCGAGCAGACGCTCAACCAGTTGCTCGTCGAGATGGACGGCTTCCAGGCGGGCTCCGGCGTGATCATCATGGCCGCGACGAACCGGCCGGAGATCCTCGATCCCGCGCTGCTGCGGCCGGGCCGCTTCGATCGCCACATCGCGATCGACCGGCCCGACGTGAACGGCCGCCGGCAGATTCTCGGCGTGCATGTGAAGCGCGTGAAGCTCGCGGCCGACGTCGATCTCGGCGAGCTGGCGTCGCGCACGCCGGGCTTCGTCGGTGCCGATCTCGCGAACGTCGTCAACGAGGCCGCGCTGCATGCGGCCGAACTCGGCAAGCCGGCGATCGGCATGGCCGACTTCGACGAGGCGATCGATCGCGCGCTGACGGGCCTCGAACGCAAGAGCCGCGTGATGAACGCGCAGGAGAAGCTGACCATCGCGTATCACGAGGCCGGCCATGCGCTCGTCGCGGAAAGCCGCGCGCATTGCGATCCGGTGAAGAAGGTGTCGATCATTCCGCGCGGCGTGGCGGCGCTCGGCTATACGCAGCAGGTGCCGACGGAGGATCGCTACGTGTTGCGCAGGAGCGAACTGCTCGACCGGATCGATGCCTTGCTCGGCGGGCGCGTTGCGGAGGAACTCGTGTTCGGCGATGTGTCGACGGGCGCGCAGAACGATCTCGAACGCGCGACCGCGATGGCGCGCCACATGGTCATGCAGTACGGGATGAGCGAGAAGATCGGGCTCGCGACGTTCGACGACGGCGATGTGCGCCAGGGCATGCCCGGCGCATGGCATGCGGGCGACGGGCGCTGCAGCGAGCACACCGCGCGGATGATCGACGACGAGGTGCGCACGCTGCTCGCCGACGCGCATGCGCGGGTCGCGATGACGCTCGGCGAACGCCGCGATGCGCTCGAACGCATCGCGCGACGGCTGCTGCAATCCGAGGTGCTCGAGCGCGAAGCGCTGCAGGCGCTGATCGACGGGCGCGTTGAGCCGGCCTCCGCGACGCAGGCTGCACCGGCACCGGACGACGAAGCCGGCGCACGCGGCGGCGCGATCGAAACGGAGCACGCGTCCGCGGTCGAGCGCGATTTCGTCGCATACGGGCCGCCACGCGAGCCCGAGCGCTGAAGGTGCCGCGAACCTGCGGGCGGCACGCATCGATGCGACTGCGTGCCGGCATTCCTTTCCCAGTTGATCTGCGCGGAGTCGCCATGAGCGAGGCGCACATATCGGTCGATGTCGCGCAGCAGGCGCGCTTCTGTTTCGAAGTGGTGTTTGCCGGCACGACGCTGTCGCCGGTCCTCACCGACGAACCGCCGCCGCTCGGCGAAGGACGCGGGCCGAACCCGATCCGGTTGCTGGCCGCGGCGGTCGCGACCTGTCTCGCGGCGAGCCTGCTGTTCGCGCTGGAAAAGCAGCATGTCGATCCGCAGCCGATTGCCGCACGCATCGATGTCGACATGGTGCAGAACGAAGCGGGCAGGGTGCGCGTGGGCGCGATGTCGGTACGGCTGTCGATCGGCAGGACGTGGGCCGATCTCGCGGCGGCGACGCGCGTGCTCGATCAGTTCGATGCGTATTGCGTGCTGACGGAGAGCCTGCGAGAAGGCATCCCGGTGTCGGTCGACCTGTGCGATGCGAGCGGCACGGTGCTCGGATACGCGGCGACGGACGCGTGAGCGCGCGTCAGGGTTCGGTCGCGGCCGCGACTTCGGCCGCTTCGGCGAGCGCGTCGAGAAAGCGCGTGCGCCACCAGTGCACGTCGCTCTTGCGCAAGATCGCCATCAGCGCCGCATGACGCTGGCGGCGCTCCTCGAGCGGCATCGCGAGCGCACGCTGGATCGCCTGCGCGGTGCCTTGCGTGTCGTACGGATTGACGAGCAGCGCCGACTTCAGCTGCTCGGCCGCGCCGGCAAAACGCGACAGCACGAGCACGCCCGGATCGGCCGCGTCCTGCGCGGCGAGAAATTCTTTCGCGACGAGGTTCATCCCGTCGCGCAGCGGCGTGACGAGCGCGACGCGGCTCGCGCGATAAAGGCCCGGCAAGCGCTTGCGCGCGACGGTGCGGTGAATGTAGCGCATCGGCATCCATTCGAGTTCGCCGTAGTCGCCGTTGATCGCGCCGCACAGGCTGTCCATCTCGCGCCGCAGGTCGTCGTACGCGCCGAGATTCTCGCGGCTCGGCGCGGCGATCTGGATCAGCGTCGCGCGGTCGCGGTTCTCCGGATACTGTTCGAGCAACTCGCGGAACGCATGCACGCGCTGCGGCAGGCCTTTCGTGTAATCGAGCCGGTCGACGCCGACGAGCAACTGGCGCCGCGAATATTCGTCGCGCATCCGCTCGAACATGTCGAGGCCGTCGCGGTCGCGCGCGAGCGCCTCGAACTCGTCGACGTTGATGCCGATCGGGAACGCGCCCGCCGACAGCGTGCGGCCGAATGCACGCAGCCGGCCGTCCGGCAGCCGCGCGGCGCCGGCTTCCGCTTCGACGTAATGCTCGAAGTGGAGCAGATCCGACTCGGTCTGGAAGCCGACGAGATCGTATGCGAACAGCGAGCGCATCAGCCATTCGTGTTCCGGGATCGCGGCCATGATCGGCGGCGGCGGCATCGGGATGTGCAGGAAGAAACCGATCGGATTCGTACAGCCCATCGCGCGCAGCTCGGCGGCGAGCGGAATCAGCTGGTAGTCGTGGACCCAGATGGTGTCGTCGGGACGCAGCAGCGTGCGCAGCTTGCGCGCGAACAACTGGTTCACGCGCCGGTAGCCGTCGGCGAAGCGGCGGTCGAACTGCGCGAGATCGAGCCGGTAGTGAAACACCGGCCACAGCACGTTGTTCGAATAACCGAGGTAGTAGGCGTCGTAGTCCTGCGGGTCGAGATCGATCGTCGCGAGCTGGATGCCGCCGACGTTCTGGATCTGCACGTCGTCGCCATGCGCGGGCTGGTCGTCGCTGCCGCGCAGCCTTCCGCTCCAGCCGAACCAGACGCCGCCGGATTCCTGCAGGCTGTCTTTCACGGCAACGGCGAGCCCGCCGGCCGCGGTTTTACGGGGATCTGCAATGCGATTGGATACGACGACGAGTCGGCTCACCAGCTCTCCTGACGATTGTTGGGGGAAGGTTCGTGCGGCCGTGGCGCGAGAAGCGGACGCCGCCATCGGCACGCGGTGTGCGAAGCGATGGGGCCGCAATACGATCGGACGGGAGTCAGGGCACGCGATTCGCCGTCCGAACGCGGAGTGCTTTTTTAAGCATACTCGTCATTCGTTCGTTTTAAAAGTCTGCGTCGGCGAGCGATGCGCGGGCGAACGCTGCGTTATCTCCATGTCGCCGGTGTGGCAACGCGCGATACATGGCCGGGATCGAAACTTGCGCAACGCTGCAAACGCGGCGTGCGCGATGGCATGCGGAGGACGGGCATCGCGCGCGATCGTCCGTGACGATGCGCATTGCCGGACACGCGCACGATGCCGCGCCGGTCGGTAGAAACGACCGGCGACGACGCGGCTACGCCGACGGGCGAGCTACACGCACGCGTGCCGCGAATCGGAGAGGAGACGCGCGACGGCGCGCGTGCGAACGGTTCGAGCCGGACGGCGACGATGCACAGCGCATCGCGCGGTATGCGCAAGCGTGACGCAGGCGAACCGGCGAAACCGCGTGCGCATCGTCGTCTCCTTGCGGTATCCGTTACGCGGCGGCCGGTTGCCAGTGATGCGCGGCGGGTTCCTGCGCGTGCGCGCCCGACGACGTCACGTGCGTGCCGGACGGCATCCGGAACGCGGCGACCGTTTCGGACAGCTCGCGACCTTGCGCCTCGAGCGACTTCGATGCGGCCGCGGCCTGCTCGACGAGCGCCGCGTTTTGCTGGGTCGTCTCGTCCATCTGCGTGATCGTCAGGTTCACCTGGTCGATGCCGCGGCTCTGCTCGGCCGACGCGGCCGCGATCTCGCCCATGATGTCGGTCACGCGCGCGACAGCCTGCGTGACGTCCGACATCGTCTTGCCGGCTTCGCCGGCGAGCGCCGAGCCGTCGCGGATCGTCTGTACCGACGCGTTGATCAGTTCCTTGATCTCCTTTGCCGCCGTCGACGAGCGTTGCGCGAGACTGCGCACCTCGCTCGCCACGACCGCGAAGCCGCGGCCCTGTTCGCCCGCCCGAGCCGCTTCGACGGCCGCATTCAGCGCGAGGATGTTGGTCTGGAACGCGATGCCTTCGATGATGCCCGTGATGTCGGCGATCTTCGACGAGCTATGGCCGATTTCCGTCATCGTGTCGACCACGCGGCCGACCACCGAGCTGCCGCGATGCGCGACATCCGACGCATTCGCGGCGAGCGCGCTCGCCTGTTGCGCGTTCTCGGCATTCAGTCGCACCGTCGACGTGAATTCCTCCATCGTCGCGGCGGTTTCCTGCAGCGACGCGGCCTGTTCCTCGGTGCGCTGGCTCAGGTCGAGGTTGCCCGACGCGATCTCGCTCACGGCATGCGCGATGCTGTTCGACGAATCGCGCACACGGCCGACGATGCCGATCAACCGCTCGTTCATCGTCCGCAGCGCTTCGAGCAGGTCGCGGGTCTCGTCGTTGCCGCTGACGTGGATGCGGCTGCCGAGATCGCCGTTCGCGACCGTGCGCGCGACGTCCACGGCCGAGCCGATCGGCACCGTGATCTTGCGTGTCAGCCACAGGCCGCCGCAGGCCGCGACCGCGACCGCGATCAGGCAGATGCCGGCCAACAGGTTGCGCTCCATCGCATAGCGATCCGCGAATTGCTGGGCGATCGCGAGTTCGCGTTCATGCGTATAGCTCGCGTAGGCATCGGTCGCGCGCACGAGCTGCGCGAGCAGCGGGCGGCAGTTGTCGTCGATGTCGGCGGTCGCCTCTTCTTTCTTGCCGGCTTGCGCGAGCCCGACGATACGCAGCGCGACGGGCCCGTAGCTGGATTCGATGCGGGCGATGTTGCCCACCAGTTCGCGCGCGCGATCGGAGGTGTCGGTCGCGTTCGCCATCATCTCCTTGAGCTTCGCGAGATGCTCCTGCACGTCCTTGTGCGCCTGGTTCACCTCGGCCAGTTCGAGCTCGAGATCGGACGGTCTGGTCACGAGCACGATGTTGCGCGCCGCGATCGCGCGCCGGTCGACCGCGGTTCGGATTTGCGCGGACTGGTTCGCCCGCGCGTTGATGCCGTTCATGTAGCGGGAAAACTCGGCGTTCGTATCGGAGAGTGCCTTGAGTGCCACGCCCGACACGATCACGACGACCGCGGCGAGCAGGCCGAAGCCGCCAAGGAGTTTTGTCTTGATGCTCATTCTGGCGATATTCACGTTGTGCCCCTGCGCGTGTGGTTGGCAAATTGAATTTATTGTTCGACCAGATACGGGCTCGTGCCGGCATTAACGGGTATACCGAATGATTCTTTACCCTTCGAAAACCCTGATATTAGTTTTTTTAGCGCTGGAATCCTTTTCGGGCGGGTTTGATGGAACCCGATCAGAAAGAGTCGAGGCGCCCGTGATTCAAAGGTTTATACGTGAAATTTGAAACCGGTTTTATGGGGCGAGGCAAAAGAGATCTTTTTGCTAATAATCGTCTGATGAATTTGTTTTTATTTATGGGTGAATAAAGTGGAATTCCCTTGCGCCCTGATTGGGGAGGGAACCGGTGCGCGTCGTCGGTATGTGTCGCGCGATGGGCGGTAATGTCCGGAAAGCGGAAATTCGTGGCGGAGCGGGGGCGCCGCAAAGCGGCCCGCGGCGGGCGCCGCGGGCCGTGAGAGGGTCAGAACGTGGTGCGCAACCCGGCCATCACGCTGCGGCCGCCTTCCGGCGCGAGGCCGCGCACGACCGAGGTCGAGTAGCGGATTTCCTGGTTCGTCAGGTTGTCGCCGCGCAGGTACGCGAGCCAGTGGGTCGCACCGACGCGGAACTTGTAGGTCAGCATCACGCCGAGCGACGTGTAGCCGTCCGTCGAAAAGTCGTTGTCGGGCACGCGATGCTGCGACCACGCATGCGTGACCTGCGCGCGCGCACCGAACGGGCCGTAGCCGTAGTCGGCCGCGAGCGTCGCGCGCAGCGGCGCGATGCGCGGCAGCGGCTGGCCCGTATCGACGTTGCGTGCGTGCGTGTAGTCGGCCGTCAGCTCCAGGTCGACCGTATGGCCGCGCCGCGCGAAGGCGCGCCACTTGCCGTCCAGCTCGATGCCGTAGAACTCGGCGCGCACGCCACGGTAGATCGCCTCGTTGAGCGAGCCGTCGGTACCGGGCGCGACCGGTTCGCCGTCGTCGTCCACGACGCGACCCGTGTTGTACTCGGTCAGGTAGTTCGAGAAGCGGTTGTAGAACACGCCGACGCTGCCGCGATTCGGCCCGCTCGCGTAGCGCAGCGACAGGTCGGTCGACACGGCCTTTTCCTTCGACGCGTTCGGGTTGCCGATCAGGAACTGGCCGGTCGCATCGTGCGGGCCGTTCGAATACAGCTCGTAGAAGGTCGGCGCGCGTTCGGTGTATGCGACGTTGGCCGCCACCGACCACACGGGCGTCAGCGAGAACAGCGCGCCGGCCGAGACACTGCCGGCATTGAAGTCGCGCGGCTGCGCTCCCGCGAATTTCTCGACGCCGGCCGGATCGGGATCGACCTTCACGTGCTCGAAGCGCCCGCCGAGGCTCAGCTTGAGCGCCGGGACGACCTGCCATTCCTCGAGGCCGAACAGTGCGACGCTGTTCGTGCGCGTGGACGGCACGAGCAATTCGTCACCGAGCGCGGAGAACGTGTTCTGGCCGAACTGCACGCCGATCGCGCCTTCGAACGGGCCGATCCTGCGATGCCGCGCCTCGATGCGCGCCTCGTAGCCGCGGTTGCGGAAGGTGGTGGCCGTCTCGCCGTTGTCGACTTCCTTGTGGCGATAGTCGGTGTACGCGAAGTCGAATTTCAGCTTCGTGAACGGCCCGCTCAGGTTGCGTATCTCGGAGGCGAGCGCGAGCCGTTCCTGGCGCATCCGCAGGCGCACGTCGTCCTCGGCGACGGAGCCGTAGTTCGACTCGTAGCCGCTGTACGACAGGCCCGCGAAACCGTCGGCCCACGTGTACGACGCGCCGACCGCGCCGCCATGCACGCGGCCGTCGCTGTTCGGCACGTTGCCGTACGGTTGCGGCGTGTCGGGGCCGTCGATCGCGCGTTGCTGGCTGCTGCGCGCATAGCCGGGAATCCGCAGCTTGCTCGTTTCGCGGTCGAACGCGTCGACATGGAACGCGAAGTGGCCGTTGCCGCCTTCGACCTGCGCGGCGCCCGCGCGTACCGAATTGGCGCCGCCGTAGCGCGCGTCGAGCGCGCCCGTCACGCCTTCGATCGCCTCGCGCGGAATCCGGTTGTCGATCGTGTTGACGACGCCGCCCACAGCATTGCCGCCGTACAGCAGCGCGGCCGGCCCGCGCACGATTTCGACGCGCTCGATCGACAGCGGATCCTGCGGCACCGCATGGTCGTATGACAGCGACGACGCGTCGTAGGCCGCGACGCCGTTCTGCAGCAGCCGGATCCGGTCGCCGTCCATCCCGCGGATGATCGGGCGGCCGACCATCGGCCCGTAGGTGGTGGTCGATACGCCGGGCAACCCGTTCAGCGTCTCGCCGAGCGAATCGGCCTGGCGGCGCGTCAGCGCGTCGCCGGACAGTTGCGCGGTCGGCGAGATCAGGTCGGTGTCGCCGAGCGGGTTCGCGGTCACGAAGATCGGCGCGAGCGCAGTGGTTTGCGTCGGTGCAGACGAGGCGGGCGTATCGGCCTGCGCGTGCGCGACGGCGGCGAACAGCATCAGCGAGACGGGCGAGAGCGGGCGAAGCGGTAGACGAGGGAGGTCGCGCATGGTCGGTGAATCAATTGGAATGGGTTGGAATCCGATCGGAAGGCGAGCCATGCGGGTCACGGCTGGATACGATATATTGTTGCGTCTGCGGCGCGCAGTGACCCGTCTGGATATGACTCGGCGTAACCCGGCCACCGGGATGAAACGGCTTCAGGTGGGCGAGAACGCAAAATGATATGTTATATCATTTCAAATTCCAAGCAAAACGGCGGCCGGCCACAGGGTTTCCGACAAACGGCTGAAATGGCTGCGAAAGCAGAGGCGGGCCGTCGACCCGGCGGCGCAGCGGCGGCTTGCGCGAGACGTCCCGCCGTGAATTCGCCACCGGCGCGCACGATTCCTGCCCCGTTGACGCGTATCAATGCGTTCCGGGTTCGAGCCCGGATACTGGTGCGCTCATCGACCAGACAGGAGCGACGCATGACTCAAACCATGAAAGCGGCCGTGGTGCACGCGTTCGGCGAGCCGTTGCGCATCGAGGAAGTGCCGATCCCGACGCCGGGCCCCGGCCAGATCCTCGTCAACATCAAGGCGTCGGGCGTCTGCCATACCGACCTGCACGCAGCCGACGGCGACTGGCCCGTGAAGCCGTCGCTGCCGTTCATTCCCGGACACGAAGGCGTGGGCGTCGTCGCGGCGGTCGGCGCGGGCGTCACGCACGTGCGCGAGGGCGACCGCGTCGGCGTGCCCTGGCTCTACACGGCATGCGGCCACTGCGAGTACTGTCACACCGGCTGGGAAACCCTCTGCCACGGGCAGCAGAACACCGGCTATTCGGTCAACGGCAGCTATGCGGAATACGTGCTGGCCGATCCCGATTATGTCGGCCATCTGCCGGCGCAGGTCGCGTTCGACGAGATCGCGCCGATCCTGTGCGCGGGCGTCACGGTCTACAAGGGCATTCGCGTCACCGATACGCGTCCGGGCCAGTGGCTCGCGATCTCCGGCATCGGCGGGCTCGGCCACGTGGCCGTGCAATACGCGCGCGCGATGGGCCTGCACGTCGCGGCCGTCGACATCTCGCCCGACAAGCTCGCACTCGCGCGCGAGCTGGGCGCGCAGCTGACGATCGATGCGTCGATCGACGATCCCGCGAAAGTGATCCAGAAGGAAATCGGCGGCGCGCACGGCGTGCTCGTCACGGCCGTGTCGCGCAGTGCGTTCGCGCAGGCGCTCGGGATGGTGCGGCGCGGCGGTACGGTGGCGCTCAACGGTTTGCCGCCGGGCGATTTCCCGCTGCCGATCTTCTCGAGCGTGCTGAACGGCATCACGGTGCGCGGGTCGATCGTCGGCACGCGGCGCGACCTGCAGGAGTCGCTCGATTTCGCGGCGGACGGGCTGGTGCGCGCGCATATCCATCGCGACCGGCTCGGCAACATCAACGACATATTCGCGCGGCTGCGCGAAGGGAAAGTCGACGGTCGCATCGTGCTCACCGACATGCACTGACGCGCATTCGGGCCCGCTGCCGCGACGCGACGGACGTCGCGGCAGCGCTGCGCTCACGCGTGCATCACGGCGCGAAGAACACGTCGGTGCGGTTCGTCAGGTTGCCCGCGCTGGTCTGCACGAAGAACGGGTGGAACGACGATGACGGCATCACGTCGAGCCCCTGGTAGTCGCCGATGAAGAAGCCTTCCGCGTTCGGCGCGAGCTTCATGTCGAACGGGCCGCCGACGCGCCGCTCGTCGGCGAACGTCGTGCCGCCGTCATGCGAGATCTTGCGCCAGAAACCGGTCGGCAGCGTCGTCGTGTTGCCGGCCTGCAGGTCGCGGAAGTCGTAGTAGGTGACCATCACGGCGCCCGTGTTGTCGACGCGCACCGACGGATTGAACGCGGGGCGCCCGGTCGGCGTGTTCAACTGCTGCGGCGTGCTCCACGTCGCGCCGCCGTCCTTCGACGTCGATACGGCGATCTCGTCGTACGTGCCGCCGTTGAAGCGGCTGTCCTGCCACACCACGTAAAGCTGCCCCGAGGCCGGATCGATCGCGGGTTCCGGAATGATGTCGCCGGTGCGCACGGGCTCGCCGGTGTTCGGATCGGTGACGCCGACCGTCTGCAGCCCCGCGATCACCTGCGGCTTCGTCCACGTCGCGCCGTCGTCGGTCGACTTGATGAACGCGACCTTGCCGGCTGCCTTGCTGAACGGCGGCTGGATCAGGTCGAAGAAGTCGTAGAGCGTGCCGCTTTTCGGATCGACGACGATCTGGTTGCCGATCGTCTGCTGACGCGACGGTACGTTGACGATCACCTTCGGGGCGCTCCACGTCTTGCCGCCGTCGACCGTCTTCGAGAACAGCGTCGGCCCGCGGAACGCCTGCGTATGCAGGTTCGCGTACGGGTTGCCGTTCGGCAATTCGAGGCGGTCCCATACCGCGTAGGCCGTGCCGGCCTTCACGGGGTTCGCCGTCACCGATTCCTTGTCGTTGAAGAACTGCGTCGTCGGTTCGTCGTTCGCGATCAGCACGGCCGGGCTGCTCCAGGTCTGCCCGCCGTCGGTCGACACCGACGCGGCCACCGCGTTGGCATTGTTCGACTGGTTGAAGGAGATCGATACCGAATACGCGGTACCGTCCGGCCCGAACGATACCCACGGATCGGACGCGCGCTCGTACTTCAGCCCGCCCGGCGCGCATGCGCTGAACGGCTGCGGCGTGCGGGCCCAGGTCGCGCCCGCGTCGAACGTGTAGCCGGCGACGAGCCCGTGGGCGCCGCCGTTCGACCAGCGGTCCTGCTGCCACACGCCGATCATGTTCATCGGGTTCGCCGGGTTGACCGACAGCCACGGTTCGACCTCGGCGTTCACGTAGTTCGTGCCGGGGCCGCCGATGGTGCAGGCGGCAAACGGGCTCGGGCCGGACACGACCACGGGGTCGGCATGCGCGGCCGCGGCGGCGGCCATTGCCACGGCCGTCGCGGCGGACAGGCGGGTGAGGCCGGTGATAAGCGAGTGGGATACGGTCGAACGTCGCATGGACTGCTCCTCGTTGACGTGCGGCGGCGATGGCGCGGAGCGGCACGTCGCGTACCGGTACGCGGCGGCAACGGATGCCGTGCCGCGCGTCGGATCGTGTCGTTCAGGAAGCCGTTTCGGTCATCGCAATCCGCGTGTGCTGGATGCCGCCAGCACGTCGGTCAAGACACCTCTTGGTTTTCATTGCTTGTCGGGTGCGTCCAGGGAGGCGGACGCGACGGGAAGGCCAGTCCGTGCATACGGCGAATGCGTCGAAGTGGATTGAATGTAGGCGATCGGTATGCGGCGCGGGAGGCAATTTTTTGTAACAGTACGTAGCCGGAAAGCGTTGCCGAAACAGCGCTTCCGGGACGCAAGATTTTCCGCCGGAAAGTTCGGAAACCGAATCGAAAGCACGAATCGGAATCGCTATCGATTACGCGGATTCGTGCCGATGCGGTGCGCGGTCGGCGCGGTTCAGCGTTCGGCAGGAAAGCGATCCTGCAACGCATGCAGCCAGCGCGCGACGACGTCGAGTTCGGCGTCGGAAAACCCGTCGCACAGCTTGCCGTTCAGCTCGCGCAGCAGCACGCGCGCGCGCTTGAGCGCCGCTTGGCCGTCGTCGGTCAGGTACAGCCGCGTTGCGCGGCCGTCGTCCGAATCGGCGTGACGCGTGATGAGGCCGGCCTTTGCCATGCGGTCGGCGAGGCCCGTCATCGCGGACGGCGCGAGCTGCAGCGCGGCGCCGACTTCGCCGATCAGCGCGCCGTCCTGCTTCGCGAGACAGAACAGTGCACCGGCCTGCGCGGCGCTCGCGCGCGTCTCGGTTTCGGCCTTGCGGTCGATCCAGCGCTGCACGCGCCGCTGGCCGATGTTCAACATGAAAAACAGTCGTCGGTCTTCGCTCAAGCTGGGTTCCCGGCTGCAATGGAAAGGGAGGGACGGCCCGCGGTGCGTGGTGCGTCGAGTGCCCGCGCGAGCCAGTCGGCCACGTCGGGCCACAGCACGGTGCCGGTCCGACTGCGAAAGAAGCCCATGTGCCCGACCGGGCCGCTGCCCGCCGCGCGCGGATCGATCTGGCAGCGTTCGACCTGCGCGCGGGTCAGATAGCTTACCAGCAGGCCGATCGCGGCCGGGTTCGCCCACGGATCGTCGTCGAAGCCGAGCGCGAGAATCGGCAACCGTTGCTTCGCGAAGCGCTCGGCCGCGCCGAGCGTCGGATCGTCGAAGAAATAATGCGGCAGCGTCGTCCAGCGGCTCCATTCGCGGAACACGCCGGCCGGCATGTCTTCGCCGAGCCCGAGCCGCTTGCCGGGCACGTAGCCGAGCAGCGCCGACATCAGCGGGCCGAGCACACGCAGGATCAGCCGCACCTTCAGGCGCTCGACCGCCTGCGTGATCAGTCGCGTGCTGCCCGCATGCGCGGCGACGAGCACGGCCGCGCGCAGGTGCGGCGTGGCGGCGGACAGGCCGATCGCGTGCCCGCCGACGCTGTGCCCGACCGCCAGCAGCGGCACCCCTTCATACGCCTGCCGTGCCCATGCGGTCGCGGCACCCACGTCGAGCTCCATCCAGTCGCGCATGCGGGCCCGCAGCGCACCCAGGCGCGCGGGCCGCGATGCACCGATGCCGCGATAGTTGTAGGTGAGCGCCGCGAAACCGCGCTCGGTCAGGAAACGTGCGAAGGCCGCATACAGCCGCTCCGGCACGGCCGTCGCCGGATGGATCAGCACCAGCGCGCGCGGCGCCGCGTCCGGCGACCACAGCGTGCCGTGCAACGCGTAGCCGTCGGCGGCGGAAAACTCGATGGGTTGGGAGGTCATGGCCGTCCTCGTTCCGGATGGTTATTTCGTATGCGAAATATAGTTCGGGATTTATTTCGCGCACGAAATATCTGTCGAGGATTCATTCGAACCGGGTTCCCGGACGGGCGGCGGGCGGCATCCGGCGATACCGGTCACGTCATAAAACATTTGCATCTTTGCATAGAAGAATATTGCGTTTGTTTCATGGTGCGGATCGACGTATCTTCACCGGTTCCATCCGTTCCGCCGGCCGCCGGGCACGGCGGATCACGTGGCGCCGCCATCGCGCGGGCGCCCGCCAACCTTCCGGGAGATCACGTTGCTGAGCCGAATCGTCACGGCACTCTTGCTGGCGCTTGCCGCGCAGCCAGGCATGGCCAAAGACACCGTCACGCTGCGCGTCGGTGAACAGAACTACTTCAACATCCAGGCGTCGATGGAGGCGTCCGGCGTGCTGAAGGACCTGCCTTACACGATCGAGTGGAAGCACTTCCAGGCCGCCGCGCCCGTCGCCGAGAGCCTGAACGGCAATGCGATCGACGTCGGTTTCCTCGGCGATTCCGCGCTGCTCACGCTGGCCGCGCGCGGCGCGCCGGTGAAAGTCGTCGCGGTGTCGCGGCAGAGCCTCGACGGCGTTGCGATCCTCGTGCCGAAGAACTCGCCGGTGCGCACCGTCGCCGACCTGCAGGGCAAGACCATTGCCGTCTGGCGCGGCGCGTGGAGCCAGCAGCTCGTGCTGCGCGCGCTCGAACACGCCGGCCTGCGCGCGGATTCCGTCAAGTACGCGTACCTGATGCCGATCGATGCGACCAACGCGCTCGCGAACGGCTCGGTCGACGCCGTGTCGCTGTGGGAGCCGTTCGTCAGCACGCTCGCGCTGCGGCAGGGCGCCCGGCCCGTGACGACCGCGCAGGGGCTGATGCCCGCGCTGAGCTTCGTCGCCGCGAACGAGCAGGCCGCAACGGGCAAGCGCGCCGAGATCACCGATTTCCTGAAGCGCGTGGTGGCCGCGCGCCAATGGGTCGACAGCCATCCGCGCGAGTATGCCGACCTGTGGGCGAAGCGCGCGAAGCTCGAGCCGGACGTCGCGTACCGCTGGCTCAACAATGCGCACCAGCGCGTGGGCCCCGTCGACGACACGGCCGCGAAGGATGCGCAGAACACCGCCGACTTCCTGCACAAGGCCGGCGTGATTCCGACCGCGTACGACACGGCGAAGCTGCTCGACCGCTCGTATGCGGGCGCGTTCGCCGCGCCCGCGCAGAAGACGGCCGCCGCGCAGTGAGCGTGCCGCAACGCGCAGCCATTTCCGATCGACAACGAGAAGGACCATCGACATGCCCGTCGACATCATCGGCATGATCACCGCGACGCCCGGCGCGGAGGTCGACGTACCGGGCGGCGCCGCCGTCCAGCCCGACTACGCGCGCCGCTTCGCGCAGGCGCACGAGGCCGCCGGCTTCGACCAGATTCTGGTCGGCCATTTCAGCAACGCGGCGGACGGCTTCATCGTCGCGTCGTTCGCGGCCGCCGCGACCGAACGCATCCGCATCCTGCTCGCGCACCGGCCCGGCGTGATCGTGCCGTCGGCCGCCGCGCGGCAGATCGCGACGCTCGACGTGTTCAGCGGCGGCCGGCTCGCGCTGAACGTCGTGTCGGGCGGCGACGATGCCGATCTTCAGCGCGACGGCGATTTCGTGCCGCACGACGCGCGCTATTGCCGCACCGGCGAGTATCTCGACGTGCTGAAACGGATCTGGCAGGCCGACGCGCCGGTCGACCACGATGGCGCGTTCTACCGGTTGCGCGGCGCGTCGCCGCTCGTGAAGGGCGCGCAACGGCCGCATGTGCCGATCTATTTCGGCGGCTCGTCGCCGGCCGCGCTGGCGGTGGCGGGCGAGCATGCCGATGTCTACATGACGTGGGGCGAGCCGCTCGCGTCGGTGCGCGAGCAGATCGCGCGCGTGCATGCGGCCGCCGAGCCGTTCGGGCGTGCGCCGCGCATCAGCGTGTCGTTCCGGCCGATCGTCGCCGATACCGAGGCGGCCGCGTGGGAGAAGGCCGAGGCGATCCGCGAGCGCGTGCGCGCGGCGCGGCTCGCGAACGGCCAGCCGATCGACGGCCACGCGCCGCAAAACGCGGGCTCGCAACGGCTGATGGCCGCCGCCGCGCAGGGCGACGTGCTCGACGAGCGGCTGTGGATGGGCGTCGCGAACCTGACCGGCGCGCGCTGGAATTCGACCGCGCTGGTCGGCACGCCCGAGCAGGTTGCGCGTGCGCTCGGGGCGTATTACCGGCTCGGCGTATCGACGTTCCTGATTCGCGGGTTCGATCCGCTCGACGATGCGCTCGATTACGGGCGCCACCTGATTCCGGCGATTCATGCGCAGGTCGCGGAGCTCGACCGACATCACGCGGCGGTGTCCGCGTAGGCGCATCGCGTCGTTGCAACGCAGGAGGCTGCTTCGATTCGCCCCGGCATTCCCGTTGCGGGATGCCGGGGCGATGTCATTCGGGTGGTCGACGTATCGATGGCCTTCAGAACGACGGCAATCCCGGCGGATTGGTTTCCGCACGCGCGATCGCCTCGCTCTGCAAACCCCAGCGCGCGAGCGCCTGTCCGTAGCGGCCGCTGCCGATCAGCGCGTTCGTCGCCAGCGTCAGCGCGGGCGCGAGCCCGCTGCCGCGCCGCGTCGCGATCGCCACGTCGGCGTTGGCCGGCCAGCCCGCATTGACGACGCCGACACGGCGGATCTTGCCGGTGCGCGCGGCCTCGTACGCGAGCGACGCGTTCGGGTTCAGCTCGGCATCGGCGCGGCCCGACAGCAGCGCGACGCGCGCCGCCGCATCGTCGTCGAAATATTGCAGCTCGGCCGGCTTCAGCCCCAGTGCCACGTTGCGCTTGTTCCACTCGAGCAGGATGCGCTCCTGGCTCGTCCCCGCGCCCGTGATGATGCGCAGGCCGGCGATGTCCTTCGGCTCGGCGATCTTTGCGATCGGGCTGCCGGTGCGCACGTAGAAGCCGTGCAGCCCGAGCCGGTAGGTCGTGAAATCGTATTTCTCCTTGCGCTTCTCGGTCACGCCGACGTTCGAGATCACCGCGTCGTACTTGCCGGACGTCAAACCGAGCGGCCAGTCGGCCCATGCGATCGGCACCAGCACGAGCGTGCGGCCGAGCGCGTCGGCGACGAGCTGCGCATAGTCCGGATCGGCGCCGACCACGGTGCGCGCGTCGGTCGCGTAGGTCGACACGGGCGGCGCGTGCGGTGAAATCGCGACCGTGAATGCGCCGTCGTGCACCCAGCGGTAGCCGGCTGCCGCGCGGATCGCCGCGTCGTCGCGTTCGGCACGTACGCGGCCCGCCTGGCGCGGGTCGAGGTCGGCCGTCGCGGCGGCCGCATGCGCCGCGCGCCACGGCAAGCCCGCTGCCGCGACCAGCGCGGCGGTCATGAACTGGCGTCGGTCGGTCATCGTGCGGCCCCTCGGGAATCGGCAGCGGCGCGCATCACAGCACCCGCGACAGGAACGCGCGCGTGCGCGCATGCGTCGGCGCGTCGAGCACGACGGCCGGCGGCCCGGATTCGACGATGCGCCCGCGCTCCATGAACAGCACGTTGTCCGCGACTTCGCGCGCGAAGCCGATCTCGTGCGTGACGATCACGAGCGTCGTGCCCGAGCGCGCGAGTTCCTTGATCACGTCGAGCACCTCGTTCACGAGTTCCGGGTCGAGCGCGGAAGTCGGTTCGTCGAACAGCAGCACCTTCGGGCGCAGCGCGAGCGCCCGCGCGATCGCGACGCGCTGTTGCTGGCCGCCGGAGAGCTGGCGCGGATAGGCATCGGCCTTGTCCGCGAGACCGACGCGAGCGAGCAACGTGCGGGCGATGCGCTCGGCGGCGTCGCGCGTGACGCCGCCGACGGCGACCGGTGCCTCGATCAGGTTCTCGAGCACCGTCAGGTGCGGGAACAGGTTGAAGTTCTGGAACACCATCCCGACGGCCGTGCGCCGTGTCAGCACGTCGCGCTCCTTCAGCTCGTAGAGCACGTCGCCGTCGCGGCGATAGCCGATCAGTTCGCCGTCGATGTCGATGAAGCCGTCGTCGACGCGTTCGAGATGGTTGATCGTGCGCAGCAGCGTCGACTTGCCCGAGCCCGACGGCCCGACGATCACGGTCACGCTGCCGCGCGGCGCGACGAACGAGACGTTGTCGAGCACACGCTGCATGCCGAACTGCTTCGATACGCCATGCACGGCCACTTCGCCGCCGGCGCGTGGCGCGACGGCCACCGTATCGGCATTGCCATCGGCGCGCACGAGCGAATCATCGCGGCTGGACCTGACACGTCGCCACAGCACGCCGAGGCGCGCGAGCGCGAACGTGACGACGGACGGCGGCGGGTTGCGCAGCGCGCCGCGCGCATAGTGGCGCTCGACCTGCACCTGGATCGCCGACAGCACGGTCAGGATGATTAGATACCAGACGGTCGCAACCATCAGCAGCGGAATCACCTCGAGATTGCGGCGATAGATCACCTGCACCGTATAGAACAGCTCCGGCATCGCGAGCACGTAGACCATCGACGTGCCTTTCGCGAGCGAGATCAGGTCGTTGAACGCGGTCGGCAGGATCGCGCGCATCGCCTGCGGCAGCACGATCCGCGTGGTCTGGCGGCCGCGCGGCAGGCCGAGCGCGGCCGCCGCTTCGAGCTGCCCCTGGTCGACCGCGAGAATGCCGCCGCGAATCACTTCCGCGGAAAACGCCGCGTGGTTCAGCGTGAGGCCGAGCACGGCCGCGAGGAACGGGCTGATCAGGTCGGTGGTCGGCGTGTCGAACCACACGATGCTGGTGAACGGCACGCCGAGCCGCACATGCTCGTACAGGTAGCCGAGGTTGTTCAGGATCAGCAGCAGCACGATCAGCGGAATCGAGCGGAACAGCCACACGAAGGCCCACGCGCTTGCCGACAGCAGCCGCGAACGCGACAGCCGGGCCAGCGCGACGAACGCGCCCAGCACGAAGCCGAACACCGCGCCGAGCAGCGTCAGCACCAGCGTGCGCGCGAGCCCCGACAGCACCGGCGGCGACAGGAACCATTCGGCGAACACCGGCCAGCCCCATTGCGGGTTGCCGAGTATCGAATGCAGGACGATCGCGATCAGCGCGACGGCGAGCACGGTGCCGGCCGTGCGCGACCGGTGGCGCGCGGGCACGATCCGGAAACGCGTGCCGGCGTCGCGCGCGCCGGGGGAAGAAAGCGGCGGCAGCGCGCCGCCGAGGTGGGTCGTGTCGCTCATGTCGGTGGAAATCCTCGAATCGGTCGGGCGGACGCGCCGCGCACGGGCGGCGCGGCGGCGGGTGTCAGGCGTGCGCTTCGGCCGCCGTTTCGGGCGACGCGTCAGGCACCGCGTGACGGCTTGCCTTGCGCGGCAGGCCGAGGTGGTCGCGCAGCGTCGCGCCGGGCAGGTCGCGGCTGTAGCGGCCGCGCGCCTCGAGCGCCGGGATCACGAGCTCGACGAAATCGTCGACGCCTTGCGCCTGCACCGCGAAGCCGAGGATGAAGCCGTCGCCGGCGCCCGCGTCGTGCCAGCGGATCAGCTCGTCGGCGACATGCTCGGCCGTGCCGATGAAGTTCGGGCGCGGCGTGGCGACCGCGAGCGCCGTCTCGCGCAGCGACAGGCCTTTCTGTTTCGCGTCGGCCTTGATCCGGTCGGTGGTCGAGCGGAAGCTGTTGCGGCCGAGCTCGCCGAGTTCCGGGAACGGTGCGTCGAGCGGGTACTGCGTGAAATCGTGGTGATCGAAATAGCGGCCCAGGTAGGCGAGCGCCTCGTCGATCGTCAGCAGGTCGCGGATCGCCTGGTATTTTTCCTCGGCCTCGGCGGCCGTGCGGCCGACGATCGGCCCGATGCCGGGGAAGACCTTCACGTCGCTGCCTTGCCGGCCGTGCTCGATCGCGCTCTGCTTCACGCGCCGCGTGAACGCGGCCGTTTCGTCGAGCGACGGCGAATGCGTGAACACGGCGTCCGCGTACTTGCCGGCGAGCCCGATGCCGGTGTCGGAGGAGCCGGCCTGGAAGATCACCGGCTGCCCCTGCGGGGACCGCTGGATGTTCAGCGGGCCCGCGACCTGGAAGAAGCGGCCGTGGTGATCGAGCGTGTGGAGCTTGTCGCGATCGAAGAAGCGGCCGGTCGCGCGGTCGCGCACGAATGCGTCGTCGTCCCAGCTGTCCCACAGGCCCTGCACGACGTCGAGGTATTCGTCGGCGATCTCGTAGCGCAGCTCATGATCGGGATGCACCTTGCCGAAGTTCTTCGCGGTGCCCTCGAGCGGCGTCGTCACGACGTTCCAGCCCGCGCGCCCGCCGCTGATCGCATCGAGCGACGCCAGCTGGCGGGCGACCGTGAACGGCTCGCTGTACGACGTCGAGATCGTGCCCGCGAGCCCGATCTTCTTCGTCGCGACCGCGAGCGCCGACAGCACGGTCAGCGGCTCGAAGCGGTTCAGGAAGTGCGGGATCGACTTCTCGTTGATGTAGAGGCCGTCCGCGACGAACGCGAAGGCGATGCCGGCGGCTTCCGCCTTGCGGGCGACGCCGATCGCGAAATCGAGGTTGATGCTCGCGTCCGGCGGGTTGCTCGGGTGCCGCCATGCGTTCATGTGGCTGCCTGCGCCTTGCAGCATCAGGCCGAAAGGAATCGATCGTCGGGTCGTCATGGGAGCGTCACGCGTTCTGGTCAGGGGAAAGGGAGCGGTCGGCCGCGAGGGCCGCCTGCAACGGCGTGCTCGACAGCGCGCCGGCGAGCCATTCGGCCGATGCGAGCCGCGCCGCGTAGTCGGTCACCGGCGAATCGATCACGAACGCGTCGACGTCGAGCCGCCGGCTCAGCGCATCGAGCGCGCGGTGCACGCGCTCGGGGGTATCGGCCAGCACCGTCGGGCGCAGCTCGTCGACGCGGTAGTCGGACGCGCCGCTCTGCCGCGCGAATTCGGCGGCCGCCTGCGCACTGGGGAGGTTGAAGCTCTGCCCGCCCGCGAGCTGCAGCTTGAAGATCTTCAGCGGCCCGATCAGTTGCTCGGCCTCGTCGCGCGTCGGCGCGGCCACCGCGTACAGCGCGACCAGCGGTCGTGTGCCGCCCGCGCTGCGATACGCGTCCAGCGAGCGTTCGATGTTCGCGTCGTCGCCGTTGAAATGCCCCGCGTAGCAGAAGCGCCAGCCGTTGCGCGCGGCGAGCGTGCCGCTGTCCGGCGAGCCGCCGAGCAGGATGCGTTCGGGCGCCTGCGGCGGCACGGGCAGCGCGACCGCGCCGGCGAGCGGGTGATCCTCGGCCACGCCCCAGCCGAGAAACGCGTCGAGTTCCGCGAGCTGGCCCGCGAAGTCCGGCTTGCGCGCCTTGTCGTGGAACCACTGCAATGCGCGCGTGGACAGCGGCAACCCGCCGGGCGCCTTGCCGATGCCGAGGTCGACGCGGCCCGGCGCGAGCGCAGCCAGTACCTTGAACGTCTCGGCGACCTTGAACGGGCTGTAGTGCTGCAGCATCACGCCGCCCGAGCCGACGCGGATGCGCGACGTGTGCGCGAGCAGGTGCGCGACGACGATCTCCGGCGCGGAGCTCGCGAAGGCCTGCGTGCCATGATGCTCGGCGACCCAGAAGCGCTCGTAGCCGAGCTGTTCGGCGCGCTGCGCGAGCGTCGTGGTGAAGCGCAGCGCGTCGGCGGCGTTCGCGCCGTCGGCGATCGGACTCTTGTCCAGCAACGAAAGCGAGTAAGACATGGTGGGCGGCGTTCCTGCGTGAGCGTGAAGTAAGCGTGACGGGACGAAGGGCGGGCGTGGCGCTCAGCTCTTCGGCAGCCCGGGCGGATTCGTGCGCGACTGGTCGATCGCCTCGGACGCGAGGTTCCAGCGGTCGAGCACCTGCTGGTAGCGGCCGTTCCTGATCAACCCGTTCAGCGCGACGGTCAGCGGATCGGCGAGCCCGCTGCCGCGGCGCGTCGCGATCGCGATGTCGGCCGTGCGCGGCCAGCCGCCGCTGATTGCGCCGACGAGCCGCGTCTTGCCTTGCTGCGCGCTCTGGTACGCGAGCACCGAGTTCACGCTGAACACGGCATCGGCACGGCCCGACTGCACGGCGACGATGCGCATCGCCTGGTCGTCGTAGTACTGGATCTGCACGGGTTTCAGCCCGTGCGCGACGTTCTCGCGGTCCCACGCGAGCAGGATCTTTTCCTGGTTGGTGCCGGCGTCGGTCACGACACGCAGCCCCGCGACGTCCTTCGGCTCGCGGATCGCCTGGATCTTGCTGTCGTTGCGCACGTAGAAGCCGACCTGATCCTTGCGGTAGGTCGAGAAATCGAACTTCTGCTTGCGTTCCTCGGTGACGGTGACGTTCGAGATCACCGCGTCGACTTTTCCGGATTCGAGCGCGAGCGGCCAGTCGGCCCACGCGAGCGCGACGATCTTCAGCTTGCGGCCGAGGCTGTCGGACACGAGCTGGCCGACGTCGGCGTCGAAGCCGATCACCGTGCGAGCATCGGTTGCATACGAACTGATCGGCGGCAGGCTCGGTGCGATGCCGATCGTCAGCGTGCCGGGTTCGGCGAACTTGAACGACGCGGGCACCGCGCGCTCGACTGCCGCATCGGCCACGCCGCGCGGGCGCCCGCGCTGTTCGGGGCTCAAGTCGAACGTGGCGGCGGCCGCGGCCGCGGCCGCGGCGAACGCGGTCAGGCCAATCAACGCGGTGGCCAGCGTGCGCGCGGCACGGGAAGAGAACGGTACGGCTCGTTGCATGAAAGCGTCCTGTGGTGGCAAGCGGTAATCGGAGGAAGGCGAGGGCGCGGCGGCGGTCAGCGCGGCAGCGCCGGTTCGGGCACGGGCGCCCACAGGTCGGCCAGCGTCGACGTGCGCGACGGATCGGCGAGATCCTTGCCGAACCGCAGGTGGTAATGCACCTCGGGGGCGATCGACGAATCGAACAGCCGCGTATAGCCGGTGCGGTCGTACAGCGCCCATGCTTCGGGCTGGCGAAAACCGGTAGTCAGGTAGATGCGGCGATAGCCCTGCTGCGCGGCGCGCAGTTCGAGTGCCTCCACGATGATGCGTGCGAGGCCCTGACGGCGCAGGTCCGCGCGGGTCCAGATGCGTTTGAGCTCGGCGGTCTGCGCGTCGTAGCGCTTGAACGCGCCGCCGCCGATCGTCTCGCCGTCGCGCAGCAGCAGCACGAAAGCGCCTTCGGGCGGCGCGAACAGTTCGGCCGGATAACGCGCGAGCTCCTCGCGTGCGGACGCGTGGCTGTCGGGGCGATACGCGTTGTAACGGGTCGAATACTCGTCGATCAGTGCGTCGATCAGCGGTTGCGCGCGGACGTCGAGCGGCGTCGTGTCGATGATGCGGTCGGTCGTGGCCATGGGCATCGCGAAGGGCGCGCGATGCGGACGTTCCTGGCGGGGTGCGGGCACGCGGCCCGTCCGGTCTGTTCCGTTATCGCGACGCGGTTGTCGTGATGGCGGCGGCCGGTGCGTGTCCTGCTGGGATGCAGATGGCGGGCCGCCGCCGTTTTGAACACGTTAGCGGCGCGACCGGCAAAGGCGAACGAAGCAATTTCGATAAGGATTTCGCGGCGGACGTCAGAAGGCTCGCAGCGGGAGTGGGGTGGCGATGACGCGGTGCATGCGCATGCATCGAAGCCGATGCACGCGCCTGCGCGATGCCGACATGCGAGCGCCTATGCGGCCCGGACTTCGGCGAGCAGATCGGGGTGACGATCGAGGATCTTCAGCAGTTTCACGAGGGCAAGCGGCGGATTCGTCTTGCCTGTTTCGTAACGGGAGAACGCATTGACGCCGCCGCCGAAAAGCTCGGCCGCCTCGCGCTGGTCGAGCTTCAGCTTCTTGCGCACCTTCGCGATGTAATTCGGGTCGACGATGGTGGCGTTCACCTGCTTGTTGAACTCGCTGATCGCTTCGCCGAGACGGGTCGCTTCGTCGAGATCCAGTACCGATTCCCCGCAGGCCGGGCAGAACTCGCCGGTGACAGCGCGGACGACGGTCGACCGGCCCTTGTAGGTATAAGGGATGTCGCGCGTGTCGTGGACCAGCTTCGCGGCACCGCATGCAGGACATTTCATTTTCATCGCTCCTTGAAAGACACGATCAGCACATCGTCGATCACCGTCAGTTTCAGGTACACGTCGCCACGCACCGTCAACGGCCGGTAGACGTCCTGCCAGATCGTGTGGTCGGCGTACGTCGTCATGCTCTTGTGGAAGTCGAGGTCGGTCAGCGACATCACGACATCGAGCGCCTCCCGTTCCGTGAAACCCAGCTGCCGCGCGCCGAGTACCGCGCTCGCGGTCAACCGGACCTGGCCGGATTCGACCAGCGCCTTGACGAGGGTCAGCTTGCAATGAGGCCTTCTCTTTTCCATTCGCGATATTAACCAAGTAAGTTAATTTGTCAAGTTGGTTAATGGTGAGCGCATGCCGTCCGCCATGACTGGCAGACCGCATGGAAAGGAGATGGATCCGGTTTTAGGCCGTCTGGCCGATGCTCGGCGGGGCCGACAATTCCGCCAGCTGGAACAGGCAATCGCCGCGCTGCACCTGCGCGGGCACGCGCTTGCACACCACTTCGCCGTCGCCCTTGAAGCGGTGCAGCACCGGCTCGCGCAGCGGCGTATCGGGGAAGTGCACCCACGCGGCCGGCTGCCCGGCCTTCACCTGGTCGCCGAGTTCGACGAGCGGTTCGTACAGCCCGCGCTCGTACGCATAGACGAAGTGGCGATCGCCGTCGACACGCATGAAGCGCGTGACGGTGGGCGGCGCGTCGGGCACGAGCGCGCCGCGCAGCAGGCCGATGTAACCGAGGTAGTGCAGCAGCCCGTGGCGACCGAGCCGGATCAGCGACGGGTCGGCCATGCCGGCACCGCCGAGTTCGGTCACGATCGAGATCGCGCCCTGGCGGCGCGCGGCCGAGGCCGAGTGCACGGGATTCGGCGCGTGCAGCAGCGCGTTCTGCAACCCGAACGCGACCAGCAGCCCGTTGAGCTTCGCGGCTTCGTCGGCGTCGAGCGGGTCGATCGCGAGCATGTTGCCGCCCTGGTACAGCAGCGAGCTGCCGCCCGAGTGCAGGTCGACCAGATACTGCGAGCGCGCCAGCAGGACATGCTCGATGTAGTGGGCGATCATCTGCGTCGGCGTGCCGGCCGGGTCGCCGGGGAAGCTGCGGTTCAGGTTGCCCTGGTCGAGCGGCGACACGCGCAGGCCCGCGTCCGCCGCCGGGAAATTCGCCATCGGCAGCAGGATCAGCTGCCCGCTGACCATCCCGGGCTCGATCTCGCGCATCAGTTGCGACACGATGATCTGGCCTTCGTACTCGTCGCCGTGGTTGCCGGCCATCACGAGCGCGACCGGGCCGTCGCCGTTGCGAATCGACGCGATCGGGATCGGCAGCCAGCCGTACGCCGAGCGGTGTACGGAATGCGGCAGCCGCAGGTAGCCCGCGTGCTTGCCTTGTGCGTCGAGATCGATTTCGCAGTGGATGGGATTGCGGTGTGAGGAGGAGGCGGTCATGGCGGCATCGTTCGATGAACGGAATCTGCCATCTTATCGGGAAACGACCGCTGCGCGCCGCGCCCGGCGCGAGCAGCGCCGAACGCCATCAGCCGGCAAGCGCATGGAGGCATGCGGGTGAGTTGCAAAGCCGATACGCGGAACCCGGTGCGATGTTGCGGCGGTGAACGCATGCCGGCATGCCGGCCGGCCGCATTCGGGCCTGGTGTTTCGCGCCGGCCCTTGCCGCGACGGGGCCGGCGTGCAAGGCCGGCTTACCGGCCCGATGTTTCAGCTTCGAGACGTCCTTCTTCCCACAGTGCCCAGAAACGGCTGCCGGCGCGATACGGATTCGCGCGGCGCGCGGCGTGATCGGCGATGCCCTGGCGAAACGCGCCGTACAGCGTCAGCGGCGGATTGTCGACGCATCGGGCTTCGCGTGCGGCCGGCATGCGGCGCTCGGAAACGAGCCGGCGGATCAGTGACGCGCCGTCGATCACATCCAGTTCGTCGATGGTTTCGCTGCGGCTGAGGACTTCGACGGTATTCATGTTGGGTCTCCCTGACCACCTGTTTCCCTGACAGGGAGCAATAAGAGTGCCAGGTTCGAAAAGCCCTGCGCTGCCTCGATCGTGCAGGCTTCTGCAGCCAACGTGACGGGTGGCGGGCGCCGATGTTACGGAACACGTCACGTGACACGCGAGCGCGCGACGCCACGTGCGGTCACGTAAAGCGTTTCGGAATTGAATCGCCGGGAGGCGTCGACGCGGGAGAAAGAGGGCTGCGCGGCCGGGTCAGCTCGCGGTGGCCGGGGTGACCCGGCTGCTGCCGCTCGAATAGAAGCGGTAGATGCCCTTGCCGGCCGATTTCGCGTCGTACAGCGCGCTGTCGGCCTGCCGGATCAGTTCGTCGGGGGAGCCGTGCCCGTCGTCGAGTGCGATGCCGATGCTGATCCCCAGGATCACGGTCTCGCCGATCGACAGCGTGTACGGCGCCGAGATCTGCCGGATGATGCGCGCGGCGAGGAGCGAGCACGCGTGCATCGTCACGTCGTCGATCGCGACGACGAATTCGTCGCCGCCGATGCGCGCGGCCAGCTCGCCGGGCGGCAGCGTCTTGCCGAGCCGCTCGGCGACCTGCGTCAGCACGTCGTCGCCGGCCTGGTGGCCGAACCGGTCGTTGATCGCCTTGAAGCCGTCGAGGTCGAGATACATGACGGCGAGCCCGGAATCCGGCGTGTGTGGCCGGCTCGCGAGCATCCGCTTGAGTTCCGCATGCAGCTCGTGGCGGTTCGGCAGACCCGTCAGTGCATCGTGCCGCGCGAGATGCCGGATGTGCTGTTCGGTCTGGCGGCGCGCGGTGACGTCCTCGACGATGATCACCGCGTTGCCGTCCGGCACGAGATGGCGCGTCAGTTCGAGCTGGCGGCCATCGGCGAGCACCAGGTCGAGCGGCGCGGGTTCGTCGCAGGTCAGCCAGATCTCGCACTGCGCGGCGAGACGGGCGCCGCCGGGATCGATCGCGTCGTTCGCGCCGAGCGCCGCGACGACGGCGGGCAGCGGCGTTTCGAGCATGATCTGGCGCGGCGAGCCGAACAGTTGCGCGGTACGCCGGTTCGCGACGATCACGCGGCGCTCGCCGTCGATCATGCACAGGCCGTGCGGCATGTAGGTGAGCGCGGCGTCGAAGCGCGCGACGAGTTCGGCGTTGCGCTGGCGCGCGGCAATCAGCGCGACGAGCACGCGATAGTGACGCTGGACGACCGTTCGCATCGCGGCGAGGTAGATCACGAGCGGCGGCAGCAGCAGCCATGCCCCCGGCCGGTGGGCCAGCAACGCGCCGATGCCGATCGGCAGCACGCCGACCGTGACTTGCGACATCGCGAGCCGGGGTAGCGCCGAATTGCGCGACGCGATCCCGCCGAACACGCCGCCCGCGACCATCACCGACAGCGTGCCGAGCTCGACGTCGACGGCCTGCACGCAGCCCATCACGCCGAGACCGAGCACGAAGCACGCGACGAGCGACACGGGCGCATAGCGCATCGCCCAGTATTCGGCGCGGTCGTCGCCGCCGTCGCGTTGAACCGTGTACGCACGCACGATCGAGAGCCGCGCGATGAGCAGGCCGACGTCGACGATCAGCCACGCGAGGCACCAGAGCTGCTGCAGCCGGATCAGCGCGACGGCCGCGACGAAGCCGCTCGCGAGCCCGGAGAGCGCCATCGGTCGGACGTCCTCGAACAGGGTAACGAGCATCGACGGGCGCAGCGCGGCCGTCACACGGTGGTTGCCGGAGGGGGGAGTGGCGAGAACGGAGTGCAGGAGAGATGCCCTGACTGCCATGGTTTTTGACCTCGACACGATGTCGCTTGATATCGCGATGGCTGGCGGCACCCGCACGGCACGTGGCGGAAGCCCGGCCAAGCCGGATGCGCACGACATTACCATGAAATACGGGCGGCGCGGGTCACCCGGCGGACCCGCGTGCCGCGTCGGCCACCGGTCGTGAAACCACGCCCACGAAAGTCTTGCGCATTCGCCGGCGCCGGGGCAGCATCGTCGCGAACCGAACGAGGCTCGGCGATCGACAGGAGACAGGCGCGTATCCGCCGGGCGCGGTCGACACGAACGAAACCGCCGCAAGCGGGCAGTCGATGCGACCGGATCGCCACCCGCGACCGGCTGTCGCAGCCCGGCTGAACACCGTTATAAGAAATTCAATAAGTATTTCATGCGGGAAATACTATAGGCGATATATCAAAAACAATGCCAGAATGCGCGCCGCTCCGAACGTCGCGACATCCGATCGCCGTCCGAGCCGTATCAGGAGGTTCCCCCCAATGAAAAACCACGGCCTGTCACGGCGGGGTTTTCTGAAAGCCAGCGTGCTGGCGGGCGTCGCGGTGTATGTCGCGCCCCTGGGCAGCCGCGCGTTCGCGGCGCTCTTCGAAGAAAAACTCCTCACCCCCGTCAAATGGGATAGCGTCACCGGCATCCCCCAATTCCGCATCGACGGCATCGCGAAGGTCACGGGCTCGAAAGTGTTCGCCCGTGACGTGCGCGCAGCCGACATGCCGCACTGGCCGCAGCAGCAGTCTCATGCGCTGATCCTGCGCGTCACGCAGGCCGACCGCACGTACGAAGGCTTCGACCTTTCGCTGCTGGGCGACGAACTGAAACCGGACCGCGTGGTTACGGCCGACGATCTCGTGCGCGACGGCGTCGCGTTTCCGGCGTTCTACGGCGACGACATGCTGCTGCCCGCCGGCAAGACGCCCGCGTATCTCGGCCATGCGGTCGCGATCCTCATCTACCACGACTTCGCGCGCTTCCGCTTCGCGAAGAACGCGCTCAAGTTCCGCGACGACGTGATCCGCTACGGCGCGGTCACGGGCCCGCTCGAGCGCGATCCGTGGGGCACCTTCCGCTACGTGCGCGTGGGCGGCAAGACGGCCTACGACGACGATGTCTATTCGAGCCTGAAGGACGCGCCGATCTTTCCGAGCATGATGCGCAAGCACCTGCCGGTGTGGCCGGACGGCAAGGAGCACGGCAAGCTCGACGAGCAGGGCATGTTCCTGGCCGGGCAGATTGCCGACGAGCTCGACCATCCGTCGGCCGACTGGCTCGTGTTCGACCGCGAGTACAACACGCAGTCGGTCGACACCGCCGCGCTCGAACCGGACAACGCGAACTGCTGGTACGACGCCGCGACGCAGTCGCTGCACCTCGTCGTGCCGACCCAGTCGCCGCTCGAGGTGGCGGAGAACGCGGCCGCGATGGTCGCGAAGTGCCGCTTCCCGGTGAAGAAGCTGTTCGTGCACCCGTGCTACACGGTCGGCTACGGCTCGAAGGATCACTTCAACGTGCCGTTCTACGGCCTCGTCTGCGCGCTGTACGCGGACGGCCGCCCGGTGCGTTTCGCGAACGACCGCTACGAACAGTTCCAGACGTCGCTGAAGCGTCACGCGTTCAAGATGCATTACCGGATCGCGGTGGACCGCAACACCGGCCTGCTGCAGTCGTTCAAGGGCGACTTCGAGGCGAACGGCGGCGGGCGCTCGAACTTCTCGCCGTCGGTCGCGATGGTCGGCGCGACGGCCGCGCAATCGATCTACTACTTCCCGAAGAGCGACCTCGCGGCCGTGGCGATTGCATCGCGCGCGATCGATGCCGGTTCCGCGCGCGGCTACGGCACGCTGCAGAGCATGGCGGCGACCGAGATGGCGGTCGACGAGATCGCCGCGCAGCTGAACATCGACCCGATCGATTTCCGCCTGCGCAACGCGCTGCGTTCGGGGATGAAGAACACGCAAGGGGCGATTCCCGCCGGCGCGCTGCGCGTCGACGAGGTGCTCGAGCGCTCGAAGCAGCATCCGCTGTGGACGCGCCGCGCCGCGCGCAAGGCCGAATACGAGGCGGCGAACCCGGGCAAGCGCTACGGCGTCGGCTTCGCGTGCGTGCAGAAGGACTTCGGCACGGGCGCGGAAGCGTCGTTCGCGAAGGTCGAATTCGACGAGAACGGCAAGGTGTCGCTGCGCCACACGGCTGCCGAGATCGGCACCGGGATGTCGACGTCGCAGGCTGTGGCCGTCGTGAAGTGGCTCGGCCGTCCGGCGACGGACGTGCAGGTCGCCGTGACCGAATGGCCGGACCTGCCGGTCGAGACCAGCGGCGATCCGTACATCATGTCGCAGGCCGACCAGGATCGCCTGAGCGCGAACCCGCGCTGGTCGCCGAGCTATGCGTCGCCGTCGAGCGCGACGAACTCCGCGTACTACTTCACGCACAGCACGCGCGAAGCCGCGCGCGCGGTGTTCCGCTACGGCCTGTGGCCGGCGGCGATGTCGATCTGGACGCGCGGCCTCGGCGGCGGCCAGGCCGCGCCGTACACGATCCGCATCGAGGACGCGCGCTGGGTCGACGGCAAGCTGACCGCCGACGGCCTCGAGCCGCTGTCGTTCGAACAGCTCGCGAAGCAGGCGCATGCGCTCGGCCTGCCGACCGGCGCCGTCGTGCATGTGTTCAACCGCTGGCAGTGGACCGACGCCGAGTTCGAAGTGG
This sequence comes from Burkholderia sp. LS-044, assembly GCF_004803625.1. NCBI lineage: Bacteria > Pseudomonadati > Pseudomonadota > Betaproteobacteria > Burkholderiales > Burkholderiaceae > Burkholderia > Burkholderia sp. LS-044. The sequence goes on from NZ_SSWO01000002.1 coordinate 644,911, forward strand.
GCGGCGTGGTCGATCGTTTGCCGATCGACGGGCTGTCGCTGCGCGTCGGCGCACCGAAGACGGGCGACAACGGCCCGGTGCCCGGCACCGCCGCGCCTGCCGGCGCGACCGCGATGCGCGGCACGCTGGCGCCGACCGCGAACGGCTACCGCGTGCTGGACCGCAAGCGCGTGTTCATCCCGCCGACGAGCCGCAACAACGCGGCCGTCACGTACTACACGGCGGTCGGCACGCTGGTCGAGCTGGCCGTGCACGAAGCGACCGGCAAGGTCGAGCTGCTCACGCATCACTCGATCATGGAATGCGGCAACCAGATTTCGCCGCAGCTCGTGTCGGGCCAGTTGCAGGGCGGTCTCGCGATGGGTATCGGCCACGCGTTGCACGAATACCTGCCGCTGTATGAAGACGGCCCCGGCAACGGCACGTGGAACTTCAACCGTTACCAGCTGCCGCGCGCGTCCGACGTCGCCGTCTGGACGCAGACGGGCGACGTGCTGCCGCCGCTGTCCGAGACCGATCCGCCGAAGGGCGTCGCCGAAGTGGTGATGATCCCCGTCGTCGGCGCGATCGTGAACGGCATCGCGCACGCGATCGGCCATCGTTTCACCGACCTGCCGGTGACCCCGCAAAAGATTCAGGAGGTGCTCGCATGACGACCGCCCAAACCGCGGCTTCGGCCGCGAGCGCCAGCGCCGCTGCGACCGGCGCTTCCGCACCGGCCCAGGCTTCGGCCGTACCGGCTTCGGCAGTACCGGCTTCGGCACCGGCACCGGCCCCTGCCCCGGCTGTGCCGGCATCGGCACCGGCCGCCGTCGAGCGTCCGCTCGTCCGGTTCCAGTCGAAACCGCTGTCGATCAACATCAACGGCAAGTCCGTCGGCCCGATGCAGGTGCCGGAAGGGCTGATGATGATCGAGTTCCTGCACGAATACGCGGGCCTCACCGGGTCGCGGCTCGGCTGCGGGCAGGGCATCTGCCACGCGTGCGTCGTGATCGTCGACAAGCCGGACGGCACGAGCGAGGAAATGCGCACCTGCATCACCGGCGCGCATTTCTTCCACGGCCGCACGATCCGCACGATCGAAGGCCACGCGAAGCGCAACGAAGCCGGCGAAGTGGTCGAGCTGTCGCCGATCCAGCAGAAGTTCCTCGAGCACTTCAGCTTCCAGTGCGGCTATTGCACGCCGGGTTTCGTCAACGCGGCGACGGTGCTGATCGAACGCCTGAAGCGCGAGCCGGTTGCGAAGGCCGACGTCGAGCGCACGATCACCGAGGCGCTCGATGCGCACCTCTGCCGCTGCACGGGCTATGTCCGCTACTACGAAGCCGTCAAGGACGTGGTGCTGACGACGCCGGGACTCGTGAAGGACGCCGCATGAAACGCACATTCGCTCATCGTGTCGCGCGGGCCGCGGGCCTCCCCGTGCTCGCGGCGGCTTGCGCGCTGCTGCTCGCCGCATGCGGCGGCCACGACGCACCGGCCTCGAACGCCGCTTCCGGCGCGCCCGGTGCCGACCCGGTCGCGCGCGGCCGCTATCTCGTCAAGGCCGCCGACTGCGCGGCCTGCCACACCGCGAAGGACGGCGCGCCGTTCGCCGGCGGCGCGCCCCTCGAATCGCCGTTCGGCACGTTCTACGGCTCGAACATCACGCCGGACAAGGATCACGGGATCGGCAACTGGAGCGCGGACGATTTCTACGCCGCGCTGCATGACGGCAAGGCGCCGGGCAAGCGCCTGTATCCGTCGATGCCGTACACGTCGTACCGGCAGCTCACGCGTGCCGATTCCGACGCGATGTACGCGTACCTGAAGACCGTCAGGCCGGTCGCGCAGGAAAACCGCGAGCACGAGCTGAAGTTCCCGTACAACCTGCGTTTCGGGATGGTCTTCTGGGACATGGTGTTCCTGAAGGACAGCCTGCCCGATGCATCGACCGGCCAGTCTGCCGACTGGCAGCGCGGCCGCTATCTGGCGGGTGCGCTCGGCCACTGCGCGGAATGCCACACGCCGCGCGCGTTCACGGGCCAGCTCGACAGCGCGAAGCCGTTCGCGGGCGCGGCGCTCGGCCGCGTGGCCGCGCCCGACATCACGCCGGCCGGCCTTGCCGCGCGCGGCTGGACGGGCGCCGACCTGCAGACGTTCTTCGGCGTCGGCATCGCGCCGCAAGGCTCGGCATTCGGCGAGATGTACCCGGTCGTGCACCTGAGCACGCAGTACATGACGAAGGACGACCTGCGTGCGCTGTCCGTGTACCTGCTGGGCGATACGCCGCCCGCGCCGCAACCGGTGAAGCCGGTGTCAGCCGACGCCGCGCAGTTCGCGGCCGGCCGCTCGGTGTATCTCGCGGTCTGCGCGGGGTGTCACGGCTTCAACGGCGAAGGCAAGCCGCACGTGGCGGTGCCGATGAACGGCAATTCGACGGTGCGCCAGGGCGACCCGCGCAACCTGCTGGTCGCGATGCTCGACGGCATCGGCGAGCAGAAGTTCGCCGGGTTCGAGAACCTGCAGCCGATGCCCGGTTTCGCGCACACGCTGAGCGACGACGAACTCGCGCAGCTCGCGAACTACCTGCGTGCGACGTGGGGCGGCCAGAGCGCGAGCGTCACGCCGGCCGACGTGAAGGCCATGCGTTAAGTCGTGCCGCCGGGCGGGGCGTCGCGCGCGATTCAGCCGGTTTCCGGTGCTCGTGCGCGACGCGTCGCCCGACTGCTCGCGGCGGTTCTTCAGTAGCCGCTGCCTCCTCCGCCACCGCCCGTACCTCCCGCGCCACTGCCGCCGTACCGGCTCATGCCCGGCCCTTGCGGCGCGCCGCCACCCGACGTACAGCCTGCCGACAGCACGAGCACCAGCGCCGCGACCAGCGCCGCGGCCAACGTTGCGGATCTCATTTCCACCTCCTTGCGACGCGCAGGCCGCGGGAAAGGCCGGTTCGCATGAACCGTGCGTCTGCGCGCTGAAGAAACGTTTCGGGCGGGCCGTTTATTCCATGCCTTTTGCGGATCGTCGAATGCGAGGGGGGCGGATCGGTGTCATCGCACGGCGTGTTGATACACTGCGGCACGCCGCCATTCCGGTTCCGACCACGAAAAACATGAGTGCCGCCGCTGAACGTCCGTCGTCGCGTCCGTTTCGTCCCGCCGTGCTCGGTTGCGTGTCGTTTGCCGTCGGCGGCCCGCTGGTCGCATCGCTCGTCTGGCCGGCCGTGATGCTGGTCGGGTGGTCGTTGATCGACGGCCCGTCGTGGGAGGAACTGAAAGTCAGCGCCGGCATGGTTCCGCTGATCTTCTTTGCGTCGTTCCTGTTCGGCTATTTCCTGCCGGCGGCCGTGACCGGCGGCATCATGGGCGCAATCGGCACGCGGCTGCGGCGGCGCTGGTTCGTGCTGCTGGGGATGGTCGTCGGCGCCGGCGCGATGATCGGTTTCGTCGAACTCGAGGGTTACCTGATGAAAATCGACCAGTTCAGCGACATCGACGCGATCGCCACGCTCGATGCGATCGTGACGTCGGCCGTGATGTCGCACTGGCTGCATCGCCGGCTCGATCGCCGGCGTTGAGCACGAAGCGTTGCGCGATCGGTCGCCTTCGCGTCGATCGCGTGCATACGGCGGGCAGGGGCGGCCCCGCGCGGTGCGCTTGCGCGACCAGCGGGCTGCCATGCCGTTCCTGAAGCGAATGCCGCCGTCACGGCGGCCCGGGATCAACGGTAGACGAGATCCGCGCGGCGGTTCTGTGCCCAGGAATCCTCGTCGTGGCCGAGCGCGACCGGCTTTTCCTTGCCGAGGCTGACCGCCTCGAGTTGCGTGGCTTGCACACCGAGCGTTTCGAGCGCGCTCAGCACGGCCTGCGAACGGCGTTGGCCGAGCGCGAGGTTGTATTCGGACGTGCCGCGTTCGTCGGTGTTGCCCTGGATCAGCACGTGCCGCGCCGGATGGCTGCGCAGGTAGTCGGCGTGTGCCTGCAGCAGCGACTGGTATTCGGGCTTGACGGAGTACTGGTCGAAATCGAAGTAGATGCTGCGCTTCGCGAGCGGGCTGTTCGGATTGTTGAGCTCGTCGGCCGTCACCGTTGCGACGGCTTCGCTCGAGGGCGCGGGCTCCATGCCGGCATTCTCGGGTGTCTTGGCCGCATGGTGGCAACCGGCCAGCAGTACGACGGTTGTCAGGACCGCAAATCGGTTCGTTTTGCTCATCGTTCGTCTCCAGCGGTTGACTGCATTGAACGCGTGGGGCGTGCGATCGGCACGCCCGTATCCGGCCGAACGGCGCGAAAGATCCGGCATCTACGACGTGAATCGCGTTCGTAAGCCGGTGGTGCGCCATATGAAAGAGTGTTGCGGCCGGAACGCCAAATTTCGGCGTCGCTGCAAACAGATTAGGAAAAATGTCACAGCGTGACCAGTTTCTCCGCATTTTTTTGCGTCGGCGCGACAGACCGGGCGGCATTCGTGCCGTCACGCGGCGCGCTGCCGTTGCGCAAAGGCCGCGCACGGGCACGGTCTTTGCGGCTCGGAGCATGACGATCGAGCGGTGCCGAACGCATGCCCTGCGCGGACGGCGTGGCGACGCCGTGCTTCGTCTTCAGAACTTGTGCCGCAGCCCCAGTGCGACGACGACCTGGTTGCTGTTCGCCGACGGCGTCAGCGTCCAGACGGTCGCGTTGAACGCGGGGTTGCCGTTGCCGCCGCTCACGCTCTGGTAGACCCCCTCGAGATACGCGTCCGTGCGCTTCGACAGCGCATAGTCGGCTTGCGCGACGACCTGGTTCCATTTCGGCCGCGTCTGGCCGGTGCGCGTGTCGAAGCGGCCCATCGTGTACGTGTACGCGGCCGAGAGGCTCAACGCACGCGTGACGGCGAAGCGCCCGTCGACCGAGAAGTTGTCGAACACCAGCGATTCCCCCTTCAACGGCGTGATGCCGCTGCCCTGGAGCACGCCCGCCACGCCGTCGGTGGTCGAGTGCGACCACGCGGCGCCGACCGAATGCGGCCCGAACGCATAACGGCCGGCCGCGGCCCAGATCTGCTGGTTGCCGCCCGTGATCGTCGCCGAGCCGTCGACCGTGCTGAGCGCACCGTTCGGGTTCGGCGCATTGCGGTCGCGGCTGATCTTCAGGTAGCCGGCGCCGAGCTTCAGCGGCCCGTTCGCGTACGACACGCCCGCGCTCCATGCCGCGTTGTTGGCGAACTGGCCGGCCGTGTTCGAGAAGCCGTACATCGCGCCGAACCTCAGCCCGCGATACGTCGGGCTCGTGTACTTCACCGCCTGGTTGATGCGGAGGTTGCGGTTCGAATCGTCGTTGTCGTACGGATGAACCGCGAGGTTGCCGCCCCAGCCGGGGCCGGACGCGCCGAGCGGCGTCACGAAATCGAGGATCAGGTCGTACTGGCGGCCGAACGTGAGCTCGCCGGCCGTCTTCGAGCTCACGCCGACCCATGCCTGGCGGCCGAACATGTCGACGCCTTTCTGCGACAGCGCGCCGGTGGTGCCCGAGAAACCGTTCTCGAGCCCGAAGATCGCGGCCATCCCGCCGCCGAGATCCTCGCGGCCGCGCAACCCCCAGCGCGACGCGTTCAGGGCGCCGCTCGTCATCGCGACGGTGCTGCTGCCCGGCGAGCCGGCGCCGTGCGTGCGCTGGTTGGTCGCGTAGGTGATCGACGTGTCGATCAGGCCGTACAGCGTCACGCTGCTCTGCGCGTGTGCGCCGTCCGACGCGAAGGCGGTCAGGCAAGTGGCAATGGCGGTCCCCGCGAGTCGCCTGCTGGCGTGTTTATTCATCTTGTAGGAATGCAAAGAAGTTTTTTATCAATTTACCGGCGCGGTGGCCGGCGGATCGAGCGGCCATTATTGGAGATCGCGCGGCGGTCGATTAAGGCGTTGCACAGGAAAGGTCCTCTGCGAAATCGCGTGGAATCGCGGCGGGACGAAGGCGGGGAGGGGGCGGTTCGGCGGGAAACCCGTCGCCGGGTTTGCGATGCGTTCGAGGGTTCGACGGGAAGTCGGGTGATTCAGTTGACCATCGCGTGATCGTCCGTCGGGCGATGGCCGACGGGGAGCCTAGCGGCGGGCAACCTGCAGCGCAGCTTCGATGCCACCGCCGCGATACGCGGCACGAACGGCGACCGCCCTGGCTTCGAGTGCTTCCGGTGAGAGCCAGGGCCGCAAGCGGACCGCGACGCGCGGCAACGCGGCAAGCTGATCGCGCAGGCGCACGATCGACCGGCAGCCACGGAATGCCGACGACCCGGCGTCGGGGCCGCACGCGGCTTCCGCAAGCTCGGCTGCCCACTCGACGCCGCGGTGGCGCCTGACTTCGTCGAGGTGCGGCAGATGGCGCGCATCGCCCGATAACGCGATCAACAGCGCGGCCCAGTGCGCGCCGCGCCATCCAGCGTTCATGTCGGCCGTGAGGTCGGCCAGCAGCGTGTCGTCCAGCACGGACAGGCTTTGCTGGCACAGGTAGTGGAAGTCGAGCGGCTGGTAGCGGACCTGCGGGTAGTCGCGCAGCACATGGCCGAGTTCGGCGCCGGTCTCGACAGCAGCGGCCAGGAACCGTTCGGCCGGCGCCGGGCGGTTCAGCAGCAGCGTCGGTACGCTCCGGTAGAGCCGGTAGATGTCGTCGGGGTGATAGTGCATCGCGAATGTCGGGGTGATCGACCGGCGCACGCGGCGCGCGGTTCAGGTTTTCTGCTGATCGCCGGGCAGCAGCGCCGTATGACGCCGCTGCATTTCATCGTGCTCGACCGCTTCGATCGTGGGCCCGATCGGCCGATCGTAACCGAACGGGTCGCGAATCTTGCCGGGGCGCTCACGTCGGGTTGTCTACGATTCCCCCGTGGGGCGAAAGCGATCGCGGTATGCGCCGGGGCTGAGGCCGACCTTGTCCTTGAACAGTCGGCAGAACGAGCTGGTATCGCTGTATCCCACCTGGGCCGTAATCCGCTCGAGGCTGAGATCGCCGGCCTCCAGCAAGCCGCGCGCGGCTTCGATGCGCAGGTTCTGCAAATACCGCAATGGCGGCTGATTCAGCGCTGCGCGGAATCGGCGGATGATCGTGCGCTCGCTGACGCCGAGCTCATGCGCCATCTCCGACATCTTCACGTCCTTCGTCATGTGCTTCTGCAGCCAATACTGCGCGCGGTGAACCAGCGAGTCGGCGTGTTCCTTGTCTGCCAGCAACGGGAGATACGGCAACTGCTTCGTCTGGCTGACGTCGATCAGCATCGTCTTCGCGCACTGCGCGGCGATGGCCGCGCCGCAGAAGCGCTCGATGACATGGATGGTCTGCAGCAGGTAGGACGCCGATGCCCCGGCACAGATCAGGCGGTCGGCTTCGGTGACGACGGGTTCCAGCTGAAGGTCGACGCGGGGAAACCGGCTGCGGAACTGATCGGCCAACCACCATGTGGTCGTCGCGGGCCGTTCGTCCAGGAGGCCGGTTCTGGCCAGGACGAACGTGCCGGTGCAGTTCGCCGCAAGGTAGGCCCCCGCGTTCCATTGCGAAACCAGCCAGTCGCATGCGGCCGACTGTCGTGCCAGCAACCGGTCGAAGGCCTTGCCGCTTGCGTAATGCGCGCTGGGAATGAAAACCAGGTCGAACTTCTCGCGCGGCCGGATCGGCTCCGTGTTCAGTTGCAAGCCGTTGCTCGCCATGACCGGCTTCCCCGTCGGAGAAACGAACCGCCATTCGAACTGCGCATTGCCATCGCCCCTTTGCCGCCGCCAGTGCGCGTTCGCGATCTGCAGGATGTCGGCGAACCCGCCCAGGCTGGACGCGTAGCAATCGTCATACGCAAGAATGGCGGCGCGGGGCATGATGTGTCGGATCTCGCATTCGATGTGTCAGTTTCGCCAATGTACGGCAGTTCGGCCCGCGAGGAAACTGGTCGTGTCAACCTGGCGCCGGTTGGCGGGCAGCGACAGAATCGCCATGCGGCCGGCAGCGCGGGGGAGGCGGCATCGTGTGCCGTCCGGGTCGCGAGAAGGCCAATGTGGCCGCCCCCGGGTACCGCCAGGCGCCTCCGTTGCCCGGCAGCGTGGATTTCCGTCGGCTTCGCACCGCCGATTCAGTCGCGCAGTGACGCGCGTCGGGGCCGCAGCGTGCCCTGCATGCGAAGGCGCTTTCGTCTCAACCTGAACCGCAAACATCATGAAAACCAGGATCACCGAACTCTTCGGCATCGACTATCCGATCATCCAGGGCGGCATGCACCATGTCGGGTACGCGGAGCTGGCCGCAGCAGTCTCCAACGCCGGTGGACTCGGCATCATCACCGGCCTGACCCAGCGCTCGCCGGCCGATCTGGCCGCTGAAATCCGGCGTTGCCGCGAAATGACCGACAAGCCGTTCGGCGTGAACCTCACGTTCCTGCCGACCGTCACGTCCCCCGACTATCCCGGCTATATCCGGGCCATCGTCGAAGGCGGGGTCAAGGTGGTCGAAACGGCCGGCAACAACCCGCAGCCCTACCTGGCCGCGCTCAAGGAAGCGGATATCAAGGTGATCCACAAGTGCACGTCGATTCGCCACGCGCTGAAGGCCGAGTCCATCGGCTGCGATGCGGTCAGCGTCGACGGATTCGAGTGCGGCGGCCATCCGGGCGAGGACGACATTCCGAACTTCATTCTGCTGCCACGCGCCGCCGAGGAACTCAGGATTCCGTTCGTGGCCTCCGGCGGCATGGCGGACGGCCGGTCGCTGGTTGCGGCACTTTCGCTCGGCGCGGACGGCGTCAACATGGGAACGCGCTTCGTCGCCACCCGCGAGGCGCCGGTGCACGAGAACGTGAAGCAGGCGCTGGTCGCGGCCTCCGAACTGGATACACGCCTGGTCATGCGCCCGTTGCGCAATACCGAGCGCGTGCTGCGCAATGCCGCGGTCGATCGCATTCTCGAAAAGGAAAGCAGGCTCGGCGACGGCATCCGGTTCGACGATATCGCCGAAGAAGTCGCCGGCGTGTATCCGCGCATCATGAAGGAGGGCGCGCTCGATGCGGGCGCGTGGTCGTGCGGGCTGGTCGTCGGCCTGATCCGCGATATCCCGACCGTGAAGGAACTCGTCGAGCGCATCGTGAGCGAGGCGACGGAGATCATCCGCAGCCGCCTGGCACGTATCGCGGTTTGATCCGGATCGGCGACACGGGATGCCGCCGGCGCGATGCCGGCGAGGATTCGTGCGGGATGTGGTCGACGAGGGCCAACCGGGGGACCGCGGCGATGACCGAAAGCGTGCGGTTGGTGGTCACTGTGTCGATGTAGAGTCTGTCGCGTCGTCGGTTCAAGTCGCCTCGCGGCGCGACCGGGCTCGGGCACCTATGTCCGTCGTGACCTGAATCACTTCACGACGGCCGGGTGCTCGTGTGTTCAATGACTTCCCCTTGTCGAATCGGGTAACCCGGGTTGCCTGATTCCGCTTTCCCCTCGGGTAGCGCCCCCCGGACATCATCCGGATTCCAGCCTGGCCGACGCCACCGCGTTGCGCCACGCGAGCCCGATGCGGTTTCTCCCGGGCTCGACGCGTTGCAGGCCGGTTCGCCGTCGAACTGGGGCAGCATTCGCGAGCCCGATGCGCTGTCGACGCTCGACGAAATCTCGGCGAGCGAGTTGATCCGCGATCTGGAGGGGATGCGGGAGTAACACGTGACATCTGGGTTGATGCGTCGGGGCGAACGGGTGTGGCGATCGCGGGTGTCGACACCGCCCGGTTTCTCGCAAATCAAACTGATCGGGTGTGGTGCAGATTCTCGTTCTCCGGAGATCAAAGGCGGAAACCAGAGCAGGGACGTGGCGAATGCGTAAGCGGAGGACGGCATCTCCCGCGCACGCAATAGCGTCCAGATCTCGAGTTCCGGAATGCGTTGCCGATCCGGCGTGATTGCCTTGCCCTGCGGCGTGACGCCCTGACGCTCCATTTGAAGCTGGCGCACCCAGCGGCTCAGTACCGTCTCGCCGACGCCCACCGAGCGACTCGTCTCCATATGGCCATAGCCCTGGTCGAGCACCAGACACGCGGCCTGCTGTTTGAAATCCGGTGAAAACGTACGACGTCGTTTGGCATCTGACGGCGCATCCATCCGAGTCGGGCGACGGCGACCTCCGACCAGTCAAGGGGACCGGATCTACCGTGAAGACATGACCTTTCCAGAATCAACTGGGGGCATTCAATCGCGGCACGCATGCCTGGAATCGATAATAAAAATAAGTAAATATCCTCAAAATATCGGGTTTGCCCGATGGTGCGGTATCGTACAAAGGGAGTCCGAAAAGTGACCGATCATTGGTTCGTCGGATTCGGCGCTGTAAAAATCTCAGAGGTGAAATCTGATGTCGATCATCCAATCAACGACGTTTAGTTGATTAGATGAACGGCATTTAGCACGCAATTATTATCGGGCGCGGGCTCGATCGGGCAGTCGTTCTCGTTGAAATTTCGTACTCCGTGGCATGCGGGCACCGCGACATCCATGCGCGGAAGCACTTGCACGTCCATTGCCCGGCGTCTTTCAGTGGGACGCCCGCCGAGGCGATGACTGCTCGCATATCGCCGCTGAATGGCCGACGTCGAAAGGCCGATCAATTCATCTCGGTCGACGGGGTTTTATGCGCTTTTTGAGCAGGATTGAATGCATTGGTTTGATTTTGCTCGAGCGATGGATGCGCCGAGTCGTTAAAAGTTTAAATGTATTTAACGTGTTGATCTGCGCCGCAATTGCGGCGTTGTTCGATGCCCCGCTAGATGGATTATCTAGCATTTTGAAACTGGAGAAATGCAATGCAAGAACTGAATCAACAGCAAATCGCACAAGTTTCCGGCGGCTACTACAGCGGCCCGGGCATCCCGTCCGCGTTGGGCAACATCATCGAATGGGGCGGCAGCACCGCGGAGAGCATCGGCAATGCGCTGACGTTCGGCATCTTCGCCGCACCGGTCAAGCAGGCATACAACATCGGCGAGACGATCACGACCGCCGCGGTGAACCTGCTGGACGGCCTTTTCGGCGGCCCGCAGTACTGAGTTGCCTGCATTGAGGCGACGCGGTAGCCGCCGCGTCTCCCGATGATGGAACTGACGATCCGGTATGCACGGGTCTTCTTTGTATACCGGATCGCTTTTGCCTGTTCCGACGCGTGGAAGCGGAATGGACGCCGATACCGATATTGGGCGACATGTTGTTTGGCGACACGTTGGTGAAAATGGAGTTCGGTCTCTTTCGTTCTGAAGCGGCACAGGCTCGGCGCATGCGGGTGCTGGGCGACATCGTGCTGGTGCACCCGCTGTCCATGACGCTGCTGACGGTCGTCGCGATGGTCATGGCCACCTGCGTGGTGCTGTTCTTCGCGTTCGGTACGTATACGCGGCGCACGACGGTCTCCGGCGTGGTGATGCCGGATGCGGGGCTGGTCAAGGTCTATGCATTGCAGCCGGGCATCGTCGTCGAGCGCGACGTGAAGGAAGGGCAGCGCGTGACGCGCGGACAGACGCTCTATACGGTATCGACCGACTTGCAAAGCGCCGCGCAAGGCGCGACGCAGGCCGCATTGATCGCGCAGGCGCGGCAGCGCAAGGCGTCACTGCTCGCGGAAATGGACAAGACCCGCAGCCTGCAGCAGGACGAGCGCGACACGCTGCGCGCGAAGATCGGGAACCTGAAGGGCACGCTCGCGCAAATCGACGACCAGCTCGCGGCCCAGCGGCTGCGTACCTCGATCGCGGCCGATGGCGCAACGCGCTATCGCGGCCTGCTCGCGCAGGATTACATCTCGAAGGACCAGGCGCAGCAGCGCGAGGCCGATCTGCTCGACCAGCAGTCGAAGCTGAACGGGTTGCTGCGCGACCGTGCATCGACGCTCCAGTCGCTTACCGAGGCGAGCAACGAACTGTCGGGGCTCGGCTTCAAGCAGCAGAACCAGCTCGCGCAGATCGACCGAAACGTGATCGACGTCGACCAGAACCTGATCGAAAGCGAGGCGAAGCGCCGGATCGTCGTCACCGCGCCGGAGGCGGGCATCGTCACGGCCGCGATCGCCGACGTCGGCCAGTCGGTCGATACGTCGCGGCCGCTCGCGAGTGTCGTGCCGGGCGGCGCGCGCTGGCAGGCGCACCTGTTCGTGCCGAGCACGGCGATCGGCTTCGTGCGGGTCGGCGAGCCGGTGCTGGTCCGCTATCAGGCGTTTCCCTATCAGAAATTCGGCCAGTACGGGGCCACGGTCGTGTCGATCGCGCGCACGGCGCTGTCGGCGGCCGAACTCGCGAACGACGGTGGCCCGGCGGCGACGCCCGGAGAGGGGCGCGACGCGACTTTCTACCGCGTGATCGTCGCGCTCGACGCGCAGCACGTCACCGCGTACGGCGCGCAGCAACCGTTGCAGGCCGGCATGACGTTGCAGGCGGACATCCTGCAGGAACGCAGGCGCTTGTACGAATGGGTGCTCGAGCCGCTTTACAGCCTGACCGGCAAACTCTGACGGGCGCACGCATGCGATTACTCGATCGACTCTCGTTCGGCCTCGGCCGCAAGCTGCCGATGGTTCTGCAGACCGAAGCGGCCGAATGCGGCATCGCGTGCCTCGCGATGATTGCCGGCTATCACGGCCATCACGTGGATCTCGCGACGCTGCGCACACAGTTTCCGGTCTCGCTGAAGGGCGCGGGCCTCGGGCGCGTGATCGAGATCGCGCAGCGCCTGTCGCTCGGCACGCGTGCGTTGAAGCTCGACATGGCGCAGCTCGGCCAGTTGCGCCTGCCGTGCCTGCTGCACTGGAATTTCAACCACTTCGTCGTGCTGGAGGCAGTGAACGGCAAGACCGCGACGATCCACGATCCGTCGCACGGCATTCGCAAGGTGTCGCTCGCCGACGTCTCGCGCGGGTTCACCGGCGTCGCGCTGGAGCTGTGGCCGAACGCCGGCTTCGCGCCGCGCGCGGCGCGGCCGGCGGTCAGGCTGCGTGAACTGCTGGGCCCGGTGTCGGGGTTGTCGCGTTCGCTCGCGCAGATCCTGGTGCTGGCGATCGCGCTCGAGGTCTTCATGCTCGTGCAGCCGTTCTTCCTGCAATGGGTGATCGACGAAGTGATCGTCAGCGCCGATCGCGACCTGCTGACGGTGCTCGCGCTCGGCTTCGGCCTGCTGCTGCTGATGCAGCAGGCGACCGGCGCGATTCGCGCGTGGGCGCTGATGTATGTCGGCGTCACGCTCAACATCCAGTGGCGCGCGAACGTGTTCACGCATCTGCTGAGCCTGCCGGTGCGCTATTACGAACGCCGCCATCTCGGTGACGTCGTGTCGCGCTTCGGCTCGATCGACACGATCCAGCAGACGCTGACCACGTCGTTTCTCGGTGCGGTGATCGACGGACTGATGACGCTCGTCACGCTGGCGATGATGTTCGTATACAGCCGCACGCTCGGCCTCGTCGCGCTGGCGACGATGGCGTTGTACGCGCTCGTCCGATGGATGTGGTACGGCCCGTTGCGGCGCGCGACGGAGGATCAGATCGTGCACGCCGCCAAGCAGCAGAGCCATTTCCTCGAGACGGTGCGCGGCGTGAAGACGATCAAGCTGTTCAACCGCCAGATCGAGCGGCGCGCGAGCTGGATCACGCTGCTGGTCGAGCAGGTCAATGCGAGCCTGCACGTGCAGAAGCTGCAGATTTTCTATCAGCAGCTCAACGGGCTGCTGTTCGGCATCGAGAACGTGCTGGTCATCTGGCTCGGCGCGCGGATGGTGATGGACGGCCAGTTCACGGTCGGCGTGCTGATGGCGTTCAACGCGTACAAGAGTCAGTTCGACAGCCGGGTCGGCAGCCTGATCGACAAGTATTTCGAGGTCAGGATGCTGCAGTTGCAGGGCGAGCGGCTGGCCGACATCGTGTTCGCGGAAGCGGAACCCGACGCGAGCCTGCGCAGCGTGCCGGGCGAAGTGGACTCGCTCGACCCGAGCATCGAGATCGACGGGCTGTCGTTCCGCTACGCGGACGGCGAGCCGCTGGTGCTGGACGGCGTCAATGCGACGATCGCGGCCGGCGAATCGGTCGCGATCGTCGGGCAGTCCGGTTGCGGGAAGACGACGCTGATCAGCGTGCTGCTCGGGATTCACGAGCCGACGGGCGGCGCCGTGCGCATCGGCGGGCTCGACGTGGCCAGGCTCGGCATCGAGCGGCTGCGCGCGCTGGTCGGCACGGTGCTGCAGGACGACGTGCTGTTCGCGGGGTCGATCGCGGAGAACATCAGCTTCTTCGATCCGGAAGCGGACCCGGACTGGGTCGCCGAATGCGCGCGCATCGCGGCCGTGCACGACGACATCGCCGCGATGCCGATGGGCTACAACACGCTCGTCGGCGACATGGGCACCGTGCTGTCCGGCGGCCAGAAGCAGCGCGTGCTGCTGGCGCGCGCGCTGTACAAGCGGCCGCGCATCCTGGTGCTCGACGAAGCGACGAGCCATCTCGACATTCAGCGCGAGATGCAGGTCAATGCGGCTGTCACGCAGCTCGCGATGACGCGGCTCATCGTCGCGCACCGGCCGGAGACGATCGCGTCCGCGCAGCGCGTCATCATGCTGCAGGGCGGGAAGGTCGTGCTCGATCAATCGACCGCGGCGATGCGCGCGGCGGTCGCGGCGAAGTCGCGTGGCGGCGAACCGGCCGCGACCCGGCCGGCGCCGCACGATGCCGGTCCGGTTGCCGGTCCGGTACAGCCGGTGGCGGGGCGCTAGATGATGAAGCGACCCTTCGCCGTCGTGCTGACCGCCGTTGCGCTGGCCGCCGCGCTGCCGGCGGGCGCGCAGATGCTCGACGTCTATCGCACGCGCGACGACGTCGCGGCGACGCAGGCCGGGTCGATGGCATCGGCCACCGCGTGCGGCGCACGGCGCCTCGACGACCGGCCGATCGCGCTCGAGGACGCGATCCTGCTCGCGATCTGCTCCCATCCGCAACTGAGCCGCACGTGGGCGGACGCGCGCGCGGCGACGGCCGAGGTCGGCGTGTCGAAGGCCGCATACCTGCCGACGCTGAACGCGACGGCCGGGATCCAGCGCGACAACGTGAACACGACCTATACGGGCGGCTTTTCCGGCGATCAGCGCAGCACCAGCCGCTACGGCATGCTCAACCTGAGCTGGGTGCTGTTCGATTTCGGCAAGCGCGGCGCGAACCTCGACCGCGCGCGTGCGTTGCTGCGCGCGGCCAATGCGGCGCACGACGACGCGTTGCAGAGCGTCTTCTACGACGCGGCGCAGGCGTTCTATGCGCTGCGCGACGCGCAGGCGGCGCTCGAGGCGGCCCAGGCGGTCGAACGTGCCGCGCAGGAGAGCCTGGCCGAAGCGAGCGCGCGACACGACGGCGGCGCAGGCACGCTCGGCGACGCGTTGCAGGCGCAGACGACCTATCGCAAGGCACTGCTCGATCGCGTGAGCGCGGAGGGCGACCTGCAGAACGCGATCGGCACGCTCGCGACGACGCTCGGCGCCGACGCCGACACGTCGCTGCGCATCGCCGATGCGGAACCGTCGCCCGATCGCGACGATTTCACGCGCGGCGTCGCGAACCTGATCGCCGAAGCCAAGCGCGATCACCCGAAGCTGATCGCCGCGCGCGAGCGGCTCGAAGCGGCGCGCGACCAGATCCGCGCGGTGCGCGCCCAGTCGCTGCCGACGATTTCGCTGATGGGCAGCCTCACGCGCAACAACCCGTCATACCAGCAGCAGCCGTCGCTGTTCCAGTTGCAGAGCAGTCACAGCAACTCGATCGGCATCCAGATTTCGATTCCGCTGTTCGAGGGCTTCGCATCCGGGTATCGCATCGCGGAGGCGAAGGCGCAGGCCGATGCGCAGGAAGCCGACGTGCGCAATACCGAACTCAAGGTGTCGCTCGACGTGTGGAAGAGCTACCAGAGCCTGCAGACCGACACGACGAACCTCGACAACTCGCAGCATCTGCTCGACACCGCGCTGCATTCGCTCGAGATCGCCCGCGGCCGCTACAAGGCCGGGGTTGGCACGTTCACGGAACTGCTGAATGCGCAGTCGGCGCTCGCGGATGCGCGCCGGCAGCGCGTGCTCGCGGTGTCGAGGTGGCGGACCGCGAGACTGAAGCTGGCCGAGAGCCTTGGGAGATTGGGATTATGGAACGACGCAGGTTGAACGGCACCGGGCCGAACGCGGGCGACGCGCAAGCGCACGGCTGCGCGTTCCTGTTCCCGGGACAAGGGGCGTTCTATGCGGGCGCGTTGCGGCAACTCGGACACGAACACCGCAGCGTACGGCAGACGCTCGACACGATCGACGCGGTCGCGAGCGAGCGGCTCGGCCATCCGCTGACCGGCTCGCTGTGGCGCGACGACGCGGGGCTCGATACGTGGCTGCGCGACGCGCCCGACTTGTTGCAGCTCGGGATCTTCGGCGCATCGGTCGGGATGTTCGGCGTGCTGCGCGAACGCGGCATCGTCCCCGACCTGCTGATCGGACACAGCTTCGGCGAAATCGCGGCGCTGGTGTGCGGCGGGATGTATTCGATCGAGCAGGGCGCGCGGATCGTGTGCGACAGGATTGCATCGTTGCAGGCCGCGGCACCGGCCGACGGCATGATGGCCGCGATTTCGGCCGGCGCCGACGCGACACTCGCGCTGATCGACGCGAGCGCGCTCACGCACGGGGTGCGCAACGTCTGCATCGCGGTCGAGAACCATGCGTCGCAGACCGTCGTGTCCGGCCCGCGCGACGCGCTGGAAGATTTTGTCTCGGCCTGCGCGGCGCAAGGCGTGACCGCGCAGACGCTCCGGTCTCCGTATGGCTTTCATCACCCCGACCTGGCCGGCGCGCGCGCACAGTTCGCCGCGCGGCTTGCCGCATATCGGCCCGGCGCGCTCGCGATTCCGGTGTATTCGCCGATCCTCGGCCGCCGCTATAGCGGCGCCGACGATCCCGGCATGCGGCTCGCGTCGCATTTCGTGATGCCGGTGCGCTTCGCGGACGCGATTCGCGCCGCGCGCGCGGACGGCATCGACCGCTACGTCGAGTGCGGCGGGCTCAATGCGCTGGCGCGCATCGTCGTGCGCATCGTGGGGCCGGGCGCGGTCAGGACGTTCGGCGGCCCGTCGAACGTGGCAGAGGAATCGAGCGTCGTCACGACGATCACCCGTTATTTCCAGGAGGACACCATCATGAAAGACGATATTCGCATCGGTAACGCCGGCTCCGGCTTCGACGCGTTCTGGCACGCGCGCGGACCGCACATCGTCGACTGGCTCAAGGGCGAACTGCGCCACGCGTTCGACGCGGCGGGCGCGGTGCCGGCAGGGGCCGCACCGACGGCGACGCCGTTCGCGCCGCAGCCGGAACCGATCGTCGCGCCCACGCCGCGCCTCGCGGCAGTGGGCGGGGCCGCGCTGGCGCCTGCTCCGGCGCCGGCGGTGCTGCATGCTCCGGGTGAGCCGGTGACGGCGCCCGCGGCGGTTGCAGCGGCGCGGCCCGCGCACGTGCCGCGCGAGCGGCTGTTCTCGGAGCTCGTCGATATCTACGCGCAGGCGATGGAATATCCGGCCGAGGTGTTCTCCGAATCGATCGAGCTCGAAGCCGAACTCGGTATCGACTCGGTCAAGCAAACCGAGATCATCCAGCGCATCACCGCACGTTATGCGTTGCCGCCGCTGCCCGCGAATTTCCGCAGCGGCGACTTCAAGGCGATGGGGCAGATCGTCGATTTCGTCTACGAGAACCAGGGAAAGGCGCACGCCTGACGGCCGTGGGCCGAAACGTTGGTCGGCAGGGGGGGGCCCTGCCCGTAATGACAAGTTCTCGATAGGCAGGCGATCCATGTCGAATACCAGCATGCGCGGCAAGCTCGTTCTCGTGACGGGCGGTGCGAAAAACGTGGGCAAGGCAATCTGCAGGCGTTTCGCCGAGCAGGGCGCGCACGTGATCCTGAATTTCTTCCATTCGCTCGACGCGTCGAAGGAGACGGCCGAGGAACTGCGCGCGCTCGGCGCGACCGTCGACGTGATCCGTGCGTCGGTCGCGCAGCAGACGCAGGTTGACCGGATGTTCGACGAGATCGAACGGCGCTACGGCCGCCTCGACGTGCTCGTCAACAATGCGGCGTCCGGCGCGCTGCTCGGCGTCGACGAGATCGGCGCCGAGCATTTTGATCGCGCGCTCGACACCAACCTGAAAGGCGCGTTCTGGTGCGCACGCCGCGCCGCGGCGCTGATGGTGCGTTCGGGCGGCGGCGCGATCGTCAATGTGTCGTCGGTGGGCGCGACGCTCGTGCCCGCGAACTATCTCGTCGTCGGCACCGCGAAGGCGGCGCTCGAATCGTTGACGCGCTATCTCGCGGTCGAGTATGCGGGGCGCCAGATCCGGGTGAACGGCGCATCGTCGACGCTGATCGACGGCGACGTCGCCGCGCAGTTTCCGGACCCGGAGAACACGAAGCGCTCGAGCATCGCGGCGACGCCGCTGAAGCGGCTCGCGCGCGCGGAGGATCTCGCCGATCTCGTCGTGTTTCTCGCGTCGGATGCCGCACGCTGGATTACCGGACAGGTGGTCGTCGCGGATGGCGGGTTGTCGCTGTGCAGCGAGGGATTGTCGCCGCGCGCCGAATGGGCGAACGCCGGGCAGGATGCGGGCGCCGCCGCGGCCGTCGCGCAACCGGCCGCGCCGGCCGACGACGCATCGGAGCGCGACGCACCGGACAGCGACGACATCGCCGTGGTCGGCATGGGTCTCGCATTGCCCGGTGCGAGCGATCCGGACGCATTCTGGCGCGCGCTGCTGGACGGCCCCGAGCTGTTCGGCAACGTGCCGCCGGATCGTTGGGACTACCGGTCGTTCTACTCGCCGGATACGTCGGCGGAAGACAAGAGCTACCAGTCGCGCTCGGTCTTCATCGAACAGTTCGAGCCGTGCTCGACGGTGCGCGCCGAACTCGACGCCGGCACCGCGCCGCGCGAGCTCACGACGCTGTGGCTGCGCCACGCACTGTGCCAGGCGCTCGACGGCGTGACGCTGCGCGATGCCGACCGCGTCGCGTTCCTGGTCGGCTACACGGCGGACGGCAGCCAGCATCTCGAGGAAGGCATGGTGCTGGCCGCCGCGCGCGAGCGCCTGAACGCGGTGCTGGCCGACGCGGGCGTCGACGCGGCCGAGCGCGCGCGCCGCGTGGCCGCGATCGATGCGGTGCTGAGCGCGCGTTATGCGCGCGGCGCGGGCGATCTTGCGTCGTTCTTCCCGCATCGGGTCGGCCTGAATGCGATGAAGGGCGTGCTGCCGGACGACGCGGAGTACATGATGGTCGACACCGCGTGTTCGTCGTCGCTGTATTCGATCGATCTCGGGATCAAGGCACTGCTGCTCGGCAAGCAGGACGTGGTCGCGTGCGGCGGCGCATTCGCGCTCGCACCGCGCGGCTCGATCCTGTTTTCGAAGCTGCACGGGCTGTCGCGCAGCGGCGAGGTGCGGCCGCTCGATCGCAACTGCGACGGCGTGCTGTTCGCGGACGGCGCGGGTGTCGTGATCCTGAAGCGCCTGACGCGCGCGCGGGCGGACGGCGACCGCATTCTCGGCGTGCTGAAGTCGTTCGGCTCGTCGTCGGACGGGAAGGGCAAGGCGATCTACGCGCCGAATTCGGCCGGCCAGCGCATCGCGATCGACCGCGCGTATGCGCGCACCGCGACGGTGCCCGCCGACGTCGACTGGGTCGTGGCGCATGCCACCGGCACGCCGGCCGGCGATCTCGCCGAATTCCAGAGCCTGCGCGATGCGATCCGGCGCGATCGCCCGGTGCAGGTGACTTCCAACAAGTCGCTGGTCGGGCATACCGGCTGGGCGGCCGGCGTCGTATCGGTGATCCAGGTGCTGCTCGGTTTGCGCCATCAGGTGATTCCGCCCCAGCATCGCTTCAGCGAACCGCCGCCGGAATTCGATCTCGACGGCACGAACCTGCGGATCCCGGTGGCACCCGTCGAATGGCCGGCCCGGCGCGATTCGGCACGCGTCGCGGCGGTGTCCGGGTTCGGCTTCGGCGGCACGAACGGCCACCTGATCGTGTCGGAGTACCGCGCCGATCTGCCGGCCGGCGGCGCGAGCGGCCGCTTCCAGCGCGAACCGCTGGCGATCGTCGGGTGGTCGGCGAAGTTTCCCGGTCTCGACGGCGACGCCGAGGTCGCGGCCTGGCTGCGCGGTGAAGGCCGCGCGCCGGACGCGAGCTTCGGGATCGGCTATCCGCTGCCGAGCTTCGCGCGCGTGAAGATGCCGCCGGCCGTGTTGCGCGCGCTCGATCGCTGCCAGCTGATGGCGCTCGATGCCGCGCACGACCTGCGCGAACGTCTCGGCACGTTCTGGGGCGAGCATGCGGACACGATCGGGCTCGTGATGGGGCACATGGGGCCCACGCGCAACGCGGCGCTATATGCGAGCCGCTGCTATCTCGACGACATCGCGGCGGCGGTGCTCGACGCGACGCTGCCGGACGAGCGTGCGACGACCGAACGCCTGCTGGACGGCCTGCGCGAGGCGACGCGGCGGCTCGTCGCGCCGACCACCGAAAACTCGTTTCCCGGGATGATGCCGAACGTGATCCCGGCGCGCGTCGCGAATTATCACGATCTGCACGGGATGAACATGACGGTGGACGCAGGCCACGCGTCGACGCTCGCCGCGTTCGAGGCGGCCGAGCGTTTCCTGTGCAGCGGCGAGCTCGACATGGCGATCGTCGGCGGGATCAACGGCAACGCCGCGGAGGAGGTGGGGCCGGCATTCGGGCTGCCGCTCGCGGAGGGCATCGTGCTGTTCGCGGTGACGACCGTGCGGCACGCGCAGGCCGAAGGGCTGCCGGTGCTCGCGGTGGTCGGCGGCGGCGACGCGCGGGCCGCGGTCGAGCCGGCCGCGCCGTGCGATGCGACGGGCCGCGCGGTCACGTATGCGGGCGCCGATGCGGCGATCGACGTGCTGCGCGCGATCGTTGCGCGTACCCCCGACGTGACGCTGGCGCGCGACAGCGGCGGCGACCGGCCGCGCTATGCGCTGCACGTCGCCTGCGAGCCGGCCGCCGCGCAGGCGGCCGCCCCGCGCGAACCGCAAGCCGGAGCCGGAGCCGTGCCGGTGCAGGCCGTGCAGCCTGCGCCTGCGCCGGTTGCCGCGCCCGTCGGGCCCGGTACGTTGCTGCCCGGCGCGTTGCGCCGGACCGGCGTCGCGGCCGACGGCGAGCCGCTCGGCGTCGCACGATACCGGATCGAATGGCGGGATGCGCCGTGGCGGCCCGCGGGGCGGTCGACGCCGTTCATCGCGCCGCGTTGCGTGATCGTCACCGACATGCCGGAAGCGCTCGCCGCGCAGGCCGATCCGGGCCCCGGCTGCGTGGTGCTGTCGACGCGTCCGTTCGCCGCGAACCGGCCGGGCTGGCACTGGATCGAGCGAATCGACGAAACGGTACTCGCCGGGCTGCCCGACGACATCGGCCACGTACGCGTGCTGACGTCGCTCGATGCCGGCACGCTCGCGCCAGGCGCCGCGGCGCCGGCCGCGCCCGCGCGGCTCGCGCTGCACGATCTCGCGTTTCTCGCGATCAAGCATTGCCATGCGGCGCTCAAGCGCGACGGCAGCTTCGTCGTGCTGCTGCTCGATGCGCTCGCGGGCGAGGTGCCGCATCCGGATGCCGGGCTCTACACCGGTCTCGTGAAGGCGCTTGCGATCGAGATGCCGGAAGCGCGCCCGGTGGCCGTGCTGACCGACGCCCGCTCGCTGCCCGACGCGCTGCGCGATGCCGAGCGCGAAAGCGGCGCACAACACTGGCTGCCGGTCGTCGCGCTGGGCGGCGGGCGTCGCCGCACGCCGCGCGTGATCGAGGACGCGGGCGAGCTGCGCGCGGACGAGCGCCTGGCGCTCGGGCCCGACGCGGTCGTCGTCGCGGTCGGCGGCGCCCGCGGGATCACCGGTGAACTGATGAAGACGCTGGCCGCGCATGTGCGCCCGACGCTGTACCTGATCGGCAGCAGCGCGCTCGACGAGGTCGATGCAGACCTGCTCGCGATGGACGACGAGGCGTTCGCGAAGAGCCGCCCCGATTACATCCGCCAGCAGAAGGCACGGCATCCGGAGCGGCCGCTGCCGGCGATCATCCGCGCGTTCGAGCGGCGCGCGGACGCACGCACGGCGTGCATGAACATCGAGGCGATGCGCGCATTCAGCGGCGCGCATCGCGTGACGTACCTGCGCGCCGACGTGCTGGACCCCGACAGCCTGCGCACGGCCGTCGACACGATTCTCGCGCGCGAGCCGCGCGTCGACCTGCTGGTCAACGCGGCCGGATTGAACCGTTCCGCGTCGGTGCTCGTGAAGTCGCTGGACGACTTCGTCGCGGTGCGCGACATCAAGGTGCGCGGCTACTGGAACCTGCGCGACGCGTTCGGCGCCCGGCAGCCGCGCCTGTGGTGCAACTTCGGGTCGTTCATCGGCCTGACGGGCCAGGCCGGCGAAACCGACTACGCGTCGGGCAACGACTTCCTGAACACGCAGGCGTCGTATCACCGCGCGGCGCTCGGCCACGACGAATTCACGATCGGCTGGACGCTGTGGCGCTCGGTGGGGCTCGGCTCGAATCCGGTCACGCGCGCGTTTCTCGAGAAGAGCGGCCTGTTCACGAGCATGCGCACCGCGGAAGGGCAGCATCATTTCATGCGCGAGCTCGGTCTCGGCGAGCGCGCGGCGATGTCCGTGCATCTGGGCGAGGCCGAGCGACGGGCGATCGAGACGCACCTGCCCGGCTACTTCGATCTCGACGACGCTGAAGCGGTGCCCCGCGTCGCCACGCCGCGCGATCCGGATTTCTATCTCGGCCGCGAGCTGGCGCGCACGGACGACAGCGTGACCTTCGAGCGGGTGTTCGATCTCGAGCGCGACGCGTACCTGCGGCATCACGTCGTCAACGGTTTTCCGACGCTGCCGGGCACGTTCGTGCCCGAAGTGGCCGCCGAAGCCGCGCTGCGGCTCGTGCCGGGGCTCAAGGTCGTCGGATTCGCGGACGCGGCGTTCCTGCACTTCCTGCGCGTCTACGACGCGAAGCGGCCGAGCGTGAAGCGCATCCACGCGAGGATCGCCGCGCGCGACGGCGACGCCGTGCTCGTGCACGTGCGGATCTCCGGCGACGTGCTGGCGCCCGCCGGCCAGGTTCTCGTGCGCGACAAGCCGCACTTCGAGATCACCGTGCGCCTGGCCGCGGCCTACGCGCCGGCACCCGTATGGAACGAACCGCCGGGCGGGACGTTTGTGCCCGTCGCCGATCCGTATCACTTCGACGCGGCGCCCGTGAGACTGACCGGCATGTTCGTGTCGACGACCGACACCGGCATGAGCGAAACGGGCAAGCAGGCGCGCTTCCGGCTGAACGTGCCGGACGGCGATCCGGTGTTCTCGCGCTTCGTGGTGCCGAGCATCCTGCTCGACGGGCTCGCGCGCGTGGCGGCGCTCGATCATGTCGCCGGCGACTACATCCCGCTCGCGGCGCCGATGTCGATCGGCCGCATCGACCTGTACGAAGCCGGCAACGACTGCGAGCTGGCCGCCCGCCACGCGTCGATCGCGCTGCGCGTGACGCCGCGCGCCTTCGCGCTCGAAGGGCCGGCGAGCAGCGGCAACCGGTTCGTCGCGGTGCGCCCGGACGGCCGCATCCTGATGCAGATGCGCGACGTGACGGGCATCGTGACCGGCTACGTGCACCGCGTGACCGGCGCGTTCGCCACGCGCGGCGAGATCGACGCGCGGCTCGCCGCGCACGCGGCTTCCGAGCAGGTGTCGGCATGAGCACGAAGCGTCTCGCGCCCGGCCCGCGCGGCAGCGTCGTGATGGGCAACCTCGCGGAATACAAGCGCAATCCCGTCACGATGCTGCTGAAGCTTCAGCAGCAGTACGGCGACATCGCCCGCAACCGGCTGGGCCCGTTCCTCACGCATGCGCTCGCGCATCCGGACGGTGTCCAGCACGTGCTGCAGGACAATCACCGCAACTACGTGCGCGGCCGCTTCTACGACAACTTCAAGATGTTCTTCGGCGACGGCCTGCTGACGACGGACGGCGAGTTCTGGCGGCGTCACCGGCGGGTCGTGCAGCCGCTTTTTCACCGCAAGCAGGTGGAATCGCATACGGCGGCCGTCGGCGACGCGGCGCTCGCGCTCGTCGAGCGCTGGCTGAAGCGGCCCGCGCATGCGCCGTTCGACGCGGTCGAGGAGATGATGCGCGTGAGCCTGCGCATGCTCGGGCTGATGCTGTTCAACGCGGACATCTCGCGGCATGCGGACGAGGTCGGGCCGGCGGTGCGCTTCGGCATCGAGGCGATGATGCCGCAGGGCAACATGAACGATTTCGTGCCGCGCTGGATGCCGACGCCGTTCAACCGCCGGATCGCACGTGCGCGCCGCGGGATCGACACGATCGTCGATGCGATCGTCGCCGAGCATCGCGCGGGACGCTGCGAGACGAGCGACGTGATCGCGCTGCTGCTCGCCGCGCGCGACCCCGACACGGGCGCGCCGCTGACCGAGCGCGAGGTGCACGACGAGGTGATGACGGTGTTCCTGGCCGGCCACGAAACGACCGGCAGCGGGATGGCGTGGGGGCTCTATGCGCTCGCGCAGCATCCGGACGTGCTGCGCCGGCTGCGCGAGGAGCTCGATGCGGTGCTCGGCGGTCGCGCGCCCGCGGCCGACGACATCGCGCGCCTGCCGTATCTGGTGCAGACCGTCGACGAGATCCTGCGGCTCTATCCGCCGATCTGGGGCTTCACGCGCGACCTGGTCGACGACGACGAGATCGGCGGTTATCACGTGCCGGCCGGCTCGTCGGTATTCATGTCGCCGTACGTCACGCATCGTCATCCGGCGCTGTGGGCCAACCCGGACGCATTCGATCCGGAAAACTTCGGGCCGCACGCGCCGACGCGGCACAAGTACGCGTACTTTCCGTTCGGCGGCGGGATGCGCAAGTGCATCGGCTATCAGACCGCGCTGCTGCAGATCCGCGTGCTGATCGCGGTGGTCGCGCAGCACGTCGATCTGAGCGCGGTGCCCGGTCGTTCGCTCGACACGGGCGCGACGATTTCGCTGCGCCCGCGCGACGGTATCCAGCTGGTCGCCCGGCCGAGATCGCGCGAGCACACGAGCGCCGCGCCTGCCGGGCGCGATGCGCGCGTGCCGGCTTCGCGCGGCGCGGCGTGTCCGTTCACGGGTGCGCCGGCCGCGACGGCCGGCGGCGAACGGGCGGCAAGCGTGGCGACGGCGGCCACGCCCGGGCCTGCCGTCGGGCCGACGCTGGCGCCCGACGTGCTGGCGTTTCTGCAACGCGACGCGACGGCGTCCGAAGCACGGCGTGACGCCGGCGTCGACACGGACGACGCACCAACTCACCGCTTCACGTGGCGGCCGGTCGAGATCGAACCGCTGCCGGAACGGCCGGCGGCCGAACTGAGCGGCAAGCGGATCGCGATCGTCAACGGCCTCGGCCGCACGGTCGAGCGCGTGGTGGCGGCGCTTGCGCGCGCCTGCGCGAAGCCGGCGGTGTTCGCCCCGGCCGACGGCGTCGATCCGGCGGCGGCCGCGAACACGTTCGTTGCACAGTCGGGCCCGTTCGACGGGATCGTCGATCTCGGCGTCGAGGCGCCGTTTTCGCTCGACGCGCGCGATCAGTGGGAAGCGCCGCTGCGCCGCACGGTCGCGTTGCTGCAGGCGTGCTACGGCGACTGGGTGCAGGAGGAAGCGACGTCGCGGCTGTTCTATCTCGCGCTCACCTGGCAGGACGGGCTGATGGGATACGGCGACGATGCGCTCGTGCAGCCGCTCGGCGGATTGTGGGCGGGGCTCGCGAAGACGCTGCCGCAGGAACTGCCGAACTGCAACGTGCGCGTGCTCGACATCGCGCCGGACGAAACCGGTCGCGTCGACGGGTTGATCGCACGCGAGCTGTATCGCTGGGGGCGCTTCGAGGTCGGCCATCGCGGCGGGCGCCGCCACACGCTCGTCGCGACCCGCGACGACCTGCCGGCGCAAGCGGCACCCGACTGGGGGCCCGACGACGTCGTGCTGTTCTCGGGCGGCGCACGCGGCATCGGGTTCCTGGCCGCCTGCGAGATCGCGAAGCGGTATCGCTGCACGGTGATCGTCACCGGGCGCGACGCGCCGCCGGCCGGCGACGAGCCGTGGCTCGCGCTCGACGATGCGGGCTTCAGGCGCTACGGGCTCGACCTGCTGCGCCAGGCGACGCCGGAGCGGCCGCCCAAGGCGATCCGGCACACGCTGCAGCAACTCGAACGGCGCCGCGAGCTGAAGGCGTCGCTCGACGCCGCGGCCGCGCTCGGCCTGCCGGTGCGCTACCGGGTATGCGACGTGACCGATGCGAACGCCGTGCGCGCGCTGTGCGACGCATTCGGCGCGCGGTTGCGCGGCGTGATCCATAACGCCGGCATCGACCAGCCGGTGCGGTTGCCGCGCAAGTCCGCGGACGAATTCGTCGGCACCGCGCGCGTGAAGGTGCTCGGCTTCATGAATCTGTACGCGGCGGTGCGCGAGCGGCCGCGTGTCGGCTGCTTCGTCAACGTCGGCTCGCTGACCGGCCGCTGGGGCGGCATGACGGGCGAGACCGACTACGCGGCCGCGAACGAGGCGCTCGCGCGGCTCGGCTGGTGGGCGCGCCGCGATGCGCCCGGGCGCAACGTGAAGACGCTCGTGTGGCCGACGTGGGACGGCGTCGGCATGATCACGAACCTCGCCGTCACGCGGCGTTATGTGACGCCGATGCGCATCGCCGACGGCGTGCGGCACTGGCTTGCGGAACTCGCGCAGCCGGCCACGCCCGCGGCGTCCGGCGGCGGCGAACCGATGTACATGGGCGCCGTCGGCCGTGCGCTGACGCCGATCCAGCTGCGCGGCTTCGATGCGGTCGACGGCTTGCCGAATCTCGGCGAACTCGCGACACGCCGGCACCACGCGGGCGAGCCGCGGCGATTCCGGCCGTTCGCGTTTTTCTCGACGCGCTATCGTGCGGCCAACGCGCCCTATACGCGCGCATTCCGCTTCGGCGGCCGCGCGGCGGTGCCCGTGTCGCTGCTGCTCGAGCACGCGCGCGTCGTGGCCGACTGGGTGGCGCCGCCCGATGGCGAGCGCGCGTACCTGCATGAAGCCGTCGACGTGACGGTCGCGCTCGATGCGCTCGCCGACGCGCTCGACGCCCACGGCGATCTCGCGCTCGACACCGACGTGACCGGCCGCACGGCCGGCGACGGCTGGCACGTGACGGTGCGGTGCGCCTCGCTCGCCGGCCGCGTGCTGCTCGATGCGACGTTCGTGTACCGCAGTCATCCGCCCGCGGGTGCGACCGTGCCGCTGCCGCACGACGGGCAGGACGATGCGGTCCGGCCGGCCACGTGCGCGATCTGGCGCGGCGACCTGCTGCCCGACGCGGACTGGCGCGGCGGCATCGCGCAGGTCAGGGCCGCCGACGCCGATGCGTTGTGGCGCGCGCCGGGCGAGGGCGACGCGCGCGGCGCGGCGCCGTGCCCGCAGATCTGGCTGCCGGTCAATCATCTGGAGAACGTGTTGCGCGTGCTGCTCGGCGCGTGGCCCGCAGACGGCGAACCGCCGCGCACATGGCGCATCGGCGGCATCGCGTTCGGCGCCGCGCGTGCCGCCGACGCCGAATTGCTGCTGTGCTACCCGGACGGCCGCTTTGCGATCGCCGATCGCGGCGGCGCATCGATCGCCGATCTGCGCGATGCGCGGCTGGCCGGCGCGACCGGCACGCAGGCCGCGCCGGTTCTTTGAACGGAAAGGGGAAATCCACCATGACGGAGCGCAACGACGGCGCGCGGTACTGCATCATCGGCGCGGGCGCGGCGGGGATCACCGCCGCGAAGAACCTGCTCGCGGCCGGAATCGGCTTCGACGTGATCGAGCGCGAGGACGACGTCGGCGGCAACTGGTACTACGGCCGGCCGAGCGGCGCGGTGTATCGCTCGATTCACATGATCAGCTCGAAGCGGTTTTCGGAGTACACCGACTTTCCGATTCCCGACGACTACCCGACGTATGCGCGCGGCGACCAGGCGCTCGCGTACCTGCGGGCGTATGCGCGGCGCTTCGGCGTGTACGACCGGATCGAGTTCGGCCGCTCGGTGCTCGAGATCGCGCCGGTTGCCGGCGGCTCGGGGTGGCGCGTCGAGCTGGACCGCGGCGAAGTGCGCACCTATCGCGGCGTGATCGTCTGCAACGGGCATCTGTCGCATCCGCAACTGCCGGACTATCCGGGCCGCTTCGACGGGCTGCAACTGCATTCGTCGCAATACCGCACGCCGGAGATCTTTCGCGACCGGCGCGTGCTCGTGGTCGGCGCGGGCAATTCGGGCTGCGACATCGCGGTCGAGGCGTCCCACCATGCGCGCGCGGTGTTCCACAGCACGCGGCGCGGCTACTACTACTGGCCGAAATTCCTGTTCGGGATACCGGCCGACCAGTGGGCTGAATGGCCGCTGCGGCTGCGCATGCCGCTGTGGGCGCGCCGCTTCTTCGGCGAGCGGCTGCTGCGGCTGACGACGGCCGGGCAGCCGGAGGACTACGGGCTGCGCAAGCCGGACCACAAGCTGTTCGAGTCGCATTTCATCATCAACTCGACGCTGTTCTACCACCTCGGCCACGGCGATCTCGATGCGCGGCCCGACGTGCGGGAACTGAAGGGCGATCGCGTCGTGTTCGCCGACGGCCGCGAGGAGCCGGTCGACGTGATCGTCTACGCGACCGGCTATCGACCAAGCTTTCCGTTCATCGACCAGGCGCATCTGCAATGGCGCAAGCAGCAGCCGTCGCTGTACCTCAACATGTTCGACGCACAGCATCGCGACCTGTTCTTCATCGGGCTGTTCCAGACGTCGACCGGCAACTGGCCGCTGATGGACTACCAGGCGCAGTTGCTCGCGCGCTATCTGCATGCCCGCGACGCGGCGCCGCGCAAGGCCGCGCACATCGACCGGCTGATCCAGCGCGGAAAGTCGGACTGGAGCGGCGGCATCGCGTTCCATCGCACGCCGCGGCACGTGATCGAGGTCGAGCATTTTGCCTACCGGCTGCAGTTGCAGCGGCTGATACGCGGCCTGCCGGCCGTGCCCGGCGCGGCAGGCGCGGCAGGCGCGGATGCGCGCGCCGCGCAGGCAGCGCAGGCAGCGCAGGCAGCGCAGGCAGCGCAGGCAGCGCCGGCGGCGCCCGTGCGCGCGGGAGGTGCATCATGAGCCTCGTGAGCGTCGAACACCTGTCGAAGACCTACCTGCTCGACAGCGTGCGCGTGACCGGGCTCGCCGACGTGTCGGCGACGCTCGAGGCCGGGCGCTTCACCGTGTTGAGCGGGCCGTCGGGCAGCGGCAAGACGACGCTGCTGAACATGATCGGCTGCATCGACCGCCCCGACAGCGGGCGCGTGACGATCGCGGGCCACGAT
Source organism: Burkholderia sp. LS-044 (assembly GCF_004803625.1). Classification (NCBI taxonomy): domain Bacteria; kingdom Pseudomonadati; phylum Pseudomonadota; class Betaproteobacteria; order Burkholderiales; family Burkholderiaceae; genus Burkholderia; species Burkholderia sp. LS-044. The sequence goes on from NZ_SSWO01000002.1 coordinate 674,371, forward strand.
ACCGCGTCGCTGTCCGACGATGCGTTGTCCGATTTCCGTGCGCGCCATGTCGGCCACGTGTTCCAGACGTTCAACCTGCTGCCGGTGCTGTCCGCGTACGAGAACGTCGAGTATCCGCTGCTGATGGCGGGCTGGCCGCCGGCGCGGCGCGCGGCGCGGGTGCGCGACCTGCTCGACGCGGTCGGGCTGGCCGACAAGGCGCGGCACCGGCCGAGCCAGCTGTCGGGCGGCCAGCGGCAGCGGGTCGCGATCGCGCGGGCACTGGCGGCCGAGCCTGCGATGGTGCTGGCGGACGAACCCACCGCGAACCTCGACAGCGCCACCGGCCACGCGATCATCGCGCTGATGCGCACGATCCAGCGCGAGCGCGACGTGTCGTTCATCGTGTCGTCGCACGACCCGCAGGTGGTGAGCGTCGCCGACGAGGTGATCCGGATTCTCGACGGCCGCATCGTCGGCCGGGAACGGGCCGGCGAAGGCGCGGCGGCACAGGAGGTGGGCCGATGATCCATACGCTGATGCTCGCGCTGCGCAACCTGCAGCGCAACCGCCGGCGCTCGCTGACCACGCTGCTCGCGATGATCGTCGGCGTCAGCGCGATCCTGCTGTTCGGCGGCTTCAGCCGCGACATCACGCTCGGGCTGCAAACCGACTTCGTGCAGCGCAGCGGTCACCTGCAGATCCAGCGGCAGGGCTATTACCTGTACGGCACGGGCGATCCGGCCGCGTACGGGATCCGCCGCTATGCGGCGCTGATCGACCTCCTGCGGCGCGACCCGCAGCTCGCGCCGATGCTGCAGGTCGTCACGCCGACGCTGCAGTTCGGCGGCATCGCCGGCAATTTCGCGGCCGGCGTGTCGCGCACCGTGATGGGATTCGGCGCGATTCCCGACGACCAGTACCGGATGCAGCAGTGGAACGCATACGGTTTTCCGCTGCGCCCGCGCGCGTTCGCGCTGCGCGGCAGCGCCGACGATGCGGCGGTGGTCGGGCTCGGCGTCGCACGCGTGCTGCACCTGTGCGGGCCGCTGCACGTGGCGGATTGCCGCGATGCGCCGCCGGGGCCGGCCGCGCCCGCCGCCACCGGCCCGGACGCGAGTGCCCCGGCGGACGTGCTCGCGCTCGCGCAGGGCGAGGCCGGCTCGCAGCCGGCCGGCGACGGCGCGACCCACATCGAGGTGCTGACCGCGAGTGCGGGCGGCGCGCCGAACGTCGGCCGCTTCTCGGTCGTGAAGGCGGAGCAGCAGGGCGTGAAGGAGCTCGACGACGTGTATCTCGCGGTGCGTCTGCCGCAGGCGCAGCGGCTCGTGTACGGCGGCGCCGAGCCGCGCGCGACCGCCCTCGAGATCCAGCTCGCGCGCACGGCCGATCTGCCGGCGGCGCGCGCGCGCATCGAGCAGCTGCTGCGCGGCGGCTTCGACGGCCAGCCGCTCGACGTCGTCGATTTCGCGACGCTGAACCCGTTCTACGACCAGACCAACCGGATGTTCTCGGTGATCTTCGGTTTCGTGTTCGTGCTGATCAGCGCGATCGTGCTGTTCGTGATCAGCAACACGATGAGCACCGCGATCATCGAGCGCACGGTCGAGATCGGCACGCTGCGCGCGATGGGCATGCGGCGCGGCGGCATTCAGGCGCTGTTCGTCTGCGAGGGCGCGCTGCTCGGCGTGGCCGGCGCATCGCTCGGCGTGCTGGCGGCGCTCGCGATCGCCGCGGCCGTCAATCACAGCGGGCTGGCCTGGACGCCGCCCGCGCGCATCGACGCGGTCGCGCTGACGGTGCGCGTGTGGGGCGAGTGGCGAACCATCGCCGTCACGTTCGCGGGGCTCGCATGCGTGGCCGGGCTGTCCGCGTGGCTGCCGTCGCGGCACGCGGCGCGGCTGTCGATCGTCGATGCGCTGCGGCACGTATGACGCCGTGCGGATGCGGTCTTTTTCGTTCATTTCACTTTCGGGGAGAGCGCACGTGCGTCGCCTGTTCGTTTCATGCTGTCTGAGTCTTTCATTCCTGGCCGGCGCCGCGCACGCGCAGCCGGCGCCCGATCCGCAGAAGGTGCTCGCGGCGAGCGACGCGATCCGCGCGCCCGCGAAATCGTTCGTGCTGACCGCGACGCTGATCGAGTATCGGTCGGGCAAGCAGGTGGACGGCAATACGTTGTCGATCTATTCGAAGCCCGACGCGCCGGGCGGCGCGTTCCGCACGCTGGTGCGCTTCGTCGCGCCGGCGCGCGACACGGGCAAGCTGATGCTGAAGAACGGCAACGACCTGTGGTTCTACGATCCCGCGAACCAGGCGAGCGTGCGGATCTCGCCCGACCAGCGGCTGCTCGGGCAGGCCGCGAACGGCGACGTCGTGACGGTCAATCTCGCGCACGACTACACGGCCGAGCTGAAGGGCGTCGAGGACATCGCCGACGGCGACCGGCAGACCCGCCGCGCATACCGGCTCGCGCTCACCGGCCACGGCGACGGGCTGACGTACCGCCGCATCGAGATCTGGATCGACGCGGCGAACAACCGGCCGCTGAAGGCGCGCTTCTATTCCGAGAGCGACCGGCTGCTGAAGACCGCGTTCTACCGGCGCTACACGATGCAGCTCGGCGTCGAGCGGCCGACGGAAACGGTCATCATCGACGGGCTCGACAGCAACTGGGTCACGGTCATGCGTTTCTCCGACTACGCGTGGCGCGACATTCCCGATGCATGGCTGCAGCGCGACTACCTGTCCCGCTTCCAGGCGCAATGACGGTGCGGCGTCGATGCCGGGTTGCCGCGCTCGCGTTCGTGCTGCTGCCGGCGCTCGCGCGTGCGGCGTCGGCCGGCGCGGAGGCGACGGGCGGTGCAGGCGGTGCGGGCGGCGTGGATGCGGCCGATGCCGCGGCGCTCGATCTCGCCGACCGGTCCGCCGCGGCGCCGGCCGATACCGCGAAGCCGTGGAAGCTCGACGTGCAGGACGCGTTGCGCGCGAGCCGCTATCGCGACGGCGCGCACGCCGGGCGCAACCAGCTGTCGGTCGAATTCGAGTACGGGCAGTGGCTGACGCCGACGTTCGCCGCGCACTTCTCGATGCGCTTCGACCGCTTCGATCCGCTCGGGACGTCGCGCACGTCGTCGCGCGACGTGACGCTCGTGAAGGAGGCGTACGCCAGCTGGCGCGCGGCGCCGACGTTCGTCGTCGACGCGGGGCGCGTCAACGAGCGGCTCGGCGCGGCGATCGGCTACAACCCGACCGACTTCTTTCGCGCGGGCGCGGTGAGCCTCGACGTGCCGCCCGATCCGGACAGCCGCCACACGAACCGGCTCGGTACGGTCGCGCTGCGCGCGCAGCAGGTGTGGGACACGGGCTCGCTCGCGGCGCTGCTGTCGCCGCGGCTCGAGCGCCGCAGCCTGCCGGGCGATCCGGCCGCATCGTCCGACCTGCAGCGCACCAACGGCGTCGATCGCTGGATGCTCGTCGCGAGCCAGCGGCTCGCCGCGACGATCCAGCCGCAATGGATCGTCTACGGCGAAAGCGGGCAGGCGCCGCAGTTCGGCCAGAACCTGAGCGTGCTGCTCGGCAACTCGGTGGTCGCCTACGTCGAATGGGCGGGCGGCTACCGGCGCTCGCTGATCGCGCGCGCGACCGGCGCGGCCGGCGACAGCGCGTTTCGCACGAGTTCGTCGGTGGGCGCGACCTGGACGCTGCCGATCGACCTGTCGCTGAGTGCCGAATTCCAGAGCAACGGCGGCGGCGCGGACGCGTCGCAATGGCGCGCGCTGCAGCGCGCGAACCCGGCGGCCTGGGGCAGCGCGGTGCAGACGTCGATCGCCGCGCAGGAGCTGCAAACCCGTCACGGCGTGTTCCTGATGGCGACATGGCGCAATATCGGTGTGCGCCGTCTGGATCTGTCGGGTTTCGTGCAGGCCGATCTCGGCGGCGGCCGGCAATACTGGCTCGAGCTGCGGCGGCGCTTCGACCGGTTCGACATTGCGCTGCAGTGGCTGCATCAGGGCGGCCCGTCGTGGAGCCGCTTCGGTGCGATGCCGGAGTCGGCCAGCGTGCAGGTGCTGGGCATTTTCTATCGATGAAGCAAGGAGAGTTCGAATGAGCAAACGCGCGCTTCAGGCGGCGACCGCCGTGCTTGCGCTGGTCCCGTCGATCACCGGGGTGCTCGGCATGATGGGCATCCACGATCCGTTGTACGCGTCGCTCGGCATCGCGCTGCCGGCCGACGCGACGCTGGACGGCAACCTGCGCTTCTACGCGGGCGTCTGGCTCGGGCTCGGCCTCGCGGCGTTCTCGGTGATCCCGGGGATCGAGCGCCAGGGGCGGCTGTTCGCGACGCTGTGGACGATGATCTTCCTCGGCGGCATCGGACGGCTGATTTCGCTCGCGACGCTCGGCCTGCCGTGGCCGCCGTTCGTCGGCTTCACGGTGCTCGAAGTCGTCGGCGCGCCGTTGTTCATCGCGTGGCAGCGGCGCGTGGCCGCTCACGCAATCTTGGGGAACGCGCATGCATGACATCGACATCGATATCGCGAGACGCGCCGCGCCGGTGCGACGCCTTTGGCGCGCGTGCGCGCGCCTCCTGGCCGGTGCCGCGCTGCTCGCCTGCGTCGGCCTGGCCGCACCCGCGGCCGGCGCGCAGACGGCGGCCGCCGCCGCGCTCGACGACTACGCGGCGACCCGCTATCCGATCATCCTCGTGCACGGCCTGACCGGCACCGACGACTATTTCGGCGTGGTGCCGTACTGGTACGGCATGCAGGCCGACCTGCAGCGGCATGGCGCGACGGTCTACGTCGCCGACCTGTCGGGGTTCCAGAGCGACCTCGGCCCGAACGGGCGCGGCGAGCAACTGCTCGCCTACGTGAAGCAGGTGCTGGCGGTCACGGGTGCGGCCAAGGTGAACCTGATCGGGCACAGCCAGGGCGGGCTGACGTCGCGCTACGTCGCGTCGGTCGCGCCCGCGCTCGTCGCGTCGGTCACGACGATCGCGACGCCGCACCGAGGCTCGCAGTTCGCCGACTTCGTGCTCGCCGCGCTGAAGCTGGACCCGACGGGCATCTCGACGCCGGTGTTCGGCGCGCTCCTGAACCTGTTCGGCGTCTTGACCAGCGACACGCACAACACGAACCAGGATGCGATCGCCGCGCTCGATGCGCTCGGCACGGCGCGAACCACGCGGTTCAACCAGTTGTTCCCGAGCCCGGGCCTCGGCGCCGGTGCCTGTCGCACCGGCGCGCCCGCCGAGACGATCGGCGGCAACGTGCATCTGCTGTATTCGTGGAGCGGCGCCGCATACCAGCCGGTGTCGCTGCTCGGCATCGTGACGAGCGCTGCCGACACCAGCGTGATTCCGGTCATCGATCCGGCGAACCTGCTGGATCCGTCGACGCTCGTGTTCCTGACCGCCGGCAGCGTGATGGCGCTGGCCGGTGCGGGGCCGAACGACGGCTTCACGTCGACCTGCAGTTCGATGTTCGGCACGGTGATCTCGACGCGTTACCACTGGAATCACTTCGACGCGATCAATCAGTTGCTCGGCATCCGCGGCGCGTACGCGGAAGACCCGGTCGCCGCGCTGCGCGTGCATGCGAACCGGCTGAAGCTGCAGGGCGTTTGAGCGATGACGGTCCGGACGATGCTGTCTCGCGCCGCGCTCCATGGCGCCGTCGGCACGCTCGCGGCCGCGGCGGTATGGCATGCGCTCGACCGGCCGGCGGCGTCGGCGCAGGCCGTCGTGCTGCCTGCCGCGCGCGCCGTGGTGCCCGACGCGGCGGTGCCGCGGCCCGTGCCTGCGTCCTCCGACGTCGCGCCGCCCGCGTCGCTGGCGGGGTCGCGCGCGCCGCGCCTGCCGGTCGGGCCGGACGGGCGTCTCGCGAAACGACGGGCGGTGCGGGATTTCTTCGATTACTTCCTGCTCGCGCAGCACGACCTGACGCCGGCCGCGCTCGACGCGCTGGTCGCGCGGGAGGTCGCCGCGCAGCCGATCGGCGCGCCGGCCCAGCGCGAAGCGCTCGACCTGTGGCCGCGCTATCGCGCGTGTCTCGCCGCGCTCGATGCGCAGCCGGGCACCGTGCAGCCCGGCACGCGTATCGATCCGGATGCGATCGCGGGCGAGCTCGAACGACGGGCGGCACTCGCGAGCCGCTGGCTCGGCGATTGGAGCACACCGTTCTTCGCCGACGCGTTCCGGCAGCAGCATGACGACCTCGACCGGATCCGGATTGCGCGCGATCCGGCATTGAGCGACGCGCAGAAGCGTGAACGCCTTGCGGCGCTCGACCAGGCGCTGCCGCCGGACATGCGCGACGCGCACGAGCAGCTCGCGCGGCAGCGCGAGGCGGTCGCGGCGGTTGCACGGCTCGACGCGCGTCGCGCGACACCCGATGCGCTGCGTGCGCAGCTCGGCGCCGACGTCGCCGCGCGCGTCGTGCGGCAGCGGCAGGACGACGATGCGTGGCAGGCGCGCTATCGCGACTATGAGGCCGAACGCGAGCGGCTCGTCGCGCAGCAGCTTGCGCCCGATGCGCGCGATGCCCAGCTCGCGCAATTGCTGCAGCGCGATTTTCCGGATCCGGCGGACGCATTGCGTGCGGCGTCGCTGGGCGCGGACCGCGCGGACATCACCGCTCGCCAGCGCGCGCGGTAGCCGCCCGGCGCCGACATCCCCGGCAAGCGCCGTCATGGATATTCCACGTTCGCCATTGGAGAAGTGTGGGATATGTCACTCAGTCCGCATTATTTCGATGGAGGAATGATTTTTATTTTCAGGATTAACTACATTCCGTCGCATTGGCCGCTATTCGTAATTTTCAATGATTCACCGGGACGGCACCTTTGCAAGGGCAATATTTAAATCGCCGATAATTGATTGACCATGCAAATATCTCAGAGTAACGCCTGAAACTGTCAAATTACTTCATGTAACAAAGCCGGAGTGGCGCGCACGACGGGGCTGCGTGATATCTTTTTGTCCAATTAGACCGTAAGGAAAACGGCAAAACCGGAAAACCGGTTCGTTTCAACGCTGCATGAAGATTCGGTGGCCGAGGGGCAGGAATACAACGTACGAGGTGCACCGTGATACATCAGGCCGACAATGTCATCGAGTTGCCGCATGCGCTTGGTGCCAATCAATTCCTGGCTGCGCTCGACGGAATTAGCCGTGCGGAATTGGCGCCTCATTTGATGCTTTCGAATCTCAAGACCGGCCAGGTGCTGTGCGATGCCGGCGAGAATCTGGAGGCCGTTTATTTTCCGGTGACGGCGGGTATTTCCCTCCAATACACGACAGGCAGCAAGACGACGCTCGGCGTGACGGAAATCGGCCGCGAAGGCATCGTGTGCGACGACGTCATCGGCAGCACGACGCAGCGCCGCGTCGTCGTCTATCACGGCGGATTCGCGTATCGGCTGTATGCGCGCCGTTTCGCCGACGCGTGCGACGCATCGCCGGCGATCAGGCGGCAGGTCTTCGTGCGGATGCAGCTGGTGCTGGCCCAGGCGTCGCAAGTCATGTTCTGCAGCCGCCATCACGTGATGCGGCATCAAGTGAGCCGCTGGCTGCTGATTGCCTACGAGCGCTCGCGCAGCATCGAAATCCCGGTCACGCACGGCATGCTGGGCCAGATGCTCGGCGTGCGCCGCGAGACCATCACCGATACCGCGCGACAGCTCCATGAGCTTGGCGTGATCCATCAGCATCGCGGCGCCATCGTGCTGACGGATCTCGCCCGTCTCGCGGGGCAGGGCTGCGACTGCCATCGGGTCATCCGCGACGAAACGTGCCGCATTCTCGCGATCGATGCCGGTACCGAGGCCGGCGCCGGGTTGTCGCGACGCGTCCGGACGACCTAGTTGCCGGAGCATCCTGCCGCGCGGCCGGCACCGGCGTGCCGCCGCCGCTGAATGAGCGCCGGCGCGCCGCGCGCATGGAAGGGGAGCGGTCCGAACGCAAGACGCGTCGCGACGCGGCTGGCCGGCGGCATCGAGAAGAATCAGAAAAGCAGTCAATCGGGTATGGAAAACATTTCGAAGCTCCAGAGTCAGCGCAGCTCGTTTCACGTGTGGCCATGGAGTCCGGCGCTCGGCATCCTGCCGATCGTCGTCGTGATCGTCGCGCTGGCCGGGTTCGTCGCCGTCAGCCTGATCGTGATCATGTCGCTGCGCGTGTACGTCGGCGGAGAAAGCAGCTGGTCGAAGGCACAGAAGGACGAGATCATCCTGCTGTCCCGCTACGGACAGACCGGCGACGAAAAGCTGTTCGACGATTACCTGGCGGTTGACCGCACCCTCACGTTTCTCGGCGTTGCCCGCCGCGCGATGATCAGCGTGCCGCCGGATCACCGCGTGGCGCGCCAGGCGCTGATCGAGGCGGGCATCAATCCTGTCGATGCGGTGGCGGTGGTGTGGTTCTATCCGATCCTGAGCAGCTTCGCGCGCCTGAACGCAGCGTTGCAATACTGGGAGGACGCGGACCGGCAACTGGTCAACCTGCGCGCGATCGCCAACGCGTTGCGCGATTCCGTGCAGGCGGGCGACGTCCGGCGCACGAGTCGCCTGAACCGCGCGATCTGGGACTTCAATTCGCACATCGAGCCGCTGCCGAAGCGCTTCTCCGACGAACTGAGCGCCGAATTCCGCTCGGCCGTCATCCAGCTGTTCCTGTCGTACGTCGTGGCCTCGCTGCTGATCCTCCTGCTGTCGGTGCGCTGGGCGAGCCGCGCGCAGCGCCAGCAGGCGTCGATGCAGACCGAGCTGGACCGTAGCCAGGCGTTCGCGGAAGCGGCGCTGCGCTCGGTGGCCGACGCGATCGTCACGATCGGCCTCACGCGCAGCATCGAGACCGTCAATCCGGCGGCCGAGCACCTGCTCGGGTCGCCGTCGCGCCTCAGCGTCGGCAAGCCGATCAACGACGTGCTCGACCTGATCGATACGTCGACCGGCATGTCGATCAAGCTGCTCGCGTCGCTCAGCAACAGCGGCGATCACACGTTCACCCGCGATCTCGACCTGATCCGCGTGTGCGGCTCGGCGGTATCGGTGCGCGCGTCGCTGTCGAGAATGGACAACGCCGCGGGCCGCTGCGTCGGTTACGTGCTGATCCTGCGCGACATGACGCGCGAACACCAGTTGATCGAGAAGCTGACCTGGCAGGCGTCGCACGATGCGCTGACCGGCCTGATCAATCGCACGGCGTTCGAGCAGCGCCTGGGCGACGCGCTGACGCACCGCGGCGGCGGGACGTTGATGGTTCTCGACCTGGACGGATTCAAGGAAGTCAACGACGTGTGCGGGCACGCGGCCGGCGATGCGCTGCTGCGCGACGCGACCGCGGTGTTCGCGCGCTGTCTCGATGACGACGACGTGTTCGGCCGGCTGGGCGGCGACGAATTCGGCATCCTGTTGCCGGCCGGCCGCAACGGCGTGCCGGACGACGGCAAGGCGGAGCGCATCCGGGCGTGTCTCGAGGATTTCACGTTCCTGTGGGAAGGCGAGCCGTTCAAGATCAGCGTGAGCATCGGCGTGCTGGATCTCGCCTGTCGGCCCGAGAGCGTCGAGAAGGCGATGCAGATGGCCGACATCGCGTGTTACATCGCGAAGGACCGCGGCCGCAACCGCGTGCATGTCGCCGATTCGCGCGACATGAACTCGGGACGCCAGGCATATCACATGCAGTGGAGCCGCCGCGTGAAGACGGCGCTCGAAACGAATTCGTTCCAGTTGTATGCGCAACGGATCGTGCCGATCCAGCCGGCGCACGGCGCGCAGGAGCGCGCGGAGATCCTGCTGCGCATCCCGGACGCCGACGGCAAGCTGATCTCGCCGGTCTTTCTGCCGGCCGCCGAGCGCTACGGCCACATGACGATGATCGACCGCTGGGTCGTGCGTAACGTGATCCGGCGGCTCGCGCGGCTCGAACAACGCCAGTACGTCGAATACAACGTGAACCTGTCGGCGATGTCGATCACCGACGAGCGCTTCGTGGAGTTCGCGATCGCCGAGCTGTCGGCGTCGGGGCTGGACCCGGCGCTGCTGTGCTTCGAAATCACGGAGACGAGCGCGGTCCGCAACCTGGAGGTCGCGTCGCGTTTCATGTACGAGCTGCGCGACCTCGGCTGCCGCTTCGCGCTCGACGACTTCGGCGCCGGCATGTCGTCGTTCTCGTATCTGCGCCAGTTGCCGATCGATTACCTGAAGATCGACGGCGGCCTCGTGGCGACCATGACGTCCGACAGCATCAAGCGCGGCATCGCGTCCGCCATCAACGACATCGCACACGTGATGCAGTACCGCACCGTCGCCGAGCACGTCGAGGATGCGGCGACGGCCGAGATGCTTCGCGCGCTGGGCGTCGACTATTGCCAGGGCTATTACTTCAGCCGCCCCGCGCCCTGGCAGGAAGGGGGATTCCATTGAACCAAGCGAGGAACGAACGCATGAGTGCTCCATTTGAACTGACCGGCGACCTGATGGACCTGGCGAGCTATCCGGCCTGGCTGCGCGACGTGGTCGGCGCGACCGACGAGCTGAAGGCGCGAATCCGTGCACATCCGGTGTTCGCGGCGATGAGCGGCGGGACGCTGCGCGCGTCGCAACTGCGCGCGTTCTTCGTGACCGGCTGGGCGGTGGTCAGCCAGTTTCCGGAGTACATGGCGATGAACCTGGTGAAGACCGCTGCCTATCGGTCGCGCGGCGAAGAGAAGGCGCGGCGCTATCTGATCCGCAATATCCGCGTCGAGCAGAACCACGTCGATCACTGGGCCAACTGGGCTGCGGAATCGGGCGTGACGATCGACATGCTGCTGCACGGCGATGCGCCGCTGGCCGGATTCGCGCTGAGCCACTGGTGCTGGAAAAGCAGCAGCACCGACGCGCTCGCGCCGAGCATCGCCGCGACCAACTACGCGATCGAAGGCGTGACCGGCGAGTGGAGTGCGTTGCTGTGCGCATCGCCGTATGAACAGCAGTTCGACCCGGCCGTGCGGCATCGCGCGATGCGCTGGCTCAAACTGCATGCCGACTACGACGACCGGCATCCGTGGGAGGCGCTCGACATCGTCGCGACGCTGCTCGGCCAGTCGCCCGCGGCCCGCGACGTGCGGGACGTCGAGACGTCGATCCGCAAGAGCCTGAGCTATTTCCTGACGAGTCTCGATTGCTGCATGCATGTGTAGTCGTTTGCGCCGCGCGCTCGCGGGTTCGCGCAGGCCGCACCCGGCCGTTGCGGCCGGAAGGCGGGCCGGCGTGACGTCGCGATTCGCCGTGCGGGCCGTCGTGCTGGACGATTTTCCATGGCCACCCACGTTCTCGTCGTAGAGCCCGATCCGCGCATGCGTGATCGGATCCGCGCGCTCCTGCGCGGCTGCCAGATCGCCACGTCGGCGCTCGACGATGCGTCGCGGCTGCTGGCGCACGTGACGGCCACGCCGCCCACCCTGATCGTGATGCGGGTCGAACGGCCGGCCACGACGTTCTACATGGCGCTCGGGGCGCTGCGGCGCGCCGGTCACGACATGCCGGTGATCGTGATCAGCCGCGACGCGCAGGTGGTCGACAAGGTCGTTGCGCTCGAAATCGGCGCGGATGACTATCTGGTGGAGCCGTTCGACCCGATGGAACTGATCGCACGCGTGCGCAGCGCGGTGCGTCGCTACGCGCCGAACCGTCCCGCGCCGGTGCGCGAGCCGGTGAACCCCGAATCGTACGCATTTGGCGACATCGAGGTGAATTTCATCACGCGGCGCGCCACCCGCGCGGGACAGGACCTTGGGCTGCGTGCCAGCGAATTCGCGCTGCTCGCACTGTTCATCTCGCAGCCGATGCGCGTCCTGTCGCGTGCGGAGATTCTCGCGCTCCTGGGGCTGAGCGTGGCCGGGCGCTCCGAGCGCGGGCTCGACGTGCTGATCTTCCGGCTGCGCAACCTGGTCGAGCAGGCGGTCGGCGATTATCGCTACATCCGCACCGTGCGCGGGAAGGGCTACATTTTCGTGCCGCTCGGCACGCTGGCGGACGATGTGGATGGGTCCCGGCATGCTTGAGCCGTGTGCGGCCCTGTGGATCGTCATTCTTTTCGAATTCGTCACACCACGCCTTGAGAGAATTCTTTGCTGGGTAGCCCAACGGGCGAATGGTCGGCTTGATGCGCTTCCCGCGTTTCAAGTGCAGATTGACCGACCGCATGCGCTCTTCGCATGAATACATGGCCTACAGTATCGAGTACGGTATAGGCGAGGTCGGCTCGGGGGTGTCGGGATCTCCGTGTTCAAGGCGGGTGGAGCCCCAGGTCAGCCCCTCTTCTTAGAGGCCAGTTCAAAACCCGGCGGGGGAACCACTTACTTTTCCGGCAAGCTGCTACTTTTGGTTGCCTGATTCGATAAGGACATGAAGATGAATATTCGTGAAGCGCAACCAAACGACCTCGATTCGATTAGAAAGCTGCTCGAGGAGAACCAACTGCCGATCGCTGACGTCACCGCTCCGCTCCTGGACGATTTTCTCGTAGCGGATGGCCCGGGTCTCGTGGGAGTGGTAGGACTAGAGCGATTTGGGAGCAATGCGTTGCTGCGGTCGCTCGTTGTTGCCGGTGACGGTCGCTCTCGCGGACTAGGCCAAGAACTGGTCGAGAAAATGGAGAAGAGAGCGAGAGCGACGGGTGTCTCATCGCTGTGGCTGCTGACAAACTCTGCGACGGAGTTTTTTCAGGGTGCGGGATATACGACAGTTTACCGGAATGAGGTTCCGACAGTGATCAAAGGAAGCAGAGAGTTCGCCGAACTTTGTCCAGCTAGTGCCGTTTGCATGTGCAAGCACCTGTGACACATGCCGCTTTTGCTGTAATAGGTTAGATCAAGCAGGTTGCGCCGTGCGCCTCAAAATGTTCCAGCAGACGAGAGCGCAGCTACATTTCAAGAACGCTTCGTGATTGTCGGCTCGGCGATCGAACCGAATGCGCAGACGCCGGAAGTTGTGGAGCCACGAGTGAGTCCGTTCCACTACCCAGCTGAATTTGCCCGGACCGCTGCCATGAAGCGATCGAATAACGACGCCCTGTGTAAAAATCGCTGCATCCTGCGCGGCGTGTGAATCGCGTCTCGCATCCGGGAGACCGATTTGTTTGAGTCAGGCCACCTTGACGACGTCTTCAAACCAGAATGATTTCTGAATGTCCCTCGTATCAATGACAAAAATTACCGAATGGGCTGCCGGACTGACGCTTTCCATTGCTCCGTGGTTAGCCTCCACCGCATTCGCTCAGGCGACAGACACCCAGGTACAGGAAGGCATCATTGGCGGTCAGGCTGTACAACTGATCCTGCGTCTCGACAATCACGGCCCCAGCCTGAGCGGCTACGTATTCGAACAGAACGGCGGCCTGCTGTTGCCCCTGGAGGAAACGCCGCTGGCGGATAGTCCGGAGGCGGCTCCCGATCTGTCGATTGACGTAACTGATGCGAAGGGGCAGCCGTTCGCGATGTTGATGCTGCGTTCTTTCCGCTGGACGGATCATAAGCTGGCCGGAGACTGGGTGGACCTGAGAAGCCGGGTCCGCACCGCGTTCCAGTTCAAGCAGACGGCCATGTTCGGGAGCGGCTATGCCGCCGTGGCCTACGATGGCGATCTGCTGCAGGTCGGGAAAAGTGGTCCGTATCTGTTCCGCGTACACGCGCACAAGGCTCGTGGCGAATTTGGCGGCCTGGTGGATCGAATCGATGTCTACGATCGCGCCAGTGGCAGCAAGATTCAGACACTGGATCACCTGCAGCTGGACTTCAACTACACCGACACGCTGGAGTTCGACGATTACAACGGAGACGGGCATACGGACTTCCGTGCATCCCGGCTCGCTATCGACGGCAGCGGCAATCGCTCCACGGGCAGCCGGAGCTACTTCCTGTTTCTGAACGGCCAGTTTCGCGACTTCACGCCGCTCGACAAGCTGGAAGAGGATGGAACGCCCTGGTTCCTGCCCCACGGCCGGATCGACGTCCGGCAGGAGTCCAACATCGACTATCGCAACCGTCTCGCGACCTGGAACCACTACCGGTTCACGTCGCCCGGGACACTGACATTTACCGGCAGCACCCAGGGGCCAATGAACCGATGATCAAGCACCTTAAAGCCGTCGTGGCATTGTCGGGCCTGACCTTGTCGGGACTCGGCGCACCGGCCGCCCAAGCCGCTTCCCTGTTTCAAGGGACCATTGGAAAGCAACCCGTTACGTTGTACCTGTCCCTCGTCAATACCGTGACCACGGGGGTCTATTTCTACGACCGGCACCGCACCCCCATCCGGCTCAAGCCCACGATCTCCCATACGTCGGGGGACACCCACATCGATGAGCTCGACGCCGACGGGCTGCCGGCCGCCCGGCTCGCACTGCCGAGCGATATCAATCCGCCCAAGTCGTACGATGGCACCTGGGTCAGTTACCGCACCGGACAGAAACTGCCCATCCATTTGAACCTCGTCGCCTACAGCGCATACGGCGCCGAGCCGGTTCCGATACTTCAGGCGGCATCCACGGATCGCTGGTATTTCGTCATTCCATCGATCGCCACGCTCGATCGCGTGATCGAGGTGCGGGACAAGAAAACCGGCGATCTCGTCCAGGCGCTGACCCCCGCTCATGGTGCGTTGTGCGATTGGGGCATCGATACGGTGAAGGTGAAAAAGGACGGACCTGCGCCGGAGTTGAGCGTGGCGGGGGTAACGGTCGAAAACGGCGCGTGTGTGGGGGCCGCATTTGCGTGGGATCCTCAAAAGCAGGCATTTCGGGAAGTGCGTCCGTAACTCGGGTCCGGGGAGCAAAGGAACAACCAACTCACCTAAGCGGGCATGTTGCCCGTCAGGCAAGCGATAGCGGGATTTGTCGGCGGAGGGCATTGCATTCCCACATGCGGAGCCTGTCCGCAAGAGGGCCGGGCAACGAACGCCACTCGATCGTGTGCGATCCATCAGCGACGCCCCTCGGCACAACTCGCGCCATATGCTGAGCATTCGGAGAGGTTGCGCAGAGCACTGCTCACGATAAGGCAGCTAGCGACGTCCCATTGAAGGATCGGGGCGTTTGATCATTGGCATGGCAAGCGCCGCGCTTGCGCAGTTCGGCGTGCGGTCGAGCGGCCAGCGTAGCCATGCGCTTTTGCCGGCAGGCAGCGATGTCCTGATCTTGGGCTGGAGATGCCCCCGCGGCTAAAAGCACACTGGCGCCGAGTATCAGCCTGGAGGTGTGCATTGTGAATCCAGTGAGTCGTTTTCACGGAATTCCAGCTGCGCGTCGCCGCGACCGACGCACCGGTGACGGCGCGCGAGAGCGCGTGCATGAAGGCCCACCAGCCCCCCACCTTGATGACTGGTTGTTGAGTGAGGTGAAGGACTGGGACCAGCCCGTGTGGATGGGTAGCGGTACCTTGACCTGGCATTGGGCCGAGCGCGAACGGTCGTACTTGATGGTGTTGAGATCGGCGTCAGCGAACGAGACTCCTTGGCGAACTCAAGCCACGATCTTGCGATTGGCCGCGCCCGGCAGGACACGCAGGCGCCTGTCAGTGATGGCCCGGTAGTTCCGGCTGGTAATCGTGTCCACGTAGGTGAATTCGGCCACGCACTCATCGCGCGTCGCGGTCAGCACGACGTAGCCACGCCGCGAAGTGTCGCAATACTTCAGCGGTTCCACCAAGTTCGTCAGAGTGGCACTCAGCGCGGCTGGCTTCACGTTGGTTATGGATTGCTCCATACCGGGCGAGCTCACCGATGGGGTGGCGAACTCGACGCCAACCTGGCGGCCCTGTCCATCGAGCAGGTCGCTGGCCCAGGCATTGTGCGAATCGCCAGCCAGTACCACGAGGTTCTTATCCAGATTGCGCGCCATCTCCAGCACGGTTTCGCGCGCAGCCGGGTAGCCGTCCCACGAATCCAGGCTGGCGGGAATGGAGGGCGCCTTCAGCACGGCCAGCTCCTCTGGCGTCAGCGTCTGCGGCGCGGTTTGCGCCTTGGCCGCAATCTCCATGTACCTGATCAACGACACACCTCCCACGCCCATCATTCCAAACAGCAACGGAGACGGTAACTCGAGGTGGCCCATCAGCACCTGTTGGCCCAGCACCTGCCAGGTGGCGGTGGAGGCAGCCATCTGCTTGGCCAGCCAGTTGGTCTGAGTGGTTCCGAGCAGTTGGCGTGCCGGGTTGCCGATGGCGCTGGCGAAGCCGGCCGCGTCGAACCCGGCCTGGGTGACGTAGTTCGCGTAGGAGAGCTGCTTGTCGCGAGCAATCGCGCGAGTGTCCAACATATGCAGGGCCAGCAGGCCGCCAAAGTCGAAGCTGCGGTAGATCTGCTCGGCATTGGCACCGCTGCGAATGGGCATCCATTCGTGGTAGGCCTGGATGGCAGCGGCCTTGCGCGCCGCGAAGTCGCCTTCTGCGGGCTGGTGATTCTGCGCGCCGTCGCGCCAGGTATCGTTGCTGAACTCGTGGTCGTCCCACACCGCAATCATGGGCAGGGCGGCGTGTAGCGCCTGCAGGTCCGCGTCACCGCGGTACTGTGCGTAGCGGCGACGATAGTCGTCCAGTTTCACGATCTCGTGGGCAGGTTCGAACAGGCGGCCGAGCTCAGCCGCCTGCGGGGCTACGGCACTGATGTCTTCACGCGAGTATTCATAGATGTAGTCGCCCAGGTGCAGAACGGCGTCCAGGTCGTTGCGCTTGGCCGCATCGGCATAGACATTGAAGAAGCCGGACGGGTAGTTGGAGCACGATAGCACTGCCAATCGCACCTGAGAGATGCCTGCCTTCGGCAGCGTTCGAGTGCGGCCAACCGGAGAGAGCTGGTCGTAGGCCTTGAAGCGGTACCAATAGCTGCGCCCGGCCGACAGGCCCATGGCATCGATCTTGACCGTGTGGTCGCGCGCAGCCGAGGTGCGCGCCTCCCCGCTGGCGACGATGTTCGTGAAGCCCGCGTCACTGGCGACCTCCCAGCGCAGGACGATCTCCTGGCTGGACTCGGTGCTCACGCGTGTCCACAGGATCACTCGGTCGGCCAATGGGTCACCGCTGGCCACGCCGTGCGCGAACGCGACCTTCGGGTTGCCACTGCCTCCGAAAGAGCCGCCGTCATCCCCGCCGCCGCAGCCGGCCAGCGCCACCCCGCTGATGGCAACCGCACCCAGTGCGACCTGGCGTACGAAGCGGCGGCGCTCAGGCTGCGGGGGCATGGCCTCGGCCAGTGGGTTGATCATTGGATTCTTGGTATTCGACATGCTTGAGCCTCCCTCACAAAGAAGCCCGCAAGCTTGCCGATGGCGAGTGACGCGACAATTACAATCGCATTACTTACAAATTACAAAAATGCTTCGCGCATTGGAGCGTTGCTGCGCTTTACGTGAAGGCTCCTGCGAGCATGCTTCCTATAGGGCGCCGCGTTGTACGGAAGCCATGACCGAATCCGTTTTCCAGGTGCGCCGCCTTCTTTGGCGGTATGCGGGAGCCATTTTCTCGAGCTTCGATTGGGCTGAAAATTCCAGGGCAGGTCAGGTCTTGTTCGGCGTTGGCGAGGGCCTGCCCATGGATGTTCAGACGCGGCGCTTCTTTCCGATAACAATGTCATACCCGGATCGGGCCGGTTCGCTCTCGCGCCAGCGTGCCATCAGCGTATTCGACGGCAACGTCTCGTCGCGCAGCTTGCGTGCGACGTCGACGCCGGCGACCGGTAACCCGTGTGGATCGAGCAACCCGAGCTGGACGAGCACGCTCGCCTGGTCCCAGTAGATGTGTTCGTTGTAGAGCTTGGGCCCGCGGAATGCGACGACGACGACCATCGGAATCTCCACACGCTTGCCGGTCGGCGCGACGCCGGGCAGCAACCAGTCGATCTCCCGGTCGTGCGTAAACGTCAGGATGAATTCGTCCACCATGCGATCGACGCCGATCACGCGCGAGATCGGCGCCATCGCCATGTCAGCCGGGTTGTTGTGGACGAAATGGTGTGTGTAGAAGCGCTTCAGTTCCGTGTACCCGGTGCCGCCCGTCATGGTCGGCACGTGATTCACGTACGGCTCGGGCACCATCGTCCGCATCGTCTCCTCGGGATCGCGCGCGGCGAACTCCAGATGGAAGTGGTGATCGGCGAGTGCACCCAGGTCGTAGTCGGGGCCGAGCTCCTTGCGAAACACCGCGAGGCTGCGTGTATGCGCGGACATCGCCGCCGCCTTGACGAAGGTCGGGCCGTTACGGCTGAATGCGTGGCCGGCGCCCTCGTAGACGTAAAGCTTCGCGTTCGGCTTGCCGTCCAGCGCCGCGCGTATCGCCGTCACGGTCTCGGGCGGATTGAGCGGATCGTCGGCGCCGAAATGCAGCGCGAGCGGGCACGCGATGCGCTCGGCCAGTTCGAGCGACTGCTCGATGCCGACGCCGTAATAGCCGACCGCACAATCGACGTCGCCCTGGGCCGCGGCGAGCCAGGCGAGCTTGCCGCCGAGACAGAAGCCGAGCACGCCGACCCGGCCGGTCGATTCGGGCAACGTGCGCGCATGGGCAACGGTCGCGCGGATATCGTCGACGGCGCCGGTCACATCGAGGCGCGTGTAATAGTCGAATGCTTTGGCATGGTCGGCTTCGCCGTAACCGAGTTCGATGTTCGAGCCGAACGGGTGGAACAGGTCCGGTGCAATGACGACATAGCCCTCGGCCGCATAAAGATCCGCCACTTCTCGGATCTCGGCGTTCACGCCGAATATTTCTTGCAGCAATACGATGACCGGGCCACGGCCGGCTTCCGGTAGTGCGAGATAGGCGTCGAACGCCGTGTCGCCCCGAACTATTCTGATGTGCTTCGTCATGGATGAAGTCCCGATGGAGTAGGGGGAGGAATGCGAGCCGAACGGTTCGCTACTGCGCTGCGTGCCGCTCGAACCATTCGCGCGGCGAGCGGCCCTGATCCGGCCCCAGGATAGAAAAACCGCCGTCGACGGGTACGTCGATGCCGGTGAGCCACGATGCATCGTCCGAGCAGAGAAACGCGACGATGCGCCCGATCTCGTCACCGCGACCGACGCGGCCCAGGACGTGCAGCGGCCGGCCGACGCGGTCCGCGACATCGACCGACCCGCCCGCGAGCCGTTCCAGCGATGGCGACCACGTCCAGGCCGGCGATACGCTGATTGCCCGCAGGTCGCGCGGCGCCAGATCCACGGCGAGGTTGCGCGTCAGCTGCAGCAACGCTGCCTTCGACGCCGGATACAGCGCGCGCCCGGCCGCTCCGAACTTGCCGCCCACGCTGCCGAGGTTGACGATCACGCCGCGTCGCCGCAGATGCGGCGCGGCTTTCTGCGCCAGGATCGCCGCCGACACGAGATTGACGTCGAGCAGGCGCGACCATTGTTCGCGCGTCGACGCGAGGCCTGCGTCGTCGTAGCTGCACGCATTGTTCACGACGATGTCGAGGCCGCCGAAGACGGTAAGGGCGGTCGCGATCGCGCTGTCGAGTTGTGCGTCGTCGGTGACGTCGGTGCGTGCAAAGTGCGCCGATGCGCCGATCGACGCGGCCAGCGCGTGTCCCGCATCGACATCGAGCCCGGCGATCAACACGCCAACGCCTTCGTTCGCGAGGGCGCGCACAATGTCGGCGCCGAGCCCTTGCGTCGCGCCGGTGACGATCGCGACCTTGCCCGCGAGACGCGCGCGCGGGCTGGCCGGACTCGTCTGCGAGGACGATTCGGGAGAAGGCGAAACGTTCATGCGCCCTCCGTTTGCGCCGCGCGGCCGAACAACTCGGCCACACTGGAAATGCCCGCGATCAAGCGCATCGACTCTATCGATGCATCGTGCTGTCGACGATCCGCGCACGCGCAGGCATCAGCCGCGACGGTCACGCGATAGCCGAGATCGGCGGCATGGCGGACAGTCATTTCAACGGTCGAATGCGTGGCGACGCCTGCGACGATCAGGTGACGCACGTCGTGCGCCGCGAGGATCCGTTCCAGCGGCGTACCGATGAAGCCGCTCGTACATTGATGATGGATGACATGGTCGAGCGCGCGCGCCGGATCGGGTTCGAGCGTCGGGTAAAACTGCGCGCCCCAGCTGCCGTCGCGCAGCGCGCCGAGCTCGGCCGTGCGCACGAAAATCGGCGCATTGCGCGGCAAGTCCGCGTAATCCTCGCGGAAGGCGATGCGGACATGCGCAATCGGCAAGCCGAGCCCGCGCGCGCTGGTGATCAGCGCGCGGGCCGCGTCGAGCACCACCGCGCGGTCGGGTTGATCCGCGTCGAAGCCGACGCGAATCTTGCCGCGCGGGTCGAGCACGTCGTTCTGGTAATGCAGCGCGATTACGGCGGTGCGCGCAAGCGGTATCGGCAGCGATGCGGCGTTCACACGAATACCTCCAGGTTCGCGAGCGCATCGGTCGAGTTGATGAGATCGACGCGCTTCAGATAGATCTTCCAGTCCGGGCCGCTCGTATCGAGCTTGTGCGTGACGAGCCCGGCGAGCGTGCGCTGCCCGATCCGCCATTCGTTGACGATCTGTGTCGAGTGGACCACCAGCCGGCCGGCCGCATCGCGGCCGTCGACGATCACGTTGCCGACGACGCGCGCGGTGCGCGTCGTCGGCTGCTGCGACCAGTTGCGCCGGTTCGTCACGCGGGCCGCGCGCACTTCGCGCAGCGTCGCATCCTCCCAGAAGAGCGAGATATGGTCGCGCGGATTGGCTTGGCCCGGCTCGTGTGGCAGCCAGTACATCCCGTCGGGCGTCCACGTGTCGAGCCAAGCGTCGAATGCGCGCGTGTCGAGCAGCCGCGCCTCGCGAAACAGGAACTGTGCCGCCTGCGCGTGCAGCGCGGCGTCGAAGGCGAGGGCAGGGGCGTCGACCACGACGGTCGACAGATCGAAAGCCGGATCGTGCAGCATCAGGCGTCTCCTTCGCGCGTGCGCGCCGTTGGGGCGGCCTCGTCGACCATGAAGCGTTTCCACGCGGCGAACTGGTTGCGCATCGGCAATTCGCTGGTGCCGTTGATCGACACGAAGCCGTCGTCCGTCGCGCGATCCGTGCCCGCGTAGCGATGCATGCTCACCCACTCGCCGCCGCGGGTCTGGTTGCCTTCCTGGCAGCGCGCGTAGACTTCGACGTCGTCGGGCATCACGTTCGACGACGGCGAATTGATCACGTTCGCGTAGGTCAACGCGCGGTCGAACACGGCATCGGGCGCGCCTTTCAGGCGAAACAGCTGGATTTCGACCAGCGTCCGGTCCACCGCAATCGGACGAATCACGCGGAACTGCTGAAACACCGTATGCGGGGAACCGCTGCCGTAGATCACGGTATTGTGGCGGTTCATGCCGAGAATCCGGCGTGCGCGTTCTTCGCCGTAAACCTCCGCGAGCACCGCGAAATGCGCGCTCGACACCGAATCGCGTTCGGCAGCCGCCGGGTCGAAAATACCTTCCATGTAGCCGTGGCCGTATGCGTACGCGCGCAATTCCAGTTTTTCCCAGAATTCATACGGCTCGCCGTTCCCGTCCATGATGAGCAGCTCGAACGGCATCGCGCCCATCTCCGCGGCCTGCGCGCGGGCCGACACCACCGACGATTCGTGGGTGACCGGCGCATGCATCGTGTCATGCAGGTTCTCGTAGAACACTTTCCAGTTCGAGCGCTGCAGGACGCGGAACACCCCCCCCGTGACTTCGACCTCGCCGACCGGGGAGCGGTCGCACAGGTTGTCGATCGACGACACGACGCCGTTCAGGAACGTCCGCAGATCCGGGCCATCGTTGCTCTGGCTGGCGAATACGAAGCCGCGATAGCTGTCCACGCGCGCGACGCGGCGCATCGAGAAATCCGGATGCTTCGGGTCGAAGCAGGTGTTCTGCAGGCCGTTGCGCAGCGGCGCAGACAGGTGCGTGCCGTCGTGCCTGAACGTCCATGCATGATATGGACACCGGAAGAACTTCCCGACCGAGCCGTCGCCGTCGGGTACGACTTTCGCCCCCTTGTGCGGACACCGGTTGTAGATCACGTGGATCGTGCCGTCGGATGCGCGCACCATCACGACGTCCTGGTCGCCGATACGCGTCGTGTGATAGTCGCCGGCCGTCTTGACCTGGCTCTCGTGGCCGACGTAGATCCACGCGCGGCCGTAGATCCGCTCCATTTCCAGCGCGAAGATCACCGGATCGGTATAGAGGCGCTTGTGCACGCTGTCGGGGCGCACCAGCCCGGCCAGTGTCTCGTTGGTAACGCTCATGGGAGTACCTCGAAGGGAAGGGTCAAAGATCCAGCACGAGATGCGCGCCATGCGCGCGCGACACGCATGGACAGAACGCGCCGCTCGCGTGGTCGTCGTCGCTCAGGCAGATGTCGCGGTGATCGGGGTCGCCGTCGAGCAAGCGCACCGCGCACACGCCGCAATCGCCGCGCCGGCAGTCGTAGAGCGGATCGAGGCCGGCTTCGATCATCGCGTCGAGAATCGACGTGCCGGGTGGCACGTTCAGCACGTGCCCCGTACCGGCGAGACGCACTTCGACCGTGGCGTCTTCCACCGTCGCGATCGGCGCGGCAAAGCGTTCGCAATGCAGCGCGTCGTCGCCCCAGCCGAGATGCCGCGCGGCCGCGAGCGTCGCCTCGATGAGCCCGGCGGGGCCGCACACGTACAGATGCGTACCGCTCTCGGGCGCGCCGATCGCGTCGGCCAGCGGCAGGCCGCGCGACGGTTCGCCGTCGTCGAACCAGCATGTCGCACCCGGTAGCGTGGCGACCTCGTCGCGATAGGCCATCGACATCGCGTCGCGCGCGGCGTAGTGCAGCGTGAACCGCCGCCCGCTGCTCGTCAGTTCGCGCGCCATTGCGAGAATCGGCGTAATGCCGATGCCGCCGGCCACGAGCAAGTGCCGGCGTGCGTCCGCGACGAGCGGAAAATCGTTCCGGGGCGGATCGATGTCGAATTCGTCGCCGGGCGCACAGGCGTGCATCCACTGCGAACCGCCGCTTCCGGCTGCTTCGCGCAGCACCGCGATTTCGTAACGGTCAATCGAATCGGCGCTGCCGCCGGCGTTCACGAGCGAATACGCGCGCCGTCGCGAACGAGGGGAGAGCGGCACGTGCACGCCGATGTGCGCGCCGGCGGCGAACCCGGGTAGCGGGCCGCCATCGGCGGCGACGAGATGCAATCGGCGGATTGCGGGCGTCAGTGCATCGATGCGCTCGACGCGGATTCTGAGCAGGGACATCCAGCGGCTCCGTTGAATTCAGAGGAGTCCACTGTATGCGGGCGAATGTGCCGAGAATATCCGGCGATCGCAGCGCCTGTCCGGCGCGCGCAGAATTTCCGCTCAGGCGGCGGACTGGCGCGCGCGCCGCAACGTATCCGACGGCGATTCTCCGAACGTTTCGCGGTACAGGGCGGCGAATCGGCCCAGATTCGCGAAGCCGCAACAGAGCGCCACGTCGGCCACGCGATCGGTGTCGCGGCCTTGCCGCAATCGGTCGCGTGCGTGTTCGAGACGACGCTCGCGGACCAGCTGCATCGGGCTGCCGCGCGAAAAGCGTTGAAACCCGTCGAGCAGCGTGCGCACGGGCACGCCGGCCGCCAGCGCGATATCGGCTAGCGTGATCGGCTCGCACGCGTGCTCGGCGATATAGGCTTCCGCGCGCTTGACCGTGCGCGGCACGAGCGCCGTTCCGCCGGATCGCGCCTGGCAGTGATGCGGCTGGCCGGCGAGCAGGAGCGAGATCACGAGCCGCTCGAATTCGAGCGCGATGCGGCGGTCGCGCTGCGCGAGCGCGACGGTCTCCGGCGACGATGTCATGACGCGCAACTGCATCAGCCACGGCAAGAGTTCGGAGCGGGAAAGGTCGAGCACCGGCTCGATCTGCAGATGGTCGTAGCCGGTGTGAGACAGGATCGCGTGCTTGTCGACGCGCACGAAGAACTGCTCGCAGTCGCGAGAGAACGTGGCACCGAAATGGCTGGCCGGGCTCACGATGACACCCTGCGCCGGCCCGACGATCATGCGCCGGCCGCCGACGCTCACGTCCGCATAGCCGCCGAGGCTCAGGATCGCGAGATAGTAATCCTCGATTTCGCCGGCATCGACGCCCATCGCGACGTCGTAACCGATCGTGCCGAACCCGACACTGTCGATCCGCACGTAGTCCATGTACGCGGAATAGCCGCCGCGCGAGCTGCCTGGGATGAGTCGATGCGGCTGCAGCACCGCGGCGATCCGTTCCCGCGTGTCGTCGATATCGACCGACTCGAAATAGCGGTATCGACGGAGCTGGGTCGGCTCGATCGGCAAGGAAGCATTGGACATGGCGAATCTTCTTTGCGTATGCGGGGAAACCCGGGGGCGATGTTGGACGATCGCCGCGGTGTTCCGGGTCACGTCCACTGTACATGTTTGCAGCAAGGTCAATAAAACGGCCAGTAACGGCCTCTGGATACTTGCGGGAATTGGACAGGCGGCCGTGTGCGATTGCGTTTACCGGCTAGATGGTGAGCGGAGGTCGAACAGCTTACGCGGCCCGAAAGCGGACATTTCAATCTAGCCGCTACAATACATGTCATACCCGGATTCAGATGTCCACCTTCCAGCCATTTAGAGATGTCCGGTTCTAAGGTTGGTTTTGCTGCGTTTCTTTCTTCGCTTTAACCGTTACGCAGAGTCGAAGGTCGGCGCCTGAAC